>CANLTI010000049.1 GCA_947494095.1 uncultured Pseudomonadales bacterium
GCAGGAGCATAATGTCGAGGAGAGGAAGCAGAAAACAAGTATTATTGGATAATGTATTTTTTCCTCGTCCCTTAGTTTGGCTGGATAGTTAAAAAACTACAGGCACAAAAAAAGGAGGCGAAGGCCTCCTTTTTTAAAAACACGTTAATTATTAACCATGCCGCTGCTGAGTCGCACCTTTGCGGTGCGCTAATGCTGAATCAAATTTTTTGGCCGCGGCAGCAATGGCAGCATACATATCTTTATCAGCACTTTGTACTACAACCGGAGCGCCCATGTATTGGCTCTTGGCCTCAACACTTTGCTCGTGCTTATCAACAGTTACAGTAACAGAAACATCATCAAGTTGCGGGTGGTGGCCACTCACTTTGGTAAATTTTGTATCTACTGCTTCGCGAATACCGTCAGTAATATCAACATGATGACCGGAAAGATTAATTTGCATACGTGTCTATCCTTTTTTGCTGTGGTTTATTAATAAACTGTCTTACATATTATGATTTAAAAAAATATTTTTAGTGTTTTTAAACCTCTGTCATTAATGTGTAATTACAATGTGCTGCCTTTGGTTAAAAATTGCAAGCCTGTTTTAAAATTTTTTTAACTTTTTTATTTTTCACCAAACTCTAAATGTAGCTTTGGCATAAAAATCACACATCAAGCATAAAGCTTGCCAGCTGTAAAATATATTAGTTGAGTAGCGCCTAACAACCTGTGTCTCTAGTTCTGGTTAACCTACACCTTTAGTTAATCTATGCCTCTAGTATCGCGGCTGTTTTGCAGCTAAATACGCTTAACTGTAAGTGTAGATGCTAAATGGCCTAAAAGATTCACTCTCTTAGGCCATTTAATTCTTATATGGCTATTTAAACTTAAACAATCCCTTAACAGACTCTTTGAGATCATCAATTTTATCTTTATCAACATGTTTTTCTAAAAAGCGGTCTGCTTCTTTTTTGGCCTTGTCTTCAACTTTGTCTTGAGCCTCATCAAGTTTTTCGTCGATTTTTTGCTTGGCCTTACCTTTTAGTTGCTCGGTGATTCTGGGACCATCAGGCAAGCAGGTTTTTGCACCAATATTAATGAGATTACCTTTACAGCGCAGCGGCACTACACGCTTGCGCCATTTGGCATCAACAGCCGCACAACCGTCCAAACCGCCTGCAAACTCGGCCAAGCTCACATCTAAAGGAAACCGAAAGTCGCCGCTTTCAAGGTCCAGCATGCCAGAGCTGCTGGCCTTAAGCTTTTGGATAGTCGCACTGAGCGATTGCAGTTCAATTTTATTATCGGCATAACGGGCTTTAAGGCTCAAAGGCGATAGCTCACTATAAGTCGGCCACACAGTATCAGTTGCTGGCTTACGACTTAATAAAGAAACCGCCTCACAAAAGCTTTTTTCGATGTTGATAGTGGTGAGCTTGATCAGGGTCGAATCTACCGTTAATACCGCTTGCACGTTATTGATTATGTCTTGATCGGTGTGACCTTCAGAGGTGAATGTGACGCGGCTGCCTAAGTCGCCAACTAGCAAGGGCTCCTGCTTCAGCTGCTCAAGCAATGCGGCGAGTTCGATGTCTTGTGTGGTTAGCCAACCTTTGAGTGTGGCGCGGTCTTGTTGCGCCCCTTTGCCTCGTGTCGCCTTTTGCGCATCTAGTACCAGCTCAGCATTCACCGAGCCCTGTGCAAGGGCAAAACTATAGGGCTGCAATGTGATCAAGCCATTTTTAGCCTGTAGTGTCGCCTTCATTTTGTCGGCTGTAATCCCGTTGACTTGCAATTGACCAAGCCCCATCGTCGCCTTCACATCGAGCTGTCTCAGCAGCTCAAAGGGCAGTGGCGCAGCAGCGATCGGCTGCTCTTCTTTAGGGCTTGGCTTGGCTTTAGTGGCGCTTTTATCGAGTGCTGGCGCCATATACGCATCAGCATTCACAGCATCTATCTCGATACTCGCTTGTATTTTTGGCCGTTCAAAACCTGTCACCGCCAGGGCGGCATGCGCTGTGGTTTTATCGAGTTTTATGGTGGCTTGCTTCAGCGTCAAGGCATCACCTTTTAAATCCATGCTAGCCTGTACATTTAAAAACGTAAAAGCTTGAGGGTCTTGCGTGGCGGGCAATGGAATACCCAGTTGCGCCAATAGCTGCCTGACATTATCTGTTTTAAAGCTCACCACAGTTTTTGCGGTCAATGGTGTGCTCCAGTTGAGCGTTCCGGCTAGCTCAGATACAAGATCAGCAGCCTCATGCGACTTGCGCCCATCAATATACACATCGACCTTAAAAGCCTCTAAGATCGCTTGATGCAAGCCCATATCAACAGCAATAGAGCCAGCACTTTCAAACCATACATCGGGGTAACCAGTATAGCTCACCGAGCTTTGCAGAATTAACTCAAAGGCGCGACCGCTCAAATTAACCCCAAGCGCCTGCGCATTTAGGCCGGCTATACTGGCGCTAACACCTTGGGCATCACGGTAATTAAGGCTTAGGTCTGTCACAAACAATGCGGCAATGTTGATTTCTGGTGTATCACCTTTAGATTGTGTATCGGTTGCGGTCGGTGTCGATTGAGCCTCAATGACTGGCCAGTTGCTTTGCCCATTAGCCTCCAGCAAATAATGTAATTCAGCGCCATCAACCGCCACACCCACAACTTCGATTTTACGCCCAAGTAAAGGCTTTAGAGCAACATCTAAACGAGCACTTTTAAGGCTTGCCAAGGCTGCAGCTGTGGCCTTATTGCTAACGCTGATATCGGCCACATCAAGCCCGATATTAGGGTACAAGCGCCAGCTAATATCGCCGCCCACTACAACAGTTAAACCCTGTTTATCGGCCGCTTCAGCAATGAGGGGCTTCAGTCGGTTAGGGTCAAGCGTTAAAATAAAGGCCGCACCCCCAGCAATGATTAACAACGGCAACACCAGTAGTGCCACCAACACAATTTTTAACTTCGACATAAGCTTTCCCAAAGTGAATATTGAATACACTATTGTAGCGGTTCCCCGCACCAACAAGCCAAGCCCTCGCAGCCGCAACAAGACATTGAGCGCATTAATTCTCGATTTAACGCGAAGACACGCTTAGATTATGTATAAAAAGAGTCATTATTCAAAACTTTGACCACCCGAAAGCTTAAAGACAGCAATCACCCCAAGCATCACATAATGCGTTAATCCAAAGCTTTCACAAAGAAGGGCCGGACTCTCTAAAGGCTTCTAATTTAGTGCCTTGCAACGTTTTACCAATCATGAGGATTTTACCGGCATAACGCTGCTCGCCAGTACTGGTAAACTCAAAGCCATAGTCACGCAATAAGCCAATCCCTCCGCCTGCAAGTTTGGTTATTTTAAGCCCATTCAGGCCAATGCTTTGGTCCAATAGCTGTACATCACTTTTTTCACACGCGGCTAGTGCATAACGCAGAGCAAGCTCACGTATGGCTAGCTGCCGCCAAAACACCCAAGCACTAAACCCTGCAATTACCATTAACATGATTTGCTCTAAAGTCATTGTCTACTCTTTCGTTAGTTACATCAAAAAAGAGAGTAATAAGCTCCCTTTGCACATAAAACAACTCTAGCGCCTAATTGATAAGCGCTAGAGCTGCCTCAAATACCCATTATTTTTTTCTAAATAAAAGAGTTACACGGTTAGACTCACCAATAGCCAAACTCTCAGCTTTTTTATCATCGCTGGTATTCAGCGATGGTGGCAAGCGCCATACCACATCACCGTCTTGCGGATCATCTTTCATGTTTTGGTTGATCGTACTTTCGGCCACAAACTCAAAGCCGGCCTTATCCATTACCGCCATGATCGCCGAGCGCTTCAAGTAACCGCGATCACCTGTGGCCCAGCTATCGGGCTTATCTTCGGCCATGACATGTTGCACAATACCCACTAAACCTTTGGGCTTAAGCATACGGTGCGTCTCGGCAAGTGCTTGCGTTAAATAACCACCTTTAGTCTCAAAGCGTGCCAAGTTATGTAAGGCCCGTATATACAAGACGGCATCCACACTACCTTCAAGCGCCGCTGGTAGCGTAGCAAAGGTATATGCCTGCGCCCGCTCACCCCCAGGGCCCCAATGGCTTGCATCTTGTTGCCAGCTGGCAGGCCACTTTTTACGTTTTTCGATAAACGTTGGTGTCGCAAAGCCACCAAAATGGGACCACATTTGAGTATTGTAATCAACCCCAATCAAACGGCCTTGCGCCCCCAAGTAAGGCACTAATATCTGTGAATACCAACCGCCGCCGGGCAAAGCCTCAACGACGGTATCGCCCGGCTGAATACCAAAAAAGGCCAGTGTTTCGACCGGGTGACGAGAGGCATGGCGGGCCTTATGCTTATCACTGAGTGTTTGTGTGATGTGACTGAGCTTTTGTGTATCCGCGTCATTGATGACAGGCGCCTTAGGATGGCCTAACGTGCCACACCCTTGTAAAACGAACGCACCTGCTAACGTTAAGCTCGCAAATACACGCCGCATTATTATTGATTGCCCTTGTGTCCGGCTTTGACTCACTGTGTTCATACAAACGCCTTTGATGTCGTTAAACTTGCAATTATAGAGTGATAGCTTGCAATGTGATTGAATTGAATTGAAACAGGCTTGCGCAAAAAACATCGGCTGTAGCCCAATGGCATCACCATGACTAACTCGCGCCGCTTAAAGCGCAAACCCGCGACCAGTACTCATAAGCCTTAAGGCATGTGATATACAAAAAACCGCCCCAAAGCCGTAGTCACTACATCAAAATCAGCAAATAGTTCCCGCGACTATTTTTCTATTTCGGCCAGCCCTTCCTATACTCTTTAATAACGCACTTAAACCCCGCATATCAATTGATAGCCTTTAAACGGGAGATACCCTGTGACAACACAATGGCGCGAAAAGTATTTGGTAGCCTTAGAAGAGCAAGAAAAGCTCGAAAAACAAGTTGCCGCTCATGCTGACATGCTGCGCCGTACTGTTGTTCACTTGTCGTCGGCCAGTAATGGTTTAGATAAAAGACTCGATACCGAATTAACCGTTTTTAAAGAAAAGCTACGAGGCGCCAGCGGCGTCAGCGTTAACGCACAGCTTACGCGGGTAGAGCAAGCTGTCAAAAAGTGGCATCACGAGCGCGCCGAACAAACTCAAGCAACCTGCGCACTGCTCAAAACCTTTGCCGGCGAATTTGAAAAGCTACGCTTAGATTCCTACACCCAAAAGGAGGTCAATACTTTTAAGCGCGGGATCAGCGCACAAAGCGTAGAGCTCTATAAACAATTTGAATGGTTAAAAAACCTGATAGCACTGCAAAACAAAGCCCTCAAAGTAGCAGCCGCACCCGACAAAAGCCTCTGGCAGCGACTCAATGGCCGCACGCGGTTATTGAGCGCAACATCGGCACAAGCCAACCCAAATACCGCAAAAAGCACACAAGCAGAGCCTCAGTCACAAACAGAGCTCCAGTCAGAAGAAGAGCTTCAGCCACAAAAAGAGCCACGGCCAAAAGAAGAGCCTCAGCTACAAGAAGAACTGCAGCCAAAAAAAGAGCCACAAGCGCACAGCGATACCTCAGCCCCGCTACCGGGCAATAAGCAAGTGAATGAACACATACAGAGCCTCGATACAAAGCCAATCGATGAGCCAACCAGCGCCGCCCAAAACATCCAGTCTAGCCCCAACCCCGTTCAGGCTGAGTCCACCGCCATTCAACTTAACGATAGCGGTGAGGTTGAGCAGCTTTTACATGAGATTTTTTCGGCGATAGTGCCTAGCGGGCAGCTAGTCGATAAAATCGTCGAGGCTCGCGTGCAAATAGATAATGGCGTAACAGGCGATAATATTAGCGAGTTTTTACGTGAAATCAGAGATATTTTGCAAGCGAGCTATATGAATTATGGCACCGAGTTTGGTAATTATTTAGTGCATATGAATGCCGAACTTACCCGTATTTGCCAAGCACTAGACACCCACCTAGAAGACGCTGTCAAACAAATGATTGACCGCGAACAAGACACGCAAATACTGGAGCAAAGCCAAGATAAACTGGCCGAAGCCAACCAACAAACAGGTATTGATAATCTAAAAGATGCGGTTATGGAGCACTTAACGATTATTGAAAAAAGCCTTGCCCAGCGCAAACACGAGCAAGCTAGCGCCCAAGCAAGCAATGAGGAACTGCAGCAAGTCGCCAAAAATTTGCAAGCCGTTGAAGTCGAGGCTAAAGCCACCAAAGACCTCATGGAGCAAGAACAACACCAAGCCAACCGCGATGCCTTAACAAACTTACCCAACCGTACCGGCTGCAGCCAGCGCCTAGAGCAAGAATGCGAGCGATTTCAGCGCTACAAGCATCCGATTACACTCGGCATGTGTAATATTGATGGCTTGGCTGTGTTTAATGAGTACGGGTATATTATTGGCGATCGCGTTTTAAAGCTGGTGGCAACCACTTTGCAAGAGCGCTTGCGCAGTGTCGATTTTGTTGGCCGCTATCACGGCGATAAATTCTTACTCATACTACCGCAAATACAGCCCGAAGAAGGTAAAGTCACGCTCGACAAAATAGGACAGTTTTTAGCCAAAGCGCCCCTTAATATTAAAGGCCAGCCCATTCAGGTCACCTTATCATTTAGCTTAACAAGCTTTAAAAAAGAAGAAAATAGTGCCGACAGTTGTCAGCGTATACTGCAAGCATTTGACGATACCAAAGCACAAGGGGGTCACTGCATTCTCATCACCTAATAACCATCGTCTAATGATCATCGTGAACACCATTCGCTAAAATTCTTTGTGGCGTAAACTCACGATAACCCGCTCTAGCGCGCGATCAAATAACTGGCTGTCATCAACGGTAACTATCATTTTGGTTTTAAACGCTAGCGCTAAACCTAATACGCTTTTTTCGAGTGCTTTTTGCCCCTTTCTATCGACAAAAATATACGTTGATGTCGACTCTATCACCGCCGCTAAACGACAGCGAATCACAGGTTTATTTGGCTCATAAAAGTCTACCCACGCGCCTCTTTGTAAACGGCGCGCTTGCTCATAAAAAGCATCATGAATTACCTCATGCGATGCTTTGTTGTCGCTATTACTTGGGCCATCACGACTACTAGAATTACTAACGCCAGAATTACTACCACCAGAATTACTAACGCCACCACTATCGCTACTCGCATGAGTCGGCATCTCATTCGTTGCCGCTGAGCACGGGTTTTTTTTGACTGGTCGAGCATTAGGGTGCTTTAAATACGTGCGAGGCCGTAGCTCGCGATACCAAGCCGCTAGGCGCCCTAATAATCGGTCGGCCTCAAAAGGGTCAAACGCAATATTATCTAAACCCTGTTTAAAGTCTTGTAGCAACTGCTCACTTTGCTTGCGGGCATATTCACAGACAATAAAATCACTTAAATCTTCTATACTGATCATAATATCGGTTAGGGGCTTAACCGCAGTATTCCACTCACTTGAGCCCTCACCGTGCTTCAAATAAGTGACATACAGCACCTGCTGCCACGCCTTGTGAATAAACTCATTTAATACACCATCGACCTGTACATGCCGACACGCCTCGCCGAGCGTATTTGCAACCGCTATGCGTGCGGCTTCTGCTTTAATACGCCCCTTTTCGGCATCTAGCATACGCCGCTCTAAAATCGCCAAGCGCTTTTTGTCACGGTGGGTAAAACTCTCAAAATCTGTGACCAGGTCTGTAAATAATTGATTGTCGTCGTTATATTCACTGGTTGCACGCGTGACAATTTTATGCATTTTTTGATAGAGCGGATCTGTGCCTAGCGTTTCAATATTATCGCTCTCACCACCGCGCCACGCTAAACCCGCTCGCGCTAGCACATTAATTAATTGCCTTGCGCTATGGTTCGGATTGTTCAGTACACCAGGGTCAACGAGCGCCGCACGCGCCAAGGGTATTTGTAAACGCGCCAGCAAAGTCTTTAGTGGGCGACTTAAACTTTGCTCGGTGCGCATAGCGCCAAATAACCCATCAACCACTTGCAATGTATTACGCTCGGGTGATTGCGGAAATAAGCTGGCCAAACCCACATCGCTATGACCACTGCCATCAATACCGTCTAAGCCTAGCCGCTGTAAAAGCTCACTAGGTACAGGCAGCACGGCATTATCGCCTTGAGCTTCTTGTATTTGATTGGCATCTAGGCTATTCGCTGCGCCTATAGAGCGACTGGCTTTATTGTGTAAATCACCGAGTAAAGCCAATAATTGCTGCACGTTGTGATTAAAGTGACCAGGCGGGTGCTGCGTATTGTGCGCGGGGTCATTTGTTTGTGTATTTAAAAAGCGCTGCAATGCATATATTTTTTGCGTTAACGCTTGAATATCATGGTCATGCTTGGCTCGCTGAGCCACCGGTAAAGCTTGTTTTGTTAAAGCTTGTTTTGGCAAAGCTTCGTTTTTGAGTTTTTTTTGATGTGCTGTAGATGGCGAAGTGTAATGATTGCTATAAGCTTTCGCCAAATGATTATGCACATCGGGCAATATACCGCACTGCGCTAAATGCTTATTTACAAGGCTATATAACTCAGTTAAATGACTGGCAATATTTTTTTCAAAGACTTTAAATAACGCTAAGCGCGCATTGGGCTCTAACTGCAAAGGCTTGGTAGCCACTTGCAAGCTTTTAAAAATAGCGCAAGGTGCTAGTGGCAATAGCGTTATGCTTTTATCATATTCACACACCGTCGCCATGCGCTGCGCCAAAGCCATTAATGCCTTTTGGTTTTGCGCTTCACTGCGCTTTACTGTGGCTTCAATCGCTAAAAGCTCATCAAATTCATCACCCTCAAGTACGGCCAAGCCTTCAAACGTGGGCTCATTCACTACCACGTCATCAATACAAGCGGCAAAGCATTTATTCATCTCTAATTTAAATGCCGCCACACATTCATCGCGATGGGCTCGTAACTCTCGCATAGCAAAAAAATAATTATTTTGCTCACACTGCTGATACGCATGATTAGCCAACTCAAAAAAAGCCCCGTCAACTTGAGCCAAAGCATACATTAACCGCTCATCAAGCCACTCCTCTGAGCGCTGTCTAATCGCATGCACAAGTTTAGGTAGACGCCTAAGCTTGTGCACCAGATAAAGCTCATTAAAACACGCATCCTCACTCGTACTGTCGCGACCAAAAGGAACCACATTGGTCGCACTTTCGTGCATCGGGTTGCTATTTCTCAAGTTATTCATCGAGCTATTTGCCGAGCTATTGGATGGGGTCTTGATGGGCAAGATTGCCTCCGGCCGCTGGACGGCATTAATCATTGTATGCGTTATGCGCTACACGCTAAAGCTCAATACATTCAAGCGTCAATCGAGGCAAACCCCTTAAGCTGTTTTCACTCATTGAGCTACCGGCATAGCGCCAATACCCCCCACGCATTGAGTGTTACAGGCCGCAAAGGCTTTACCGACTAAGAATATGGTAAAAAAAACCGCTCGGCCACACCCCTCTCATACTCTATTTTCATAGCCTTGTGCATACATAGAGCGACTACTAATAAGGCTACAAAACAGCTCATTGAGCCTGTCAAAGTGTTGCAATGCTTTGAGTAAACCTTATAATAAGTTTCGAACCGAAAGAAAATCACACCAAAAAAACAACACCGAAACTTACCAGTGACCCAATGTGAATAAACGCAATACCCAGCAACGCCGGCGCGCCATTGTTGAGCGCCTCGACAGCGCCGGTGAAGTGAGCGTGGACGACCTCGCCACCAGCTTTAACACAAGTGAAGTCACCATTCGTAAAGACTTGGCAACACTAGAAGCCAGCGGCCTATTAATGCGTCGCTACGGCGGTGCTATTGCCCTGCCACAAGAGCTAATTAGCGACCCCAGCGAACAACAGGTTTCAATACAAAAGCAAGCCATTGCCAGCGCCGCCGCGACGCTTATCCGCGACCATAACCGCATTATTATTGATAGCGGTACCACAACCACCGCACTCTTACCTAAGCTTGTGAGCAAGCAAGGGCTTGTGGTGATGACTAACTCCTTAGGTGTGGCCAATGCCCTGCGTGAGCTCGAAAACGAGCCCACATTATTAATGACCGGTGGCACATGGGATGCCCGCTCAGAATCTTTCCAGGGGCAATTAGCCGAACAAATGTTGCGCGCCTTTGATTTTGACCAATTATTTATTGGCGCTGATGGCCTAGACCCTACACGCGGGACCACCACTTTTAATGAGCTGTTTAATTTAAGCCGGGTTATGGCCGAAGCCGCACGCGAAGTCATTGTGATGGCCGAAAGTAATAAAATTGGCCGTAAAATCCATAATTTAGAGCTTCCGTGGGCTCATATATCTACACTGATTACAGATGATCAGATTAATACTCAAGACCAGCAGCTCATTGAAGAGCAAGGCGTCACCGTCATACGTGCAGCGCTGAGTCATCATTAATTTATTACTTATAATTTAAATACTTTTGAAGGACATTGTTATGTGTGGCATTGTTGGCGCTGTAGCCCAGCGCGATGTAGCAGAAATTTTAGTCGAAGGTTTACGTCGTTTAGAATACCGCGGCTATGACTCCGCAGGCGTAGCCGTATTAAAAAACAACAACTTACAACGCGTACGCCGTTTGGGCAAAGTCGCCGAGCTTGCCGATGCGCTCGCACTAGAGCCTGTCAGTGGTGGAACGGGTATTGCGCATACTCGCTGGGCCACACATGGTGAACCTAGCGAACGCAATGCTCACCCGCATGTGTCAGCCGAGCACATTGCCGTTGTGCATAACGGTATCATCGAAAACCACGTCCCCCTCAAAGCAGCCCTCGAAGCCAAAGGGCATGTGTTTAGCTCAGATACCGATACCGAAGTGATTGCGCACCTTGTGGTTGAGGAGCTTAAAAATGTAAGCAGCTTATTGCATGCCGTGCAAAACACCGTTAAGCAATTAAAAGGCGCTTACGGCACCGTGGTCATCGACAAAAACGACCCCGAACGCATGATTGTTGCTCGCAGTGGTAGCCCTTTAGTGGTGGGTTTAGGTATTGGCGAAAACTTCGTCGCCAGCGACCAGCTCGCCCTTTTACCGGTCACCCGTCGCTTTATCTACTTAGAAGAAGGCGATGTCGCCGAGATCACACGCCGCAGTGTCGATATTTTTAATCACTTGGGCGAGCAAATTGTACGCGAAATTCACGAGTCCAGCGCCAGCTATGATGCCGCCGATAAAGGCCCTTATCGCCACTTTATGCTCAAAGAAACCTTCGAGCAACCCGAGTCAGTCACCAGCACCTTAGAGGGCCGCTTAGGCGAAAACACCGTTCTTGAAGAAACCTTTGGCAACGGCGCCGCCGACTTATTTAAAAAAGTGCAGCACGTACAGATTGTTGCCTGTGGCACCAGCTATCACGCAGGTATGGTCGCTCGCTACTGGCTAGAAACCTATGCCGGTATTAGCTGTAACGTCGAAATTGCTAGTGAGTTCCGCTACCGAAAATCCTTTGTACAGCCCAACAGTTTACTGGTGAGCATTAGCCAATCGGGCGAAACCGCCGACACTCTCGCCGCACTACGCTTGGCCAAAGACTTAGGTTATTTGGGTAGTTTAACCGTATGCAATGTGGCCGGTTCTTCGCTGGTACGCGAGTCCGATCTTGCCTTTATGACCCGCGCTGGCGCCGAAATAGGCGTTGCATCAACCAAAGCCTTTACCACCCAGCTCGTCGGCTTTGCCATGCTCACCTTAGCCATTGGCAAACACCACGGCCTCACCCTCGATAAACAAAAAGAACTCACCGATGCCCTTAAAAGCCTACCGCGTAAGCTCGAAGAAACACTCGAGCTTGCCAAAAGCATTGAAGGCCTAGCCGAAGATTTTGCCGACAAGCATCATGCCTTATTTTTAGGTCGCGGCGACCAATACCCTATTGCAATGGAGGGCGCGCTTAAATTAAAAGAAATCTCATATATTCACGCCGAAGCCTATGCCGCTGGTGAATTAAAGCATGGCCCACTCGCCCTGATTGATGCTGAAATGCCCATTATTGTGGTCGCTCCTAATAATGATTTATTAGAAAAACTTAAATCTAACGTCGAAGAGGTACGCGCACGCGGTGGCCAACTGTATGTTTTTGCCGATGCCGCTTCGCACTTTAAAAGTGACGACACCATGAAGGTCATTCAAGTACCCGATGTGCACCCTTGGCTTGCGCCCATTGTCTATACCTTGCCCTTACAACTCTTAAGCTATTACGTTGCGATCATTAAAGGGACCGATGTCGATCAGCCGCGAAACTTGGCAAAGAGTGTCACAGTAGAATAGCCTCGCCATAACCTTACAAGGGTGTCCCAGTCACATCCTTGTAAGGTGCATAGCGAATAGGGTATTCACTAACCGCGTACAGACGTGACCGAATTGTTAGTCATAAAAACGCCAAGTACATGCCAAGTATTTATTACACTATTTAATGAGTGCATTAATAAATTCTTTAATAAATATTGTAACTATTTAGAGGGGGGTTTTGATTCGGCTGAATAGTTACTAAATCTTTTAATGACTAGGCATCGTAATTATTAGAGGTACCGGTGTTAGGCTCAGAGGTACGGGATTTAGGCGCTGTTTTTCAGCTTGGCTCAATAGTTACTAGAAATCTTGAACTTTAATAAAAAACATAATGTCTAGGCGGACAAGTCACGCTAAAGCGTGCTATAAAAGGCTCTACCCGATGTATTCAGATAAGGCGGCTTTATGCCAAAACGTAACTCTAACGATGTATCCCAAGAGCCGTCAAAACGCAAAGCAACATCCATAGATATTGCCTATAAAGCTGGCGTGTCGCAATCGACCGTATCGCGTGCACTTAGCGGCAGCCCTTTAGTCAGCGAAGAAACGCGCCAGCGTATTCAAGCCATTGCCGATGATATGAATTACACTGTCGACAAAAACGCCAGCAACTTGCGCAGCCAGAGTACTAAAACGATTGCCTTATTATTGGCCGATGACCCCACCACTGATGACTCACATATCAATCCATTTTTTTTATCGCTGCTAGGTGGCATTACACACTCAACCGCTAAACGAGGCTTTGATTTACTCGTGTCGTTCCAGCAGTTAAGCCAAAATTGGCTTGCCGATTATGAAGAGGCGCATCGCGCCGATGGTTTAATTTTACTCGGTTATGGCGATTATGTGAGTGCAAAAGATAAACTGATTACACTCAAAAACGCAGGCGCTCACTTTGTATTATGGGGTCCCAACCACAAAGAGCTACCCGGCCATAGTGTGGGCTGTAATAATGAGCAAGGGGCTTTTTTAGTCACCGAACACCTATTATCACAAGGCTTAAAAAAGCTTGCCTTTTTAGGTGATATTAGCCCGAGTAATCCCGAGTTTCATACGCGTTATATTGGCTTTAACCAAGCCCTCAAAAAATATAGCACCAGCAATAACCCCACTCAGGGCCTACAAGTTGATGCGCACAATACCGAAGCTGCCGGCAAGCACGCCGTAGAGGAACTGCTCAATAACCATCATGATTTACAAGGGCTGGTGTGCGCTAGCGATACCATTGCCTTTGGCGCCATTAAAGCGCTACACAGCAAAGGATTAAAAGTGCCTAAGGATATATGCGTGACGGGCTTTGATGATATGGCCGCCGCCGCTTATATTACTCCCAGTCTCACCACCATCAGGCAAAGCACTGCGCAAGCCGGTGAGCTACTGGTACAGCAATTAATGCAGCAAATCCAATCTACCCCTGTCGAGTCAATAACGCTCATGCCAAAACTTGTTATTCGCGATAGTAGCCTCGCAAAAATATCCAACACGCCATAGAACTCACACGCACAAGGGATGCAAAAAAATAGACACCAACATCAACAGCAGTGATGCGGGTGTCTACATAATCGTGTGGATATAAGGGCAACTAAAATACAGGGCTTAACACTTATAGACGAGGAAAATTATGGACGAGGGCACTCGACTCGAGGGAGTTTGCATAAATGCTTAATCAATACAGGTTCGGTCACCGGTGCGGTATTTTGCAGTACAATAAAACCATTAGCTGGCACATCCATACTTAAACGCCCCCCTGTATGTGTGATTTTTTTACCTGTCACTACATTTTGCCACTGACCCGCTTGCACAAACTGATCGGCCGATAACACCTGAGACTCTTTACTGCGGTTCAACAAGACTAACGCACTCGAGCTTACACCCTCATGCTGATACACCCGTAAAAATACACCGTGGTGTTGGCCGTAATTAATATCAACCTGTAAACCCTGCTGCAGCGCTATGCTATTTTTTCTAATATTAGCAATAACCGTTAATGCCTTTTGTATTGGGTGCACTTTTGCTTGGTCAATCGCCTTTTGCCCCCAAAAGTTGCGGTTACCGTAGTGCTCTTTGGTTCCGCGCATAAAGCCCACTTCACTACCGTAATACACGACCGGAATACCACGGCTAGTAAACAACCAGTTATGCAAATTAATAAAACCTGTATCGGTAGCATTAATACGCGCCATATCGTGGTTATCGTAAAAAGTCGCTAGCTCATAGGGATTATTGTAAATCGTATCATCAAGATGCAAGTAACTCTGCAAATTAGTCATAGACTGGTTGTTTTCAAATACATCGACCATCGCTTTACGGCCAGGAAAATCCAGCACGCTAATGCTGCCATTTTCAGCAAAGGTATGCTGGGCAATATCTTTTGCTTCAAAACTAAAATGCTCGCCAAACATAAAGAAGCCTGGATGCTTCTCGCGAATACGGTCGCTAAAGGCCTTCCAAAAACTATTGGGCATATGCCTAATAGTATCTACTCGAAAGGCATCAGCGCCTTGATCTATCCATTGTAAATAAGCCGCCACAAAATATTCGAGTACCTCAGGGTTTTGCTCATTAATATTTGAAAGCTCGGCTAAGTCCTCTTTGTTGTGATACCACTTATGTAAAGGGTTTTTAGGGTCTAAGTCAGTGGGTTTTAAATTTTGATGATCGGCCTTTAGCGTGCCATTTTTATCATACAGCTGACCAAACAAGGGCTGCTTAACGGGCATGGTAAAAGACGGAGAACCATGATTGGCAACAATATCGAGCACTGTGCTGATATCGTGTTTTTTAAGTGTTTGCGTTAACTGCTTAAAGCTTAAATCCTTTGAGGGCCAATGTTCATCCACTTCAAAAAAGTTAATACCCCAATAACCGTGGTAGCCCGTTTTACCTTTATCGGTAAACATCGCCTCACCCACATTGACACCACCGGTAAAGTGCTGATCGGGGTTTTGCACAATCGGCGTTAACCACAAAGCACCAAACCCCATATTGGCAATATAGTCAGCATTATTAACAATGCCTTTAAAGTCGCCACCCATGTAACCTATATTGGCCTTGTTGGCGCCTTTTTGCGTGAGTGGCTGGTTAAATGTGAGGTATTGGCCACCTTGCTTTAACTGATTATTTGTAGGGTCACCGTCGGCAAAGCGATCAGTCACAACAAAATAAATAGGGCGTTTAGCCATCGGCTCTAATGTGCCGTAAAAGCTCTGACTGACAGTATTTGGGTTTACCGAACCTTGATTTACAGAACCTTGGTTTACAAAACCCTTTTGATCGTTAGTCGCTCCATCAGCCACCGCATGATGCGTTGTAACAAAAGGCGCTGCGATTAATGCAAGGCTTGCAAGCCAAGCGCCTCGTGTAGAATTATTGTTTATGTTTTTCGCTTTATTGTGTATGGCCATCACTGCACACCCTATCGTTAGGCTATTAAAGTCATTAAAAATTATTGCGGCTTAATCAGTGCTCACGCGCAAGGTTAATAACCCAGCAACCACCATAAGCACACCACCTGTCACCAATGCATAAATGGCTTCGCCACTGAAAAAAGTGTTCACAATAAAACCAAGCAAAGTAGCAGCAAGAATTTGAGGAATCACAATAAAAAAGTTAAATATCCCCATATAGACACCCATTTTATTACTGGGCAAACTCGATGCTAACATGGCATAAGGTAAGGATAAAATAGAAGCCCAAGCAAAACCAACACCCACCATCGATAATAACAAATAGGCTGGGTCAGTAATCATAGTCATAGAGGCTAAGCCTATACCGCCTAAGGTCATATTCAATAAGTGTGCTTTTTTTACACCTAACTTATTGACTAACACAGGAATAACTAAAGCGGCTAATGCGGCAAAACCATTATAGGCCGCAAATAAAATACCAACCCAATCTGCACCTGTGTTGTAAGCGACCGAGGTGGTATCACTACTACCATAGTGGTGCGAGGTTACCGCAGAAGTGGTGTAAATCCACATAGCAAATAACGCAAACCAGCTACAAAACTGTACAGGGGCCAACTGGCGCATTGTTTTGGGCAGGTTAAAAAAGTCAACAGCCACTTTATAGTAGCCATTTTCAACCCACTCTCTATTGTGTAAAAAAGGAATAGAGAGCAACATTATAGCAGCAACACCCAATAGCCCCGCTAAAATATACAACTGCTGATCTAGTTTAAAATAGATAACGACACTCAAAACTAATGCGCCAGCAAGTGCTGTGACGGCAGCATAACTGTTACATTTTTGAGTATTAAATTGGCTTGCAGTAACGCCTTTAGCGCGCTCATCGGTATTATGCTCATCAAAACTGGCGAGCTCTTCTGGCGAGTATTCTTTGGTTTTAATAATACTCCAGCCAACCGCTAAAAATAAAATGGCGGCGCCGGCATAAAAGGCATAAATAACCGAATCGGGTATTTGCCCAGTATCTGCCGTATTAGAGACACCTAGTATATTAGTAAACACCCAAGGTAGTGCAGAGGCCACAATGGCACCAATACCAATAAAAAAGCTTTGCACTAAATAACCTTTAGGCTGCTGATTTTTAGGTAAGTTGTCACCGACTAACGCACGAAACGGCTCCATAGACACATTAATAGATGCATCCATAATCCACAGCATACCGGCGGCAATCCATAGCGTAGGCGAGTGCGGCATAAAACATAACGCTGCCGATGTTGCAATAGCACCATATAAAAAATAAGGTCTGCGACGCCCTAGACGCCCCCATGTATTATCACTTAAATACCCAATGATGGGCTGCACAACAAGGCCAGTTATAGGTGCTGCAATCCATAAAATAGGAATATCATCGATACTCGCGCCAAGCGTTTGAAATATACGGCTTACATTGGCATTTTGGAGTGCAAACCCAAACTGGATACCTAAAAATCCAAAACACATATTCCAGATTTGCCAAAAACTCAGTTGGGGTTTGCTTTTATTCATAAAATATAACTTTTATTAAAACTATTATTTGATATTAATAATGGGCATTCCTTGCCCATCTTTTTAGCTTGCGATTTTCTAAAATCTAGAAGCGAGCTTTGAGGCGTAAACCCGCCATACGCGGTGTGTTTAAAAACCGAATATTCACTGAGTTGTTCACAAACGCTTTAGTCGCATAGGTTTTATCTGTCAAATTAGACACCCACGCTTCAACACGATACTGCCCATTATCACCCATCGTTATACCGGCATTAAGATTCATGATAAACGTTGAGGGTACTCCATCCTTAAGGAAGTTGCCATTCGCTTCAGGGAAACCAGCACCTGTAATCAACCAGTGATTACTGACTGTCATATCCTCTAGAGGAATATTATTACCATCAGCATCAAAACCACGACTATTGTAAGGTGAAAGATAGTATTTGCTGCGATAGTTACCACTCAATGTCCAGTCTACGCTATTAATGAAACTGCGATTAAAATCAAAATTTTGCGATAACGCTAAGTTCAAATTAAACTTAGATGTATTCGGTAGCATATTACCATCAAGATTAACCATTGCTTCATTACTGGTATCTTGGCGCGTATCTAAAATTTCTGCATCATCAAATTGGCTATCTAAGTAAGCAAAATTTGCACGCAAACGAAAATCAGCAGGCAATAAAATATCACCATCAAGCTCAAAACCCAATAAAGAAACATTAGCAGCGTTTTGATTAATAACTTGGTTATTACTACAAGGGCCGCCATCTGCTGGACGATCTGTTGGGGGACATACAGCAATTAAACCTTGCACAACTTTGTTTTTATAATCGTAATAAAAGGCTGCGCTATTCAATCGCACTGGTAAATCAGCAATGCTAAACTCTGTTTTAGCGCCAATTTCATAAACCATCAGCTCTTCTGGCTCCCAAGAAACCACAGTAGCTGTAGGATTTCCTGCGGTATCAACATCAGGAATTGGGCGGTTAATACCACCTGCACGCGTACCTGTAGATAGCGTCAAATACGTCATCGTACTATCGCTTATGTCGTACTCAGCACCTAAACGCCAATCGCTATAACTCTCTTTATTTTTGGATATAATATTGCCTTGACCATTAATGCCTTCAAAATCAGAAGTAATTTTCACATTAAATGCATTTGGACTTTGTGCAATAATATCATCTAAGTTATCGTTGCTCCCCCAATTAGCAATTCCATCTAAAAAATACTGCTTTGTTTCACTGCTCTCACCTAAAGGCACTACTTTATTGGGTCGATCATTTGCACCTGTTAGCTGCAAACCATTGGTTCCCATAACAATATCCTGAGGGCCGTCTAAGCCATAATCAAGTAATGCCTGCTCATCTAAAATTAATTGATATTGAGCATTTGATTCCTTCGCTACTTTTTCATCTTCCGTAAAGCGTAACCCGGCTTTAACACGAAAACGATCATTAACACTATAAGAACCATCGGCAAAAACAGCAAACGAATCAACCGTGGATTTATCATTACGATTTTCCGAGGATAGGCCATTCAGCCACCCGCACACAGCACCTTCTCTGCCACCACAATCACCCCACCAGCCATGGTTAAAATCTTGTGATGAACCACTGAATGTTTCTGAAAAACTAAAAACACCTGCTGAATATACAAACTTATCAGTTTCCCCATGTAAACGTAGCTCATTAATAATGGATTCTGATTTTTCAGTTTGGGTAAAATTACCATAAGCAGTTTGTTCGTTACCTAAGATAACTGCTTCAGCGACATCTGCAGCCCCACCAATAACATTACCATCAGCATCGTATGTATCAGGATAATCAAAACCGATTTGCCATTCACGAGCGGCATTACGATGCTTAAAGTCATACTCTCGATATGAAGAGTTAAGCTCTATATTAAAAGCATCACTTAAGTTTAAAGAAAAGGTACCGGCGACACCTTGAATATCATTATCCATACCACCTTCATTCACGAAGTACTGTGAATAAGGGTCGCTTAGATCGTCGATATCATAACCTGCAGACAGTGAACGGCCAGCAAAGGATCCAGGAACACTTGAACCATTTTGCCAAACTTTATCAGCTAAGATAAACATTGAGAATACATCATTAGGCTCATACAAGGCTGATACACGAAGCGCCTGATCATCCATCGAGCCAGGTGTTTCTATATCACCACCAAAAGCATCCGCCAAGCGTGAGCCTTGCCCAGCTAACCCGTCTAAGTCAACATCTAATTTAGAAAAGGCATTATCCATATAAGAATCGCGTGTTTCAGAGTAACCAGCAACACGGAATGCCAAAGTATCGTTGACAGGTAAATTAATGGCGCCCTCTAAATGACGTTGTTTATAGCTCCCTACCCCCGCAGTAATATCACCACTAATGCCATCATAGTCTGGACGCTTAGATATAATATTGATTGTACCACCGGTTGCATTACGGCCACGTAACGTTCCCTGCGGACCTTTATTAACCTCTACACGCTCGACATCAAAAAACATAGGCCCAATACTACGCGGGCGAGGCAAATACACGCCATTATAGTGCGTTGCCACTGAAGGGTCTGAGGCAAAATCAGAGTCAGATGAACCAATACCTCGTAAGAAAACCTCGAGCTTACCTTCTTGGTTCGCAATATGCAGACCGGTGACAATGTTTTGTAAATTTTTGAAATCACTACCCACACCCAAAGCCGTTAAATCTTCGGTGCTAAAGGCTTGCACAGTACCAGCAACATCTTGCAAGCTTTGCGTACGACGCTCAGTAGTCACTATGACTTCTTCGATAAAACGCTCATTAGTGGCTTTTTGCTCTTGCGCGTGTAACGCACCTGAGCCACTTAACGCTGTTATCGCTAAGGGCAAAATAGCTTGCTTAAATACTGTGCGATTAGTTGTGGCTTTACGTGCTGAGCGTTGTTGTGCGCTAGCCTTGTTGTTATTCATTTTAGACGTCATAGCGTTACCCTCGTACTATTGCTGTTTTCTCTCACGCTCAAGGCAAGCTTTATAAAATTTACGTTAATGCGTTTTTTGAGGCAGAGATTGATAAATAATTTATTATTTTTTTGGTTACTCAAAGGCTAAGTGGCCTTATTCGTAGTAAATTCACTGTACGTCCTTGTGATTATGGCGAACAACCCTATGCATACGTATTCATAAAGACTGTTTTTCTGCATACGTATGCATGTGTAGGACAATGTAACACTTGCCTCATTCAGCAATGAATACGAATGCAATACGCTTGTCGCTTAATGATTTGCTCCGTAGAGTGTGCCGATAGCGAAGAGACGAGGTAAACATGACCTTAACAAATAACAATCCCTTATCTGTAAGTGAATTACAGCCTGCCACCAATAATGATTGGTGGCGTGGCGCCGTCATTTACCAAGTATATTTACGTAGCTTTTTAGACTCTAATGGCGATGGCATTGGCGATATTCGAGGCTGTATAGAGCGTTTAGACTATATCAAAGGCCTAGGTGTTGATGCTATTTGGCTGTCACCGTTTTTTAAATCTCCGATGGATGACTTTGGCTACGATATTAGTGACTACCGGGATGTGGACCCTATTTTTGGGACTCTTGAGGACCTTGATGAACTGATCACAAAAGCCCATAACCTGGGTCTAAAGATCATGATCGATCAAGTATTGAGTCATACCTCCGTGGCACATGCTTGGTTTGAAGAAAGCCGCCAAAGCCGCACAAATGCAAAAGCCGACTGGTATGTATGGGCAGACCCTAAGCCCGATGGCAGCCCACCCAACAACTGGCTGTCTATTTTTGGTGGCGTGGCTTGGGAGTGGGAACCTAGGCGCCAGCAATACTATTTACATAACTTTTTAAAGTCTCAGCCTGATTTAAACTTTCACAACCGTGATGTACAAAATCAGATATTAGAAGAAGTAGAGTTTTGGTTAAAACGCGGTATTGATGGCTTGCGCTTAGATGCCATTAATTTTTGCTTCCACGATGAGCCGTTGCGTGATAACCCCGCCAAGCCTATTGATGAGCGTGAAGGACGAGGTTTTTCAAGTGATAACCCCTACGCTTACCAATACCACTACTTCAATAATACACAGCCACAAAATTTAGACTTTTTAGCGCGCTTGCGCAGCTTAACCGATCGTTATCCTGGCACCACTACATTGGGTGAGGTGTCATCAGAAGACTCTCTCCAAACGATGTTAGAGTATACCGATGGCGATAAGCATTTACATATGGCCTATAGCTTTGAGCTGCTAGTGGATGAGTTTTCAAGTGCTCATATTCGCCATACCGTAGAAAGCTTTGTTAACCGCAGCCAAGGCGGCTGGCCTTGTTGGGCCATTAGTAATCACGATGTTGCTCGCGTAGCATCGCGCTGGGGTGGCGACCAATTAAACTCTCGCGAACGCGCCCAGTTTAGCCAAATGATTACGGCGCTCATGGCAAGCTTGCAAGGCAGTTTATGCGTTTATCAAGGTGAAGAGCTTGGCCTAACAGAAGCCGACGTTGCCTTTGAAGATTTGCAAGACCCGTTTGGTATTGCGTTTTGGCCTAAATTTAAGGGCCGAGATGGCTGTCGCACACCCATGCCGTGGGATGGCAGCCAACACAATGCAGGCTTTAGTGATGGCGCACCATGGTTACCGGTAGAGCAAAACCATAATGTATTGAGTGTAAACACGCAAAAAACACTGTCATGCTCTACGTTAGAACACTTTCAACAATTTATGGCGTGGCGCAAACTGTGGCCAGCATTAACGAGCGGTGAAATAAACTTTATCGATAGCACAGAAAATACGTTACTTTTTACGCGGACTATTCATGCTGACAGCAATACGGCCAAGCAAGTTATATTGTGTGCATTTAATCTTAGCAACACTAAAGTTACCCTAAAGCAGCCTTACAACCATACGATAACGCTCAATAGCCCAAACCAAAATGCGGATATTAGCGCTGACAATAACAGTATCTGCCTACCTCCTTTTGGGCGCTACTTTGCCCAAGTTAACACCCTGTCTTTGACGTCCCCCTGAGTGTATAACGGTCAGAGTAATGACTGACCGCTACCGCTTGGACTCTCTTGCCGAGGGCTTACCAATAGAGGATGGATCCTCTATAAGCCTCTCGGTTTTTTTGTTTTTGAATGTCTACTTTTAAACGATTTAATCTATTAAGGCACAAAATAACAGCCGAGTTTCACTGGCAATTTTAGCTGCGCTATATTATTTTTCTTTATATTCCATAACTAACGCTTGATGACCATTGGATATTAATGAAGAACGCGCTTTAGCCAGCTTTGATCGCGAATCAAACGGCCCTACCAATACGCGATGCCATACCTCGCCATTGCGCACCGTTACCGTTTCTGATCGCGCCTCAAGATTCATTAAAATCAACTCCACTTTTAACTGCTCCGCATCTTTTGCCGTCTTAAAAGAGGCGACTTGTAAAATAAAAATACGCGGCGGTTTTGTGTTATTGACCTGCTCGGCTTTACTGCCATTATGCGCGACCGGTACTTCATTCTCTTTTAGCATATGATAAAAATCAAAACGTGGTTTTTGCTCCTGATTTTGCACAGATTCTTGTGTTTTTTTCTCGATAGACTTGGCTGTACTCGCTGTACCAGAAGCTGCCACAGGTTGTGTTTTTTGGCTGTTCACCTCTGCTCTAGGGCTATTTTGTCTCGCCGCTTGCTCATGCTGGCGTGAAGCCTCTACATTAGCTTTACTCGGTACTGAAGACGTATATTTGGTCGTATCAACCTCGGATAGGCGCACTAAAAACATAATAAAAGCCCCTACAGCGGTCCCTACAAATAGCCACACCCAGCCGGGCACAGTGGGTTTTACAGCAGATGACTGACGAGGTTTAGCACTGGATTTAGTCGTTTTTTTTGTCGCTGTCTTAGCGCGTGGTTTTTTAGCGTAATCGTGTGCCATGAATGCATTCGTTTTCAAAGTTTTAATAACTCACATTCTAGCGGTTGAGGGTGTAATAGGAAACTAAGCAAAATATATAATCGCTTTAAACACCTAAAGCTGACGCCTAAAGCAGCCACTGCGGTGTAATACGGCGTTTTATTAAGGAAGCCAGAGCTAATTGATCATTTTTAGATCACTGAGCACCCACGACTTAGGGCCGAGGCAATAATCGTTTGCCCAATGAGAGGGAGGTTTCTGTTTTCTCGGCAAGGCCTCGAAGGGGCGCATACCGGGCCATGTAACGCTTTGAGCAACGCATAGGAGCCCCCTTATTGGACATTGCACCTGCATAAGGATATGCGAGATTAGACTTTGCAGGAGCACAAAGTCGAGGAGTATAATATCGAGCAGAGGCAGTAGAAAACACGTATTATTGGGTTATGTATTTTTGCCTCTTCCCTTAGCTTGCTCTATCACCTTATTTGGGGCTTGTTGCTCGTAGCTTTTGAGCGCCTGAACAAAGACATCATTGGCGACTAATAAGCGCCCTGCTAACTCAGTCGATTCATCTAGTGCATGGGCAATTGCTTGCTCTTCTAGCTGCTCTATCACCTTGAGGATTTTAACGCCACCTAAGTTACCCACTACGCCTTTTAAGGTATGGCAAGCGCTCGCGGCTTGCTTAAATTGCCCATCTTCTATGAACATAAAAACATTGGAAATGAGCTCTGGACTCTCTTGAATGTATCGATTGATCAAAGTCGCGAGACGATGTGGCTTTTTGCCGGTACGCCTAAATACCGCCTCAAAATCCCAAACTCCCTCTGGATACCATTGACCTACCTCATTGCCATCACCTCGCGAAGCCACCGCTGTAGCATCAGGCTTTAAAAATAGTGCTTGCGGATGAGCCTCATCAATACCTTTAATATTTTTACCCGTAATAGCTATACTAAAGGCGCCATCTTTTAGTGTGTGCGTATCGTTCGTTAACGCATCAACGCTTATCGCATTAGTAGCTGGCTCATCGGTACTTGGCTCATCGGCACTTGGCTCATCGGTACCTAGCCCGGCAATACCTTCTGCCAACACCTGAGCTTCATGCATTAACCCTGCTTTATTCTTATCGGTTGAACGATCGACACTAACCACCGCAGACTTAGTGTTAGCAGTAATTGCCGTATGACGACACAACCACTTATTGAGCATCGCCTCAAGGTTTTCAGGCTCGACAGGTTTACTTAAATAATCACTCATCCCACAAGCTAGGCAACGCTCCTTATCGCCTTTCATGGCGTTGGCTGTCATCGCAATAATAGCAATGTCTTTATAGTCATCACCTGCACTACCGTGCCTAATGGCCTCGGTTGTAGCAAAACCATCTAACACTGGCATTTGGCAGTCCATCAAAATTAATGAATATTGAGCCTGTTTTTCAGTATTTAATAGGTTTATGGCTTCTTTTCCGTCGCCAGCAATATCAGCACTTAACCCTAAGTCGAGTAATAAGTCTAAAGCGACCTCGCGATTAATTTGATTATCTTCGACCAATAAAATACGGGCGTTATCGGGCCATTGATAATGACAAAAAGTGGGGCTAGCTTCTTTGTCATGCTCAAAGTTACTTAAAAAATAGCGTGTCACAAAACAAGTATTTTCTGCTTGCAATACACTATCGTTCACACCCGCCACAGAGCTATCTAGATCGCTACGCTGAGCCATAGAGTCATCTAATATCACCATAATAGCTTCAAGTAGCAGTTTAGGGCTAACAGGCTTAGGGAAGTACCCCGAAAAGCCCATGGCTGCAAACTCGGCCGCATCGCCTCTTTGCGCTTGCGATGTCATCATCACAAGCGGTATATTTTTAAAGCGTTCATCACTTTTTAATATTTTACCTAATGTAGCGCCATCGATCATGGGCATTTGCATGTCTAATAATGCAATATCAAACACTTTGTTTTTTGCATATTCCTCTTCGCATAACTCTATTGCTTTAATTGCGCCAGTTGCTAGCTTAATATCAGCACCCCAAATTTTTAACTGTTCCATGATAATTTGCAAATTAGTCACATTATCATCGACAACTAAAATATTTTTACCAACCACACTAACTTCAGGTAATCGCCGCCCTTGTTTCGCACTTTGCTCTATTATAATAGAAAACTCAAAACAGCTACCCTCGCCAGTAGTACTGGCCGCAGAAACCTCGCCATGCATTGCTTCACACAGCTGTTTTACAATAGATAGGCCTAAACCTGTACCACCATATTTACGTGTATTTGAGGCATCCGCTTGAGTAAAGGCTTCAAATAGTGTTGGTAATATATTTTTTGATATTCCAATACCCGTATCCTCTACCTCGCATATTAACTTTAAATATTGCGGTATAACTTCGGGGCTACTGTTAGTGTTATTACGGGTACTGTCCTGAGCATATATCTCTTTTATTGCATCGTCGGCCAAGGGTTCAGTTTTAGCCCGTATAAGAATATGACCCTCATGAGTAAATTTTAATGCATTACCGACAAGGTTCGTTAAAATTTGCCTCAACCGACTAGGGTCACCAATAACAACATCAACACCCAATTGAGATAGGTCTAGCATAAGCTCTAAACCACTTTCCTCTGCGCGATAGGCCATTGATTCGGCAAACTCTAAAAATAGTATTTCTAAGTTATATTGAATAGACTCAAGATCTAACTTACCGGCATCAATTTTAGAAAAATCTAAAATATCATTAATAATTGTGAGTAATGATTTAGCACTGCTTTGGGCAATAGATATTTTACGGTGCTGCTCTTTTGTTAACTCTGTTTTTAAAACCAAGCCAAGCATACCTAACACACCATTCATTGGCGTTCTAATCTCATGGCTCATACTGGCTAAAAATTCACTTTTTGCTTGGGTGGCAGCATTAGCAGATTTAATGGCTTTTTTTAATTCTATTTCTGTTTTTTTCTTTTCTTCTCTATCGTAAATACTGGAAGAAAGCGTTGCAATCGCACTAACAAAAGATTCTTCAGACGTACTCCAACTACGTTTATTTTTGATACTATCAATAGATATTACACCCACAAAATCACCACCACCAGAGATAACAACCGTTAACATAGAGCAGATATTCAAAGGGGTCATATAATTTTCTAAAAGTTCTAACGTTGCCTCATGAGTGGTTACATCTGTAGCATTAATAATAGGGTGTGCTCTCAGATAACTAAAATATTGAGGATGCTCGTTAATACTAAAGACAAAATCATGATTCGCTAACTGAGCTTCAGCAGCGATATTATTTTTTTCGTATACATATTCACATTTCATGACTTTAAGAACATCATCAAACAACCAAATACTGACTCTACTAACATTTAATGCATGAGCCACTTCTTCTGTAATATGCTTTGACGCTAAATAAAAATCACCTTGTGACACATGGGTGTTCACCGTAAGATGAGATAATGCTTTACTATGATTTAGCGCCTGTCGGTTAATTTCTTGATGTATCTTACGATCATTAATATCTTGAAAAGATCCCATCAAACGAACACAGCGCTCATTTTCAAACTCAGCTTGGCCCGTTGCCGCTACCCAAAGCTCACGCCCATTTAATGTAACAATTTGTAACTCTAAGTTCCATGACTTTCCTTTTTCAATACATTCAGCAACCACTTTCCTAATGGCCTCTTGGCTTTCACCCTCTTTATAAAAATTAATACTCGTTTCTATATTTGGGATGTAGTCATCCGGCACTTCATGTATGGCTTTAGTCATCGATGACCAAAACACCTCGCCAGTGTCTAAATTTGCCTCCCAAGCGCCAATACGGCCATGAAAGCTCATTTTTTCGAATAGTTTTTGTTGATTAGCTAACGCAATGGCATTATTTTTTTGCTCGGTAATGTCACTTTCAATCGCCATAAACCCCTGTAGTTTCCCTGTATTATCAAGCATGGGGTTGCACTCGATATCGATCCAATACTGCCTACCCGATTTAGTATAATTAATCACTTCGGCTTGAAATGATCGACCCTCTTTTATGGCGATACCAATTTCAGCAGTAATCTTGCTATCTGTTTTTTCACCTTGCAAAAAATCTTTGGGCTTTTTACCTATAGCTTCATCAAAGGCATACTCTGTAATACGCGTAAAACCTTCATTAATCCACTCTATTTCACCCTTAACATTAGCAATAATAACGCCATTGCGAGTCTCTCGCGCTATGCGCGATAATCGCCGAAGCTGTTCATCACGAGCCTCTATTGCACTAATATTGCGCGCTGTTGCATAATACTTTTGGGTTTTAGCATCTGGCGTGCAACTCCACTGCAAAGTAATATATTCATCATTGATTGTTCGCAACCGGCTTTTAAAATTAATAATTGGCTGCCCATGCGCTAACTGTTTTAATTCTTGCTCGACATACTGCGCATCTGTTGGGTGTAAAAAATCGATCAACGGGTGACTCGATAAATATTCCTCATCGTAGCCTAGCTCTTTAACAAAGGTATCATTCATTCGCTCAAAAAAACCTTTTGCATTAAAAATACACATAAAATCAGGTGATAAATCAAAAAATCGATTGAGCTGTAATGTAACGGTATGAATCATTTCTTCTGAGTTTTTACGCTCGGTAATATCCAAATGGGTGCCCACCATTCGCATCGGCTTGCCGTGACTATCCCACTCAACAACTCGGCCAGTATCTAGCACCCAAACCCAATGTCCCTGCTTATGTCGCATTCTGGCTTCGCAACAATAAAAAGGTTTTTCACCTTCCCAATGTGCATTAAGCTCTGCTTGCGAGCTAGCCACATCATCGGGGTGGCAAGCGTTAAACCATGTATCAATATTTAAGGGTTTTAACTCTTCGAGCGAATGCCCGATAATTTCGGCCCAGCGCTCATTAAATTGCACTGTGCCTGTTTGAATATTCCAATCCCAAGTTCCTACAGCGGTTCCTTCGACCATTAACTCCAGCTGCTCTTTTTGCTTCGCTATTTGCTCTTGGCTTTTTTGCAGCTCGGTCATATCTCTTACAACAGCGGTAACTATTGACCGGTCGTCTTCTTCAGCTATCTGATAAAGAGAAATTTCTACGGTTAAAAAATCATTTTTATTATTTTTATATTGCCATAAAAACCTTTGCGCTGCTCCCTCTGTGGTTAACTTAAAATAATAAGAAAAACACTCCGATGAAAGCATGCCATTAGGCTGCTGCAATGGTGAAAAAGTCAAAAAATCTTGCCCTAAGATGGCCGGTTTTTCACACCCTAGCAGCGTTTGCGCAGCATTATTGCAGTCCGTAAAAACTTCGTCTTGAATTAAAAATATGGCATCTGCTGTGCCATCAATCAGTGCCTTAGCTTCACTAAATTTAATTTTAATTTTTTCACTTAATGCATCAACACTATCGCTAGTACGCAATTTTGAGATGCGATTAGCCCTTAGACTAATAACGTATGTTATTAAAGCTCCAATTAACCCTCCCAAAAATAAGCCCATTAAAAGCATTCAACATCCTCTTTAGCCCGATAACGGCTTACCCGCTTTACAATCAAATTGCTAACACTGCGCCAACACACTACTTATCACCATTTAACAGCATTCATTCAAATATAACGTCACCTCTGTAGCTTCTAACCTGCTAGCTGCCCAGATCGGCCTTACTCACCTGCCGTTTGGGCGACCCAGAACCCTCGCTTAGTACTGCAAAAGCCTGCATACCAATACACGCAATAGTCAACGCACTAAATACTGAGCTCTCACATATAATGAGTGTAGATCATAAAATTTAAGATCAAAAAAAAGCTGCCATTAGGCAGCTTTTTTTCTTAAGGCGTCAATAACTTGGCTTTGATATAGCCCCCCGTCCCAGTATGGATGCGTGGGGGTAGACTTTGCACCAGCACTAAGGATATGCAAGATTAAGCTTTGCACCTGCATAGGGATATGCAAGATTAAGCTTTGCACCTGCATAGGGATATGCAAGATTAGACTTTGCAGGAGCACAAAGTCGCAGATGGCTTGAGCGGCCCAGTCAATGATTCATTAGCGACTAACTCCGGCACACCTGAATAGTTACCATTATTCACGCCATTATATAGCCCGCATACAACCTCGCTTATACGCTATGCCGTACACTACAGCTTTTAGACTCCCGTTCAATTCGAGAACCCTATGCGACAGTTACTCTTACTCGGTGGCCTATTGCTCACAGGCTGCGCAATAACGACACCCACTGACTCGACTATCATTGACTCGGCTATAATCGGTTCGACTATCGATAACAGCGCCCAATCAATAGCCCAATCAACCACTCAGCCAGCCCAATGCCAAGGTAACGTTGTATTGCCGCCCAGCTGGCAGGGCATAGCGACTGCCGTCACACACCCTACGCCGTCACAGCAAATGCTACTCAATAGCGCCATTGGTAAGCCCACCCAAGGTAAACTGTGCCAAGGCCAAGTGTATACCGTCAATGCACCAACAACCCTTTACCGCGCATGGAACAGCACCAACCCTAATAGCCGTTTGGGTAGCTGGTGGGCCATGGATGCCCCTCAAGGCGCCGTCGCGCAATACCGCAAAAATTACGAATCTGCTATCAATGGTCGGCGCTAGACCAGCTAGTGCAGTGCCAACTGCAGCCAGGCACTCAAGTCGTGATTGGCACCGGTCAAAGCGCCGAGTGCTCGCAATACCTCAGCTACCCCGCTTCGGCCAGCTTGCAGGTCTATATAGAAGCGAGCCATACCGCTATAAGCAACTGCCAAGACTTTGTCGGCGTATTCGATTGGCAGCCAGCAAGCCCTTAAAAACCAACAAACCGCACAAAATTCAGCCATAAAACACATAATTAACTCTTTTAAATCATAAAGTTACAAAATGTGTTGACACCCCAAAAAGTGGGCGCTACTATGCCCGCCTCTTCGGTAAACACCGAACATAAATCCGCTTTAGCTCAGTTGGTAGAGCAAATGACTGTTAATCATTGGGTCGCTGGTTCGAGTCCAGCAAGCGGAGCCATATTTTAAAAAGGTCGTACCGAAAGGTATGGCCTTTTTTATTGGGAGTCACAAAAGATGATTGCCCTGTCACTTTTATCATGACCTCTGCCGAGCCCGCCCCATAAAGTCACCATCAAAAACACGACCTTCTCAGTGATGGCTTCGTGTATTATTCGCATCACTAATTATGAGCGATAACAAGCTAGCTCACCCCCCCCCCAAGGAAAACTATGCCTCCATTATTTGAAGAAATTGACAGCCAGACTTCGCCCTTAGGTGAGATATCGCTACGTAAACGCCGCATGCCTGCGCTCGGTGATAGAGATATTTATGAGGTTAAACTCGGTGATGAATTTTTAATGTCGAGTATGTTTGTGGAGGCGGAAGAAGCCTTATCGACATTAGGGCTGGCGGCGGTAAAAGGTGAAAACTTAAAGGTGGTTGTGGGCGGTTTAGGTTTGGGTTACACCGCGGTTGCTGCCTTAAAAGATGCGCGTATTGATGAGCTACTGGTGGTGGATGCCTTAGAGACTGTTATTGGTTGGCATCAAGATGAGCGGGTACCTTTGGGTAAAATACTCAACGCCGATAAGCGCAACCGCTATGTGCTAGGCAGCTTTTTTGACCTTGCCACAAACCCCGCCACAGGCTTTGACCCTAGCAGCAACGGTAAAAAGTTTGATGCGGTGCTACTCGACATCGACCATTCGCCCACTGAATTTTTAAACGCGGCTAATGCGAGTTTTTACACCACCGCAAACCTCGCCCTTATGGCTGAGCAAATCAAACCACAAGGTGTATTTGCCATGTGGTCACAAAACCTGCCTGAGGCCAGCTTTGAAGCTTTATTAAAAACGGTGTTTGATCATGTGGAGTCGCATGTCGTTGCTTTTTATAACCCCTTTCAAGGCGGCGAATCGACAAACTCTGTTTATGTATGTGTGAAGGCTTAAATACTGACAAGTATAAGGGGCGAGGAAGAAATACTTTATTCAATCATACTTGTTCCCTATCCCCTCTGCTGCGTTGCTCGAAGAGTTACAGGCCCCGGCATGCGCCTCTTCGAGCGCCTTGCTGAGAAAACAGGGCCCTGCGCCCAATTGGACAAACTATTATTTCCTCGCCCCTAAGCACTCAAAAATAAAGCGTTCGCCATAAAAAAAGCCGCATCAATAATGCGGCTTTTTTTATGGCCAGGAATCAGCTCTACAGCTTATCCAGTTAGCTAGCCTACTCCCAATACCCCAAGCTCTCTTGGTGTGCTCTTAATTTAGCTTTGAGCTCTGGCGGCGCATCGTAGCCGTCGGTTAGGGTTTTCATAAAGGCGACTAGTGCTTTTTTGTCGTCCTCACTAATGCTTAATGAGGTCGACATTAAACGACTGGGGTTTTCGTTAACCTCTGGCGGCCAAAACTTTTCCATTTTACTGTAATACTCCACCACCTCTTCCAGTGTTTTAAAAACACCGTTATGCATATAAGGCGCGGTTAAAGCAATATTACGCACCGTAGGCGTTTTAAACATACCCTTAGCAACGAGCTTGTCTTTTGCGTTAAGCTTGGGGTTATTGCCTGTACCGGCATCCACAAAGGCTTTGCCATCGGGGTTAACAGCTGTGGGTTGAGTATAAAAGGGCAGTTCGGGATTGGGCGGCACTAAAATATTATGATGCACAAAGCGCGTGAATATTTGCCGCTGGCCCACTCGACCCAAATGGCAATCAATGCACATGCCGCCAGAGTTAAATACCATTTCACCGCGCTCCTCCAATTTACTGAGCTTAACAAGCTCTAATTTGTAATAGTCATATTTTGAGTCGAAGGGGGTAAAGATTTGTGTTTTTTGAAAGGCTTCTAAGGCATCGGCCGCGGCATCCACTAAAGCGGTTTCATCACTGAGTACCGCCTTGCCATAAGCGGCGGATATGAGTGAAGCATAAGCCGCACTGCGCAATGCTTGCGCCAATTTGGCCGGCGTAGTGTTCATTTCGACGGGGTTAAAAAACGGACCTAAAGCTTGCTCTTTAAAACTATCGACACGGCCATCCCAAAATTGGCCACCGCTCCACTCATCGGCATACTCTTCTTTTTGGAGTGGCGGGCTAAATTGGGCATACTTAAGCGTGGGCACATTGCGATTGCCAAAAGCACCCTTAACCGCCCCTTCGCTCACCGCTTTACCGGGGTCAGCAAACGCGCTCGCGGCGTTATGGCAGGTTGCACATGACTGCCCTGCAGGGCTAGATAAAGACACATCGTTAAAAATAACCGCACCCAAAGCTTCTTTTTGCGCTTTAAGCGCCTTTTGCTCTTGAAGTGCCTTGGTGGCTTTTTGTTGCTCGAGCGCTGTGGGTACTGCTGTTTGGGTTGTAGTTGGCTCGGTACCAGGCTGTATGTTTGTCTGCGCCGCCACACTGAAACCTGTCATGGCCACTGCTGCGCAAACTAGCCATGCTCCGTATTGAATGTTTAACATAATTTTGCCTTTCAAGTTTTTATCGATATTCATATTCTAATTTAGCCTTTGGGCAAGTGTATTGTTGCCTCTAGCCCACCGCCAGGGTGATTGGTAAGCACTAGCGTACCGCCCAACGCTTTAATTGCTCGAGCAGCAATGCTTAAACCCAACCCAAAACCCTCTGTATGCATTTGCCCACCCGCACGGTAAAACGGTTTCAACAAATTGTTTGGGTCTTCGGTAACGCCTGGCCCGTAGTCGCGCACAGTAAGTTGCCACGTTTTATCTCCGTGGGTTAAGTGTAGCTCTACGGGCGTTTTTGGTGGCGTGTGTTTGCAGGCATTGCGCATCAGGTTTTCTAGCGCGCTTTGCAGTAAATTGGGGTCGCCGCGTACGTATGCTGCATGATCGTTACCATACACACTCACAACCGTATCACTAAACTCGAACGTTATATCATCGGCTACCTGCACTAACAATGTTTGCAAATTTATAGGGGCTATAGCTTTTGCATTAACCTCTTCACGAGCCTCTGGTTGAGCGGGTACGCGGAGGGCAGATTGCAAACGTGAATACTCTAAAATACGCTGAATCAAAGCATTCATACGCTCGCACTGAGTATGCATTTTGGCAATGGCAGCATTGTTAGGCGCCGCCTGCTCTGCCAGTGCAACACCCACTTGTAAGCGCGCCAACGGTGCCCGTAACTCGTGCGATACATCGTGCAATAAATCTTCTTGGGCGCTAAAAGCGGCATCCACTTGGGCGGTCATCCGTGCAATATCACGGGCTAGATCACCCAGCTCATCACCACGGTGTAAAAGCTTTTGGTCTAATGGAAGGTTGACGCCTGCCGGTTGATAACGACGGCTAAATAGCTGCAAGCGCTTAAGCGGCTGCGTGATGCCCCAACTAATTAAGGCACTTAAAAAAGCCGATGCCACCAGCATTAAGAACAGTTGCGCACTTAAAATATCGCGCGCAGCCACACCAACAGAATGCGGCGGCTTGATTGGCAGGTAATACACCAGGTAGCTTGCACCATTTTCACTTTCCAGCTTTAACGTTAATAAGCGTTTTTTTTGTGTATTGTGAAAATTAAAACGCTTATGCCCGCTATAAATAGGAGCGCCTTGCATATTGGTAATTGTTAGCAAAACTTCGGGGGGAATATTGTAGCGCCGATACACTTTTTTTAACGCAGCCGAGCGACCATTTTTTAAAGGCTTACCGCGCTCATAACGAACAATAAGCTGCTCGGCTAAACGCTCAACTTGTATCGCGTGCTTGTGCGCCATACGCTCGCGTAAGTGCCCACTGCTAATCACCCACACCACGCACACAACCACTAATAAATTGACTAACCAAATTGTGGTAAATATTTTCCAAAAAATACGATTAAAACGCATACGACAACTCTGAAACATTAGGGTAATTTGAACCATTAGGGTAATAAGTAAAGCGTAAGGGGCGAGGCAATAATAGTTTGTCCAATTAGACGTAGAGTTCTGTTTTCTCGGCAAGGCGCTCGAAGGGGCGC
>CANLTI010000050.1 GCA_947494095.1 uncultured Pseudomonadales bacterium
GCCCCTTCGAGCGCCTTGCCGAGAAAACAGAACTCTACGTCTAATTGGACAAACTATTATTGCCTCGCCCCTAACTATGACCTTTAACCCTCGAATTAAAGCTCCGACAAGCTAAAGCGCATCTGCGCTAAATGTAATGCCGTGCCGTAGCGCTGCGCTAAGGCACGCCTAAAGCGCTCCGCTCTAACGCTAAGGCCTGTAGATTGCAAGGCAAGCACTTGCTGGTATACAGCGCGCTTGAACGGTGAGGGATCGGTCGCTTCGCCTTCTAGGTTATCCACGCTCACATTAAACGCATGGCCACAGGCCTGGGTTAAAATCCACTCAATGGCTTGCGGCTTGACCTCGACTTGCTCAAAAATAGCCTGCTCACTGGCCGTTCGGCCATCGGCTTGGTACCAGTAACCGTAATCGACTTGAGTGCGCCGCGCCGCGCCTGCAACCAACCAATGCGCAACCTCATGCAAAGCGCTACGAAAAAAGCCATGCGCAAATACAATTTGGTGCCAATTTTGCCTAGGGTATTCATCTACCGCACAATCGGCGGGAATATAAATAGGCTCATGCTGGCCTTTGACAAGTTTCGTATTGAACTTGTCAAAAAAGCAGCCCTCAAACAGCTGTATAAGATCGCGATAATCGTACAGGTTAGAATCATCAGACATAAAAAAGTGCGCACTTAAAAGAGAGGGTTATTTTAAGCCTTTTTGATTAGAGGCGCACTAAAACCTCTAATACAATAAAATACGCCATAGGGCAGATTATTTTGCACTATGGAGTTGAGTTACAGCGAATCTGCATATAATGTAATAACACAGCGATGCAATGCACCACCCGCTAATGCTAATCACGCAACCACTTTTGTTTTGCGTAACAGCAAACAGGTTGACGCGCTTGGCTCCAGCCCACTGCTTGGAGGTGATACCCATGAAGATCCCAGATCAGGGTCATGACATGAATAATGTCATAGATTTTTTTTCTAAAAAGCCTTTTCAATCACATCATGAAAAGCGCTTCATTCGCCTTGCACCAGAGCTAGACGGGCTGGAAATGCTCTATTCCAACGACTCTAGCGAAGATAAGCTCTATAGCCTTAAAATTTTGGCTTGGGGCTTACGGGCTAATGGTGAGGTTACCGGGCTTGTGCCTTGGCTCGATAAAATAATCGCATGCACCGACATTCAAGACCCGCTCAACGGTCAATTTGAAGGCTACTATGATCCGGGTATTGATGAAATATTTTTCGAATCACCTTTGCATAAGGTGGTCGAGGTTGAAACAGCTGCTGAATACTATGAATACGAAAGCGACAACCCCAACGATGTCGTCCAAGAAATCCCAGATCTCATTGGTACCCATGCGGTACTCTCAGACATGGACAAAAAGCGCCTATCGCTCTTTGAAGTCGTGAGCTGGCGCCTAACCAATGATGGCATCATTGAAGGCATGCTAATCAACGATAAAAAAATCGAGAGCACGCCTGTTTTACCCGGCGATAACTGCTTGTACCCCGCGCAAGAGCATAAACACTTTAAGTACTTTTTTCAGCATCATATCGCCAACAAAATCAAATCAAAAGATCCAGAAGCACTGGCAGCGATCAGCATGCTGGTTGACGATGGCTAACATGCCCGCTTAAAAAATAAACCGTGCTAGTCATTTTATCTAAGGCACCGCTGTAAAAAAATTATTAAGCCCTCACTCTTGTGTGATTTTCAATCAAAGCTGTTATTGCTCGCCGAGTAATAACAGCTTTTTTATGCATCAACACAATCACATAAACAACAAGGCAAAAAGCACTTATGGTGCTTAAATCGGGCGCGTATGCGGCTTAGCGCTTTGAGATTTTTACCCTAACCCCTAAAAGCACTCAACGAGCGCAACACAATCATATTACCGGCCGGCTCAAGCTAGTTACAGCGGTATAGTATTATTGCACTTTTGTGTGTTACTGGCTTTATAATGAGCGTATTTATTGGCGCCCTCAGCTTTAAAATTACGATTTACAGTATCAATCGGACGTGAAAATTGGTGTATTATTACACGTTAGCAGCAGTCATTTTAGGTGCTACTAATATGGCCTAAAGCCCACCCAAACAGCATCAATAGCACTCATCGAGCCCGCCGCAACACGAGTTGCGGCGGGCCTACTTACACAACTAATTATACCGCGGAACCTTCTGTGAATAACTCTGAGCAAACGGACCCTCTAATACAACATTTATACAAAGTGGTGAAGCTTTGTGTAAAAGCGTTAGCCATACTCATGGTATTTGTCATTATTATGGGTGTCGTCGATGTAGGCTGGACACTCTATCAACGGCTTATTTCTCCACCTTTTTTAATCTTAACTATTTCTGACATGCTGGCCACCTTTGGTGCCTTTATGGCCGTACTGATTGCTATAGAAATACTCATTAATATTACAATCTATTTACGCGACGACGCCATTCATGTAAAGATTGTACTTGCTACCGCACTAATGGCCATTGCACGTAAAGTCATCATTTTAGACTTAGATAAAGTGGGCCCTCAATATATTTACGCCATTGCAGCAACAACACTAGCACTGAGTGTCGGGTATTGGCTCATACACAAATTACCCCGCGAAAGCCATCTCGATTAAGGTCACCATGGATATTATACTCTCTAATTTTGTTTTCTTTTTTGCCGTCATCGACCCGATTGGTACCGTACCGGTGTTTATTGCTGTTACACAGCACCTAAACCCCAAAGAAAAGATTCAAACAGCCATTAAAGGCACAGCGATTGCTTTTTTTGTTTTAATGTTTTTTGCCGTTGCCGGTGAAGTTATTTTTGGCGCCATTGACATTCCTTTATCTGCCTTTCAAATAGCCGGTGGTATTATTTTATTTTTATTTTCACTGACTATGATTTTTGGTGACAGCAAGCCCGAAGATGAAATAAAGCAGCTTAAAAGTAACCCTCAAACTGCAGTGTTTCCGTTAGCGATTCCTTCAATTGCCAGCCCAGGCGCGATTATGGCGGCGGTAATACTGACCGACAACAATCGCTTTAGCATTGCAGAGCAAGCGCAAGTACTTGTGAGCATGTGCATTGTTTTATCGATCACACTGGCTTTATTACTCGGCGCGAGTGTTATTTATCGCTTTATTGGCGATGTAGGAGCTAGTATTACCAGCCGCGTCATGGGTATGATCTTATCGGCACTTGCAGTCGCTCAAATACTTGCCGGCATTAGCCAGTACTTTCAATTAGCCTAGGATTATTCGTGCCTCACATAACGCCACTCATGCGTAACGCTGTACTACTCCAGAGCCACAATCAAGCAGATGGCCAAATCACGCAGCAATGGTTTGACCCCGATTACTGGCAGTCAAATAATGGTATCACCGGTCATACAACAGGCCGCGCGACAACTTACTTTATTAAACATTCCCTGTTTAAAGGTCTTGTACTACGGCACTATTATCGCGGTGGTATGGTCAGGCACTTTTTAAAAGATCGTTATTTATACACGGGGCTTAAAAATACACGCGCCTATGCCGAACTTGAAATCCTTGAAAAACTACAACAATGGGGTCTCGCAGCCCCCAAGGCGGTCGCTGGGCTAGTGCAGCGCCGGGGCCTTTTTTATCGCGCGGACCTTTTAATGGAGCAAATCCCTAACGCGCGTGACTTGTTCCAAGAGTTAAAAAGCAGCCGCCTAAGTGCTAGCACTTGGCAGTCGATCGGCCGAACTGTTGCGCAATTTCATCAACACGGGGTTTACCACGCCGACCTAAATTGTCACAACATTATGCGCGATAACACGGGTAAAATTTGGCTCATTGATTTTGATCGAGCCAGCCTCAAGCCAACAGGTACAGGTTGGGCCGCCGAAAATATTGGCCGCCTCTATCGCTCACTGACAAAAGAGCTTGAACGCAGCCCACCTTTTTATTTTGATGATACGCAATGGGAAGCCTTTTTAGCCGGTTACGACACGCAATAACTCAAAGCAAATGACTTAAGCCATTAAATCATCAAATTGCGCCTTGAGTGCTAAAAGCTCGGTTTTAAGCTCGCTCACCTGCGTCTCTAAGGCGCCAATGCGTGCTACCATAGCTTGTGTCGACTCGACTTGTGTGGCTGCCGCTTGAGTAGATACCTGCGCCGAAGTGGTTGGTGACTCAGTCAAGGGGCTTGAATGCTCCACTAAAGGTAAAGGCGACGCCTCACCCGATCGCTCGCCAAACAAATGCATCCAACGGCATTCTCGCTTACCCGGCTCACGTACAAGCTGCTCGACAAATGCCTCCGAGTCACTATTAGCCAGTTTTTTTAAGACAACCTCAACATCGGCCACATCACTAAACGACGCTAAACGTGCCGACCGAGTGCGCAGCTCGCCGGCAGTTTGCGGCCCCCTCAAAAACAATAAACACAGTAGCGCCAGCTCTTTTGAGCTATAGCGCACCTCGGCAAACTCACTCGTGCCAAAGCGATGCTGATATTTAGACACCCGCGAACCTGTGCGTACTTGCGACACCAAATTAACCGCCATTAAGCTATCCAGGGCATCTTGCACTTGCCCTTCGTCCAGCGCCAATACAGGCTCGCGATTACTTTTTTGATTGCACCCGGTTAATACACTATTTAGCGACAGCGGATACTGATCGGGTGTTGTCGCGGCCTTTTCAATAAGACAGCCAATCACACGTAACTCAATAAGACTTAACTTTTGCATAACATACCCTAACAATGGTAATGGAACAAAATGGTACACTCCAATAAAGCGCTCTGATTAAGCCAGAAAACAAACCACTTTGGCAAGCGCTATAAAAAGCGCATAATAACCAGTCAATCAATAGCCCAGAACAACTCTCACTATGTTGTACACCATGACACTCATTAATCAGTACCCTGTCTTTTCTTTAGGGTTATTTGCGACAGGCTTAGGACTGGGGCTGGTCATTTTTACGACTATGACTCTCATATTGATGCAACGCCTCAAACACGCGCAAACTCAACTCAGCGAAGCACGGCACGGCCATGCGGCTTTAGAGCAACAGCATGAAAAAACGCAACGCCAGTTACAACAAAAAGAGCTGAGCTTTATGCAACTGCACACTCAACTACAAGAGCGTGAGCGCTCATACCAACAGCAACAACTGAGCTTTGAACAGCAAAAGCAGCGTATGACGGAAGAGTTTGAGCGCATTGCCCAAAAAGCATTAAACGCAAACAGCGCTCAGCTTTCCCAGCAGCAAGAGCAATCTGTTAAGTTATTACTGACCCCTTTTCAAAACCAAATCACACACTTTGGGCAGCAGGTCCAACAATTTCAACACTCGCAAGTCTCTAGCCATGCCAGCTTAAATAATGAGCTACAGAACATTAAGACACTCAACCAAGCCATCACCCAAGAAGCCAAAAACCTCACCCGAGCACTCAAGGGCGACAAAAAACTCACAGGCAGCTGGGGCGAGCTGCAACTCGAGCGCAGCTTGCAAGCGGCCGGTCTCGAAAACACAATACACTATCGACGAGAAGCCAACTATCACACCCAAGATGGTCAAAACCGCAGACCTGATTTTATTATTCAGTTACCCGATGAAAAACACATTATTATCGATAGTAAAATGAGCCTTGTAGCTTACGAGGCGGCCGTGAGTGCAAAAGATATTAGCCAGCAAAACAATGCCCTCGATCAACATGTTAAGGCCCTAAAAAAACACATCAACGACCTTCAGCAAAAAGACTATAGCGCCTTAGTTGGCCTGCACAGCCCTGATTTTGTCTTAATGTATGTAGCGGCTGAACCAGCACTCACCGAAGCACTAAAACACAATCACCAACTCTACGAGTATGCTGCCAACAAAAATATATTACTGGTTAGTCAAACGACATTAATCCCCATCATCAAAACCGTTGCTAACTTATGGCTGCGTGAACGCGGCCAAAAGCAAGCCTATGCGCTAGCCGAAAAAGCAGGTGATATTTACCAGCAATTGTGCACCCTTGCTGAGCGCTTTCACAAATTAGGCCGCACACTGCAAACAGCGGGGAGCCATTACAATGACACAGTTACCGCATTAACAGGCAAACGCGGGCTACACGGTAAAGTTGAGCGCTTTAGTGAACTGGCCAAAGGCGCCAAACTCACACCAACGCCCCCTATTCATCAAGATATTGATCTTCACCGCTTAGAGCCTTTACTCGAAGATTAGCTCATCACCTCATCAAACGATTACACAGAAGATTAGACTATGACCAAGTGCTATTGCTGCTCCAACTTACCCTTTGAGCAATGCTGCGCCCCTTTACTTAACAACACACACAAAGCCAATACACCCGAAGCACTGATGCGCTCACGATACAGCGCCTTTTGTACCGGTAACGTGCAATATTTATTACACTCATCCCACAGTGATTATTTACACGCTGAAAACTATCAAGACAATAATATAAAAGCTGTCAATGCGCTTAAAGAGACCATCGCCAATACTCAATGGCTAGGGTTGCATGTATTAGCGACCGCAGGTGACACCGTTGAGTTTGTAGCATTTTTTCATGACACTCACCAAGGCGACCCCCTCACACATGCAGTACCCCATCAGCTTCATGAAATATCTCGTTTTGTTTATGAGCATGATCGCTGGCTTTATCTTGATGGTGACATCAAAGCCCCGATCAAGCTCGGCAGAAACAGCGATTGTTATTGTGGCTCGGGTAAAAAACTTAAAAAATGCTGCTCAAGTTAATATCGAGCTTGTGAATGCCTACCCTGCTAGTAACAATGATAGATAATGACACACTAAAAAATCACCTTACGCATTGCCGAGCACACCATCAATAACGCTCAAAAATGATTCGCGCCCATTAGCACAATCAAATTTAATCCTCGGTGCACCGCCACGTAAAGCACCCACAATATCATTAGCCGCAAGTGCCGATACCGCCACTAAACCTTTATTGTGAAGGGCTTTTATTCTGCGTGGTTGATCTTTGGCCAGCGATATAGCAATACTAGGGACATGCAAGGCCACCGCCTGAGAAAGCATCGCCCCGCCGCCAAGTATTGCGCATTGCGCTTTTTTGAGAACGGCGATCAGTTGAGCATTGGGAAGTGATGTTAACACCGTCACACCGGCAGCCGAGGACGGCGCTGTATTGGGATAATTTGGCCCTAATACAACCACACAATGCTCGCCTGTCGCGCGATGCCACAAGCGCGCCGCCGCTAATAATTCATCAGCCGCTAAGGTTAATTGGCCGCTGTCATTGATAGCCGTATGCCCACCACCACCGGCAGAAAAAAACACGTAGCGCTCGGGCAACGCTAACACACTCAAAATACTATCGTCAGGCGCCGCAAAAACAGGGCCGATAAAATAAGGCGCCGGCTTACGAAAAAAGGCTAATTTTGCTTTTTGCCAACAGCTAAAATCACCATCAATAAACTCCATTTGTGTTATACAGTGAGCATCAATAAATGGGAGTCTATTGAGTGCAAAAGCGCGTGCGCGCTTTTTTTTATGCTGGCTAATAAAGACCACTTTTGCACCTATTGCTTTTGCCTCTTTATATTGCGCCGCCCGGCCCGAAGCATCAAACACAACAACATCAGGCTCGATGGCACGCATAATTTCATTCACAGCTTGCGTGCATTTTGTGGGCGAATCGTCGACCACGCGAACCGAGTAAGGGCATTCGTTAATATAGCCTGCTTGGCAGCTCAAGATAAAGGTGATTTTAGCCTTAGGGTAATGCTCACTCACCGCATCAGCCAAGATGAGTGAACGCATATATTCACCCACGCCTTTAGGACCTGACACTGGCACAAAAATAATATTGATCATGCTTATAACGCCTTTACGATACATTACACACTTTTGCGTTATGCATAGCGTGTTATTTACTGGGCTAATGCTAAATATTGACGAGCGACGCTTTGCGCCTCAACACGCGGCAAAATAGGGCTATCAACAAAAACCTGTGACTCAGAAGCCGCAATATCCATTTGGGCCGCTAGCTGACTGGCATTACCGACCGGCACTAATTTTTGCGCTAAAGGGCCTGTTAATATTTCGCGAGGGCCGTAATTGCAATCAGTACTTATGACCGGGGTTGCGCAAATTAATGACTCGACTAGCACCATCGCAAAACCTTCAAAGTCGGAGCTCAGCACTAACGCTTTTGCCTTTTTGATCCAGGGATAAGGGTTTTGCTGAAAGGAAGGAAAGATCACACGATCCTCTACACCATAGCGCTGCGCTATGCGGCGTGCCTTTTTAACATTGCGGCACAAACACACAAGATCGATAGCGCTTTGGGTTTGACTTAACGCCTCAAATAAAACGTCATGCCTTTTTTGCTTGGCCACTCGGCCAACATGAATCAAATACGGTTTATCGGGTAAAGATGCCTGTTCAGCATTCGCTAAGGTTTTTACCTCATCAATATTAACCGGATTGTAAATAGTTGTAACAGAGGCAGGATAAACCAACGATGAGGCCGCTAAACCTTCTTTGACCCCGTTAGAAACAGCAATAATACGCTTAGCCGTTAATGATTTAATGGCGCGCCGCATTCTTAGCCATGCTATAGGATGCTTTCGGCGCGTTTTAAGGGCATCGGTTACCGAGTTATGAACAACATAATACGTTTTAGGGTGATTGATTTTTGAGACAAGGAGATTGGATTTATCTAAGTTTGATAACAGCAAACCTATGTCGCCCTTTTCTTGGCTTATCGCTTCAATAAAGGGCTTAAAGGCTTTTGCTTTTTGTCTTAACGTGCAATATTTTTTGGCGTTAAAGCACCGTATATCCAAGTTGTCGGGCACTGTGTAATCACGCGCATTATCCAATAATACCAGTGTGCACACTTGCCCTTGCTGCTGAAGCGTTTGCAAGAGCGTTAACATAACTTTTTCGGCGCCGCCGCCAGCCAAGCTATCTATAACAACGACAACATGTACTTTTAACACGTTAATACAACCTAAAAAATAAAAAAGAACGGTGACTACTCATCCCAGCTAAAAACATTGCCTGATAGAGTACTGATGAATAGTTAAAAAGAACGCATTACATCGCAATGCGTTGATTGATACGCACGATTAAACAGGCGCGTTCAGTATTCAACCGCCACTAGCGGCTTAATACACTACTGATTAACGCACTGCCTTGCTCCATAGGGTTAGCGCGAATCTTTTGCTCTTCTAGCGCAACTTGCTCAAACAAAGCATCCATACCCAATTGAATGGCATGCTCTTCTAGGTCTAGGCTAGGCTTATTAGGTAGCGGGACTAGCTTGTAGGCATTTAGCAACTGCTGATAATCGCCATAAAAACCTAACTGCTTTAATTGGGATTGCATAATAGGTTGGTACTTGGCTCTTAACTGAGATTCGGTCTGACTTCTAAAATAGTCTGTCGCGGCATTATCTCCGCCACGCACAATCCCAATAGCATCATTAACACTCATACCTTTTACAGCGGCAATAAACAGGGTTTTGGCTTCGCCGGCGGCTTTTTCGGCACCGTCATTCATTAACTGCTCAACCGAATCAATATAACCGCCCAAACCAAAGCTTCTTAATGGGTCAGTGATATCTTGCACGGCCTGCGGCAGTTTTATTCGGTATTGCTGGCTATTGCTATAACCACCTGCCACACCCAACGCATCAGCGGCGCGTGTAGAGCTAAGCTCTAGCACTTCTTTGACACCACCTGCTAGCTGCGACGGGTTATAGCCCATCGCTTGTGATACTTGTGCGCCGGCATCGGCTATTTGCGCTAAATTACCGCACGCGGTTAAACCAACAGGCATAGCCAATGCGGCCGTTAGATGCAACAGTTTATAAGGTGACATAAGTTTGTACATAAAACCCTCGGTTTATTGGAGTACTGCTAAAAATTATTCAGTTTTTACGGTCGCGCATCTGCGCACTTTTAATACCAATATCAATATCAATAGCGGCTTGGCTACGCGCCTCTAAATACGCTTGCTCGCTCAGCATATGATAGCCACGAACATCTTCTAAATACGCATTATAGTGAGTGTATATTTTTTTGAATACCGGATCACTCTCGCTGTATTGTGCATAAAGCTGCGCACTCATGTTAGCAAAGTGCTTAAGGACATCATCTGGGAGTGGACGCACATCAACAACATTATGCAGCTCAATCAACTCAACCAGCGCCGAGTTATTTCGCGCAGTATATCTTGATTCACAGCACGCACGGCCACCTCGATCATTTTTTGTAAATCAGCGGGCAAGCTCTCATAGGCATCTTTGTTAACTATTAACTCTAAAGTAGGGCCGGGCTCGTGCCAGCCGGGATAATAATACTTGGCAATTTGATGAAACCCAAAAGCCAAATCATTATAGGGCCCCACCCACTCTGTTGCATCAATAACGCCAGAGTGCAGTGCCTTATACAGCTCACCGCCCGGAATATTCACCGCTGTACCGCCTGCTCGGGTAAAAACATCGCCGCCAATACCTGGAATACGCATTTTTAAGCCCTGAATATCATCAACACTGCTAATTTCTTTATTAAACCCGCCAGCCATTTGCACACCCGTATTGCCTGCCGCAAACGGCATCAAATTATGCTCGGCATAGAGCTCCCGCCACAACGCTAAGCCACCACCATAATGTAACCAACCATTGAGCTCTTGAGCCGTCATGCCGAAAGGCACCGAAGTAAAAAATACGGCCGCCGGAATGCGGCCCTTCCAATAGTAAGCGGCGCTATACCCCATTTGCGCACTACCGCTCGATACCGCCCCAAAACCCCCATAGCAGGCACTAATTGATTGGCACCGTACACTTTAATTTTTAAGCGGCCATGGCTCATTTGGGCTAATAGTTTGGCTAGGTTTTCGGGGGCAGCACCTAAGCCTGGGAAGTTTTTAGGCCATGTTGTCACCAAGGTCCACTCGTAGAGTGTGTCATTAACCAGCGCGTTCACATCACTTGTAGCATGTGTAGACGCTCTGTTATTTAGAGCTCTGTTATTTAAAGCTCCGTGTTTGAGAACTCCGTGATTTGAAAGGCCGTCACCGGGTGAAGAACCGAGCATTTTTTCGCGGGCTAATAAGCCTGCCAGCACCACAACAAACAAGAGTAAAGCCGCGGTGATACTGGGGAGATAACGACTGTGCATCACACTCATAAAGGGTCTAACTTTGCCACAGCCAGTGATAAGACTTTAACGCCTGCGCTTTCAAACACAATATGCACGCGTGCGCCCTCAAATTGTAAAATAACGCCCTCACCAAACTTATTATGGCTCACACGCTGACCCAATTTAAACTGACCATCGCCAGCATCACTTAATGCGGCCTTTTTAGCATTAGAGGTATGAGTACTAACGTTGGCGGGCCTTTTAACTACAGATTTTAACCTTACCTCTTGAATAAATTCATTGGGGATTTCACGAATAAATCGCGATAAAGGGTTGTAAGTTTCTGAACCATATAAGCGACGGCTTTCGGCATGGGTAAGCACGAGCTTTTTCATGGCTCGGGTAATACCCACATAACATAAGCGCCGTTCTTCTTCTAAGCCTTCGGGGCTATCGGCTGACATTTTATGAGGGAACAAGCCCTCTTCGGCACCGGCAATAAAAACAAGCGGGAACTCTAAGCCTTTTGCGCTGTGCAAGGTCATCATCTGCACAGCATCTTGGTACTCTTCGGCTTGCTGATCACCGGCATCAAGCGCGGCACTATCAATAAACTCAGCTAATGGCGAGCGGTCACTTTCTTCTCTTTTAAACGCTTTACACGCTGCGACTAGCTCTTGTAAGTTTTCGATGCGAGCTTGGCCTCTTTCACCCTTTTCTTTTTCGTGAAATTCAAATAAACCGCTCGCTTTAATAATATGCTCGACTTGCTCGGCAAGGCCTAGGCTATCAATGCCGCCTTCTAGCTCGATTAATAATTGGATAAAACCTTTAACGCATGTCATAGCGCGTGCGGGTAACGCATTATTATTGACAAGCAACTTAGCGGCATCAAATAAACTGCAGCCTTGCTCACGCGCTGTAACTCTTAAGGTATTGATCGATTTTTCGCCAATGCCGCGTGTCGGCGTATTAATCACACGCTCAAAAGCAGGGTCGTCATTGCGATTTAATAAAAGCCTGGCATAAGCTAAAGCGTTTTTGATTTCCATGCGTTCATAAAAGCGCTGGCCGCCATAAATACGATAAGGCATGCCTTCGCGCAAAAAGGCCTCTTCTAATACACGAGACTGTGCATTAGAGCGGTACAATATTGCCGTGCTAGCCAGGTCGTTGCCTTGCTTTTGCCATTGGCTAATAGTTTCAACAATGTACCTAGCTTCATCTTGCTCATTAAAGGCACTGTACAAATCAATAGGAACGCCATCTTCACCATCAGTCCATAACTTTTTACCCAAACGACTCGTATTATTTGCAATGACGGCATTGGCGGCACTTAAGATGGTATTGGTAGATCGGTAATTTTGCTCTAGCCGAGTCACAACGGTATTGTCAAAATCTTTTTCAAACTGCTGAATGTTTTCAATTTTGGCACCGCGCCAGCCATAAATAGACTGATCATCATCACCAACACCGGTCACCCAGCATGCCTTGCCCGCCAACACGCGAAGCCACGCGTATTGCACAGTATTGGTATCTTGAAACTCATCGACCAATAAATGTACAAATCGCTCTTGATAATGCTTAAGTAGCTCTGGGCTATTAAGCCATAATTCATGAGAGCGCAAGAGTAACTCGGCAAAATCAACCAGGCCGCCTTGCTGGCAAGCTTCTTCATAAGCGCTATAGACCATTTTCATGGTCGTGGCATAGGGGTCATGACTATCAGGTAAATGAGTGGCTCGTTGTCCTTCATCTTTACAGCCATTAATAAAGTATTGCGCTTGACGTTGTGGCCAGCGCTTTTCATCAATTTGTAGCGCTTGGTAAATACGTTTAATGACTCGTAATTGGTCATCACTATCAAGAATTTGAAAGTTTTCGGGCAACTTTGCTTCACGCCAATGCATTTTTAATAGTTTATGAGCAATACCATGAAAGGTACCCACCCATAAACCGCCAAAACGACTGCCAGCGCCTTCACCCAATAAAGGTTGTAATCGCTCACGCATTTCCCGCGCGGCTTTGTTGGTAAACGTCACCGCCATAATTTGGTGCGGCGCAATACCTAGCTCTTTGATGAGGTAAGCAATACGATGCACAAGCACCCGCGTTTTGCCGCTGCCAGCACCGGCAAGAATCAGTTGGTGGCAAGGCTCAGCTGTGACGGCTTCGCTTTGGGGAATATTAAGATTATGTACAAGAGAGGAAGTATTCATGGTGCAGTATTCTATAGGCTTTTTTATACGCCTACCAACTTAGGGACGAGGAAAAAATACATTATCCAATAATACTTGTTTTCTGCTTCCTCTCCTCGACATTATGCTCCTGCAATGTCTAATAAGGGGCTCCTGCCCCGATGCGTTGCTCAAAGCGTTACATGCCCCGGCATGCGCCCCTTCGAGCGCCTTGCCGAGAAAACAGAACTCTACGTCCAATTGGACAAACTATTATTGCCTCGCCCCTTAACCCGCACCATAAAATATTATGGCAACAAAAAGTAACACCCAATATTAATAAAAAACCTCAATATATGGCTTCACGCGCATGCAACTCTACAAACTGCTTTGGCTGTGTCGCTTTTGATAATAACAGCTGATCGGGGCGACTATCAAAAGCGACAGCAAAACTACGTCGACTCACTTGCCCAAATGCTCCCTCAAAAGTCACAAAAACATGCACGTAGCTTAATGCCGCTTGCTCGGCGGTGACAACAAGGGGTAAAACCACTTGTTTTTCACCCTCAACCGTCATGCGGTCATCGCCTTGCAGTATTAAGCCCTCATCCGCCTTTAAAGTAATGCTCACCTCCCCCTCTGCCAGCACGCCCAAAGCGATCTCTAGGGGTACGCGATCGCCAGCGGCTAACGCATATTCGCTGGGGCTTTGCATATGCACCGGCGCGCCGGGCTTAAGATACGGCCGGGTCGGCGAGTTTTGTGAAACCTGTGTATGCTCGCTGTGCCTGTCTACAACATATTGAGTATCCGCACCTAATGCCGGTGCCGACAAAAAAGCGATTGAGGCGGCCATAATATAAGCAAGGCCTAATTTTGGATAGCTCGAACATAGGGATATAAAATTATTCATAAGCAATACCGCACACCTTATTGAGTTAAAGACACATCAAAACAAACAAACCCACCCGTTGCGCCCGACTCATCGGTATTACCCGCTTCTTGCACGACTAATGCATAGACGCCCGCCTGAAATAGCTTGCCCCAAGTTTCTTGATCGAGATCACTACTCTCGCTGCGCCCTGCCCAAATACCATTGCGGTACAGTTGGAAGTCAGGGTCACTGGCCGATATACCTCGGCTGCGCTGCGCGGTTAATGTATACATTCCCGCACTAGGAATACTGACCAACACATAGCGATTGACTTCATGACCGTTATATTCCTGGATCTGATTATCACTGCAGACTTCGACGGTTTCATTTAATGAAACCGTTCGATATACCGGTAAACTAATCGACGAGCCGCCGTCGTATTTTTCACCTTCACCATAAAAACCTACACCAACAATATCTTGAGCGCTTAACAAGCTGACGATCTTATCGGTATTGGTCGGTGTAAGCCCTTTTAACACTGCTGCAAAAGAGTAAATAGAGGTCAAACCATCAAACCCAATATAATCGGGATGCCTTAGGGTCTCTAATATTGGAGAAAAACCTAAATGAAGGTTATCACCCGCTTCGGCCGTATCATCAAAAATATCAAACAACACCGCTTGCACAGCTGATTCACTGTAATAGCCACCGCCAAAGCGATTAGTTTCTACCGAAAAACCAAAACCATTTTGCTGCGCGGCTGTCGAGGTATCGAGATAGAGCGGATCACCGCTACTCATAGCTGCAAATGCATTGCCAAAGCCTTCACCAAAGGCCACCCTCATATCAACAGGCACACCTAAAAAATGCGCCCCGCCAATACTCTCACTACGCGACAGTTTATCTTCGATATAGTGGCCAAACTCATGCTGAACGACCGCGCGATCAAACTCATCGGTGTCATTGTCTTCATGCCCTAAAATATACATCGCCGTACGACCCGTACTGTACAAAGAACTCCCAATATGGCCTTCCGTAAAGTCACCGCCTGAGGCAATATTCTTGACACTCCAGTACACCGTTAAAGGCGGTAACACAAGCTCTGGGGCAGCATCGAGTACCATATCAATACTATCGAGCAGCGTATCGAGTAACGCAAAAGGTGCCGACACTCTGTCGCTAGTATATCGCTGAACAGCGGCATCCCAGCCTAGTGGCGCATGGATATCTCTGGTTTGAACAGCATTGCTCCCCGTGCTAGCTAGCGCCCCATCTAAGACATATTGTGCATTATCTTGCGTATTGTCTTTCACACTCACCGAGTAATAATCACTTTCTAACTCTGCTTTAACCCTTAGCTTAATAGCCCGCTCAGCATCGATGGTGAAGTGGTATTCACCTAGTTCATCAGAGCGTGTTTCAGCCACCACATTATTAAGACTATCAAGTAATTGCACAGTAACTCGCCGCATCGGCCGAGCTTGAGTATTGTCGTAATCTAAAAATACCGCACCGTGACTTTGCGTCGCTTGCGCTGACACTGGAGCCACCCAGCCATAGGTTAACGTCCCTTTAAGAGCAACTTGATCCACGCCATTCCCACTCGACTGACTACTCTCATTACCCACAACCGAGTCACTAGAAGCCTCGGTGCTAGCATCATCACTACTAGCATCAGATGACGCAGGTGCGCTGGTGCTCGATAGCGATTCAAATGTAGTCTCTTGCTGGTCGGTTGCGCCGCCACCGCCACCGCATGCCACTGCACATAAGGCAATCGATAACCCCACCCATGCGAGCCGTAACCTTGCAAAAAAAGACACTTGATTCATCCAAACAAGGATAGCCATGCACTTCAACCTAACCTACAACAACGCTGCGATACACAGCTCATAGGCCCTATCAGTTTTATTAATTTATGATCGCTGTCGTCAGTCGCATAATGTTTTTGGCGCCAGCCTCAACACCGTAAACCCATACCTAGCAACCCACATTGTGCTTACTAACGACTATTTTAGCTCAGTTGGAAAAGTGACATTGTTAAGCAAAATAACACGCGCCATACGCGCTAAAAAACGCCAAAAAAATATCAATTGATAAAAATAAATATGAATAGCTGGCACAACATTGATATGTATGGCTTTTTATTTAGGCCAATAACAGTCATATGCAAAGGGAAGGAATAAGCGTTCAATCATCAGAAATAAAAACGCATATATAAAAACTAAAACGCTTAATGGACGAGTACTTAGACATAATAGAACTTAAAAAATACTCTCTAAGGCCGACTAAGGCGACCGGACGTGCACGGACGCTGCACTTAAACCGAGCAACCATTGATAAATCAGCCGCCACGGCTTCTATAAAATCAGTATTTTTTGTAACTATTCAGTCAAGCTAACAAATCCCTCTTGGGAGGGTGCTGATGGGTTATTTTTTGGGCATTTAAACGCCGGGCCTTGCAGGGAAAGAAGGGTTAGACAGTGCAGGAGCACACTGTCGAGAGCGCTTATATAGCGACCGCCCCAGCATGGATGCACGGGGATAGACTTTGCAGGAGCACAAAGTCGTAGATGGCTTGAGCGGCCCAGAAAATGATTCATTAGCGCCCAATTTCAGCACCTCTGAATAGTTACTATTTTTTAAAGTTAAGTCGGTATTTTTGAATATATTGAGGTGCTTCAGCAGTGTAAAGCTTAAAACATGCGGTCTTGTAAACGTGTATAATTTGAATCGTATTAGCCCCAGCAGGCGCCTAAGGGACGAGGGGGAATACATTATTCAATATACTGGTTTTCGGCTTCCTCTGCTGTATGACTCAAAGCGTTACATGCCCCAGCATATGCCCTTTGAGCGCCTTATCGAAAAACAGAACCTATGAAAAACAGAACCTATGCTAAGTGGGCACACTATGATTACCTCGCCCCTAAGGCGCCTAAGGCGAGCTATTCAATCACAACTTCAACCCAATCAAGCCAGCCTTGATCAATAAGCTCTTTTCTTACCACTAACGCGCCAACACCATAGGCCACTCCAGTAAAGGGCGCAGGTATTTTTGCTAAAATGAATTCAGCGGCAATCAATGATCGGCGACGCTTTTCATCAGCCGTTAACTTGTCCGAATGATTATGGCCCACTACCGCTATTTTTCTCGCACCTTTTGACGATAGCCATATTTTTAATTCACTCAAAACGTCATCATCCAATAATAAACCAGACATTTTAATAACTGCGTAACCCTGCTCATCCCACTGACTCACACGATTATTCAAACGAGCATCATTTCGATCGGCAGTACCGGTTAACTGTACATAGTGCAAGTACAAGCGATGATTACTCCGCTGTGTCATATAAACAGAAAACCAATCACCGTTTTTTTGCCACAACCAATAAAATTGATGGGTGTCTTTACCATGCAGTGATTTATTATGATAAATTTCAGTCGCCCAAGCATAGCTACGACCGCAAGCTAGCGTTTTACAGTGAAATTGATAACTTAAACCGTGTTCACTAGCGATTGCATCGATATTAGGTGCCAACAAATGAATATCAGCAGTATCAAAAGAATAAGTCGTACTCTGTACACGACCGCTTAACGGCTCTCCTTGAGAGTAACGCCATTGGCCATTAACTTTTTGTAAAGAAGATTTAACAAAGGTATAGCGGCTAACAATTTGACTGTCATTAAATACCACTTGGTGATTGGGTAACTGCTGCAATAAGCTGGAGCGAAAAGAGGTATCATCTGCTACAGCCCCAGCCGTATTGATTATGCCCATAAAACACAACCATAATATAAGCCTTGATTTCACCATTAACATCGCATTACTCACCACAACTCATTGATATAATTAACTATCGGATCACACGCTTGCGCCATATGAAAATGATGACCGCCATCAAAGTACTTTACGGTCCAAGTGTTAAATTGGCTTAATAGCGCCATTGACTCTTTATGGCCCTTAATCAAACCCTCATTGGCCAAGAGCACATGCATAGGCGCTGTAATATTATTGCCGAAGGCTTCCACCTGCTCGCGCGTAAGTTTCAGCTCAGAAGGGGCATGAAGCTTGGGATCATAACGCCAACTAAACCCCGCAGTATTTTGCTCAACACCCCATGTAGCAAGCGCTAAAGCGGCATCATAAGTCACAGGAAAAGCACTTTTCTGCCTGGCTTTAACCGCTTGCTCAAAGTGCTTATACACACTCGGCACGCGGGCACGCTGCTTTTTAACGGTATTTAACGAAGATAACAATTGTGCAGGTGCACTCTGCGCGGCGTTCATTAAAGGAAATATCCCGTCAAGACAAATAACGTGCTTAATGCGCTGAGGCATTGTACCTGCCAGCATAAACCCAGCCGCCGCACCACGTGAATGCCCCACAATAGAAAACGCATCCCAGCCGAGCTGATCTGCAATATCCAATAACTCGGGTACATCTAACCAAATATTATAGGCCCCTAAATGATTGCGTGGTGACGAGCGGCCATGGCCAGCCAAATCAACACACACAACATCGGCATTTAACTTAGGCGCAATAAAATCAAAGCTCGCGCAATTATCTAGCCAGCCATGCAAGGCTAAAACTTTAGGTGTACTGTCGGTGATCTGTTGAGGCTGCCAACGCTTTGCCGCAAAGGTTAAATCGGCCACCTCAAACATGCATTCGGTACAATGCTTAGGCATTGATTGTAAACTATCGGTTTGAATCAAAAAAAGATACTCGAAAAAACTTAGATTAAAGGGTGCTTAAGCCACTGCAGTGTACCCATGCCTGGCGCTACAATAGCCAGGTGACTGTCTATGACCGGAATATCAATAGCCGCCATGTGTGCTGTACCCAAAAAATAACGGCCAGCCTCTAAATCACACAATTGCTCTAACAACTCGCCCACAAAAGGCTGATGCGTAACTAGCACAATACTGTTGAGTGAGGGTTTATTAAAAGCCTCTTCCAATAAACCCATGATCACTCGAATACTGCCAGCTGGTGTAATAGCTGGCTGATTAACAACACGTAAAGGCAAGCCGTTTGACCGCTCACGCGCTAAAACATCACGCGCTTGTGACCATGTTTGTTGAGCGCGTAAATAGGGGCTCACCCAGACCTCATCAATATGCGGCAAGGATGCTGCCGCTTGTTCTATGGTTGAGTTAACTTCTAAGCGGCCACGATCAGTGAGATTCCTTTGTGAGTCACTACTGGCATGCATCTCTGCTTGCCCATGACGCAACAAGAATAAACGTTTCATTGCGTGTCTTTAGCGAGTGTAACTTTATCGTCGGTATCGGCTTCTGGCCAGTCAGCAAAAGGAAATGGTTTTGATTCAGTTTTGCAACATACAAAATTAAATACGGCAAATAAATACGCCGCTAACGAGCCCCCAAAAGCGGTTAAGCGCTTATTGGGCTCTCCGGTTATCAATGTAAAAACAATCTGCCCTACTGCCACAAACAATAAAAGCATTGCCGCCACTTCAGAGGCGAAGACAAAAATAAATACGTACAAAGCTCTAAACCAATAGTGACTACTGGATAAATTATTTTTAAGCTCGGGGTTCATTGCGCGCTCCTTTTAGCTCAGGCTAAAATTAAAAGTGTTTGGTTAAATAATCTTGGGCCAGCTTTGCCGCTGACGAGCCAGAAACAACCACTTTTTTCAGTTGCTTTTCGGCATTGAGCACATCGCCTTGCAAGTGAAGCACTTTGCCCAGCTTAAATTGAGCTTCTGGTGTTTTTTGATGATTGGGGTGATTTTTAATTAAGTCATTAAACCAGCGTGCCGAATTACTCAGGTCTTCGCGCTGTAAGTACACCTGACCTAGCCAATACTTTGCATTAGCGGCATAAATACCGGCGGGATATGCTTGTAAATACGCTTCAAATTGCTGCAATCCAGTATCATAATTACGCTCCTTTAATACCGCATCAATACCCGAGCGATAAAGCGCTAGCTCGGCTTGCGGGTCGTCAAGTGTTGTGTCAGATACACTCTTTGTCACAGGTACAGCTGCTTTTGCCGATGGAGCTGCTGCCTCTACCACACCACTCGAAGGCATACGACGCGGGGCGCCACCTTGACTCAAACCACTCAGGCGACGGTCCAAATCCAAATAATCGTCTAAACGCTGCTGCTTGAGTTTTTTGAGCTGAAAACTCTGCTCTTCAACCACACCTCTCAGTGCCTGGACTTCTTGCTGTAACGTTTGTATTTGAAAGTAAAACTCGGTCATGCTAGCCGGCGAAGGCTTAGCCGTACTCGGGCTGTAGCCCATATCTTGCGGTTCATCTAATCCTTCAGCATCATTATTTGTTGGTGAGCGCGTCGAAGGAATATCTAAGTCAACCACCTCTACTTGAGCCAACACCGCCGGCGAGGTCAAAGGTAGTGATAACGGAAAAAAAACTGCCGCTAAAATAGCGGCAGTGAATGTTTTATATTTCATCATAAATCTAAAGACTTACTTAAAATTAAACTAAAAAATTGTGGCTACACAAATACCCTAGCATGAGTATTTGCACAGCAACAAAAGGGTTTACTTAAGTTCTACGCGACGGTTTTTAGACCAAACCATTTCACCAGAGCCCATTTCTGCAGGACGCTCTTCGCCGTAACTAACGGTTTCAACAGAACCAGCATTAACGCCTTGGATAACCAAGAAGTCACGTACAGCATTAGCACGACGCTCGCCAAGTGCCATATTGTACTCGCGGCTACCGCGCTCATCGCCGTGACCTTCTAAGCGAACAGCGCGTGGGCTGGCAGCTAACTGCTCAGCGTGAAGCATTAATGCTGCACGTGCGGCCGTTGTTAAGCTAGACGAATCAAACTCGAAGTAAAAGGTAGTATCTATTACTACTGCTTCTTCAACAGTATCTTCTACAACTTCAACAGCAACAGGCTCAACAACTTCTTCAACAGTCTCAACAGGCTTGTTAGAAGAACAACCTGTCATAAGGCCGAAGGCAGCAGCAAAAGCAACAGCTGAATATAATTTTTTCATGGATTTACTCCCAAATGATTTTTAATTGTTTATAAGCATAATACCCAAAATTCAGGTATCGAGCTTAGTTTTTAAACTCTAAAGTGAAGCTTAAAATTTTTATCCCTATAGGTAAGGTGCCCATGCGGGTTCACGTACATCACCTTCTTTAGCGGGCAAACGGAATTTGACGCCAGCATCCATAGAAACCGCGCCAAGGACTCCTTTTTTGTTATGTTGCGTAGCATACAACAACATTGCGCCGTTGGGTGCAATACTTGGTGATTCATCTAACCAAGTTTCGGTTAAGATCCGCATATTCCCCGTTGCAATGTCTTGTGTTGCAATATGGTACACGCCTCTTTGTCTGTGCACCACAACAAGGCTTTTACCGTCCGGGCTCACACGCGGCCGTGCATTGTAATCGCCCTCGAATGTTAAACGCTCTGGCCGCCCATTGCTTAAATTTATTTGGTAAATTTGTGGGCTACCTCCCCTATTAGAGGTAAAAATGACGCCCGAACCGTCAGCATTCCAGTTTGGCTCGGTATCAATATAATGATCACTCGTGATTCGGCGCAAGCGCTTATTGGCAATTGTCATCACGTAAATATCAGGCATGCCATCTTTTGACAAGACCATAGCCAATTGCGTGCCGTCAGGTGAAAAAGAAGGCGCGCCGTTTAACCCTCTAAAATGGGTCATTTGTGTTTTACGCCCTGTGGCCATCTCCATAATATAAATGGCGGGTCGAGACGTTTCAAAAGACACATAAGCAATACGCTTGCCATCAGCCGACCAGGTTGGCGACAAAATGGGTTCGGAGCTCGCCAGTAACACCTGCGCACGAGCACCATCGACATCCGCATACATAAGACGATAGCGCCCAGCGCTAGGCTTACGTAAGTCTTGAACATAAAGCATCTTCGTTGAAAATATTCCACGAATACCGGTAACTTTTTCATAGACGGCATCACTCACCGCATGAGCAATATCGCGCAGACCATTGCGCCCACCTTTCACTTGAGCTGTGAGAATATTTTTTTGCGCGAGTACATCGTACAGCTCATAACGCACATTGTATTTATCGCCTTCGGGTATCATTTGGCCAATCACTAAAAAATTTGCCCCAAGCACTCGCCAATCCCTAAAAACCACTTCAGCTTTGTTGACCGGCATAGACAGCATATCGGCTGTAGGGATAGGCTTGAAAAAACCACTGCGCTCTAAATCAGCGGTGATAATCGATTGAATATCTTCGGGTAAACCCTGAGCACCAGCAAACGGTACAATGGCAACCGGGGACGGATTATCGTTACCGCGGTTAATTTCAATAAACAAATTAGCCTGCACATTAACGGCAGCAATAGCCATTAACAATATTGCTAGCTGAACCTTAAACAAACGGGAAATCACAATCGACGGTCCTCGGGGTTAAACTGTAAATGAATGGTGCGGAAATTACGCTCAAAGGTATTGATGTCCATCTTCTGTAATTCAGGGATTTGATCGACAGCCCGTACAGCCTGCTCAGCCGAACGATCAAAAGCCTGATTACCGCTACTTTTTGTGATATTTACCGTAATAATTTTACCGGTTGGCACCAACTGTATCACCAACTCACAAATCATTCCTCGTCGTGCAGAGGGTGGGCGGCTCCACTTACTAATGATACGCTCCGTGATAATCGCTTTATAAGAGTTAACCACCTCAGCTTCTGCCTGCTCGGCCAGCATCATCTCCTCTTTGAGCAATGCTTTATCTAAAGCTTCTTGCTGTTGCTTTCTCGCCTCTTCTGAGGCGCGCTTTTCAGCCGCGGCTTTTTCACGTTTAGCCTTCTCTTTGGCGGCCTCTTGCTTAGCCGCTTTTTGCTTGGCCTCTTTGGCCTTTTGCTCTTTGATTTGCTGCGCTTTTTGGGCCGCAGCCTCTTTTTGCTTACGTTTTTTAATTTCGGCGGTGTTATCTTTTTTGTTTGCGGTTAAATCAATTTTTTTAACCTTTGAGCCTGCCGATTTTTTCTCGGGTGCTTTGGTTTTTAGCTCGACTAATGTCGCTTTCACAAACTCGGGCTTTTTAAAGTTTGGCGGCGGCTCTGGTACTTGCCAAACATGCACAACTGCCCAAATTAATACGCCATGTAACAATAATGTTACTAACAAAGGTAAAGTCAACAAACTCATGCGGTCGATCATTGTTTACCAGTACCAGGCTCAGTCACCAAACCAACACTGGGCGCTCCGGCACCTTGCAGCAAGCTCATTAAATTGACGACTAAACCGTATTGAATCGTTTTATCGCCCCACACCAGCACGGGTGTTTGCGGCTTTTGCCGTAAAATTTTGCCTACTTGATCAATAATATTATCGAGTGATTTTTGCTCATCACCTTTTTGCCCTAAGTTAATGTAGTAACTGCCGTCCGCTTTTATGGACACCACTAAGGGCTCTTCATCGGTATTATCTAAAGGGCTTGAGGGCGCTTGAGGCAAGTCAACCTTAACCCCTTGCATGAGTAACGGAGCCGTCACCATAAATATGATTAACAACACAAGCATAACATCGATGTAAGGCACTACATTGATCTCTGCGAGGGGCTTACGCTTTTTGACAGGCAGCATGATATTAACGCTAATTAAGAATGAGTCGGATTATTCAGTGTGAATCTGTCGATGCAGTATCGACGAGAATTCTTCGGTGAACGTTTGGTATTTAGCCGTTAACGTTTCGGCCTTGGCAACAAAACGGTTATAAGCCAATACCGCAGGAATAGCGGCAAATAACCCCATAGCGGTTGCCACTAAGGCTTCAGAAATACCTGGAGCAACCGTCGCTAACGTAGCTTGGTGCTGGTTAGCCAAACCCCTAAATGAATTCAGAATCCCCCAAACGGTTCCAAATAAGCCAATATATGGGCTCACCGAGGCAACACTTGCTAAAAACGGGAGGTGCGCCTCAAGTTTTTCTTGCTCACGCATTAATGCGACGCGCATAGCACGCTGCGCGCCCTCCATTACGGCGGTACTGTTTTTTTGCTGACTTAGCCGCGAGAACTCTTTGAAACCGGCACGGAATACCGCCTCGATACCCTCAGCATTGTCGCTGTTGCCTTGCCGATACAGTTGCGCCAAGTCGCCGCCAGACCAAAAAGCACGTTCAAAGCGATTAAAGCCTCTAGCGGCGCGACTATGATAGATAAAACGCTGAACAATCATAAACCAAGACACCACTGATGCGCTTAGTAGCACCAGCATAACTAGCATAACCACAGGGCCAGCATCGGCAATTAAATCAAAAATAGAAAGTGTTTCTGTTGGGCTCATAACGGTCTAACTTCTTTTGTTGATGCAGTTTATTTGAACAACTGCTTTGTATCGTGCGCTGTAGGATTACCTTTTACAGAATAAATTCAGTTATTCAACTAATTTTACACTTTTTATCATGTGCCACTTATTATCATGTGTCATTTAGCGTTCACGTCAAACCTGGCAAGCTATTTTGCAACATGTGACTCGGTGCTGCCAAGGCAAAATGATCGTATACCTTTTGAGTCGCCACCCGCCCTCGCGGTGTACGCATCATATAACCTTGCTGTATAAGGTAAGGCTCAAGCACATCTTCAATGGTATCACGTTCCTCGCTAATGGCTGCCGCCAAACTATCAACCCCCACAGGTCCACCGCCAAATTTATCGACTAATGCCAATAATAAGCGGCGATCCATATGATCAAAACCTTGCGCGTCAACATTTAGCATATTGAGGGCAGCATCAGCGACCGTTTGTGTAACTAAACCGTCGGCTTTGACTTGTGCATAATCCCTAACACGGCGCAACAAACGGTTAGCAATACGTGGGGTGCCGCGCGCACGGCGCGCTATCTCTTCGGCACCTAAAGCCTCTATACCCACCCCCATCAACCCTGCCGAGCGCGTCACGATGTGGGTAAGGTCTTTGAGGTTATAGAATTCAAGCCGCTGCACTATACCAAAGCGATCGCGCAAAGGAGAGGTTAATAATCCTGCACGCGTTGTGGCCCCAATAAGCGTAAAGGGGGGTAAGTCTATTTTGATTGAGCGCGCAGCAGGCCCCTCGCCAATCATAATATCGAGCTGATAATCCTCCATCGCAGGGTATAAAATTTCTTCTACCATGGGGCTCAAGCGATGAATTTCATCAATAAAAAGGACATCGCCCACATCAAGGTTAGTCATTATAGCCGCTAAATCGCCCGCTTTTTCAATAACAGGCCCCGAGGTACTTTTAAGCGCCACCCCCATTTCATTAGCAATAATATTAGCAAGGGTCGTCTTACCCAACCCTGGCGGGCCAAAAATAAGACTATGATCAAGCGCTTCTTCGCGTGCTTTGGCGGCACCAATAAAGATTTCCATCTGCTCACAAACGCGCGGTTGCCCCACGTAGTCGACCAACATTTTAGGCCGAATAGCGCGATCAATTTGCTCTTCTTTACCCTGTGGCTGTGCCTGGATAACACGCTCAGGGGTTGAATCAACACTTAACTGGTCTGGCTCTATCATAGGTATTTTATCGTTCGCGGGTTAATCATGCTCAGTAAACTAAAGGCCTACGCAGACTGAATATAAAATATTGCTGCTGTGTACTTTTTGAATGCGTGCTATTGGCTCACAGCTTATTAAACACTATGCGGGCAACATGCTGCGCAATGCCAAGCGAATAAGTTCTTCACTACGCGTCACTTCATGTGCCTTCATAATACTAGCAATAGCTTTACTCGCTTCGGTCGGTTTATAACCCAGTGCCACCATTGCGCTCTCGGCTTCGGCAATCACAGCACTTTGCTTGGCGCCTGCTGGAGCCACTGTCGTGGCGTCACCGCCCTCGGAAGCCGGTAGCTGCCAGTCTTTGACCCTGTCGCGCATTTCAATTACAAGCCGCTCGGCGGTTTTTTTACCCACGCCAGGCACGCGGGTTAGCGCGGTGATATTGTCATTTAAAATAGCCGCCACAACGGCATCGGGCTCCATTCCCGACAGCACCGCCAAAGCCATTTTAGGGCCAACACCACTCACTTTTATTAGCTGCCTAAACAATGCGCGCTCTTGAGGGTCGGCAAAGCCAAATAACTGCTGTGCATTCTCACTCACCGAAAAGTGCGTATGCAGTATTGCCGTACCCGACTCGGGTAAGGCATAAAACGTACTCATTGGTGCAAAAACTTCATAGCCTACACCGCCAACATCGATCAATAGCATCGGAGGTTGCTTTTCCAGTATCTGACCTTTTAAGCGCCCTATCATAATATTTGCCTTATTGGTAACATTTTAGTCGCAACTGTTTTATCGCTTAGATTCAGATTGCTGATATTCGAATTCTTTAAATCAAGCGGCCTCGCCTAAAGTGCTTATGATTGGATGAGGTGCCCGGCAACGACCTCGCGGTGCGCACCATATACTGCTGAGTATTACTGTGGCACATGGCAATAGCTAAGGCATCAGCAGCATCCTCTTGCGGCGTACCCGACAAGCTCAAAAGCGATTTTACCATGTGCTGCACTTGCGCTTTATCAGCCGCGCCAGTTCCCACAACAGCCTGCTTAACCTTACGGGCTTCATACTCAAAAACAGGAATATTAAAATGGCATGCCGCAACAATCGCGGCCCCGCGTGCCTGCCCCAATTTTAAGGCAGAGCCCGCATTTTTAGCCATAAAGACTTGCTCTATCGCAAACTGCTGAGGCTGATAATGGCTAATAATCTCACAAAGACTATCAAAGATAACCTTTAAGCGCTCGGGCAATGCCAGCTCTGCCCCCATGCGAATAACGCCACTACTAACGTAACAGGGCTTGCCCTTTACATCATCAATAATACCGTAACCCGTTTTACGGGATCCCGGGTCCACCCCTAAAATCAGCGCCATGATATATACTTTATTATGCCTGTTGGCGTGCAAGCCCAGCAAAGGCCCACCCTGTATAAAAGCACAGTATACTTGATTTCAATCTGGCTGCCATTATAAGAACAAATGACTTAAACACCTCATACACAGCTCAACGCGTGACAACGACCTTGAAAAACACCGCTTCATACTTATAGCAGCAGATAGAATTACAGATTTAAAGCCAGTGCTGATATCCGTGCAGTACAATTTCAAACGCATAACCCCACTCGGAACTCGCCTGCTGCTTTTGTCGGGCAGTCACAAAGTGTAGAATCACACCCAAATGCAGGACCGAGCCATAACCCGCTCACAAGCACAATACTTTTAAAAGACAAACTGCCAAGAGACCTCTATGACTACCATTATTCAACAAGACGACATCATTGCGAGTGTAGCTGATGCGTTGCAGTATATTTCTTACTATCACCCCAAAGATTTTATTGACGCGATGCATCAGGCATATCTCAAAGAGCGCAGTCAAGCAGCCAAAGATGCCATCGCACAAATTTTAATCAACTCGCGCATGTGCGCCCAAGGTCATCGTCCTATCTGTCAAGATACCGGTATTGTGACGATTTTTATCCATGTCGGTATGAATGTCAAAATTGAAGGTGACCTTCCTTTAGAAGACATGCTCAATGAAGGTGTACGCCAAGCCTATAAACACCCCGACAACGTGCTGCGTGCCAGTATTCTCAGCGACCCCGACGGTGCTCGCAAAAATACCGGCGACAACACACCAGCGATTATTCACTACAAAATAGTGCCCGGCGATACTATCGATATTCATGTGGCAGCTAAAGGCGGCGGCTCTGAAGCCAAGTCAAAATTTGCCATGCTTAACCCCTCGGACTCGGTTGTTGACTGGGTGCTTAAAATGGTGCCGCAAATGGGCGCAGGCTGGTGCCCACCAGGCATGCTGGGCATTGGCATAGGTGGTACTGCCGAAAAAGCCATGCTCATTGCTAAAGAATCACTCTTAGAGCCTGTGGACATTCACGACCTGATCAAGCGGGGCGCCAGTAATCGTGCCGAAGAGCTGCGCTTAGAGCTGTTTGATAAAGTCAATAAGCTCGGTATTGGCGCCCAAGGCTTAGGCGGCCTAACTACCGTACTCGATGTTAAAGTACACGACCACCCCACACACGCCGCCAATAAAGCCGTAGCAATCATCCCTAATTGCGCCGCCACTCGCCACGCGCATTTTACCTTGAATGGCAGCGGCCCCTCACTACAAACGCCGCCCAGCCTAGAAGACTGGCCAGACATTAGCTGGGAAGTTGGCGACAGTGTACGTCGAGTGAATTTAGATACGGTAAAACCCGAAGACGTTCAAACATGGAAAAGCGGTGAAACCGTGCTTTTAAGCGGTAAATTATTAACCGGCCGCGATGCCGCGCATAAGCGTATGGTCGATATGATCAACAAAGGTGAGCCCCTACCTGTTGACTTACAAGGTCGCTTTATCTATTACGTGGGTCCAGTAGACCCTGTGCGCGACGAGGTGGTTGGCCCTGCGGGCCCCACAACAGCAACCCGCATGGACAAGTTCACACGCACCGTGATTGAAAAAACAGGGCTTTTGGGAATGGTCGGTAAAGCCGAACGCGGCGATGCGGCCATAGAAGCCATCAAAGACAATAAAGCGGTGTACTTGATGGCCGTTGGCGGTGCCGCTTATTTAGTCTCTAAAGCGATTATTGGCGCCAAAGTAGTCGGCTTTGCCGATTTAGGGATGGAAGCCATCTACGAATTTGAGGTAAAAGATATGCCCGTCACCGTCGCAGTCGATAGCACCGGTGATAGCGCACACAAAACAGGCCCGCAAATATGGCAAGCCAAAATAGCCGAGCAAGTACTCACCCTTAACGATTAGCCTTGAAGACGGGCTTGGCACCCAAGCCCTTAGATGTGAGCCTGACAATGACCAATATTATCCCCTTCAAGCGCCCAAAGGCGAGTGAAAAGCACAAAGGCAAAACCCTGTGTAAAACAGGCTTTCATCAATGGCTGATCATTAACGAAAAAAAGTTTGACGTGAAAGAAGGCAAGCTCATTACCGTCTTTCAGTGCTCGCGCTGCGGCAAAATCAAAAATAGAGCGCTATAGCCTTGCACCAGTAAGCGACGCGCTCTATTCCCTTTTTACGACATGCAAAAACTGGCTCATAGCGCCAGCTTTTGCATTTAAGACCCTATTTAAGACCCTAAAGCAGCTAACGCTATAAGCTTTTGGCCTCGGTAGTCACAATAAGCCGTACAGCCGACAACTGCAGGTGCGTTTGCACCTTAAGCGCATGCAGCAAATTTTGCTCTTTCAGCGCCAGCGCCTCTATATCGGCCGTATTGATTGCCGGATTCTTTTTCGACAATTGCGTTAAACGGCTTTTTTCTTGACCAAAAAAGGCCACAACTTTCTCACACGCTTTATTCAATAGCGCCTCTTTATGCACTAGCGAAAACGCCTCCGCTTTGGCATACCACGCCGGCATTTCAAGCTTTTTACTTTGAATAATTTTGCGCGCTAGTTTTTTATCGACATGCGTAATTGATTGCTGCAATTGCGATTCACCCAAAACAGCCGACAAATCTTTATCGCTAATATCAAGCGCTAAGGTTCTCACCGAGTAGCTATCTAAAAACGGCAAGCACTCACTCGCAAATTGCGATTGTACAACCACCCCAAAGCAAGCCTCTAGCAAGCACTGACCCGCTGGCAGCTGCTTGCTGGGCAACAGCGCAACCCCTGCCGAACCAATTTCACTGTGATGCAACAGCTCCCATAGCCCACTAATAAACATAGAGTCCCACGTCATGAACACAACATCTTCACGCGCACACGCCACATCGCGCTCAAAGCTAATTTCGATACCTTCAGGTGGAATACCTGGCAGTGCCGCTATCAGCATATTATCGGCGGGCATTAAGGAGTAAATTCCCTTACCTAAATCTTCAAAATGGAAATTCAACAGCTGGCTAGCCATATCCACCAATTCAATCGGTGTATTCCATTCAAAATCGTCAATTCGCTCTACGAGCTCACCCGCTAACGGCTGCCGACAACTGTTCATTTCAAGTAGAGCATCGCGGCCTTGTCTAATTTTAGCTTCAAGCTCGGTGACGGCTTGCTTAGCCTGCCCTTCGAGCTCTGGGCTCACATCAGCAAAACCACCAGGGAATAGTTGATCATGCACAGTGCCTGCTGCTGCATTTTGGCGGCCCACACAGTCTAAGACATTATGATACCAGTGCCAGCGCTGAGCATTTTCATCGGTGGCCTTTGGGCCAATCAATGCATGTACATTCACATTTTTGGTTTGACCAATACGATCTAATCGCCCAATACGCTGCTCGAGCATATCGGGGTGATTAGGTAGGTCTAAACAGACTAAATGATGACTAAACTGAAAATTACGCCCTTCACTACCGATTTCAGAGCACAGTAAAACTTGCGCACCTTTTTCAAAATCAGCAAAATAAGCCGCAGCACGATCGCGCTCAATTAAGTCCATATCTTCGTGGAACAAGGCGGGATCTATGCCATGCTTTTGCCAAATATAGTTTTCACAATCAACGACTCGCTCTTTTTCATGACAAATGACGAGTACTTTTTCATCTGGGTTAGCCTTTAAAAATTGCGCTAACCATTCATAGCGCTCATGCCAGTCACCGGTCGTTAAATCATGCGCGCGCGGCTCGCGTGCAGGAAACCCTTTAACCGATGCGCGAACATTCCGAAACATCACACGCCCCACGCCATGGCAATCCAATACCTGGCTAATCAGCTCGTCGCCTTCTAAATTTGCATCTAAATCAAAACGCTCAATTAAGGCATTGCGCGATGCGGGCAAATCACGAATCAATGCATTCAGCTCCGCATAACCCGCCTCTTCACTCATCAACGTTTCGGCGCTTGTATACTTATCGGGATCCAACAGCTGCAAGCGGGCAAAGTGACTCTCAAAACCCAGCTGCTCGGGCGTAGCGGTCACCAGTACCATGTGTGCACACAGCTCAGATAAACTACGCAACATATCAAACCCGTCAGTATTAGGCTGAATATGGTGAGCCTCATCGACAATCACAACATCAAACTCAGAAGTCAGTAAAGAAGCGGTTTCCTCGACAAGGGCAGAATGCTTAAGGATATGTATTTGGCCTTGCTCAAAATCATACCCCGCCTCGTCATAAACCCCTGGGCTCAAGCCAAACCGACGAATCAATTCAACCAGCCACTGCACTTGTAAAGCATCAGGTACAACAATCAAGGCGCGCTTAGCCCGCTCGAGCTTAAGCAAGCGGCTAAGAATCATACCGGCTTCAAGCGTCTTTCCTAAACCCACTTCATCAGCTAACAACACACGGACACGATCACGGTCACATGCGGTATAAGCCACATAAAGCTGATGGGGAATAAGGCTGGCGCGAACGCCAAGCAAACCATTTAAGCGCGAGCCCCAAACCTTCGCCATTGCAGCATCGAGCTCACGCCTAAAATAAAACCACTTAGATTTATCAATTTGCCCTGTCATTAAACGCATAAAGGGCTGATTAAGCTGTATTTCAGCGCTGAGCTGGGTTTCGGGAATAAAACCTTCACTGCCCACATCGTATAATAATAAGCCTTGATGATCTTTAACGTCGATCACCGTATAACTTTCGCCATCTTGCACGTTAATGGTGTCATCAACAGCAAAAATAATACGGGTTAAAGGCGCTTGCCCCGAGGCATACATACGCTCGCAATTGGCGAGTGGAAAAAAGATAGAAACAGAGCGCACTTCTACCGAAACGACAATTCCCAAGCCCAGTTCTGGCTCAGAGTCGACAACCCAACGTTGCCCCTGTACAAATTCAGACATATTTTCGCTTTACTTTATAAAAAAACGTAAATGAGCACGCCAATAAAAGCCAGCTCATCACAAAGGCCGCAATTGTAAGTTTTAAGACGGCGAGGCACAACTCGACGAGCAAAGAAATCGGCAAAAGACATGTTATCGCAAGGGATTGTCGATAGACGTAAAAGCGCCTTGAGATAACCAAGGTGATGTGAAATGCAATGGCACTACAAATACTGGGATACGGGCCATTTGTAAGACCTTATTCGTCACCGAGCCTAAAGCGGTTGTTGCTGGGTCGGCGTCAGCGCAGCTTCCCATCACAATGACATCGGCTTCATGCTCAGCGGCCTGCTCAATGATCGTTTTGGCGGGCGGACCGGCCACAACCACAATATCATCGAGTAGCTGCGTGAATTCAAGACCAAAATCATCGGCGGCCAAGCGCTCAAACGTTTGCTCACGAATATTGTCTAACAGTCCAACAATATGGCTAGCCTGCAATACCTCTACTTTTGTTTGGTCTGAACACCGGCTTTGCACCACAGCAGCGGCTAAGGCATCGACAGGAGGAACGACATGCAACAAGGTAATTTTTGCATTGAACGGTTTGGCTAGCTGCTCAACATACGCCAATGAATAGGCGCTAAGCACACCTAGATCACTGGCAAATAATATTGATTGAATCATACACCTCACACCTTTGGCAATGCCAAATTTGCCAACACCCAACACATTAAACGTGCAAATATTGTTAACAAATATCCGAGCTATTAGCTTCAGCCCTAAATAAAGCCTAGCAGGCATGGTTTGGCATCGAGTACTTTATTAACCCTTGCCGACGAGCAGCATTCGTCATAAATAGGCCTCACTGTTATGCCAAATAATATCGCCGCGCTAAACGAGAGCTACGTATATGCATGCGTGATGTGATGTGTGTGATGTGTGTGATGTGTGTGATGTGTGTGATGTGTGTGATGTAGAATGCAAGGATCTATCAGCGACGAGCCCGGCCCTTGATAGGTAAGCGATCAATATAAGACGTCTTTCTCTCTCAGTTAGCCCACTCTAAACTGCATGCCATCTATTCGATACAAG
>CANLTI010000051.1 GCA_947494095.1 uncultured Pseudomonadales bacterium
CCGGCGCTTAAATGCCCAAAAAATAACCCATCAGCACCCTGCCAAGAGGGATTTGTTAACTTGACTGAATAGTTACATGTATTTTTTCTCGCCCCTTAGGCCTGTAGTATTTTTCAGTGCAGCTATTGCGTAGCAATAATTGGCGCAATAGATTGTAATAACTTCGCTGTAAGATCTCCTTTGCGCACCTTCTCAACCGCAGCAGCAGCTGTGCTGGGGTATATCCACACCTCAACTCTTTCGTTTTTCAATGACGAACCACCTTTAGCGTCAGCGACACGCAGCGTATCACCAAAACCCATCACAGAGTCCGTTTTTATATCATGACGATACAATGCCGATTTAACCGCAGTTGCCCGCAAGCGTGATAAAACCTGCGCTCGCTTTTCTGTGGACTCCACATTACTAAAACCAACTAGCTGTATATTCATATTTTTATTGGCGTAAGCTTTCATAAAGCGCGCCAAACGCTGTACATCTTGCAGTGCTTTATTATCTAAGTCGGCACGACCAGACTGAAACCTAAAATTAAGTGATAAACGCTTGCCATATTTAGATAGCGCTTGATACTGCGCAGGCCCGGTCGCCAGTTCAATCGTTAAACTTTTGGGGTTTTGTGAAATAAAGCCTATTTCTTCTACTATTTTTTGCCCAGCTAAACTTTGCGCAAAATCAATAAACTCGGACACCAGAGACTTATCAGTATTCTCTGCGGTATACATATAAAGCCGGCGCGACAGAGGGTAATCCTCTGTTGCAACATACATAACCTCGGGCTTAAGTGCCATTGTATCGCCTTCGCTAATAGCCAAAGCTTTAGCTTGCCGTACAGATGCTAAGCCCACAAAGCCAATCCCACCTGTATCATTCGCAATACGGTCAGACAACTCATCGTTTGACTCAAAGCGCTCAGCCGTTGGTGCCAACATAAATTGTTTACCTAGCACTAAACTCTTAAAAGTATCATAAGTACCCGATTGATTATCGCGCGCATAAACATTAATAGGCCTATCCGGTCCACCTAAAACCTCCCAGTTAGTAATTTGCCCACCAAAAATTTGGCCGATAACATTAACGGGTAGCTTAGCCAAATCATTATTTGGGTGAACGATGACAGCCAAACCATCAATCGCAATCACATGTTCAGCCTTAGCACTTTGCATATTACCCAAGGTTTTAAGCGCTGAAACTCCTTTATCTTTAATGACTCGGGAAGACAAGGCAATATCGGCCATATCGGTTTTTAGCCCCTGAAAACCAGTGCTTGAACCGTGAGCATTCACATCAATAAATACCACTCGCGCACCATTACGGCCTTTAATACGATATTCATTTAACTGCGGTAATGCTTCGACCGTAACACCCTTAGCGCCTTTCGCCTCTAAAAAGCTTTTAGCCCAAGTCGGCGCTAAACGCGCACCAATCGTGTTAGAACCCTGCAAAGTGAAAAGCCGCCCTTCATAAGCACTATCAAAGGGGGTAACCTGCTCAGCATTTGCAAAAGTAAAAGACAATAGTAGAATACAAGCAACTAAAAAATGACTCAAACAGTTAATCCTCTGAGACTTAAATAATACAAAAGCAGCAAAATGCCGCATAATCCTCTCCTTACCATTTTGCGCACACCCTAACTTTATTGTGTAGCAAAAAAAATGACCTAAATAAAGAATAATAAAAAGTTCACATAGACATGCAATAATGCTCACGCTACGTCTATTCAATCAAAAAATGGTTACTTTTTTTAACTAAAGCGGACATTGTAGCAGGCATATATGGATACACTAGAAATTATTTGCTCTGATGATGCTTACAGCACACAAGCTCAAAAAATAGCCCATAAAATGGGTGTCTACTTAAATCAAAGACTTGAAGAGCCTGTTTATCGATTAGAGTGGTCTCACTCCGGCGCTCAGCTTCAAGTACTCAATCAAGGTAAACAAAACCCTATTAGCGTTAATTTTCATACAGGCAGTGCAGACCACAGGCGGAAGTTTGGTGGCGGTAAAGGGCAGATGATTGCCAAAGCTGTGGGCGTTAGCGCACATCTAAAGCCCCGGGTGCTCGACGCTACAGCAGGCTTAGGCGGCGATGCCTTTGTACTCGCAACACTTGGATGTCATATGCAACTCCAAGAACGTTCCCCCATTGCACACGCATTACTTGCCGACGGCCTAGTACGCGCTGCTGAGTTTGCTGAGCAGGCCCAAGATGATACCCTCGCCAACATAATCAGTCGCATGCAACTATGCCATGCCGATAGCATTGCAAAAACCATAAATGATATTGATGTTATCTATTTGGACCCAATGTTTCCAACACGTAAAAAAAGCGCTGCCGTGAATAAAAGCATGCGCGCCTTCCATGACCTTATTGGTAACGATGAAGACTCTGACCAACTCTTAATGCACGCACTCGAACAAGATGTGTGTCGCATTGTGGTAAAACGCCCACGCATAGCCCCTCATCTAGCCGATAAAGCACCTAGCTATAGCTTAGAAGGCAAATCATCTCGCTTTGATATCTATGCACTCAAAAAGCTGCAACCGGTCAACACCAATATACAAGATGCCTAAGGCACACCCATGAATAATGCACTAGCTAGTCGTTATGCACTATTTGTAGATGGCAGCGTGAATCCGCAAAGTGGGGTTGGCTGTGGCGCTTTTTTACTGATAACAGAGGCGACATTAGTAAAAATCGTGAGCTCACAATCGTGTGGCCAAGCAAATAAACACATCAAAACACAGCGCTTCGATAAAACATCATCAACCCATCTTGAGCTTGAGGCGCTACTATGGGCCTTGCACGCCGTGCCGCACTCAGCGCAACTAACGATTTATACCGACTGCCAAAATATCATCAGGCTCCCGCAAAGGCGGCACCGCTTAGAGGCGGCAAATTACACAAATAAAAGAGGCCAGCAATTGCCACTTACGCACCTGTACAAGCGCTTTTATCAATACCAAAACCAGTTTGGATTTTTACTCGAAAAACTTAAAGGCCATAAACCTCAAAACGAGAAGACTGTAATGGACCAGCTATTTTCATTGGTCGACAAGAAAGCCCGCACCACTTGCCGCGAGTTTCAAACACAGCCGTAGGGCCGCTATCGCAATAATACTAGCCCTTACCTAATCCAAATTTTAACGCCTCAAATTTCCCCGATGCTCGCCATGAGCCAAACACTCGATCCCATATCGCCAAAATAGAGCCATAGTTTTGGTTAAAGTGAATAGGGTTTGTACTGTGATGAACTTGATGTTGTGCAGGGCTTATAAACCAACGCTCAAAAATACCAAAACTTAGCCAAATATGACTATGGCGTAAATTAGCTGCAGCCAAATTAAACATAAAACCGACAGCATCAACGCCTAATATTTGCCAACCTTTAACACTGCTCCCCCATACATAAATAAAACACCCACTCACCACACCAAACACTAATGTGCCACGCAGATAATACAATGTCATTTCTACTGGATGCACACGGTATAAGGTAAAAGGTGTTAGTACTGTCGCACTGTGATGGGTTTTATGGAAGCGCCACAAAAAAGGCACCTGATGCATCAAGCGATGTAAACCATAGCGGCTCGCATCCTCTACCACTAAAAACACGCAGGTATACAACAGCATAAGTACAGGTATCGCTAAGGTAACGGGGGCATTCACTGCACCAAAATGACCATACAAAAAACGCACAACAATTAACGTACACGCCAGATGCCCACCAGCAAGTGGTATAACAATTAATAATTTAATTAAACCATTAATAAACCAATAAAAAAAATCAACGCCCGATGAAGATGAAAAAAAGTAGTTGCGTGAAAAAAATTGGCGTAACCACAAAAGCGGAAAAAACTGTTTTTTTTGTACAATAAAAATAGCTAAAGCCAAAAAAACAGAAACAACTAAAAAAAGCCAATATACACGCCGAGAAGGGTCAAGGCTGGCAACCAAAGGGGTTGTCAGCACTTGTAATAGCGTATTCCAACTATCATGTATTAACTGCTGCATAAGCGATAAACCACTTAAATAATTAATAGCTTAAAAACAGCGATAACATAGAGTTCGCAAGCAACCATTAGAATTGATAAGTAACGCCAGCTTTTACGGTTAACGGCTGGTTGGGCCTCGCGCCAAACGGTCTACGTGAAACAACCACTTGCTTATCAAAAATATTTTCTACTGCTAATAGAATATCCCAACTATCATTTGGCATATAGTGCGCGGCAATATTTAGCGTTGTATACGATGGTGTAAACTCACCCGCGTTATAATCGCCTTGATCAGGTAATTCACGCATTTTACCGGTAAATTTAGCCTCTGCTTTAAGCGTCCATGTATCGGCATCTAACCCCAAGCCTAATTTAGCTTGGTGGTTCGGCGTATAAGGCAATTCATCGCCCTCTATCACGGTGCCCCATTGCGAAAAACCCGATACAAAACTATTGCCAAACGTTGCGTCAGTGTAGGTATAAACAAACGAGATAGGCAAATCTAACGAGGTACTTAGTGCAATATTAAAATCAGAAGTTAACTCAAAACCTAATATCTCCGCTTCACCACCATCAAATTCAGCGCCCGACTCACAACCACTATCTGACACTCGGCAACGACCAATTAAATTACTATAATCGCTGTAAAAACCAATAATATCTGTGGTCAAATCACCACGTGAAAAGCGAAAGCCATATTCATAGTTAATACTTTTTTCAGGCTCGGCTCCAGAGCCCGCCACAGCCGGAGAAAAGCCTTTATTAACACCGGCTAATAAACCTACGCTATCGTATAGCTGATAAAAAACACCCACTCCAGGAATAAATACCGTATCACTACGCTTTTTAATTGCGCCGGTCTTTTGCTCGGCTAAGGCTTGATAGTCTGTGACTTGCGCGTCAATATCTTCAACTCTAATGCCGGCGGTCACTTTTAAATTATTCCAATCTAGCTCGTGGCTCGCATATAACGCTAAAGCATCAGCTTCCGACTTATTAAGCGTTTTATTTTCACGCTCAATACCATCGTAGACTAACTGTCCATCAAGCATGTTATACGCTCTAGGACTATGATCGCGCTCAACATAATCACGATGAAAACGCACACCAAAAGTCGTTGTGTTTTCGATAGCGTTGAGTTGCCACGTGTAATCCCCTGTGACCTCTACCCCCTCAGAGCCATATTCACGAGCATTATTAGTGACATCTATTTTTTCATATTCTTTACGGCTGTTAATTTCACCGCGCAAAATCCCCATTTCGACGGGATAACTTTGCGCCGCCGCAAAAACATCTTGGATATCTGTCGCGCAATCCGCTAAATCACCGCAGCCTTCTGGCGGTTCCCAAAAGCCATCAAACTTATTCCATGAGCGGGTAAACCGATTACTGTAAGCACGAGTATTTATCGTTAAATTCGAGGTTAAATCTATCGCGTGAATCACATGAACTTGCGTGTGTTCAGAGGTAAAAGTATCATTTGCACTCGCAGCATAGCGCTGCACAGCGTTTGCTGAAAAATCGGCATCACTTAAACCCAAATAGGTTTCATCGCTGTCTTCATCGGCATAACCTAATTTTACGATTAGCTTTTGAGGGTATTGGCCCGTCTGGTTTTGCCATTGTAGTTTGGCATTAATATCATTGCGCACAAAACCGGTATCTTGATTACCCAGCTCTTTAAAACCATCAGCACTGTAACGCAAAGCATCAACCCAATAGCCCCATTCATGACCATTACCGCCGTCGATAGTATTGCCATAAAACCCTCGGTATTTTTGATAATTATCAGTCCCAAAGGTTGCCGATAATTCACCCAAGGCATCGCTAGGCACCGCACGTGTTGCCATATTCAAAGCGCCACCAACGGTATGCGGACCATAATGAATCGATGCAGGCCCCTTAAACACCTCAACGGCATCCATCCTATTAACATTAGGAATATAGTAAGCAGCAGGTGCAGCATAGGGCGATGGCGCAATTAAAATCCCATCTTCCATTAATGTGATTTTTTGGCTGCGATCAGCCGTTGCGCCGCGAATACCAATATTAGGGCGCAAACCATAACCATCTTCAAAACGAATATAAACACCCGGCACCTGACCCAGTACATCATTCAAATCGGTGCTATCAAATTCTTTAATCGCATCGGCATCAATAAAGGTCGCACTACCGGGCATAGTGCGAATGGCATCGGCACCGCCTGTAACATAAACCTCTTCAATAGGAGGGTTAGCTGAGTTTTTACTGTGGTCGGCCCACGCATTCAACGCTGCGCTTTGTGTCGCTATCAAAGCAATAACAACCGATAATTTTTTATGTGTCATGATATACAACCGGTCTTTTAGATTAATCGTTATCGGATTGCGCGCGCACGGGTAAATCGACATTAACAATAGTGACGAAATCGGTACGCATTTGTAAATTAATAGCTTGAATTAAGCCGTGCAAAGCACAATAGCTAGCAGGGGTGCTTTCGCCATTGGCGGTATTCATTGATTCTAGTTTACATTGTGATTGTGTTTTATTATTTAATTGCTTGTTCACCTGCTCGACCAATAAACCCGGTTTATTCAATTGCTCGGCCATAGTAATCGCAGCATCTATTTTTGCATTGAGCGCGACATTAATTTCAGCAAAACCCTCGTAAGCAATAATATCATCAAAGCCAATACCATTAGTACCGTCGGCAGCGCTACCATTAAACATGGCTTTAAATGCTTTAAGATTTTGTGTGATTAATGCACCGTTGTTTTGGGCGTAAGGCGCCTCAATAGCTTTAGGGCAAGCATCAAGAACACATAAAGCTGTTTGCGCTAAAGGCGTGCCTAGCTTGGTATCTTTCACTTCTTTTTCTAGGTAAAAAATAGCATCCGAAAGCGCTTTTAAATGCGGGCCTGCATTATTGGGGTTAATAAATAACGAGCGATAATTAGCGCCGTCATTCGACCATGCAGTATTTAACGCACGGCTACTTGCAAGCAAATCTTGCATCACCGCTTGGCTCAAATGACAACGCTGCTGCTGTCGAGCTATTTGCGATAATGCATTCCAACTTGCTGCTTGGCTAATAGCACTAGAGCATGCCGTATTAAGTGTTGGCTCATAAATCAAATACTCTAATGCATCTAGGCCACGCACGGTATTTGCCCGCGTTGTTAACGCGACAGCCTCTTGATTGTGCTCTACGGTAGCAATATCAATAGCGCATGGATCAGCTTGCGCTGTGGTTGCAAAAGAATAAATACGATTGCGTAAACTATTATTGTTATCCGCTACAGGGCCAACCCACATAAGCTCGGCTTGTTGCCATAGCGCAACCGCTTCAGTTAAAGCTTGTCGAACATTATTATCAGGTTCGGCCGCTGTGCTTTGGGCATCTAACGCATCGCATTGCGCATTAATATCCAAATCTAATTGCGTCAATGCTAATTCAAAGGCTTGATACGTAGGTAAAATTAAATTATCAGCATAATTCACTAACAAGCTTTGATAGTCGAAAGGCTTTTTAATTAAACTAAAATCACTGTCGCTCGATGAGCTGCCTGCACTACCCACCGGTTCGTCATTGTCAATACTGCTGTTATCACACGCCGCTAACGCCGCAACAACGACTAGCATCAGTGTTTTTTTAATTAACTGAAACATAAAAAACCTATAAATCATGTAAAAAAATACGCCTATTAAAACGCAAACAAGCGGAGCGCTAAAACAGCCGCTCCGCTTGTACTAACTAGCTACTACTTAGCTTACCAATTGGCAACATTATCGGTATCAAAACCATAAGCGGCCTGCAGTACATCACGTGCAGAGTTTAGCGCGTTAATATAGCTTTCTTTATCAGCATCTGTTGCATCAGCTAATACGGGCGCGGCGCCCATCCAGCTCAATACATCTTCTAGTGTGGCGGTGTCATTGCCATAAGCAATTTGAGCGAGTGCGCCCATATCAGTGCGTAAAGGCGAGTAGGGGCTAAATTGTAAACCCAAGGCAAAGCCTTTCATTTCTGACCAGTGCTTGGCTAAATCAGTAAAATTAGCAACGTCGGCATAGTCGGTACCGTCAAATTTTGCAATATCACTTTTCACATCATTAACATAATGCACAACCGTTGCAGCAATACACATCTCCCAAGTGAGTGCCACTTTTTTAATCTGAGTGCGAAGTTCAGCTTCTTGCTCGGCGCTCAGGCTACCTGCTGCGGTTGCTTCAGCCACAATTGTGCGACCAGCATGCAAGGCTGTCGTTATGTCGCCGGTAAAATCAGTAGGGTTAGCATTGCTTGCGGTGCCTTTATCGCGTTTGGCACAGTTAATAGACTGCCCAAAATTATACTCAGTTTTTAAATCAATCGAACCGCTGGCATTTTCATCAATGTAAGAGGCGGTGCTGATTTCGTCATCAGTATAATTACTGTAAGTGGGCATAGCGCCAAAGTAACCAAAGCCTTCATCAAAATGATGCTCTGCGGTACTGTAAGGCTTATCTTCTTTGCCATCTTCTTTGCCTAGCTCACCCGCAAAGTCACGGCTAGGTTTTAAGTAGTCGTTCACGCCTTGCGAAAAGCCAACGGCCATCAACAAAAACTTTTGTACCAATTGCTGATAATCAACGCCTTGCGCGCTAATGTAAGGTGCTGTCACCGCTTGCGGTTCACCCGCCACCGAAACCATCACATCACCTGAGGCTGCCGCGAGTGTACCTAGTTCAGCAAATAGCGCCTCAACATAGCCCGAAGGTAGAGTACCTGCAGGCATACCGCTGCCGATAAAGTCACCAATTAATGTGCCTGTTTCACCACTGGGCGTACCATCGGCAATGTAGCCGCCAGCAATTTTGCCTTGTAAGTTTTTACCCGCGCTAATATCGCTATAGACTGCCTGATCTAAAGTAAAGTCTCCAGTCTTTAATAAAATAGCCTCACCATCTTGTGAGTTTGATGGGTTTTGATACAACGCCATCAAGCGATCAACTATGCCTGTTTCTGCGCCTTTGGTCATCGAGCCGATCATACTTTTAATATCTTCAATCATGACATGACGAGCGGTTTGCCCTGTGTACGACACAGTGCTTTCGCCATCAACGCTAAAAGCGTAATCGTTTACAACAGCGACACTTGATGAGCTACCTGCCGAGGAGCTCGTAGAAGAGCTCGCAGTCGATGAAGTGGTCGATGAAGTGGTTGCACCACCTGACGAGGAGCTGCCGCAACCTACCAAGGCAATAGACGACAAGGCGATAGCTAGAGCAAGTGCTGTTTTTTTCATAGTGACCTCTGCACGCGATGTGCACAATTAAAACGGTTAGCAGCAATGCGGTATGCACCACTGATTGATTATTCAGCATTCGCCAATACAGTACTTTTAGTGATGCGCCGGCGACAACTTAATGAAATTAAGAGGCATTAGATCTCAAATGCGAATCACTATCAATAGTATTTTGTATTTAATTTCAAAATAATGATCCCTGTCAATTTTTAGCCCATAAAAGCCGCCTTCGTCGGCGCAGAATACCAAGCGATAGTGAATTGTAAGCAAGAATACGCGCCAACCGCATCAACAAAGTGCTCAAAGTACAGATAAACCCACGCTAACCATTAGCCAAAAGCGTTCAACCTGCTATTATTCTCAGCCTCTATGAAGGTCGAGGTTCATCATGTTTGATAAAAGTACACTCGCTCAACTTACTGAGCTAAAAACCGCCATTGTTTCTAGCAAGGAATATGGCACAGGAACCGTAGTGGGCTCTAACGGCCGCTTTGGTTTTGTAAAACTCACAGACGGGCGCGATGCCTTTTTAAACCCCGAGAAAATGCAACTCGTATTGCCCGGCGATAAAGTCAAAGTCTTACTCACCAAAAACGATAAGGACAAGCTCGAAGCGAAAGTCGAAGAGCTGCTAGAGCCCACATTCAAACGCTTTGTCGGTCAGTACAAAATCAAAGGCAATAACCACTTCGTATTACCCAGCGTTAAAAACTTTGGCCGCTGGCTATTCCTACCGCCACAGTTCCGCGCCAAATGCAAAGAAGGTGACCACGTACTGTGCGAGCTCATGCGCCACCCATTTAATGAAGACGGGAAAGCAGCCGCCAAAATCATTGCCAATATAGGCAAAGAGGCCGACCCTTACTTTGAGCACAAGTTAATTGTTGCCCAGTATGGTTTGTTTCGCTACTGGCCCAAAGACGCCAGCGAGCAAGCCGTCGCTTGCAAGCAAATCAAAGTGAGCCTCGACGACAACCGCAAAGATTTCACCCATATCCCCTTTGTCACCATCGACTCTTATTCGACACGCGATATGGACGATGCCGTTTATGCCCAAGCCACTGATACCGGCTGGGATGTCGCTATTGCGATTGCTGACCCTAGCAGTTTTATTTTACCGACTAGCCCTATTGCTAAAGGCGCGCGAGACTATGCGCAAACCGTCTACCTGCCCGGTGAAGTACTACCTATGCTACCGGACAACTTAGCGACCGAAGCTTTCTCGCTACTTGAAGGCGAAGATCGACCAGCGCTCGTATGCCAAGCAAAAATCGCCAAAGATGGCACCATCGAAAGCTACACCTTTGAAAAAGGCTTAATTCGCTCGCGCAGTAAATGTAACTACCCCGCTATTACCGATTTCATCAATAACGGCACAGCCTTTACCGATGACACTCAAATAAGCCAAGCCATTACCACCCTTGCCGAGCTAGCAAGCACACGCCTAGCCTACCGCGAAGCTAATAACCTCGTGCACGAAGATCAGCCCGATTACGACCTATACCTTGATAACAAAGGCAAAATCGATAACATTGTTAAACGTGAACGCACAATTGCTCACAAGTTAATCGAAGAAGCCATGCTGATTATTAACTTAAGCGCAGGCGATTTACTGGCACAACACGGTGCCGGTATTCACACCCAGCACGACGGTCTTCGCCAAGACCGCCTCGGCGAAATTAAAGCCCTATTAAAAGAAGAGCTTAGCGCCGAAGAATTTACCCAATACAGTGCCGATTTAAGTAGCATTGAAGGCTTTAAAGCCTTAATGAAGATGCTACGTAATCACGAAAAAAGCCACCTCATCTCACCGCTCAAACGCATGTGCTCTACCAGCCACCTTAGCATTGAAGCTAAACCGCATTGCAACCAAGGTTACACACACTACGCCACTGTCAGCTCGCCTTTACGCCGATACGCCGACCTATCTAACCATTGGACAATCAGTCAAATATTAATGGGGAAAAAGGTGCAATCTGCCAGCCCCAAAGCGGTAGAGCGCTTAAATGACACCCTCGATAATGGCCGCAAAGCCGTGCGCGAAACCGAGCAATGGCTAAAAAGCCAGCACGTACAAAAGCTCATCGGTCAAATAGCACAGGGGCACATTCGCATCGTTACCCAGCAAGGCTTTGGTGTAAAGCTTGACGATAACGGTATCGAAGGTTTTGTACAAATCCCTAAAAATGTGAGTAAAACGTTTGATGCTAAACGCATGACATTAACCGTCGGCGAAACCACTTACACACTCGACACACCGGTTGAGATCATTATCGCCGAAAGCAACCCCGATAAACGTCGTGTGCGCTTTGAGGTAGAAGCCATCAATACCTTTATTGCACAAAACAAAAAAGCCAAAGAAGCGGCTAAAGCCAGCAATAAAGAAGCGGCAAAAGAAACCAATACAGAAGACAGTAAAAAAGAGTAACTATTCAGAGGGGCAGTAACTGGGCGCTAATGAATTATTTTCTGGGCCGCTCAAGCCATCCATGGTCGCTATATAAGCGCTCCCGGCGCTTAAATGCCCAAAAAATAACCCATCAGCACCCTGCCAAGAGGAATTTGTTAGCTTGACTGAATAGTTACAAAAAAGATAGCTAAACACTCGCGAGCGCAAACCGCTAAAAACAAAAGCCCTAACCGCTCATGCTGTTAGGGCTTTTTTGTTATTAACCCAACAACCTAATGACAAGGTAACTATTCAAAGGTAACTATGCAAAGATACCGAAATTGGGCACTAATGAATCATTGACTGGGCTGCTCAAGCCATGCTCAGTGCGTGCCATAATTCATCACAATATCACCGCAAAGCATCATCTCGTCCCCTCAAAAGCGCCCGATTTAACCTGTTTAATACACCCTACACCGCAAGCCAACCGCTAAGGGGCGAGGAAAAAATACATTATCCAATAGTACTTGCTTTCTGCTTCCTCTCCTCGACATTATGCTCCTGCAATGTCTAATAAGGGGCTCCTGCCCCGATGCGTTGCTCAAAGTGTTACATGCCCCGGCATGCGCCCCTTCGAGCGCCTTGCCGAGAAAACAGAACCCTACGTCTAATTGGACAAGCTATTATTGCCTCGCCCCTAACGTGTTTTAACTTATACCGTATTAACATCAATACCTTGGAGCGCCAACATGAAAATACTCACCCTCAAAAAAGCATCAGCGACTATTGCCCTTGCAACAACCTTAAGTGCAAGCCTATGTAATCCTGCGCAGGCTGCGCGCAACACGCACCAACAAGCCGTATTAGAAGGAGGTACAATTACCTCATCGGCTATTGCGGGCGGGCTCATTGGCGGGCCGCTCGGTGCCATGGCTGGCAGTTTTATAGGCATCTTGTTTGCCGATCAAACCCGCAAAACAAATAATGCCAATGTCGCATTCAATGACAGCCAACAAAAAAACACGCTGCATACTCAAAAGCTGGCTCTTTTACAGCATGAAATCAACACGCAAGAACTCACCATCACCCAGCTAAAACAAAAAACCATCGATAAGTTAGCCCTACAAGTGTTATTTAACACCGGCGAGGACACCTTAAATACGCAAGACATCAGCCGCCTAGAGGCTCTTGCTCAGCACCTGCAAGCCAACGACGAACTCATTGTAAACTTGAGTGGCCATAGCGACCCACGTGGCGCACCGGCCTTTAACGAGCAGCTTGCGCAAAACCGCGCAGGTGCAGTCAAAACACTATTGCTTCAGCTTGGTATTGCTGATAGCCGCATTATGACCAGTAGCCACGGCGCTCAGCAAGCGGCCGCGCATATTGGACAATACGAGCACTACCCTCGCGATCGAAGAGTCGATATTCATGTTGTTAACCGTCGTCATCTGCCCGCAACGATGAATACTGTAACAGATAGCGACAACGCAATCGCGAACAGCCAACCACTGGCGTAACAACCAACAATGCACATCGTGCAGCAGACTTTTTAGAAATGCGCCCTTTTTGTTAGCCACTCATAAATATCACTCACTCAGTGCAACTTAATGCCTGCCGAGCCGTATAGTTGAGTCAGCATGAAGCAATAAAAGGAGCAACAGAAGGAACAACAGAAGGGAAGCGTAAGTATTCAGAGGTACCGGAGTTGGGCACTAATGAATCATTTACAGGTTACGCGAAGGCACTTAAGGATTTAAAGGCAATACAAAGGACACGACAAGCACTTGCACGGACGCAGGCTCGGCCTATTTTTAATTATTTTCTCCAACATCCTTGGATTTTGACCCTGCCTGCAGGGTCTTTTTTTATTAAGTACGCTAACGCAACAGACGATAGTCTCGCTCAATCGTGACTGCTCAGTAAAATACAAGCAAATCATAAAAGGCAGGCACAAAAAAGGCGCTTATAACAAGCGCCTTTTTTGATCAAGCCGAGTATTAAAGCTTGCCAGCATTCTCGCTTAAGTAAGCAGCAACGCCTTCTGGTGATGCTGTCATGCCTGCATCACCTTCGGTCCAACCAGCAGGGCATACTTCGCCGTGCTCTTGGTGAAACGCTAAAGCGTCTACAGTACGTAACATTTCATCAACGTTACGGCCTAATGGTAAGTCATTCACTACTTGGTGACGAACAACGCCTTCTTCATCGATCAAGAAAGAACCACGGAAAGCAACACCACCTTCACTTTCTACGTCATACGCTTTACAGATTGAATGCGTGATATCAGCAACTAAGGTGTACTTAACGGGACCAATGCCGCCGTCGTTGATCGCTGTATTACGCCATGCGTTATGTGAAAAGTGGCTATCGATAGAAACCCCAATCACTTCAACGTTACGCTTTTTAAAGGCTTCTACGCGCGCATCAAAAGCCAATAGCTCTGAAGGGCATACAAAGGTGAAATCTAATGGGTAAAAGAAAACAACAGCCTTTTTACCTTTGATGGTTTCAGCAAGGTTGTAGCTTTCAACGATTTCGCCGTTGCCCAATACTGCAGCTGCCGTGAAATCTGGTGCTTGCTTACCGACTAATACGCCCATGATGTGTCTCCGCTTAAGTTAAAAAAAGGCCAAAGGCCCTAAAAAGTATTTGATCTAGCCTAGGTGCTGGCAGAGTTGCCAATTTCAACCCCCGAACGAGACTTTTCAACAAATATAAATGCCGATTTTTACCCTATGTGCACCAACAAACGACTCCAGTAAACCAACCTGAAGATTGCTAATGCACATCGTTTAGTCAGGCATCTTTTACCGTTTACCGCAATACAGCATCGTTCAGCACACAGCAACCGTGCCGCTATCACAAAAGCTGTGTCGCTAAGCGCACACTGTAAACATTTACATGAAAATGAGAACTAAATCTAATTGACAACTATTATCATTAGCAATAAAATTTGATAACTCTTCACCCAAAGCTATCGCCGAGATACTTATGTACGTTTGCTTATGCCAAGGTATTACCGATTCACAAATTCGCTCTGCCGTAGAAGGCGGCGCTAATAGCCTGCGCGACGTTCGTGAACGTTTAGGAGTTATGACTCAGTGCGGCAAATGCGCCTGCCTCACCAAAGATATTGTCGAAGGTTGCTTAGAGCAAGCTAATACCGGTGTTTTTTACTCCGCAAGCTAATGCGCGTTAGCATTAGCTCTGTATTTTGAGTACTTAAGCGCGCCCAGAGTTAACGACCACGGTCTTAAAACTAAAGCCACTTAAAAAAGCATCTAGAGCGCATCAAAACGCACCTCACAGCTTAATGCGCTGCACTACGTTTCTTCAATAAAAGGTAACTATTCAGATGTACCGAAATTGGGCGCTAATGAATCATTGACTGGGCCGCTCAAGCCATCCATGGTCGCTATACAAGCGCTCCCGGCGCTTAAATACCCAGAAAATAATCCATCATCACCCTCTCAGGTGAGGCTTATCAGCTGAGCTAAATAGTGACAATAAAAGTACACAATAGCTCAATAAAGTACCAAGCACCTCAGCTCACACTATCTTTATATCATCACCCAACCAGAGGCCAGCAGAGTAACGCCTACCGTCAGGCAGGCTCCGTTACCTTAGGTGCAGGCACTGTCAGGTTTTGATAGATATCTTCAAGGGCACGCTCAAAGAAGGGCTTAGAGCTACCCGATACAATATGCATGGTTTTGGCAATCATTTTGCGAGCAAGCTCAAGACCTGTCAGCATAGCTTCTTTTTTACCCACCTGATTTACCAGCATATAGTGCATAGTACGCGCGTTATACCACGCCACTTTTAAACGACGCCCGCCTTCAAACTCAAACCACGTGCCAAACTCAATTTGCTTAAGGCCATCAATCACACGCTGCTCTTCATCTGTCACATCCTCATTGATAGGTACAACGGGGGCGGATTGTTTCTTCTCGGCAACTACTTTGAGGGCCTCGGCACGGACTGGCGCTGACTCGGGGGCCAGCGCCTCTTGTGCAATGGCTGCACGTAAAATATCAACAATCGACTCAGTAAGCTTTTCGGCTTTATCGGCATCGTAGCCAATCACTTCAAAGCCCGCCTGCATGTCAGCGGGCAGGCGCTCAATGAGCTCTTTTTGCACCTGCACGTCATCACTCGTATTTTTATGGCTAATAGCCCACAGTAAATCGTCAACCAAATCTAATGCCCCTGCCCACTGCTGCGACTCAACACCAAAGCGCAATAAACAAAACGACAAATAATCAAACCAAGGCTGCAACAAAAATAATAAAATAGACGAGGGTAAATCTTTATCTTCTGTGCGAGTCATCACCTCTTGGTTAACGCGGTATTTAACCTCACGCAGCTTTTCTTCACCTTGCGCTTTTTCGGCGGCACGCTTTTCCATTAACTCTTGGCGCCTTACAATATTTTTGGTGTAGCTGTTAAAATCGAGTAACACCGAGGTAATCACCTTAACGTCCTTGGTAAACTCATTCAGTAAACGATCAACCGTTTCACGAATTTTTGTCAGCATATTGTGCTCAATAGTGCCGTCATTACCTACCCAGCGTATACCCGCCTCGGCCAAGTTATTCAGTAATACCCGCGCCGGATGATCGGGGTTTTCAAAAAAACCAGGGTCGATAAACGCGAGCTTTAAAAAAGGCGTATGCAAATAACTCAGAGCAGCCTTCACGGAGTCGGGCAAGTTATCATCGCGTAGCATGTACTCAAACACGCGACCAACCAAGTCAATTGCGTGCATATCATTTTCGCCCACACGGCCTTTATCAACTAACTGCGCTTGTAGCTGCTGCTGCATTGCAGCAATATTCATCGGGGTGACTTGCCCAGACACAGCACTCACCATCGGCATATTCATCATCGATTGCAACTGCACCGCCTGTAGCGCCTCTATCATTTGCTGATTACTCAGCACATTACCCACAGGCGTACCCAAGGGTTGGGAGCTCTGCGATAAACTGGTTAATGTTTGCTGCAAACCCCGGATTGCACCGAGCAACGAGCTTTGATAAACCGCAGATTTTTCATCGCCCCCCGTTAAAGCATCCACTTCAGACTCTAGCGCTTCACGCTTCGCGACTTTAGGTTTGGCCCTGCGATACTCTAAATCTTGCAGTAGGCCTTGCTCGGCCAAATAGCGGTTAGTATCGCCGACCACCTCGGTAGCAATGCGACTTAAGTGCTCGCCAAAGGTTTTTAATACCGTTTTGGCCGCAGGTATAGTCATAGGCACGAGCTTAGAGGCCTTGCGCATAGACTCGCTAAATTGCACAGGCGCGCACGGGTTACTGGCTTCAACCACAGGTTGACCGCTGTTAATGAGTGCCAGTCGCTGATTTAGCACCCATAAAGGCTCTGCCAGCTCATTATCAACAACCTGCACAATACCCGATAAGACAAGCGATTCCTCAAGCTCTAAATTATCAACCAATGACAATTCGCCATCACCGCCGGTATTAAATTGCGTGGATAAAACATGCTGCTTAAATTTAACAAAGCCTTCAGCCACGTAGCCTGCGTAATAATCTTCTAATTCATGGCTGTTTTTACGAAATAAGCGCTGTATACCGCTCAACTCCGCCACCTCTTGATTCGATTTAGCTCTATCAATCAGTAAATCAAAAGCGTGGTTTAAAGCCTTCACAAAAGGCCCAAAGCTTTGGTGCGCATGCTCGACAGCGATAGCTTGGCAGCGCTTTAAATGCACTAACGCTTGCTCTGCCGATAAGGGCACTTGACGCACACCCGCTGCAACAGCCACTCGGGCACTCGGGGATAAATCATCATTGATAAGCCTAGACATAACCTTGCCTCAACATTTTTTTATTATTTTGACTGCTTGTCGCTATCCATTAATCAATGTGATTAATGAGCTCTTAGCGCATTTTTTAAGCCGTTGCAAACTACTACTTTAGCTTGCACACCCTTGGCTTTGCTTATTTAAGACCCGCATTTTAAGACCCGAATTCAAGATCCGTACCGAAAGAGCAAAGCGGGTCACACACACCCAAACCGGTCACCAATAAGCGTTGACCACACCCCTCATCAAGTCAGATCTATAAGCCTGGCAGGCTGAATAGTTACATTTTAAGTTGCATCAGTAATTAATGCCTTTCACAATGTTCTTCGCTTCAAATATAACAACACATCGCTTTTGACCTAAAGCACGCACACACAACACGCAATACGTAAAAATAAAATTTGAGTATTGAAATGCATTTACTTATAACCTAAAGCAAGTGATGTGACACAGGTCGCATATGATTGCTTATACTAACGCGTATTGCAACGACAAAGAGCACAAAAAATGAACAATTACGGAATTTACGCAATCGGCGCTGCACTCGTCGACACAGAGATTCAAATCAACGATGCCGACTTGCAAACCATGGGTATCGATAAAGGTGTTATGACGCTTGTTGACGAAAAACGTCAACAAGCGTTACTCGAACACCTTAGTGATAAACTTGTCGCCTCTGAGCGCGCTTGTGGCGGCTCAGCGGCTAACAGCGTTATGGCGGCTCAGCAGTTTGGCAGCTCCACGTTTTTTAGTTGTCAGGTTGCTCTGGATGAACATGGCAAGTTCTATGCCGATGATCTCATCAAGGCCGGAATTAATACGCAAGCTCACCGTGATGCACGCGAAGGCACTACCGGTAAATGCTTAGTCATGATCACTGATGACGCCGAGCGCACCATGAACACACACCTGGGCATTAGTGAAACCATTAGCGTTAATAACATTGATTCCGATGCCCTAGAGCGCAGCAAATTTGCCTACATCGAAGGCTATTTAGTGACTTCAGATACAGGTAAGCCTGCCGCCATTAGTGTGCGCGAGCAAGCGCAAAATGCGGGTATTAAGGTTGCCGTGAGCTTATCTGACCCAGCGATTGTGGAATATTTTAAAGACGGTATTTTAGAGCTGCTCGGCACAGGCGTTGATATCATTTTTTGTAACCAAGCCGAAGCTATGGCACTGAGTGAAAGCGCAACAATTGAAGACGCCGCCGAGGCGCTAAAAGCATACGCCAAAAGCTTTATTATTACTCGGGGTAGTGAGCCTACATGGATATTTGATGGCGAGCACACTTTGCATGTGCACACCCAATCTGTAAAAGCAGTCGACACTAATGGTGCCGGTGATTTATTTGCCGGTGCATTTTTGGCTGCTATCGACCAAGATAAAAGCTATGCCGACGCAGCCGCCTTTGCCAATCGTTGCGCAGCGACGATTGTGAGCCAATTTGGGCCGCGCTTGAAGGCAGATCAATACGCAGCCCTAAAAGAGCAGATGTAAGCCCAAGACGCCTTAGCGTTTGTCGAGGCGATGCATTGGCGTACTTAGACATTGGCGTACTTAGACATTGACGTACTTAAACATTGACGTACTTAAACATTGACGTACTTAAACATTGACGTACTTAAACATTGACGTACTTAGACATTGGCGCACTTAAACCATGCATAACACATGGCGACATCACAATAGCACTGCATGGCAATAACACTGCACAATAAAAAAGCCCAGCCGGTTAACCGACTGGGCTTTTTTAATACGCTCTGTAATATCGAGCATCGCTTAGCTAAAACACGCTAAGCGACTTAAGCAAAAGACTATTTAAGGCCCATGCGGCCTGCTAATGCTTCAGGCTCCAAAAAGCCTGCGATAAGCTCGCCATCTTCAAGAATTAAAGCCGGTGTACCCGAAAGACCAATTTGACGACCTAAGTTATACTGGCCTTTTTCACCCGCGATGGGGTTATCGCTACACACGTTTTCTGGGATTTCTTGGCGATTTTTGAGTTTAGTCATTGCATCTTGCTTATCATCGGCGCACCAAGCAGATGCGATCTTTTTGTATGAATCGCTACCTAAACCGGCACGTGGATAACCCAAGTACGCCACCTCAATACCCATAGCGTTCATTTTTTCCATATTGTGATGAAGCTTTTGGCAATAGTAACAATCGACATCAGTAAACACGTACATGCGTGCTTTTTTCTCACCTTTAGCAGGGAAGATCACCATGTCTTTGTCTTTTACCGAGGATACCGCTATCGCGCGGTCACCGTTGCGCGCTTCTTCAGAAACATTCGTAATTTTATTAGGCTGTACCCGAAACAAATCACCTACGATAAAGTTAGTGCCGTCGGCATTGCTGTAAATATTGCTCGACGGGCCTACGCTAACTTTATAAACGCCATCCATTTCGGTTTTTTCAATCTCATTAACCACAATACCAGGCTTGGCAGCTTGCCATGCGGCAGTGATTTTAGCTTTAATTTTATCAACACCCTCTTCAGCCATAACATTTGAAGCCGATGCGGTAATCAAGGCCGCTGCCGCAATACGAGAAATCAGAAGAGAAGCCGTTTTAAATTGAATCATATTATTGTACTCATACTTTAGTAATTAGGCAGGCGCCGGCAGGTATTACAGGGCTAGACGCTTATTGTGCGATCAAACTAGCTGTACGATCAACTAATTGTGCAATCAAACTAGCACAAAAGCGCACCAGTTTACCCGCAAGTCAAAAGGGGTATACAAAGGACTATGAGTCTAACGCATTGTTCCCCAGTCATTCCACATTCCAACAATAAGTTTTTACCTTGTGCGCTATATCTCGCTCCAAGCTAGATTTCGCTCCAAGCTAGATTTCGCTCCAAGCTAGATTTCGCTCAAAGCTGCATCTCGCTCAAAATAGTGTAGCCAGTTTAGCCTAGTGCACACTCCAAGCAATACCCATTCAGGCCACAAAACAAAAATCTAGGCGAAAAAAAAGCGACCAAAGTCGCTTTTTACTGAAAACCTTTACCCAAAAGTAAAAGGTTTAATATTGAGCCGATATTATCTGCCCAATTTTTCTTTAATACGCGCAGCTTTACCGGTTAATTCACGCAAGTAGTAAAGCTTAGCTTGGCGAACATCACCACGACGCTTGATGCTGATTTCAGCAATTTGCGCACTGTGAGTTTGGAAGGTACGCTCAACGCCAATGCCGTGAGACATTTTACGCACTGTAAACGCAGAGTTTAAACCGCGGTTACGCTTACCAATAACAACACCTTCATAGGCCTGAAGACGTGAACGCTCACCTTCAACAACACGTACTTGAACCACTACGGTATCGCCTGGGGCGAAGTCAGGTACGTCTTTCTTGAGCTGCTCGTTTTCCAGCTCCTGGATAATTTTGTTCTTAGAACTCATGGCATGCTCCCGCTTAATATGTAGCTTCTCAGCTAGTAAAATCATCTTTAATCAATTTTGAGGCCTTTGCGATACTCGTTGAGTAACGCTTGTTGTACCTCATCCAATTCTATATCACGCAGCAAATCTGGCCTGCGTGCCTGCGTTCGGCCCAGTGACTGCTGTAAGCGCCACTTAGCAATACGCTGATGATCTCCAGACATTAATTCCTCAGGAACACCCTCACCATTAAAAACCTCTGGCCGGGTATAGTGAGGGCAGTCTAAAAGACCATACTCAAATGAATCTTGGCTTGCGGATGTAGCATCACCTAAAACACCCGGAAGCAACCGCATTACTGCGTCTAATAGCACCATTGCAGGTAGCTCACCGCCACTTACAATGTAATCGCCTATTGACCATTCTTGGTCAACACAAGCTTTTATAAAGCGCTCATCAACACCTTCATAGCGGCCAGCCACTAATATCAGGTTACCCTGCCGGCTTAGCCCCTTAACCCCATTTTGGGTAAGCTGTTGACCTTGTGGTGACAAATAAATCACATCACCAGCAGCTCCTGTATTTTGGCGCTGCCAATCTTTTGCTGCGTTAACAGCCTTCAGTAAAGGCTCTGTACGCATCACCATACCAGGGCCGCCGCCATAAGGGCGGTCATCCACAGTACGATGCTTATCTTCAGTAAAGTCACGTGGATTAAAAAACTCTAGCACCACGCGCTTATTGTTAACCGCTCTGCGAGTCACGCCATATTGGCTTATCGCATCAAACATCTCAGGAAACAAGGTCACGATACCGATATACACTAACGCACCTATTTATTTTATTTAATTTCCATCATAGTAACTTGATGTTTTTTTGACCACTAAACAAGCTAAAAATATGACTTGTTTAAAATTCGGGATCCCAATTAACGCGAATCTCTCCGGCCTCTAAATCAACAGCTAACACAAACTCATCGAACACATAAGGTAATAACCGCTCGCGGTCATCAATACTCTCTTGTGTTGCCTCTACCACCAGAACATCATTAGCGCCGGTTGCAAGCAAGCTTTTCACACTTCCCAAGCACTGTGCTTGTGTTGCGCTACTCTCAGAGGTATCACCGCTAAAAACCGTGATTACTTTTAACCCTATAAGCTGATGCCAATAAAACTCTTGGGCATCAAGTTCTGGTAATAAACTTTTATCAACTACGATAGTTGCCTTGCCCAATGCCGCAGCCTGATCACGATCATCACAGCCCTTTATATGGACCATAAGACCTTGTGGCCTAAAGGCGTACTCATCAACTTCTACTTCTTTTAAGCCGTGCTGGGTCTTTAAATGCCAAGGCTTATAGTCGATGATATTTTCGGCAGGCTCTGTATTTGATTTGACCTTTAACCAGCCTTTAATACCAAATACGCCAACAAGTTGACCAACAGCAATGCGAACAGTCATCCGCCTTATGCCGCAGCTTTACCTGCTTCTTTCAGGAGCCGAGTTACACGGTCAGACAATTTTGCGCCCTGGCTAACCCAATGTTCGATACGAGCATTGTCAACACGAAGACGCTCTTCTTGGCCACGAGCAACAGGGTTGAAAAAACCCACACGCTCAATGTAGCGGCCATTACGGGCGCTGCGGCTATCAGTTACAGTCAAGTGGTAAAAAGGGCGTTTTTTAGAACCGCCACGCGCCAAACGAATAGTTACCATGTAAATCACTTCCAGTTAATAAGGTTTTAAAAGCTTTTGCTTTTGAAAATTTGCTAAGCCCGTTGTTTTTCTAAAGCCGCTAAATGATTTAAGTCAATAAGATAAAAACAACTTTTACCAAGATTGGCAAAGGTATCAAAACCACAAAACTCACACCATAACCGCTAAGTACACGGGGCCTGCGAAAGGCGGCGCATTTTACTGAAAAGTGCCCGCCATGTATAGAGTTTGATCACTTAAATTTACTATTTTTACAAAAAAACGGTGGCAAGGCCCATTCTATCGAGGCCCGAGCGCACTAAAAAATTGGCTCCAACCTATTAAAAATCGACCAAAGACATTAAAAAAACGCCTTTGACTAACGCATCGGCGGCAAACCGCCAGCGCCGCCGCCGAGCATTCCACCCATGCCTCGCATCATCTTGGCCATGCCGCCGCCTTTCATTTTTTTCATCATTTTGGCCATTTGCTTATGCTGCTTGAGCAAACGGTTTAAATCCTGAATATCTGTCCCCGAGCCTAACGTAATACGACGTTTGCGCGAACCATTAAGGATATCAGGGTTACGGCGCTCTGAGGGCGTCATAGAGCTGATTATGGCATCCATTTGCTTGAACTGTGAGCCCACATTTGCCTGCTCAGCCATTTGCGCCACATTACCCATACCAGGGAGCTTTTCGAGGACAGAGCCCATGCCCCCCATATTTTGCATTTGCTGCAACTGATCGCGCAAATCTTCGAGGTCAAAACTTTTGCCCTTTTTGACTTTTGCAACGAGCTTATCAGCTTTTGCTTTATCTAAATTAGATTCGGCCTGCTCAATAAGCGACATTACATCGCCCATACCCAAAATACGCGATGCTAGCCGCTCAGGATGAAACGGCTCTAGCGCCTCAACCTTCTCGCCCATACCCAAAAACTTAATGGGCTTGCCGGTAATATGGCGCACAGACAAGGCCGCCCCGCCACGTGCATCACCATCGGCTTTGGTTAAGATAATACCCGTTAACGGCAAGGCCTCATCAAAGGCTTTTGCGGTATTGACGGCATCTTGACCAATCATCGCATCAATAACAAATAGCGTTTCAACGGGGTTAATGGCGGCATGCAAGCCTTTAATTTCATCCATCAAGGCGTCGTCAATATGCAAACGCCCTGCGGTATCGACAATCACCACGTCAACAAAGGTCTTTTTTGCCAGCGCAATGGCGCCATTGGCAATATCAACAGGGTTTTGGTCGGCGCTTGAAGGGAAAAACTCCGCATCAACCTCACCCGCCAATGTTTCTAGCTGTTTAATGGCGGCAGGGCGGTAAATATCCGCACTCACCACCATGACTTTTTTCTTTTCTTTTTCTTGCAAAAACTTAGCAAGCTTGGCCACAGAAGTCGTTTTACCTGCGCCTTGCAAGCCCGCCATCAAGACAACGGCCGGTGGCTTAGCCGCTAAATTCAGCGATTCATTCGCTTCACCCATCACCTGTGTGAGCTCACTTTCAACGATCTTCAAAAACTGTTGGCCAGGGTTTAAGGCGCGCGACACCTCAACACCTAAAGCACGCTTGCGCACCTGTGTGACAAATGCTTTAACAACAGGCAGCGCAACATCGGCCTCCAGTAAAGCCTTGCGCACTTCGCGTAGCGTATCTTGGATATTGTCGTGATTAAGGCGAGCTTTGCCTGTGATTTTGCTCAACGAGCGACTTAAACGGTCTGATAGATTCTGAAACATAAGCGCATCTTGCGGATAGTGAAAAAATTGGGCATCGATTATAGCGGTTAAGGCAAGCAAAAACGACCTAGAAGCACCAAATATGGCAGCAAAAGCGCCTACAGCGCCAGAAAACAGCTTTAAGAGTGCTTGATATCACCCACTAAACGCTCTCGACATTTACACAAAGCCATTGCTGAGTATAAAGCCAAAGACCGATTGGGCGCCCCGACCAACCACTCACACAACCCATACAAACTAACAAAATCTTGATTTTAGCTCTAATTTCGTCGATAACACTTAATTTAAGCCCACTCAGATGAGCTTTAGCAGCACCCGGCATAATCCACTCAAAAGACTGTGCGACGCAAGCCAAAGTCAAAAAGCTAAAAAGCGAGTAACTATTCAGAGGGGCCGTAATTGGGCGCTAATGAATCATTTTCTGGGCCGCTCAAGCCATCTGCGACTTTGTGCTCCTGCAAAGTCTACCCCCACGCATCCATGCTGGGGCTGGTCGCTATATAAGCGCTCCCGGCACTTAAATGCCCAAAAAATAACCCATCAGCACCCTACCAAGAGGGATTTGTTAACTTGACTGAATAGTTACAAAAACCATAAAAAATACACACAGTGCTTGCAAAGATGCGCCAGCACCCTCTAATCTAAACAACCTTTACTTAACTCAATAATTGCAGCTGTGCACATGCCTATTACTTTTACCCTTGCTCTTTATTGCTTTGCTTGGTTTTTTTTAGTGCGCTCACTGCGCCAACGTCAAAGCCGCCCACCGGTTATCGTGCCGTTTTTATTAGCTGGCGCACTCGTAGGGCATGCTTATAGCGCCTACAGCCTGCTGGCAACCCCCAACGGCTATGATTTTAGCCTGTTTCGCATCGCTCCTTTGTTTTTTTGGGTGGCCAACCTTTTGGTGCTCGCCAGCAGTATCCGCAAGCCACTGTATAATATGTTTGCCCTGCTGCTTCCCTTAACGGCACTCTCACTGCTCAGTGCGCTATTTTTAGCCGATTCGAGCCAGTCACTCATTCAGCTAAGTGCCGGCGTTTTTGCACACATTGTTTTGTCGATTTTTGCCTACAGCACACTGACTATTGCCACTATGCATGCACTGATATTAGCGTATCAAAACAAACAGCTACACAATCGTCATGCAACCGGCTTAGTGCGCTTACTACCGCCACTGCAAACCATGGAAGCCCTTTTATTTGAGCTGTTATGGACCGGCCAGCTTTTACTGACCGCAGCCATCGCTTCGGGGGCGTTGTTTGTTGATGATATGCTCGCGCAGCACCTAGTGCACAAAAGCGTGTTCTCTGCTTTGGCATGGCTAACGTATTCTGTTTTGCTGTGGGGTCGCCACCAAATGGGCTGGCGAGGCTTTGTTGCTGTGCGCTGGACGCTCTCTGGCTTTGGCTTTTTAATATTGGCCTATTTTGGCTCGAAGCTTGTTCTAGAAATTATATTAGGCTAAAGCGATACGCAGCTTGCTCATCACACCAATTAATTAAACACCTTAATGTGATAGCCTTGGTACACAAGCCCTGCCATTGGCTACACTTAACGACATGACAACTACGATAATGACTACACGATAATCACCGCACGATAAACCTAGCGCCGTTATGACAAGGCGCTGGCAGTAATCAATATCACACGCCAAATTTGTGCAAAAAACACAAAATGACGACATTTTTTTAGCAATGTCGGGCTAACACTTGCGTCGCTTAATTATCTAGTACACCATAGCGCGCTCCTTATTATTGAGCTGATACCCCCTTGGATAGCATCCCTTTAGAAGCACTCTTTATTGCACTCGCCGTACTCCTGTTGCTGTCAGCGTTTTTTTCCAGCTCAGAAACCGGCATGCTGTCGCTCAATCGCTACCGATTGCGCCACCTCATCAAAAAGCACCACAAAGGCGCCATGCGCGCTGGCAAGCTTTTGGAGCGCCCCGACCGCTTACTCGGGGTCATCCTTATTGGTAATAATCTAGTCAATATTGTGGCATCAATGATTGCCGCGTCTATTGGTAACCGGCTGTACGGTGATTTAGGCGTCGCTATCGCCGCAGGCTTGTTAACACTGGTGGTATTAGTGGTTGCCGAGGTGACACCCAAAACCGTCGCAACGGCCTACCCCGAAAAGATAGCCTTCCCCGCCACACTACTGCTCAAGCCTTTACTGTCGCTCCTTTATCCCTTTGTGATACTCGTTAATGTCTTTTCTAATGGCCTGGCCAAACTTATGGGTATTGATACCAATCAAGGCGGCAGCGATCACTTACACCCCGAAGAGCTGCGCACCGTAGTCGATGAAGCCGGCGACCTTATTCCTGATCAGCATCAAGGCATGCTGCTCAATGTGCTCGATCTAGAGAAGTCCACCGTAGAAGACATTATGATTCCGCGCAACGAGATCACCGGTATTGATCTCGAGCGCGATATCGTCGAAAACTTAGCACTCATACGCACTACCGACTTTACACGTTTGCCCGTGTACCAAGGCGATATCAACAACGTGGTGGGTGTGTTGCACCTACGCAAGGCCACGCGCTTTTTGCGCGGCGCCGACCACGAAGTGACCGAAAACGATATTCGCGAGCATATGTCGCCACCGTATTTTGTGCCCGAGTCTACGCCACTGCATATTCAGCTTATGAACTTCCAAAAAGAAAAGCGCCGCCTAGCCATTGTGGTGGATGAATACGGAGAAGTGCAAGGCGCAGCCACCTTAGTCGATTTACTTGAAGAGATTGTGGGCGAATTTAGTACCGACGGCGATGACGACCAAGAACAAGAAATCACCGACCTCAACGGCGGCTGGTACAAAATTGATGGTACCGCCTCACTGCGCGACATCAACAAACACATCGGCTGGCACCTGCCGACCGATGGCCCCAAAACTATTAACGGTTTAGCCTTTGAATATTTAGAGAGTATTCCAGAAGGCTTATGCAGCTTTGAGCTCGGTGGCTACCACTTTGAGATTACCGAAATTAGCGGCACCATGATCGAAAACCTTAACGTAAAGGCATTAAAGAGCGCGTAATTTTGCGTAAAAAAAGGGTGAAGACACCTCAAAAAGCGCAGTAATAAATTCACTTTTAAGGGCTTCACCCTTTTTTATTGGCGCATTTTACAAGTTAAGCACTAGGCTTTTGCGTTATGCGGGCAACCTTTGGCAAGCTCACCACGCTGGGCAATAACCTCCTCACTATCCACACTCCAGCCCTGCAACTGCTGCTCCAATATAGAGGTCAGGGCAGCTATATGCTCATCCGTGCTATTTAGTGCAGGAATATACTCAAAGGTTTTACCACCGGCCTCTAAAAAGTAATCGCGATTTTCTTCGCCAATTTCTTCAATGGTTTCTAGGCAATCGGATGAAAACCCCGGGCATACCACCTGAATATGATCAACACCCTGCGCCGGTAACGCCTTTAAAGTATGGTCGGTATAAGGCTGCAACCATGGTTCACGGCCAAAGCGTGATTGAAACGCGGTTAAATGCTCTGACTCAGCCAAACCCAGCTCGGCGGCAATTAAGCGAGATGTTTTTAAGCACTGACAATGATAAGGGTCGCCTTTATGCAAATATTTGAGCGGTACGCCATGATACGAAAACACTAACTTTTGCGGCTTGCCGTTAACCGCTTGGTGCTTGCGAATACTCTCGGCTACGGCTTTGATGTAAGCGGGGTTATCGCAGTACTGGTTGATAAAGCGTAGCTCGGGCAACCAGCGACGCTTTGTAAAGTCAGCGGCTAAGGCATCAAAGGTAGAGCCTGTTGTACTGCCTGAATATTGTGGGTAAAGCGGCAATACAACCAATTTACGCACACCTTTTTGCAGCAAGGCATCTAGCGCACTCGCCACACTAGGCTGACCATAGCGCATCGCAAAGGTAACCTCGTATTGACTGCCTTTAGCGGCAAAATACTCACTGATACGCTGAGCTTGGTTTTGGGTATGCACCATTAAAGGCGAGCCCTCATCAGTCCAAACTGTTTGATAAGCCTTGGCCGAGCGCGCTGGGCGAATACGCAAAATTACGCCGTGCAATATAGCCTTCCAAATAAGCTTGGGTACCTCGACCACACGCGGGTCACTTAAAAACTCAGCCAAATAGCGTCGTAAAGCAGAAGCCGTTGGCGCCTCTGGTGTACCTAAATTAGTGACAAGAATACCGATCTTATCGGCTTGGTTGTGAGTAAATTTGTGCTGGCTTGTATACTTCACGCGCAGTCCCTATGGGTCATTTGAATAATAGAAACAGTGATACGTTGATCCACTGTAAACAGACGAGTGCTAAGCACCGCTTTAGCCTGCCAAAGTTACACGCAAGCCAACCAAAAACCAAGCCTAAGCTAGCATACGCGTCGTAAATCCGTTAAACATACGCTCACAAACAGGTTAACCCACTAACACCAAGAGCAAACCGCCGGCCCTACTCTTTGATTCCAATCCCTATGCGCAAAGTACATATGGTCTATAGCACTGCTTTTATAGCACCACTTTTATAGCACCGCTTTGCAAGTAGAGCCTCACAAAATCCACAATGTCCTTGACCTGTATTAAATTTAGGTCTAAAGTTTCAATAATTACTGAAACTTTAGAATATTAAAAAGGTTGATCATGCCCATTAATACAGATACTCACGCTTTTATTATGCACTGCGGCGAAATGGGTAGTCGCTGGGGGTTTAACCGTACGGTAGGGCAAATATGCGCACTACTTGTCATAACGCCCGAGCCCATCAGTGCAGAACAAATAGCCGAGGCATTAAGCATTAGCCGCGGCAATGTGAGTATGGGGCTTAAAGAGCTGCAATCTTGGCGACTCATTCAGCTCAGCCATAAGCCTGGAGACCGCAAAGAATATTTTGATGCCGCATCCAGTATTTGGGAAATGGCTCAAACTATTTTTGAAGAGCGCCTAAAGCGCGAAGTCGACCCAACGCTCTCATTACTGCGCTCTCAATTATTAGCTCACGAAGGTGACGCCACCTATAGCCAGCAACGTTTGCAAGAAATACACGACCTACTAGAGCTTACCAGCACATGGGCCACCGCTTTAAATGGGATGCAACCGACCACACTACAACAACTCATGAAGCTAGGCTCTGGCGTGACAAAAGTGTTAGGCCTAAAAGATAAACTAAAAAGATAATTTATATTATTTCGCTGTAACCATTCAGCGCACCTGATAGGGATATGCAAGATTAGACATTGCAGGGAACATAAAGTCGAGGAGCATAAAGCCGAAGATGGCTTGAGCGCCCTAGTCAATGATTTATTAGCGCCCAATTTCGGTACATTTGAAGAGTTACATTTCACTTAAAATGGGGCAACCCAAGGTGGTTTACAATGCAAGAGCTCGCTGGGCTAGACACCTTAGTATTATCGCGCATTCAATTTGCAGCCAATATTAGTTTTCATATTTTATTCCCCACTATTACCATTGCACTGGGTTGGTTTTTGGTTTTTTTTAAAACACGCCAACATATTACCCCCCACCCTATGTGGCAGCGCGCTTACCGCTTTTGGGTAAAAATATTTGCCTTAACTTTTGCCATTGGGGTGGTAACCGGTATTACCATGTCATTCCAATTTGGCACCAATTGGCCAGGCTTTATGGAAACTGTTGGTAATATTGCAGGCCCATTATTAGGCTACGAAGTACTCACAGCCTTCTTTTTAGAAGCTACTTTCCTCGGTATTATGTTATTTGGCCAAGGCCGTGTGAGCCCTCGTATTCATACCCTTGCAACTATTATTGTGGCCGTTGGCACTAGCCTTTCTGCTTTTTGGATATTAGCACTCGACTCCTGGATGCAAACACCCACAGGTTTTGAAATGCGCGATGGTGTTGCCTTCCCCGTAAGTTGGTTCGATATTATTTTTAACCCGTCATTTCCTTATCGCTTAACCCATATGCTATTAGCTTGCGGCCTAACAGCCTCTTTTTTAATTGCGGGTATTTCGGCTTATCGTTTATTAAAAGGTGATACCAAAAAAACACCTAGAGCCACTTTAAAAATTGCCCTCATCGTAGCGGCTATACTTGCCCCCACCCAAGCGTTAGTAGGTGATTTCCACGGTTTAAACACGCTTGAGTACCAACCACAAAAAGTCGCCGCGATGGAAGGCGTATGGGAAACCCAAAAAGGCGCACCGCTTTTACTATTTGCCATTCCTAATGAGCAAGAGCGCAAAAACGACTTTGCAATAGGTATACCTAACCTTGCAAGCTTCATTCTTACCCATGATACCCAAGGTGAAATAAAAGGGCTCAATGAATTTATTGGTGAGCACCCTCCGGTATTTGCTGTATTTTGGAGTTTTAGAGTTATGGTCGGTATGGGTATGCTGATGCTAATTATTGCGTGGGCCAGCACAGCGCTATTATTAAAAAACGGCCAATTACCCAAACCGCTATTAAGAGTGCTGGTTGCAATGAGCTTTTCTGGCTGGGTGGCGACACTTGCGGGCTGGTATGTCACAGAAATTGGCCGTCAACCCTATTTGGTGAGTGGCTTACTCAAAACCGCCGATGCCGTGACCACGCAACCACCAGCAAATGTAGGTATTTCACTCAGTATTTATTTAAGCTTGTACGCTGTATTATTAGTGGCCTACATTTACACAATTTTTGCCATGGCCCGCAAAGCCGTTAATACCGCAGAGTATGATGAGGCGGCTATCCCTCATACCGTACCGCCCGAGCATAACCCTGCACAAGCCGATTCATCACACCGCAGCGCATCACCAAAGCAAACGCCGCACACGCAAGCATCATTAACAAAGGGGCAATAACATGAGCGCAGAATTACTCGCAACAATATTTATCGCCTTAATGGGGCTCGCTATTTTGGTTTATGCTATTGCCGATGGTTACGATTTAGGTGTTGGCATTTTATTACCACTCAATAAAAAATATGCCTCGGGCATAGCACCTGTAAACTGCCATCATACCGATGCCAATCGCGACCGCATGATCGCCTCTATTGGGCCATTTTGGGATGCCAACGAGACTTGGCTAGTTCTTGCTGTTGGTATTTTATTAATTGCCTTTCCTAAGGCACATAGCGTTGTGTTTTATCACCTTTATTTACCTGCTACATTAATGTTGGCAGGTTTAATTTTACGCGGGGTTTCTTTTGACTTTCGCGCAAAAACCAGTGTTGGGCAAAAGCCACTGTGGGATGCAGCCTTTAAGTTTGGCTCTATTTTAACCAGTACCTGCCAAGGCTACATGCTGGGGCGCTATGTATTAGGTTTTGATAACAGCTGGCAGGCTACAGCCTTTGCCTTTTTAAGTGGCCTTGGCGTCACCGCAGCTTACGCATTAATTGGTGCCGCCTGGTTAGTTTACAAAACCGAAGGCCGCTTACAGCAGCAAGCAAAACACTGGCTAATTTTATTCAACCGTATAACCTTTGCCGGTGTATTAGCAGTCAGTATCGCTAACATCTGGGTTAACCCCAGTGTATTTGAACGCTGGTTAGCATCGTCCAGCATGTGGTTTACCGCACTAATCCCTATTATTTGCTTTGCTTTATTTGCCCTTATCGAATATTGGTTAGCTCATAAACCTCAGCAAAAAGTACACGACATCACACCATTATTACTCATCATGGGGATTTTTATTTTATGCTTTTTTGGTTTAGGGTTTAGCTTTTTTCCTTATATTGTGCCGGGGCAATTAACCATTTGGCAAACTGCAAGCGCACCGGAGTCACTCCAGTTTATTTTGATTGGCACAGTCATTGTTGTGCCCACTATAGGCGCTTATACTGCTTATTCTTATTGGGTATTTAGAGGTAAAGCAACGGCGCTTTCTTACGAATAACACACAAAAAACTCTTAAGCTTAAAACCTAAAAAGCCCTTTTTATGCAATATAAAAAGGGCTTTTTTATTGTAACTACTCAGCCATTATGCGCAGTCACTTGGCATAAATGGCTTATTGTTAAAGAGGTCGGTTAGCGTCTG
>CANLTI010000052.1 GCA_947494095.1 uncultured Pseudomonadales bacterium
GTCATGGCCTCCGCGATTGACGATGACTATAGAGCAAAAATTCTACTATCTGCCTGATTATTACTAGGAGGCCCTGCGCGGTGGACCACACGCCGAGCTATTTTTGGGAAAGTGCAACGCGATCAATTTCTGCTGCACTTATTGTGTATTTACCCACTGTTTTGGCCGGACGTGAAAACTGGAGTAACGATGAAACCATTCGACAAGCTATCAACATTGATGATGGCATAATCAAAAATAACACGATTATTTCATTCCAAAATCGTGCGCACGAATACCTTTATTTAGTTAGCCCTGAGGCCACCCACAACATTTAATTCACCACCAAAAGGTTCTTTTTGATAAATACCTCAAGGCATCTTAAAAAATACAGTGAGCCTTGAGGTACACGAGCAATAGACGAAGAGTCAAACAACCATAACTATTCGGCCAAGCTGACACACTTCACCTGATAGGGTACTAAAAAGCCAATGATCGACACCGAGCTTTTGCTTAGCACTTACTCAGCATCAGAGTCTAAATAACCTGCCCATATATCGGTATTGATGGATGATTTGCTCTTGAGGTTTTTCTTCGCTTTTTTCTTGCCGCTGCCTGCAGGTGGCGCCATGGGTTTATCGGCAACATATGAAGGATCAATACGCGATTCATCCACTTCAAAACCTTCTACCTGCTCACGCTCCAACCATATTTTATTTTTCTTTTCGATGATTTTAAAATGATGATAATCTTCATAGTCAATCAGCGATAACGCCAAACCCACTTCGCCCGCACGGCCGCTGCGGCCAATACGGTGCATGTAATCAGACGGGCTTCGGGGTAAATCAATATTGATGACTACCGGCAGCTTTTCGATATCTAAACCACGGGCTGCAATATCTGTTGCAATCAATACCGCAATATCTCCAGCTTTAAACCCTGCCAGCACACGACTGCGTGCGCCTTGGGCTTTATCACCATGAAACACTTCGGCACTAATACCTAACTTAGAAAGCTTATAGGCTAGATGCTCGCACCCCTTTTTTGCATTCACAAAAACAAGGGTTTGGCGCCACTCATTAGCTTTAATTAAATGCGCTAATGCCGCTGTTTTTTCCCCTTTATTAACTGTGAATACACGTTGTACTAGCGTACTGGCATCGGCACTTTGCACTTGAATTTCAACAGGGTTATTCAACAATTGTGCGGTTAACGCTTTGACCTGTTCAGGAAAAGTGGCCGAGAACAATAAAGTTTGCTTAGACTTTGGCGTTAATGCTAGCAGTGCTGTGAGCTCTTTGGTAAAGCCTAGGCTCAACATGCGATCGGCTTCATCGAGCACTAAGTGTGCGACCTTATCGAGCTTAATTGCATGACTCGCAATCAAATCAAGCAAGCGCCCTGGGGTCGCCACTAAAATATCGGTACCGCCACGCAATGCCTGCATTTGGGCATTCACAGAGACACCACCAAACACAGCAACCGTTTTAATCGCGCCATTAAAGTGCACCGCATAAGAGCGAATATTATCGGCCACCTGCTTGGCCAACTCACGGGTAGGCACTAACACCAATGCACTCACGTTGTTACCCGCTGCGCTTTGACTACCTGAGCGATGACCCGCAGATAACTGCGACTTACCACCATGGAGTTGTTGTAGCAGCGGCAACGCAAAGGCCGCCGTTTTACCCGAGCCCGTATTGGCCCCAGCAATAAGATCACGCCCCGCTAAAACACTGGGAATAGCCTGTGCTTGTATGGGTGTTGGCTGCTGATAATTTAGCTCGGCTAAGCGCGCAAGCAAAAGAGGGCTAAGGCCAAGCGCTGCAAAATGAGCAGGTGTGGCGGCTTCGGTATGGGTAGTAGTCATGAATATAGGAGGCTCAAGCAAAATAATGGCGCATTTTAACGTATTTATGACCGCTTAAGTGAGTCGCGTGCTGTAGCGCGATAAACGCGAGTGGCCAAGTACAAAGTATGCACAGTAAAAACAAGCACCCAACACGACAGACACACTCCAAAAGCACTTTGGAGCATCAATCACCTATTCACAACCTACCTTACAACCCACCTTACAACCTAAAATATACAGCCGCTCAAGTATGGCGCTCCTGACACACACTTTATTCGAGCTTTTGCTACTTTTGACTCTCTACTACTGCCACTACCTTTTCGCACCGCGCTCTGACCAAACACGGCACTAGCTCACAAAAAAATCAACTACCCGCCCTTAAAGCTGGCCTACAAAAGCTACCTTAAACCCCTTTCATAAAGTCAACGTTAATTCATCTTATGATCAAAATGTAAAGATCACACCACATACCGTCAACAGCCAGAGACCTACACCATGAAAAAAGTGGCTAGCCTTAGTTTTATTACTGCACTGCTGAGTGCCTGTGTAGCAGACCCCGACCCCTCATCGAGCAGTGTAAGTAGTACGCTTGCACAAAGCCCACAGCTCGCCAACATCTTCCAGCGCTAGTGTATCTAGCACCATGGCACCTTCATCCACTCCCATCACTAATATGAGCTCAGCGCAGAGCTTACCCAGTAGCGTAGCTAGCTCATCGATAAGCGCCATGGCGAGCCACTCGAGCTCAAATATTTCGAGTTCAAGCAGTACTTCGGCATTGAGCTGCAAAAGCGACAAGGTACGCTACGGCTCACGTAAGGTTTACCTACTCACATCGTTAGAGTATCAGCATTCTTTAGAGGATTTATTAGGCCTTGATTTTAATGTAGCTGCCAACTTACCGGCAAATTCAGAAATAGATTTTTACGCCAACCAAATATTCACCCCCATTGGCGAGACTTACTTTAATGCCTACCTTGAAACAGCAAATACTGTTGCTGAATGGGCCGTTAGCCATCAATTTAAAACACGTTTAAACTGTACCGCTTATGCTGAATGTCAAACAGCTTTTATTCAAAATTTTTTACCTAAGATATTCCGCCGCCCTATTACCAACGAAGAAAAAACCGCATTTACAACGCTCTTTAAAAATGATTACAGTGGCGGCGAAATAAACGAAGCGTTAAAACTTGCCCTAAATACTGCATTAACCTCTTCTAGCTTTTTATATCGCACCGAACTAGGTGGCCCATTAGTCGAGGAGCCCGCCTATGAATATGATGGCTCGGGCTATACAGCAGTAGCCCCCATTGAGAGTAAGGGTCATGCAGAAGATATTAACAGAAACCGTAAATATCTTAATTTTAAATTTTTTGCCGAAGGCACGCTAATACATATCAACGTTAAAGCACAAGCCGCTAATGACATATGGCCAGTAATGAGTGTTGAAGCTGGCAATAAAAAAGTCTTGATCCCCGTCAAATGAACAAGGTGAGTTTAAAATTTATATTGAAGGGCAAGGCGGCCACCCCAATGTGGTGGTAGGTATCGATAACCCCGGCGCAGCTGGTGGTATAACACGTAAATTATGACTTAGAAGTGAATACACCTTTCTCAATAAAAACCTTTATAAAAGCCTTTCTGAGTTTTACAGCAAAGGCGCTGTTACGGGTAATGCACTTGTCAAAACATCAACACTTAATCGTGGTGGGCTATTAACCTCGGAAGCATTTTTGGCGCGCAATGGCGCCTTTGATTCAACGCATTTAATTCGCCGCTCTGTGGCTGTGCGTGAACGCGTACTGTGCCATATAATAAAGCGTGCCCTCAACTCCATCAAAAAAATAAGTTTTGAAGTCAAAGAGATTGCCTTAAAAAATATTACCAATAGGCTTTCAATCAAAAATTATACGCAAGAATTTTTACCCTTAACAACCTCGCTAAATGAAACATTTACAGAGCAAAAATATAACACTCAACACCCGTTTACAGCCATACCAAATAAAAGCACCTACTAAGATGGCTAGATCTATTATCGATAACTTATTGAGTAACGCCATCCGCTATAACCATGAAGGCTTCGAAGTTACCGTCACCTGCTCACACGATACACAGGGCATTCACTTGATTATTGACGATAATGGTATTCATCAGAGCAAAGGCCGTAGGCACTGATGCCATAGCTAATGCTAAAACAATCAAAAATAACAACGGGTGGCCGCATGACGACTCATTACGGCATCTTCTTTACCGGCCATTAGCAACCTTTACCTGTCTTTGAGCAAGGCGTTAATATGACGCGTAAATACGGTACCTTCAACTAGCCAGCTGACCGGCTGCCGACCTCCCAGCGCCACTGTTTGATGTAGTTGCCAATCGTATACCATTAAAGACGCACCTGTAGGCAACTAAAAAGATATGGCCTCAGCACTAGAGCTTATCGCACCGTTTAAGCGCTATTAATAACATGCTTAAAAGAGCAAAAAAGGTAAAGTATTTTCTCGCATTGCTATTTGTTTCACATTTTAAATTGCAATAAGTAGATGCGGTAGTTATTTTCGGGCTTTTTATAAGTAAGCTGATAAAAAGCTCGCTACCATCGCTTTTGCATTTTTTTAGTCCATTACAGAAATCGAAATTCCCTTCTTGTCGTAAAAATCGGAGGTTACTCAATGAAAATTGGTATTCCAAAAGAAATCCTTAAGGGTGAACAACGCGTTGCCACAACGCCTGATATTGTCAAAAAAATAATAACATTGGGTTTTGATATTACCATTGAAGCCGGTGCTGGTATCGCAGCTAATTACACCGACGACGCCTATATTCAGGCCGGCTGCGAAATAGTCAACTCAGCACAAACGTTATGGCAAACCTCAGACATTATCCTTAAAGTGCAAGTACCCGAAGCACACGAGCGCGCATTATTAAAAAGCGGGCAAATATTAATTTGTTTTTTATGGCCAGCACAAAATCCCGAAATACTGCAAGAACTCACCGAGCGCGGTGTGAACGCTATTGCCATAGACAACATTCCTCGAATCTCTCGCGCTCAAAAAATGGATGCCCGTAGCTCGATGGCCAATATATCGGGCTATCGTGCAATAGTCGAAGCCGCGCAACATTTTGGCCGATTCTTTACCGGCCAAATTACAGCCGCTGGCAAAGTTAACCCCGCTAAAGTCCTTGTGATTGGTGCTGGCGTTGCAGGGCTTGCCGCTATTGGTGCGGCAAAAAGCATGGGCGCCATTGTTCGCTCATTTGATACCCGAGCCGAAGTAAAAGAACAAATCGAAAGTATGGATGCCGAGTTTTTAATGCTCGACTTTAAAGATGAAGACGGCTCTGGCGAAGGCGGTTACGCCAAAGTAATGAGCGATGAATTCATTCAAGCCGAGATGGCATTATTTGCAGCACAAGCCAAAGACGTAGACATTATTGTCACAACTGCGCTCATTCCAGGTAAACCCGCCCCTAAATTGATCACTGGCGATATGGTTGCCTCGATGAAAAATGGCAGTGTTATTGTTGACCTTGCCGCAGAGCAAGGTGGTAATTGTGAACTCACCGTCCCCGGCGAAGTCACCGTAGTGAATGGTGTATCGATTATTGGCTACACCGATTTACCCAGTCGCCTTGCATCACAGGCCAGCCAACTCTATAGCAATAACCTACATAACCTATTGGCCGAAATGACGCCTAAAAAAGATGGCAAGCTTGTTATTGATATGACAAATGACGTTGTTGTAGGTGCGACTATTTGCCTTGAGGGTAAAACAACTTGGCCACCGCCAGCACCCACGCTTTCAGTCGCCCCTCAACCGCCTGCATCGGCACAGCCTACAGCTAAAGTAGCAACGCCTGCTATTACCGAAAAAAAGAAATCCGTTTTTGGCCCAATGCTTTTTGCAACAGCGGGCGCTTTAGCACTACTTGGGCTTGGTGCCGTTGCTCCAGCCAGCTTTATGTCGCACTTTACTGTTTTTGTGCTTGCGTGCTTTGTGGGCTACATGGTGATCTGGAGCGTGTCTCCCGCATTGCATACCCCTTTAATGAGCGTCACCAATGCCATTTCAAGCATTATTGTCATTGGCGCTTTGATTCAAATAAGTTCGGCGGACGACACCATTAAATGGTTTGCTGTTTTTACTGTGTTAATTGCGAGTATTAATATTGTTGGCGGCTTTGCTGTCACACACCGCATACTTAAAATGTTCCGTAAGTGAGGTTGTCATGATGAGTACTGGTATTGTAAGCGTCGCCTATATTGCAGCGATGATTCTTTTTATTTTAGCGTTAAGCGGATTATCCAATCAAGAAACGGCTCGCAAGGGCAATTGGTATGGCATTGCCGGAATGGTTATTGCCCTGTTAGCGACCATTTTTGGTGTTGTCAGCAATAACTACATAGAGCTAATGGCGGCATTGTTAATTGGCAGTATTATTGGCATGCTGATAGCAAAACGTGTGCAAATGACCGAAATCCCTGAGCTTATTGCTATTTTGCACAGCCTTGTGGGGCTAGCAGCGATTATGGTGGGTTATGCTAATTTTGCTGGCGCCTCGGAAAATTTAACAGGCATCGACTTAACCATTCATGACATCGAAACCTATATTGGTGTATTAATAGGTGCGGTGACACTCTCGGGCTCTATAACAGCTTACGGCAAGCTCTCGGGCCGACTAGGCAGCAAGCCGTTAACGCTACCAGGGCGACACCTATTTAACCTAGGGTTATTAATTACTGCTATTTGGCTTGGTCAACAATTTGTTGCTCAGTCTGCTATGGGCAGCGGCATGTTACCTTTGGTCATTATGATCGCTATTGCATTAATTTTTGGTGTACATATGGTAATGGCCATTGGCGGCGCCGATATGCCTGTGGTGATATCAATGCTCAACAGCTACTCTGGCTGGGCGGCCGCAGCAACAGGCTTTATGCTCAATAATGACCTGCTCATCGTTATTGGTGCCCTCGTTGGTTCAAGCGGTGCCATTTTGAGTTACATTATGTGCAAAGCTATGAACAGGAACTTTTTAGCCGTTATTGCCGGGGGGTTTGGTGCCGGCGCTAGCGTAAAAGTATCGCCCGCTAACGAGCAAGCACAAGGCGAAGTGACAACAACCACCGTCACAGAAACCGCCGAACTACTCAATAACGCCAAAGAAGTCATGATAATTCCAGGTTACGGAATGGCGGTCGCCAAGGCTCAGCAGACTGTCTCCGAGCTTGTCAATAAATTACGCGCCAAAGGCATCAATGTTCGCTTTGCGATACACCCTGTTGCTGGCCGTATGCCTGGGCAAATGAATGTATTGCTGGCCGAGGCCAAAGTACCTTATGATATTGTTTTTGAAATGGATGAAGTTAACGACGACTTCCCGCAAGTCGATGTTTCCTTGGTAATTGGCGCTAACGACACCGTCAACCCATCTGCCGTTGACGAACCCAACAGCCCAATAGCTGGCATGCCCGTTATTGAATGCTGGAATGGCAAAACCTCTATTGTATTAAAACGTGGTATGGCCACCGGTTATGCCGGTGTACAAAACCCTTTATTCTTTAAAGACAATACCCACATGTTATTTGGTGACGCCAAAACAACCTTAACAGAGATTATTGCAGGCCTTTAATTTTTGTCATTATTTAGCCAAGCTAAAAAACAGCACCCTATTAGATGAAGTTTGTCAGTTTGGCTGAATAGTGACGTTCAATTGAAGTATCACCTGTTAAAATTCGAACATAATTTAAGCACGAGCAATCAGCTAATGACTGTCGAGTCAATATCAAATTGAGGATATAGATATATGGGAAAATACCGCTCAAAAATTGAGCGGCATTGATTATCGTGAATTTGTTGTCTGCGTCGTCAAGCGCTTGGGCTATGGCGGACAATTTTTGCAGAGGCCGTCCTCGGGTGGAATCGAGGGACTATCAAAAAGTCACTGCGAGATCTTGAAAGTAATCACTTCGCTGGCCGACGACATAACAATAAAGGGCGTAGCAGTTATCAAGATATACTCACCGATTTAAAAGCCTCTATTCGCGCTGTTATTGAGCCAAGCAGTCAAACCGGTCCAACCTTCCGCAGTACTCGTATTTATACACCTCTAAACGCTAAGCATGCTCGAAAACGATTGATTAGCCAATACGGTTTTAAGCCAGATAGCCAGTACACACCCTATGGACTCTCAATACCCCAAAAATGAAAGTTGGGTTTGGTTCTCTCAAGGCTCGCTTACCGCAATAATAACGCTATAAAAAAATACCGGATAATCTCGCAGCCTGAAAACACTTCGGACTAATGACTCACGCCCAAATAAAGGCACAGAGAGTGTTAATACTGGCTTCGTACTGACAAAATAAACCTCGCGGCCCTTAATATTGACAAGCATTTATTTTATATAACTTGTAACTATTCAAAGGTGAGTAAATCGGGCGCTAATGAATCATTGACTGGACCGCTCAAGCCATCTGCGACTTTATGCTCCTCGACTTTATGCTCCTGCAAAGTCTAATCTTGCATATCCCTATGCAGGTGCAAAGTCTAATCTTGCATATCCCTATGCAGGTGCAAAGTCTAATCTTGCATATCCTTATGCAGGTGCACTGTCTAACCCTTGCTTTCCCGGCAGCCCAGGAAATAACCCATCAGTACCCTGTTAAAAGGGGTTTGTTAGTTTGGCTGAAAGTGACAAAAACAACCACAGTATTAACAGCTGACGCTTTGCAGCTATTAATACTGTGCACACTACAATAGCGGTGATTGTAATGCATAACCGCAATATGAACGATTCTCATGCTATGCTGTGAATGTAAAAATTGCTTATACGACGAAAAAGCTATAACAAGAGGAATATTAAATGAACAAGCTCGTAATGATTCTACTCTCTATTTTTTTGCCGCCCATTGCCGTTTTTTTTAAAGCAGGTGTAGGCAAGCACCTCATTATTAACATTGTATTGTGTCTTTTATTCTTTTTCCCTGGAGTTGTACATGCTCTTTGGGTAAACATGAAATAAGCCTAGCGTACAACTGGAGCCCCCCTCACACACTCAAGCGCGAGTCGCATATAACATTAGCCGGCATTAGGTCATAACGTGTCGCCTTTTTACTCCTACGCCCGATAAATTAATAACTTTAGCTGCTGCTCAATATCGACATCGGGAAAATCCGCACTGGGCTCTAGGCGCTCAATAAAGGTTAACGCTGGGGCTTGTTCGGCAAATAAGTCTTTGAGGTAGCCACTACTAAATTCGGGTGCATTTAAGCAGGCCAGTACCTGCCCGCCAGGGTTTAATAGCTCGGGGAGTCGGCGCACCACTTTTTGGTAATCTTTAGTGGCCACAAAGCTCCCTTTTTGGAAGCTTGGCGGGTCGACAATAACGGCATCGTAAGGCCCCATTTTTTTGATTTTACCCCATGACTTTAGAATATCGACACCCAAAAACTTTACTTTTTGCGTGTCGTGATTATTTAAGCGATGGTTTTCACGCCCTACCGTGAGTGAGCGACGGCTTAAATCGACATTCACCACATCACTGGCACCGGCATCAATCGCGACCACCGAAAAGGCACAGGTATACGCAAACAAATTAAGCACTTTTGCGCCGCCTGTTTTAGCTTTTGCAGCAACCACCTCTTCTAACCAAATGCGGCCAGGCTCCATATCTAAAAAGTAGCCGCAGTTTTGTTGGTTAAAATCTAAGCGATATTGCTGATTGCCGCGCTGTGCAATCACTTGCGGTAAGTCTTCGCTATTGCCTTGCTCCCAAAAATACGGCGCGCCATTGATGTCGCGACGCTGCACAACAAAAAATGGCAACGCTTGGGGCAAATACTGCTTGATACACGCCACCGCTGCGGCTAATTGCTCGGGCGGCGGTGACGCAAAAACGGTTAACAAAACAACAGGCGCAAATACATCAACCGTACACCACCCCCAACCGGTAAAACACTGCCCGCGACCATGAAATATACGCTGGCTGTTAATGGGCTTATTTGAGAGCGCTTTTAAACGCTCAAAATAACGGCGGCAAGGGGCTTCAAAAAGCGCTAAGTCGCCAGTGGTCATGGCATTATTGTGGGTCATAAGTAGTATCTTTGGGTAAACGGCCAACAGGGTATAAAACCACATCGTCATAGCCGGTATTGACAGGAATAAGGCCCGCCCACTGCTCATCGAGCTCGGCGCAACCAGAATCTAGCAGCAGTGGCCGCCCATTGAGTGTCCGTAGCTTGGTTTTTGTGGCCACAACATTAACGTGCTCTTTGCCTATACGTTTAAGGAGCTCGGGGGTAATTTGTTGATTACCCCGCCCAATAATGTGGCCCTGGCCGCCAATGGCCGTCAATACCAACTCAATAACACCCATATGGGCTGCCGCCAATGCATTGAGCTGTTGCGCATTTACATCACGGATTAAATCACCCGAGGGCAGCAGGACATCCACGCCGAGTAAGGTCCCCTCTAAGGCCCCTTCATGGCTCCACTCTTTTAAAATACCTAACGTCGTTGACCCTGGCGCCCAAATAATAAGTGCATCGGGGTTAAAGTGTTCACGTAGGTATTCGGCAATATCAAACAACACCAAAGCTTCGCTTTCTATACCACCTTGCTTAACCGCTTGCACATACTCGGCCGCTGCGGGCACGGGCATTTCGCCAAAGTATTGCGCCTTGACACGGCCTTGGCGAAACTCATGTTCATCAATGTCGCGTACCTCTTGTAAGCTAGCACTAATCAGTACGCCACTGAGTAATTGAATCATTAGTTCAGCCGCACACTGCGGGTTAATGGCGTACACCCCCGAGTGCATTTTAACCCCCGAGGGGATACCTAAGACCAGCTGCTCACTACCCACCGCACGGTAAATGTCTCTTGCAGTACCGTCGCCGCCGGCAAACACTAAAATATCGACCCCTTGGCGCTGTATGGCTCGGGCAAATACTTGCGTGTCTTGTGCGGTGGTTTGTGGATTAACAGGCCCGCTTACGGTTGTATGCGCAATACCCCAAAGGCTCAGCCAATCACTGCCCATTTGTTGCGGCGCCGCAACCACCTCTATGCCTAACGGTAAAGGCGCTGCTGTACTCGCATCTAATGCTTGCGCCATTAAACGCCAAAAAGTGTGTGCCCTTGCAGGTGCCCGCAGGGGTATTTGCCCTTGAGCGGCGGCGGTTTGCAGCTCAGTTAAGTCGCTGCCCTTAAACCCTGCGGGGCCGCCAATACCGGCGTAAGGGTTAATTAAAAACCCAATACGTAACGTACTTTTTATGCCGCTGAGTGTAGTCGATGTGTTACTGTCACTTTGATTGCTTGTCATATCCATACCGCTATTGAATACTGCTTTTATACTGTGATTAAGTTGTCGCTATTGAACAGTATTCACTAATTGTAAAAAGTCGTGAACTTCGCCTTTACCGTTAGGGCAAAAATAATGACCTAGCTCGCGACGCTGCCAATAGCTTTTACGCAGCTGGTCAAATGCGGTGCTAATGGGTTGCTTGGCACCCAACACATCGGCAATCAGTGCGTTGTCGGCTTGTAGGTTATACGTTTTTAATATTGCCTCATTAATACTGCTTGCATTTAACGGCTCAGGCTCACCTAATACCCTACGTTTCACCTCAGCAATACGCGCAGCAATACTGTGCGGGTCCATATTCAGGTTTGTCGCCAAGGCCTCAAAAATCATTAACGAGCCATTTAATTTACCCTCGAAGCTATAGCCAGCAATATGCGGTGTACCGCATTTAACCACGCTCATTAATGGCGTAAAAATATCGGGCTCGCCCTGCCAAACATCTAATACAACACGCAATGAGGGTGTGCTTTTTAAATACTCAAATAAAGCAGGGTTATCGATGACTTCACCACGACCGGCATTGATCAATAGTGCATTAGGGTTAAGCTGCTGCAAATTATGTCTATTTAATAGCTTGTGTGTAGGCTGCGCGCCATCAATCGTTAGGGGCGTGTGCATGCAAATAATATCGGCGCTTAACACATCTTGCAGTGTGGTAAGTTCTGGAATATTGGCTGTGCTTTTAAAAGGGTCGCTTACTTTTACACTCACGCCCAAAGCTTTTAAGGTACGGTAAAGCCGCCCACCCACATTGCCACAGCCAACAATACCGACTGTTTTTGCGGCCCAATCAGGCCTATAAGTGGCCATAGCCGCCAACGCATATTGCACAACGCCCCCAGCATTGCAGCCTGGGGCTGCCGACCACGCAATATCCGATTGCTCTAGAAAGGCCTTATCAAGGTGGTCGGTACCTATGGTGCAGGTGCCCACAAAACGCATGTTACTGTGCGCCAATAATGCTGGGTTAACCTGTGTCACCGAGCGCACCAGTAATGCATCAGCACCGGCCAAATCTTTGGCGCTCATTGTACGGCCAGGCAATTGCGTAATGTGCCCTAAATCACCAAACAAAGCCTCTAGTGCCGGAATATTTTCATCAGCAACAATTTTAAGTCTACCCACAATACAACACCCTAGCCTTGGCAAACGCGCAGTTTACACTTTTTGTCGCGGGGTATCAGCCGTTAGTGCGCGTTACAGTTTAGGTTAGGCCTTGGCTTACTTTGGCTTAGTCCTCGAACTTTGGCTTAGTCCTCGAAGCCTTCTGTATCGAGTGGCATAGCCATAGATGATTCACCAGGGTTACTGATGCCAATATGGTAAGCGGCAAAACCCGGCAATACAAATTGATCGAGCGCCATACCCAATACGCGCCCGTTGTAGGGTGAGGTAACCGTGGCTTGCTCATTGGTAATGGGGTTAGTCACTGTGCCTAATAGCTGGCCACGCGTAACGTGAGCCCCGAGCTTCACTTGGCTAAATAAAATGCCCGAGCTTTGAACACGCACCCAAAACGATTGGTAAAAAGCAGGTTCAGGCTCAAACCAAAAGACGGAATGGTCAATCATTTTACGTTTTTTGAGCAATGTCAATAATGCGAGCACGCCCTCATCGACGACATGCTTTTGCATACGTAATGGCTCGCCGGCCTCAACCGTCACCGTAGGAATACCCGCGGTGACCGCCGCCGCCCTTAAAGAATTAGGGTTACCCTGCGTATTGAGCACAACAATTTTACCAAAGTCATGCGCTAACGCAGACACACTCGGCACACTTAAATCTGCGCGCACTTGCGTGAGGTTGGTGCGATGAAAAGAGCCGGTATGTAAATCGATCAAGGCATCGCAATGGCGAATAATGTCATTAAAAAAAGCATACGCAAAACGTGACGCTAAGCTGCCACTCGCGCTACCGGGGAAAAAACGGTTCAAATCACGTCGATCGGGCAAATAACGAGAGTTACGTGCAAACGCCATTAAATTCACAATCGGCACGCCAATCACTGTGCCGGTCAGGCCTGCGGGATCTAAACCAAACATCACTTGGCGGATCACCTCGATACCGTTTATTTCATCGCCATGCACAGCAGCGGCCAAGCATAACGTCGGGCCCGCCTTTACACCATTAACAACAAGCACCGGCGTTTTAACATCGAGACCACTAAATGATTGTGAGGGTATCCAATCCATACGTGTAGCCGTATTGGGTGGCACGTTAAACCCCAGTATATCCTTAGCTTGACCCTCATCGTCGCGCCACTGCGCTTTTATCGTATTTTTGGATTGGCTAGGCAAGAGGTCATGTAATAACCAAGGCGCAGGTAACACCTCTGATACCGGCCCTTGTAATTCAAGCGGTATTAAAGATTCAGGGGTTTTAGGTAGCTTGCTGGCTGGCACCCAACTAGGGGGCTCGACCGGTGAAGGTGCATCTTGCGCGAGCACTTGGCCAGCCATAACCGTGCTACTAACAACAATAGCACCCCAAAAAACCAAAAAACCTAACTGACAAAATTTTGCCTGCATGTGTGTATCCCAATACCGTATCCAACAAATAGGCCTCGTAATTATTGGCCTCTCAATCATTCACGCGCATTATCAATTGACTTTAAATTAAAGCAACAGGTTTAAGGCAGCTACAGAATACATAAGTCACAAGAAACCATAATAAAGGCAATGTGCAGCCATCGGCGGCTTAGCCTAAACCGCCGATGACTTGTGTCTACGAGATTGATGAGCCGCGCCTTCGATAAAAAAAGTACGTAACTACTCAGAGGTCCCGACATTGGGCTCAGAGGTACCCACATCGGGCGCTAATGAATCATTGACTGGGCCGCTCAAGCCACAAAAGTACAAGGCAGTATTATTGGCACTAAAAAATGCCACAATGCCAAACAGTCATTATAGCTAAAAGTAGCGTAACTATTCAGAGGCCCCGGAGTTGGGTGAGGTTTATCAGCTGAGCTGAATAGTTACAAAGTAGCAAGGTATTTTAAACTGTAACCAAAACACGGGCGACTACTGCCCAACCTGCGCCTCTAAACAGCCTTTGGCCGCTGCACTCACTAGCGCTGGGCCTTGGTAAATAAACCCGCTGTAGAGCTGCACCAAGCTGGCGCCAGCACTTATCTTTTCAGCCGCATCATCAGCGCTACTAATACCACCGACACCAATAATGGGCATTTTTCCGGCTAATACTTGTGAGAGCACTTTAATGGCGTGCGTCGATTTATCGCGCACCGGCACACCACTTAAACCGCCCGCCTCTTGCTCAAAAGCCGAGCCCTCTACCCCTTCGCGGCTAATAGTAGTGTTTGTCGCAATCACGCCATCAATGCCCTGCGCCAGTAATGTATTCGCCGTTTCGGTCAATTCTTCGTCGGTCATATCTGGTGCTATTTTTACTGCGATAGGGACATAGCGATCACGGCTTTGCGCTAGCTCACTTTGTCGCCGTTTAATGCCTGACAGCAAAGTATTTAATGCTTCACCAAACTGTAAACTGCGTAAACCTGGCGTGTTAGGCGAAGAAATATTCACCGTAATATAATCGGCATAATCGTACACCGCATCCAAGCATTTAATGTAATCATCTAATGCGTTTTCGTCGGGGGTGAGTTTATTTTTACCAATATTAATTCCTAAAATACCGTCAAAACGCCGCTCTTTTTTAACCTGAGCCACAAGGTGCTCCACCCCTTTATTGTTAAAGCCCATACGGTTAATAATGGCCTGCTGCTCGGTTAAGCGAAATAGGCGGGGCTTGGGGTTACCAGGTTGAGCCAGCGGAGTAATCGTGCCGATTTCAACAAAACCAAAGCCCAAACTGCCAAGCGCATTAAAATAATCGCCGTTTTTATCAAGGCCTGCAGCCAAACCCACAGGGTTAGGAAACGTAAGCCCCATAACCTCCACAGGGTTATTGATGCGCTTAGAGGCAAAGCCGCCTAACAACTTTAAGCGCTCTAAAGCGCCTAGCCAATCTAACGAAACATTATGGCTGGTTTCAGGGTCTAGTTTAAATAAAAGTGCACGCGCAAGAGAATACATAAAAGCTACCAAAAAAATAAATTAAGTCTTTCAAAATAAGCAAAAAAAAGGTAACTATTCAGAGGTCCCGGAGTTGGGTACTAATGAATTATTGACTGGGCCGCTCAAGCCATCCATGGGCGCTATATAAGCGCTCCCGGCGCTTAAATGCCCAGAAAATAATTCATCAGCACCCTATTAGGTGAGGTTTATCAGCTGAGCTGAATAGTTACAAAAAAAGCACGCCTAAGCGCGCTGTCATTATGAGTCAAAGCGCACTATTAAAAAATAGGCTTACCGATCTCTACGATTTTCATGGCGTTAGTGCCGCCCACATGCTGGCGCACATCACCTTGGGAGATAATCACCAAATCGCCATCTTTAACAACGCCGCGAGTTCGTAATTCATTGACTGCACGGGTGTTGGTTTCATTAAACGGAATATCATGTAATGCAAAGGGTACGGGGTATACTCCGCGATATAATGAGGCTTTTTGCAAGGTTTTCACTTTGGGTGACATCGCAAAAATAGGCAGGCGCGCGCCAAAGCGACTCATCAAAAAAGGCGTAGCGCCAGACTCGGTCATCGTAATAATGGCCGTTACGCCGGGCATTGCGTTTGCGGTAAACATTGCAGCTTGCGCTATTGCTTGGTTAATAGCCATAGTTTCAGGCATTTCACGATGCGCATCTTGGATGGCTCGTGGATGACTTTCGGCGCCCAAAATAATACGTACCATCGCCTCAACCGTTTCAACCGGAAATTGCCCCGCTGCTGTTTCCGCAGACAGCATCACAGCATCTGTGCCATCAAGTACGGCATTGGCCACGTCAAACACTTCTGCGCGGGTAGGCAATGAGCTATTAATCATAGACTCCATCATTTGCGTCGCCGTAATAACACCCCGATTTAAGGCGCGCGAGCGCTCAATAATATGCTTTTGCACGCCAATTAATGCAGCATCGCCAATTTCGACACCTAAATCACCTCGCGCGACCATCACTGCATCGCTGGCTAAAATAATGCTATCGAGAACAGCATCATCGGCCACCGCTTCGGCGCGCTCTACTTTCGCCACCAAGGCAATATCACCACCGGCCTCTTCAACTAATGTACGTGTCAAGTTCATATCTTCGGCACTGCGCGGAAACGACACCGCCAAAAAGTCAACATCCAAAGCAACAGCCGTTTTAATATCGTCACGGTCTTTGTCGGTTAGCGCTGGCGCCGTTAAACCGCCCCCTTGGCGATTAATACCTTTATTGTTGGAAAGCTTACCCGCTACAGTGGTAATACAAAACACTTGATTGGCTTCTATGCGCTCAACTTTTAAGACCACACGGCCATCATCGAGTAAGAGCAAATCGTCAGGGCTTACATCTTGGGGCAAGGCTTTATAGTCAATGCCCACATGTGTTTGATTGCCTTCATCGCGCCCCAAATCAGCATCTAAAACAAACCTATCGCCCAGCGCAAGCGTTATGGGGCCATCCGCAAAGCGGGCAATGCGTATTTTAGGGCCTTGTAAATCTCCGAGCACAGCAACATGGCGCCCATGCTTAGCCGCTAAATCACGGGTCATATCGCAACGCTTTTTGTGATCGTCAGGGCCACCGTGCGAAAAATTAAGCCGTACAACATTGACCCCAGCCAAAATGAGTTTTTCGAGTACCCCTGGCTCATCTGTAGCGGGGCCCAATGTGCTTACGATCTTTGTACGTCTTAACATATCAATGCTCCAATCAATGAATAAAAACTTAATGCTTGTCGTTTAATGAGTCCTTAGGGACGACTTATTCTTATGCACACTTATCAGGAGTACTGCGCAAAAGCGCTGTTATTTCACCAGCCAATGGAGTCAACCATACCGTAATAAGCCTTGTTTTTGGAAGCGCTTTAAACGGCTATCACCCCACCCCTAAATAACAAAAACCTGCCAAAAGGCAGGTTTTTGTTACGCTATCTCGCTAGCTACCGAGCATTCCTTGTACAATCGATATCATAACCCCGGCAGCCACGGCAGAGCCAATAACCCCCGCGACATTGGGGCCCATAGCATGCATTAATAAAAAGTTTTGGCCGTTGGCCTCAAGCCCTACTTTATTAGACACGCGCGCCGCCATAGGCACCGCCGAAACCCCCGCCGAGCCAATAAGCGGATTGATTTTCTGCTTACTGACTTTATTCATCAACTTAGCCATTAATACGCCGCATGCCGTACCAATACCAAAAGCCACAATACCTAAGACCAAAATACCCAAGGTTTTAGGGTCGAGGAATTTATCAGCTTCTAACTTAGAGCCCACAGAAAGCCCTAAAAAGATGGTCACAATATTGATCAATGCATTTTGTGCAGTATCACTTAAACGATCAACCACGCCGCATTCGCGCATTAAGTTACCCAAGCAAAACATGCCTAGCAAAGGCGCAGCCGATGGCAAAATTAACGCCACCAACACCAACAACACTAACGGAAATAAGATTTTTTCGCGTTTGCTTACAGGACGCAGCTGCGTCATGACAATTTTGCGCTCTTCACTATTAGTGAGCGCTTTCATAATGGGTGGCTGAATTAAAGGCACCAGCGCCATATACGAATAGGCCGCCACCGCAATCGCACCGAGCAAATCAGGAGCTAGCTTACTGGCAACATAAATAGCGGTTGGACCGTCGGCGCCCCCAATAATACCAATAGCAGCAGCATCAGCAATCGAGAAATCCATAATACCTAGCGCGCTCAAGCCTACCGCGCCCAGCACTGTTGCAAAAATACCAAATTGCGCTGCGGCACCTAAAAACAACGTTTTAGGGTTGGCCAGTAGTGGACCGAAGTCGGTCATGGCGCCCACCCCCATAAAAATCAGTAACGGCGCCACACCACTGGCAATAGCCACGGTGTAAAAGCTATACAACATGCCATCATGAAAATCTTGTGCAGCGGCGATTTCGGTTAAATGATGGTGTGTTTCATACCCCGAAGAGCCGTACAAATGCACAAGCTCTTTGGCTGTTGCACCCACCTCGGCACCCAACATTCGAGCCACCTCAGCCAAAAAAGCTGGATCACCGGCCAAAATAGCATTTTCGGCAGCACTGAAGGCCAAGCCTGCACCAGGGATGTTAGCCAGTACACCACCAAACCCAATAGGCACTAAAAGCAAAGGCTCAAACCCTTTGCGAATGGCTAAAAACAAAAGGCCTAAACAAATGGCAATCATGCCCGCTTGACCCAGAGTTATCTGGTAAATACCAGATTCAAACCACAACCCTAATAAATTTTCCATAGTTCTATAAGCCTCAAGCGATGGTTAGCAAAGTATCGCCAACAGTCACAACATCGCCATCTCTGACATTCACCGCACCAATAACACCGGCAGTGGGTGCACTAATTTCGGTTTCCATTTTCATCGCTTCGAGCACAATCAGCGTTTGGCCTTCTGTCACCTGCTGGCCAGGTGTGACCAGCACCCTAAAAATATTACCCGCTAGCGGCGCATTAACGGGTGCGCCGGCACCAGCACTGCCACTGGCAGGTGTTGCAGCAGCACCACCAACCGGTACAATTCCTGTTAAATCACCACCATTATTGACTGTCACGGTGTAACTTTGGCCCTCCACATCCACGGTGTAAATTTCTTCACCGTTATCAGCCTTGACCACGGAGGTTTCACTCCCGGTCGGTATAGGTTCGAAGGCGCTAGGGTTATTGCGGTTTTCTAAAAACTTTAAGCCAATTTGATTGAATAACGCGTACGTTAATACGTCATCGATGGCATTATCACCCTCGGCCAAGGTGATACCGCGCGTTTTAGCCTCTTTTTGTAACTCTTTTGTCAAGCGCTCTAGTTCAGGCTCGAGTAAGTCGGCTGGTCGGCATGTAATAGGCTCGGCGCCGTCAAGTACTCGCGCTTGCAACTCTTTATTGACCGCCGCAGGTGTTGCGCCATACTCGCCCCGCAATACACCTTGTGTCTCGTTGGTAATATTGGCGTAACGCTTTCCACTCAAAACATTAATCACCGCTTGAGTACCCACAATTTGTGAGGTCGGTGTCACTAACGGTAAAAAGCCTAAGTCTTCGCGTACCCGTGGAATCTCATCTAGCACTTCGTCTAAACGGTCAGCTGCGCCCTGCTCTTTGAGCTGACCTTCCATGTTAGTCAGCATGCCGCCGGGTACTTGCGCGGTTAAAATACGCACATCAACACCTTTGAGTGCGCCTTCAAATTTTGCGTACTTTTTGCGTACATCGCGAAAGTACAGTGCAATCTCTTGTAATAATGCCAGGTCGAGGCCGGTATCGCGCTCGGTACCTTCTAAGATAGCCACGAGTGTTTCAGTGGGGCTATGGCCGTAAGTCATAGACATTGATGAGATAGCGGTATCGACATTATCAATGCCAGCCTCGACACACTTGAGTATCGTGGCGTGTGCCAAGCCTGTCGTGGCATGGGCATGTAAATGTATCGGAATATCACACGATTCTTTTAAGCGCTTAACTAGCTCGTAACCCTCATAGGGTTTTAAAAGACCGGCCATATCTTTGATCGCTATCGAGTCTGCCCCCATATCTTCGATTTGCTTACCTTGTGCAATCCAAGTCTCTAGCGTGTGCACGGGGCTTAAGGTGTACGAGATAGTCCCTTGTGCATGCTTACCGGTCGACTTGACCGCTTTGAGTGCAGTTTCGATATTGCGCATATCGTTCATCGCATCAAATACGCGGAACACATCCACGCCATTGGCGGCAGCACGCTCGACAAATTTATACACGACATCATCGGCATAGTGGCGATAACCTAAAATATTCTGCCCGCGAAACAGCATAGATTGCGGGGTATTGGGCATCGCTTTTTTAAGTGCACGAATACGCTCCCACGGATCTTCGCCCAAATAGCGAATACAACTATCGAAAGTCGCTCCGCCCCAAGTCTCCAATGACCAAAATCCAACTTTATCCAGTTTCTCGGCGATCGGTAGCATATCGTCTAAACGCATGCGCGTAGCAAATAAAGACTGATGCGCATCACGTAGTACAACGTCGGTAATACCTAGTGGTTTTTTCAGGGTGGTCATAGTGATATCTCTACAAATTTGGGTGCGACAGCAAATTAAATAACCTAAAAGCTCAGGCACAAGTCGCACAACAGCATTAAATTATTGATGTGACGCCAACAAGACGGCGACCTAACACGATAAGCGTGCGAGCTTAATGTTCACTAATGTGCACTGTATACAACGCAAATATTAAGACTTCATCGGCCGCTTATCACACCGTGAGGCCCCACTGCTTGGCGGATATAACCGTGCATGATAGCGTGCTGAATGAAGCGTTGTTATAAACCTTGCTTAGCGCGATGCTGACTAATCGCACCGTGTATAGCCGCTAAGACTTTAGGCTCAATACTGTCGGTTGTACTGACCACCGACGGCAAAGGGGCTAATGGCGTGATGACTTGCTCAGGCTCAGGTATAAAGCGATTCACTGCCCAGCTCATAAAGCGTGTACAAAACACCAAAAGCGTTAAAAAAACAAACACCGCGCCCATGCCAAAAAGCATCAGGTCAGCGCCTTGCGCCATAATTGATTGCTGCATGATCAACTCCGCAGTTATGGGCTCAAGCCCGATTACACTGTTAATGACTGTTCGTTTTACTATTGCGTAAAACACTCAATGGCGTACCCGTTAAAATAGGCGGCCTTGCAAAAAGCGGGCATATTCTACCTCAAACACGGGCAAACGCGACACTTCATTGCTCTAACGCTCAAAAATTAAACGCTAAAATGCCAGCATCAGTGAAGCTTTTAGTCGCAAGGTGTCCTTAAAGACACCCATAATTTGGCCTTATGCCTCGATAGACGACTAAATCAGGACAAAGACTGGCGTAATGCTACCAGTACTGTTGAATAAAGGTCGCACCTAATAAGGGCAATCGTCAATAAAACGGTTCTTGCGCTGCGCACAATGACACAAACTCAACGCACTTTTCAAATCAAATACTTGTCATTTTTGCGATTAAGCAAGCGCTGCATGTTACAATTGACACCCTATTCACAGCGCCCCACGGGTATGTATGCGTATTTTTTTAGCCCCTATGGAAGGCGTTGTCGACCATAATATTCGGGCACTTTATAGTGCACTTGGCGGTATTGACATGGCTGTCACCGAGTTTGTACGAGTGTCCAATAGCCACTTACCTGACGCCGTGTTTCACCGTTTATGCCCAGAGATCAACAGCCCCATTAACACCCCTGTACGCGTCCAGCTGTTAGGCAGTGAACCTGCCATGCTGGCAAGTCACGCCTCACGAATTGCTGCATTAGGCGCCATCGGCATTGACCTTAATTTTGGCTGCCCTGCCAAAACAGTTAACCGCAGCCGTGGTGGCGCTTGCTTATTACAAGAGCCTCATTTATTGCATGATATTGCCACCGCTGTGCGCCAAGCCGTACCGAGCCATATCCCTGTTACGGCAAAAATGCGCTTAGGGTTTAATGCGCGCGAGGGTTATATTGATACAGCTCAGGCTTTAGCCGGTGGCGGTATTCAAGAGCTCTTTGTGCATGGCCGATCAAAAGTGGATGGCTACAAACCCCCTGCCTACTGGGGCGCTATTGGCGAGGTTCGCGAGGCTATTAATATTCCCGTGATTGCCAACGGTGAAATGTGGACACCCGAAGATATCGCCCAGTGCATGGCCGAGTCGGGTTGCAGCGACATTATGCTAGGCCGCGGCTTACTCGCACGCCCAGACCTTGCCATTGCAGGCAAACAACACATGAAGGGCGAACCCTACACCTTTATGTCATGGCAATGTATTTTGCCCAAGGTATGGCACTACCACCAAAAAACCTTAGCGCAATGCCCGCCTAAGTACACCGGTAACCGTCTTAAGCAATGGCTAATGTACTTACAGCGCACCTACCCCGAAGCAAAAGTATTTTTTGAGGCCGTCAAAAGGTTGCGTACAGCACACGAGCTGCAAACAGTCTATGACAACTACTACCAGCAAGCCCGTTAAAGTGCACAGCCGACACTACCCCAGCCAAGCTGGGGCTCGTCTACTTCTACTACATATTAGGGTAATTAGGGCCGCCGCCGCCCTCTGGGACGACCCACGTAATATTTTGTGCAGGGTCTTTGATATCGCATGTTTTACAGTGTACGCAGTTTTGAGCGTTAATTTGCAAGCACTTATCGGCGCCTTCACCCACGATCTCATACACCCCTGCCGGACAGTAACGCTGAGCCGGCTCATCAAACTCGGGTAAATTACGCGCTATAGGAATAGTGCTATCGATCAGCTTTAAATGGCCCGGCTGGTCTTCTTCGTGGTTAGTATTCGATAAAAACACCGAAGATAACTTATCAAAGCTCAATTTACCATCGGGCTTAGGATACGTAATAGCAGGCACTTCACTCGCTTTTTTCAGCGTGGCGTAATCGGGAATCGGGTCGCTTAACGTCCACGGAAGCTTGCCACCAAAGATATTAATATCGATAAAGGCATAAGCGCTACCGAGTATATTGCCCCATTTATGCTGTGCAGGGCCAAAATTGCGTTGCGCATGCAGCTCTTCATAGGCCCAAGACGCCTTATAAGCACTGGCGTATTCAGGAAGATCGCAATGCTCTTTTTGAGCGGTCAAGGCAGCATGCAACACTTCGGCCGCCACAAGACCCGACTTCATCGCGGTATGGCTGCCTTTGATTTTCGCAAAGTTTAGCGTACCGGCATCATCGCCTACGAGCAACCCGCCAGCAAAATGCATTTGCGGCTGTGCTTGCAAGCCGCCTTTAGTAATCGCGCGTGCGCCATACGCAATACGCTCACCGCCTTCTAGATATTGCGCAATTTCGGGGTGATGCTTGTAGCGCTGAAACTCATCGAAAGGACTTAAATGAGGGTTAGAGTATGACAGATCGGTCACTAAACCCACCACCACCTGATTGCCTTCTAGGTGATACAAAAAGCCACCGCCGTTAGCACCATGCTCATTTAATGGCCAGCCTGCGGTGTGCACCACAAGACCTGGCTTGGCTTTGCTCGGGTCGACCTGCCACAGCTCTTTAATACCTAAACCGTAGTGTTGTGGCTCTTTGCCTTTATCTAACTCAAAGTGACTAATAAGCTCTTTACCTAAGTGCCCACGGCAACCTTCGGCAAAAACGGTAAATTTAGCATGCAGCTCCATGCCTTGGGCATAGCTGTTTTTTTGTTCGCCGTTTTTACCGATCCCCATATCGCCTGTGGCGACACCCATCACTGCGCCTTGCTCATTGTATAAAATTTCACTGGCGGCAAAGCCTGGGAAGATCTCAACACCCAGCTCTTCAGCTTGCTCAGCCAAAAAGCGACATACGTTACCTAAGCTAACAATATAGTTGCCATGGTTATTCAACGTTTTAGGCGCCAAGAAGGCGGGTATCGCTTTTGCGCTGTTTTTTTGGAGCAGTAATATTTTATCTTCGGTGACCGGCGTCGATAATGGCGCGCCAAGCGCCTGCCAATTAGGAAATAGCTCTTCAAGGGCGCGCGGCTCTATCACGGCACCCGACAAAATATGCGCCCCGACTTCAGAGCCTTTTTCAAGGACACATACACTCAGCTCGGGATCGAGCTGTTTTAGTCGACAAGCCGTACTAAGGCCCGATGGCCCTGCGCCTATGATCACTACATCGTAGGGCATAGATTCACGCTCAGGGACCTGATCGTTAGTGTCTTGATTCGTTGGGTTAGATGACATAACACCCTCATTTAGCGAGTTTAAAGGACGCCAACGCACAACTTGCGCATTGATTAAGATACCGTGAGTATATGCGCGCCAGTGAAAGTGCGCTAGTCAACGACACAACCGCGCAGCCAATGAATGCTCAGGATGGGCAATGGGCCTTAGGGGTTGACGTTATTTGTCATTTTGGCCTTTGGTTCTGGTGTCTATACTTGATAAAACATAATGCGCCACCACAACGGTTACATTAACCCGTTAAGCTCGCACCGCTACACGCGCACTTAACCTCTCTAAAACACAGGAGTTTACAGCGGATGAAAATACTCGTACCGATCAAACGCGTTGTCGATTACAACGTAAAAGTACGCCCAACAAGTGATGGCACCGATGTTGATATTACCAACGCCAAGATGTCTATCAACCCTTTTTGCGAAATCGCCGTTGAAGAGGCTGTACGCCTCAAAGAGCAAGGCGTCGCCACTGAGGTTATCGTCGTCTCGATCGGCGATGCCAAGTGTCACGAGCAATTGCGCGCCGCCATGGCATTAGGCGCTGACCGCGCGATTCATATCGATGCGGCCACCAACCTAGAGCCCTTAGCGATTGCCAAGTGCTTAAAAGCACTGGTCGATAAAGAGGCACCTGAAATTGTCTTGCTTGGCAAGCAATCTATTGATGGCGACAACAACCAAACCGGCCAAATGCTTGCCGCTCTTTGGAATGTAGGCCAGGGAACTTTTGCCTCTGAAGTTAAAATCGCTGACGGTGCCGCACATGTCACCCGCGAAATTGACGGCGGCTTGCAAACACTTAAACTGAAACTGCCAGCGGTGATCACAACCGATTTACGTCTCAATGAGCCACGCTATGCCAAGCTCCCTCATATTATGAAGGCCAAAAAGAAACCTCTCGACACCCTCACCCTTGATGAATTGGGTATTGATGGCGCCACGCGCGTTAAGCTCGTTAAAACCGCACCACCTGCCCAGCGCCAAGCGGGCATCAAAGTGGCCGACGTCGATGCCCTAATTGAAAAACTTAAAAACGAAGCTAAGGTGATTGCATGAAAACCCTCGTTATTGCAGAGCACGACAATCAACAGCTCAAGCCTGCTACGCTCAATACCCTAGCGGCAGCAGCCAAACTTAACCAGCCCATTGATATATTAGTTGCAGGCGCCAACTGTGGCGCCGTAGTTAGCCAAGCGCAAGCCGCTAGCGGCGTGACCGAAGTACTGGTCGCCGACAGTGATTATTTAACACATCAACTCCCCGAAGATATTGCGCCTATTATTCAAGCGAACATTGGTGATTACACGCATGTTTTAGCACCGGCGACCACAACAGGCAAAAATTTACTGCCTCGCGTTGCCGCACTTTTAGACGTTCAGGCTATCTCTGATATTCAAAACGTTTTAGATGCCAATACGTTTGAGCGCCCTATTTATGCCGGTAACGTCATTGCGACAGTAGAGTCGAGCGATAGCATCAAAGTGATGACTGTGCGCACCACCTCGTTTGACCCGGTTGCAGCTACTGGCGGCTCAGCCTCAACACGCACCCTCGAGGCAGGTAGTGCTAGCGGTTTAGCTGAGTTTGTTAGCGAAGAACTCGCCCAATCTGATCGCCCCGAACTAACAGCAGCTAACATTGTGATTTCTGGCGGCCGCGGCCTAGGCAATGGCGAAAACTTTGAACTCTTATACACTTTAGCCGATAAACTCAATGGTGCCGTTGGTGCCTCGCGCGCTGCCGTTGATGCCGGCTTTGTACCCAATGACATGCAAGTGGGCCAAACGGGTAAAATCGTCGCCCCTGATCTTTATATTGCCGTCGGTATTTCGGGCGCCATTCAGCATTTGGCGGGCATGAAAGAGTCTAAAATCATTGTAGCTATCAACAAAGATGAAGACGCACCTATTTTTCAAGTCGCCGACTACGGCCTTGTGGCCGACTTGTTTGATGTAATTCCCGAGCTGACCAGCAAGCTTTAGCCCTCAGTCCTCGACGCTTTAGAAGCCATCAACGTTTGAGCCCATAGGCTTTTTATGGGCTCAAACATGCAAACAACAATGGGCCTTTTTGGCCCATTGTTGTTTGCATACTCGCTGCGGTCGCTGAGCTTTTGTGGTCTGGCATTTTTCGGGTAGAATCCCCGCATTACTTTTGGCAAGGCTTTGACATGTTCAGTTTTTTTACGCCGCATCTTAAAATACAAAAAAATCGTCAAATTATTCGCGAAACCGATGAACGCATGGCTAAGTATAGCCGGCGAGGTTTGATCAGTAACTTTGTTATTTTTCTGCTGTGTATGGCCGTCGGGACTTTTATCGACCTGCGGCCCAGCATCGCCATTACACTGTCTATTGGCCTGCTAATTACCACCTTGCTCAGGGGGTATTTGCTGTTTCGCTTTGAAGCCATTTACCCACGCGCACCCGGCCTTTGGCGTACTCGCTACTTTTACGCCACACTTTTAGGTGCAGGCTGGTGGGGCTTAATTATTGCCATCGAAACACTTGTTGTAGGTATTAACGACGAGGGCCCGCTGCTGTGGTTATATACCATCGTATTCTTTTCCATGACCGCCAACGCCTTCGCACCGTACAAACAATTTTTAACGATTTACCAAGCGCTCGGCTTAGTGCCTGGCGCCTTTTGCTTACTCTTTACCGGCGAAACAACCGGTGTTATTTACGCTATTGTTGTGTTCTTCTTTATTTGGCTGCTGCACCACCAGTGCGAACAAATTGCCGACAATTATTGGGACCGCCTAGAGGCCAACGCCTTGCTAGCACGCAAAACTGAATCCTTAGAGGAAGAAAAGCGCGATACGCGCGCCACCGCCCAATTACACCGCGACTACATGCTACTGCTCAAGCAAGAGCTAGAAGAGCTGCTCAATACAAAGCGCGCACCCCGAAGCGATGAGACTCCCGCCCCAGAAGAGCACGCTGCGGCCAGTATTGCACCACTGTTTAACGGTCACGCGGCCCAAACCAGCAACAAGCGCCCTCGCCTCAAGCAACTGCATACCAACGTCAGTGATTTTTATAAAATATTGATCAAAGAAATAGACTTTGAAGAGAAAATATTTAATTCGCGTGCACTCTTACAATTTGTGATCGCCGAATTTGCTAGCGAAGCGGCTGATAAGCGTATCGATATTGAGCTATCGCTATCGCATAATATGCCTCATTTGATTCAAGGCGATACCGCGCGCCTCACGCAAATCACGCAAGGCATGATGAAATCAGCCATCACGCAGCTAGACGAAGGTACCTTATTTGTTGATATCGACTATATGCAAGAACGGGGCAAAGTTGGGGAATTACATATTCTTGTCAACCATCAACCCAACGGGCAACGTACACTCTTTAATGCCCAACAAGCGACAGGGGTTCAACTCAACCTCGAGCTTGCTCTAGCAATCGGCCTAGCCGAAGCCCAAGATGGCGACCTCAACATCAGCGCAAACAATCAAAGTACACAGCTGTGCTACCGCGCCAAATACCCCAACCGCACCACGGCAACCGAGCCCAGTTCGCAACCCCCCGAATTCAAAGGCAAGCGCATATTACTGATCCACGAAAACCCACGGGTATTAGATACCAAACGCCAAGAGCTTAGCTTGCTGGGTATTCAAGTCACTACACAATCGCAATTAAAACGCGCCTTACCCGAACTGCGCAAGGCCATTAGCAACAACACCCCCTTTAACGCTATCGTTTTTCACACCCATGCCGACCCCAAGGCAAGCGCCGACTTTAGCCGCACATTACTCAACGAGTCGGAGTGTAAACTCATTCCTCAAGTGATTATGGGGCCCGCTAACGCGCACACCTCACCCGAGTTTGCCGAAATTGCGGCCAACCCTTATGTTCACTGGCTCAATAAACCCGCAACACTGGCCGACTTTAAGCTGTGCTTTTGGCATTTATTTAACTCATCCGACATCACACCCAGCGAGCAAAGCAATAATAATATTGCGCTTATTGGCTCAACCGATACCGATTCACTGGCTGAGTATATTACCGCGCAAGGCTTTAATTGCCACAACCTCAACACACCTAAAATAGCTCTCAATACCGCCGAAAAAACACCCATGCGCTGCTTTGTGTTTGTGAATGCCGATGACTCCTTCATGGATTTGTACCCACTATTAAGGCAGCAATACCCTAATACGCATATTATTGCCTGCGATAGTGCCGATGAGGCCTATAAACACCTGCAAAACGGTGCTGATTTCTTTATTGGCTATGAGCAACCTCAAGCGCCCCTTGCGCTTTACATCAGCGCTCTAGGGTAGCGGTAGGCGAGCTAGTATCGCCACCAAACATTTTTATTATGAAGACTTGACCTTTGCCGCCTCTTGCAATAACGTACTAGCACACAAGTACATTATTGCAGACACTCTATGCCCTTGACCACACCAAACGCTTCTGCGCAGCAAGCAGCAAAAACTCAACAACGCCATACACAATTGGTGGAGCATTTGTGTGCCGCACAAAATTGCGCACAAATGACTCAAGCACTTGAGGCTTTACTCACCCCATCAGAGCTTTTGTCCATAGCCACCCGCTTAGAAATTGCCCGTCTTTTAAAAGCCGGTGTCACTCAGCGTGAAATCGCCAAACAACTCGGCGTAGGTATCGCCACCGTCACGCGTGGCTCACGCGAGCTCAAAGCCGGTAAATTTAAGGATCAATCATCATGAAACACGTCATTCCTCGCAAACCACATTACATTAACATTCAAGGTGTTGATGATTTTTTTGAGCTCTTTAAAAAAATAGAAAAACACTATACCACCTGCTTTTATTTGGAATCACTGGGCGAAGACAGCCATATTTCACGCTATTCTATTATTGGCTTTGCGCCCACCAAGCTTATTTGGGCTGAAGCTAACACGTTGAGTATTCAAAGCACTGATGGCACCGTTGAAACCCATCTCAGCGACAATCCGTATTATTTGTTGCGTGAGCTTATTCCCCAAAATATTATTTCACGTAAATACTCTGGCGGCCTGACAGGCTTTTTAGGGTACGACGCCATGAACTATTTTGAGCCCTCCCTTTCCATTCAACACAGTGATCATTTTGAAGCCTTTAAATTCGGCTTGTATGAAGACGGCTTAATACTGGACAAAATGACCGGCGAAGTTTCGTACTTTTATTATCAGGACAACCGCCTAAGTGACATCGAGGCGCTAATTAATAGGCCCTATTCCGGTGATGGCGCCCTGAGCATTACGCGCCTTGGTGATACAATGACTCGCGAGCAACACGCTGAGGCGGTTGCTAAAATAAAGGGCGATATTGTTGAAGGCAAAATATTCCAGTGCGAGGTGGGTTTTAAAACCCTATTCGAGCTCGATGGCGACACCATTAATATTTACCAAGCGCTACGCGAGTCGAACCCATCACCTCAAATGTATTATTTAAAATTTGGTGAACAAAAAATTATCGGCGCCAGCCCCGAACTTTTATTTCGCTTGCGCCAAGGCGAAATGGAAACCTACCCACTGGCCGGCACCACCAAACGTGGCGCCACACCCGAAGAAGATCGTGAACTTGCCAAAGCCCTATTAAATGACCCCAAAGAAATTGCAGAGCACAACATGCTCGTTGATTTACATCGCAATGATATTGGCCGCGTTGCGCAATTTGGTACCGTTAAAGTACGCAACCTAATGGACATCAAACGCTTTAGCCATGTGCAGCATATTTCAAGTGAAATTGTGGGCATTATGGCCGATGAACACGATATGTTTTCGGCCTTGGCCAGTAACTTTCCAGCAGGCACTTTAACCGGCGCCCCTAAAATTGAAGCCATGCAAATTATTAATCAGCAAGAATCTGAAGGCCGAGGGCCTTATGGCGGCGCAGTGGGCCATTTTGGTTTTAATGGCGACTGTACGTTTGCCATACCGATTCGCACAGTCTTTGCTAACGGCCAGTATGCTTATGTGCAAACGTGCGGCGGTAATGTCTATGATTCTAACGCCGAAGATGAATACCTAGAAATCCAACGAAAGTTTGCTGGAACCAACAATGTTCTTAAATTATTTATTAAAGGGGAATAATCATGAAAGTCTTAATTATTGATAACTTTGACTCCTTTACTTACAACCTTTATCAGTATGTCGGAGAAATTTTAAGCGCTGAACAACACATCCAAAAAACCACGCCCTTCGAATTGCAAGTTGTACGCAATAACGCCTTAACACTGCAAGAAATCACACACCTAAAGCCCGATCGCATTATTATTTCACCTGGGCCTGGCTCGCCGGATAACCCGACTTATTTTGGTGTGTGCGCAGAAGTGATTCGTGAGCTCGGCAAGACTATACCCATACTGGGTGTCTGCTTGGGTATGCAAGGCATTGTCCATATTTTTGGCGGTAAGATTGTTAAAAATGCTTTACCTGTACACGGTAAAACCAGCGTTATCACCCACACTAAAACCGGTCTATTTAACGACATCCCCAATCATATCGAAATCATGCGCTATCACTCACTTATGGCAGAGCCAGCAAGCTTACCTAACGACCTAACGATAACAGCACTGGTCGGTAAGCACGCAAATGTTAATGAGGCTATCGCTGCCAGTAAGGCTATTGAAATCATGGCTGTCGCCCATAAAAAATATCCTATTTACGGCATACAATATCACCCCGAGTCCTTTGCAAGCGAAGGCGGTAAAGAGCTTATAAGGAATTTTTTGTTTCTAACCGATTTTTAAAAAAGCACACGCTGCGCTCTATGTTGCTCATAAAATCATCTGACTACAGCATAGAGCAACCAAAAAAGCTAAGTACCCAATCGCACTTAGCTTTTTATTCACGGCTACAACTCATACTTAACCTAAAAGGTAACTATTCAGAGGTGCGGAAATCGGGCGCTAATGAATCATTTGCTGGGCCGTTCAAGCCATCCATGGTCACTATATAAGCGCTCCCGGCGCTTAAATACCCAGAAAATAACCCATCAGCACCCTGTTAATGTTAAGAGGGGGGGTGTTCGGCTGAATAGTTACCCTAAAAGTACGCCAAAGTGTAGGCGATTACTTTACGCGCCTTGGGCCATATCTGGCACCTGCAAGTCCATATTGTCCCAGCCGCTTTTCACCTCTGCGATTAAACGCCGTGTCTCTGTCACTGCCTCTAACTGCTCAGCAGGGTCACCCTCTGTGACGCTCAGCCGTTCAATCATATAATCGTATAGCGCGGCTAAATTTTCGGCGACAGTGCCGCCTAATTTAAAATCTAAACTCTCACGCAAGCCATTAATAATAGCTTTAAGTTTAGCGGCCAATATTGTTCGATTTTCGTCATTCCCTGAGTGGATAGCCATGATCACGCCACTCGCGCGCTCAATAGCTCCATCCATTAATAACGAAATCACTTGGTGTGACGTGAGTTGCTCGGCCTGCTCTTGCATGACTAAGGCAGCCTGGGTTTGTGCGACAGCCATAAAACATCTCCTGATGCTAAGTAAGATAATGAATCAATTAAGGTAATGATCAGTGTTCCAAAAGTGGCAAACAATTGCCGTTTTTTTGTCATCACTAGACATAAAGCCAAGAACGTGCCATGTTCATTATTTGATCAAGTCGAGAACTAGAAAGCCCACTAACCAAAATGCATGCAGAGCATAATGGCTACTTTTTAAGGCTAAGGGACGAAGAAAAAAATACATTATCCAATAATACTTGTTTTCTGCTTCCTCTCCTCGACATTATGCTCCTGCAATGTCTAATAAGGG
>CANLTI010000053.1 GCA_947494095.1 uncultured Pseudomonadales bacterium
AAGATAAATTTGCAGGCAATTTTTTAACGTCGGATTTGAGCAATATGGCGGAGTCTAAGGACTGAATGATCGCTTACCTTGATAGGGCTATAGACTAATTACTGTAATGTAGCTATTCACAGGTGCTGACAGCAAAGAGTGCGATAGCTCGAAGACCTAGCCTTTTCGATAAGCTAGGCCTAGAGTTTACGATAGGCGATACCTGGACGGCAATTAACCACTTCAAACAGCTCTTCAGCGCCGCTGACGCTTTCAGATGCCCCCAAAAAAAGTAACGCGCCGGGCGCTAAAACTGCATGAATTTTATGCAAAATACGCTTTTTAAGCTCAGCATTAAAATAGATCAGCACATTGCGACAACAAATCAAATCAAACGATTCATAACCAAAATTATCACTTTGTAAGTTCAGGGGCTTAAAGTGAATGGTCGACTGTAATGATGGCTTAACCTGCCAATGGGCATCAGGGGTAGACTTAAAATAGGCCTGTAAGCGCTCTTGGCTTAACCCTCGAGCAATCGATAGGCGATCATAAATACCCTGTTTCGCAGTGGCTAATATCTCGCTCGATATATCGGTCGCAGTAATGCGCACATCAATACGGCTACGCGCCAAAGATTGCCTATTATACTCATCAATAATCATATTAATTGAATAGGGCTCTTGCCCTGAAGAGCAGGCCGCCGACCAAATTTTGAACGACCGCTGCACCTTATTATCAGCACTCCAGACGGGTAAAATATGCCGCTTCAAGTACTCAAAAGGATAAGCATCCCTGAACCACAAGGTTTCATTAGTGGTCATCGCATCGACCACTTCTTGACGCAGCGCTCTTTGAGTAGGCGAACGCAATAACACTAATAACCCCGTCAAAGAGCTAATATGCTCTTGGGCTAAAATTCTACGCACGCGCGTCGCTACGAGATACTCCTTACCCTCGCCCAAATCAATACCGCAAGATTGCTGTAAAAACAATCTAAACTCTTGATACTCAGCATCAGTAAAGTTTACCCCCACATTAAGTAACGGTCTTGAGCGCTCAGTCACAAACAGCACCTAATCTAAATACATTAAATACCTCCACTTTATACAACCTCCTCACCGCCATCACACACCTGATCAACTCGCTGATTAACACGCTTAGCCAATTCGTCGGGATGAAACTTGGCTAAAAAGTCATTGGCGCCTACTTTTTTCACCATAGCCTCATTAAAAACACCACTCAATGACGTGTGTAAAATGATATGCATATTACACAGTTGAGGGTTAGCCCTCACCTCTGCCGTAAAGGTATAGCCATCCATTTCTGGCATTTCGATATCGGAGATAATCATTAACAGCTCATGCACAGGGTCTTTGCCTTCAGCCAAGAGCGACTCCAAATACTCCAAGGCCTCCCTGCCATCTTTTTTGACGGTGGTCGACATTCCCAAAGACTGAACAACTTTTTGGATTTGTTTACGTGCGATAGTAGAGTCATCAACAATTAAAACATGCTTATTGACGTAGTTAGCCCCCCCCGAACTTTTTAGAATTTCAGGACTAACATCTTCAGCTAACGGCGAAACCTCGGCTAAAATTTTCTCGACATCAATAATTTCAACTAGCTTATTATCAACTTCTGTCACGGCCGTTAAATAGTTGTCTCGTCCTGCGCCTTTGGGTGGTGGATGAATAGCACCCCAATTCATATTCACGATACGCTCAACAGACTTCACCAAAAACCCCTGAGTAGAACCGTTATATTCCGTAATAATCACAAAACACTCAGAAATATTATCCAGCGGCATGCTCCCTATCGCTTGACGCATATCCATAATCGGAATAGTGCCGCCTCGTATATGAGCCACCCCACGAACAACAGGATTGCGCTTAGGAATTTCATTTAACGCTGGGCATTGCAATACCTCCTTCACCTTAAATACATTAATGCCATATTGCTGTGAGCCACCCAAACTAAATAACAATAACTCTAAACGATTTTGGCCCACCAACTGCGTTCGCTGATTGACGCTATCTAATACACCCGCCACACACTTCTCCTATTTTCCTAAGCAGAGATTTAAAACGCTAATACCTTCATTAACTCTAGTCACTACCGAATACTTTTGGCTAAAAAATATGTCATAAAAAGCTTTAAATAGCCTATTGCGCACTATCGCACGACCAAAAACATTAAGAGCGTCAACGCAATGACCTTTTATTAAAAAATAGCCAGCAACAAGCACTAGCGTCATAAAAAATCGCTAGTTTTTTCACGATACCCCCCCTCCCGTTGACAGAACCGCAAAGAAAACCCCGAAAAAAACACATAAAAATAACGCACAGCAGCATAGGCTTAACTATTGCTATAAAACCGATAACACGCAAAAACCCGCTATACCGCCATGCAATTGACAACGAGCATGACTGACAACAATCACTTAACGGAGAGACGCCATGCAATACTTTAGTTTCACTCTCAATTCCTATTCATTGAAGCAAGCGGCGCGATATATTACGCACATATTACTAGCTCACTTGTTTTTGATGTTACCAGCGGTTTATGCGAGCACCACAGACGCAGCACTTGAGAACATCGACCACCTCAAAAAGCAAGTCGCGCAAATGCTAATGCAACATTATTCTAATTCAATCAAACAAGCACGCATTGAAGTGTCAGTGGCGACTTTAGACCCGCGCCTAAAGCTGGCAAAATGCGACATACCAGCAGCCATGAAAATTAACGGCAATAAAAAGCGCTCCAGTAATATAACCGTAAGGATAAGCTGTAACGGGCAATCCCCTTGGAGTATTTTTGTCCCTGCCAAAATTGATATTTATCAAACAGTAGCAACCACAACACGTGATATTTATAAAGGCGAAATACTAACACTTGATGATATCACCACCGAAGAGCGCAACACCGGCAGCTTTAGATTTGGGTTTGCAAAAACAGCAGCGCCCCTAATAGGCAACGCCGTAACACGTAATATTTCATCTGGCAGTGTTATTCGGCTTTCACATATCAGTAAACCTATTATGATTAGTCGTGGCGATAAGCTCACGCTCGAATCGAGTATCCAAGGGCTGGCCGTGGCGGCAACTGTTATTGCCCTATCAAAAGGAAAAGAGGGTGAGCAAATACGCGTCAAAAACACGCAATCAAAACGTATTATTGAAGCCTTTGTGATTGCACCGGGTAGAGTAGCCTCTCACTTATAAGACTATAATGATAAATAGCCATCGCACACGGCGCACCAACAATAAAAAAGCTAACGGTAATAAAAAAGCTAAAGTTTTTAGCACGCCGGGCGTTAAGGGGGGTAAGCAGGCTAACAAGCAACAGCATCAGGTACTTGAGCTTCACGCTTTGTATACACGCAAAATATCACAAACCAAACAAAGCATTATAAACCAAAGTATTATAAGCCAAAGCATCATAAGCCAAAGTATCACGCACTATAGAGGCATACATATCATGGTTATTGATACCAACGCCGGTGGCGTCGGCAAAAACCGCCTTAACGTACCAGCACACGCTGGCGGCAAAGTCACATCACCTTCGCAAGAGGCGCAAAGCGCTGCCACATCTGGCCGCAGCACTACACCCAATGACAGTGTATCGCTCAGCGGTGCGGCAAAAGCCATGAGCCGGCTAGAGAGTAACATCGCGCAAACGCCCGACATCAATCGCGCAAAGGTTGATGCTATTAAACAATCTATTGACAGTGGCGGCTACCAACCCGACCCTAACCATATTGCTGATAAAATGCTGAGTGACTTTTAAGCGAACTCGCAAGTCTCTGGCTCTTATCGCCTCTGAATACGCACAAGCTGTTATCGCGCAATAATAGCGAGTAAAGGCTCTGGTAGAAAAAATCACGCTCCGCCGCAAAAAACCCGCACAATACCGCGCTCGCATAACACTACCTGTAGTGTCATTTAGAATACTCTAGGGTATTCCACGTACCTCCGCGTTACTTTAAGCGCATTAGCCTCTTATTAAAAACCCATGTAACTCATGTAACTATTCAGGTGTGCCGGAGTTGGGCGCTAATGGATCATTTACTGGGCCGCTCAAGCCATCCATGGTCGCTATATAAGCGCTCCCGGCGCTTAAATGCCCAGAAAATAATCCATCAGCACCCGCCAGATGAGGTGTATCAGCTGAGCTGAATAGTTACAAACTCATAAAACAGCGGCACAATTTTCGCTTGTGGTTTTTACAGTAAAGCCCTTAATAGCAAAAAATTGACGGTACAAGCCATGAACTTTTCAAACCCTTTAAATACTGAGCGCTTACTGAAAAGCATTGAACGTGATATTAGCGCCTGCAATCAACTGATCTCGCTGCTCGAGCATGAACACACCGCACTTATCGCAAGAGATACAGAGACACTAGAAAGTATTATCAATGATAAATCCACACTCTTGAGCCAGCTCAACCAAAGTGCGATGACTCGCACTCAATGGGTCAACCACTACAAAAATAGTACGCAGAACTCCCAAGACGCCATGATTCATTCTTTTACCGAGCTCGCGAATGAGACAGGTTTACAAGAACAATGGCAACACCTGCAATCCCTGTTTAAACAATGTAAAGCGGCTAATGATATTAACGGGAAAACCATGGCTCGCAGCCAAGTCACTAACGAGCGCTTGCTCAATATACTCAGGGGGCAGCACAACACCCCTCACCTTTACGATGGCAAGGGGGCTAAAGGTAATCGGTCACAAGGTAATACACTGGGGCAAGCTTAGCGCGCATACATCGAGTATGACCAGATTTTTGGTGTGACTAGGACTCCGCGCACACAGTAACGGCACGGTAGGTGGCACTGTCATCTTGCCCCAACACCTCAGCCAACCACGGCAATGCCAATGCAACATCGGCTTTCAAGGTCCAGGGCGCATTCACAACAATCATACCCGAGGCGTACATGCCGGGCTTATCACCTTTGTACGTTTGCAGCTCAAATAACTGTGTATTTTTAAGCCCTGCCTGCTTAAAGCGAGACTCCAAACGCGTGATACGCGCAGCATCAACAACGGGGTACCACAACGCATAAATCCCTGTGGCAAAACGTTTATGCAACGCTTTAATATGCTCCACGACATCATCATAATCGGCCTTCACCTCATAAGACGGGTCAATAACCGTTAAACCGCGCCGCTGTGCTGGCGGTAGCAAAGCTAAGCTTTTAGTAAAACCATCTTCACAATATACATTAACCCGGCGATCGCGTTTAAAGTTTTCAATCAATAAAGGGGCATCCTGCGGGTGCAGCTCGCACAAAGCCAAGCGATCACTTGCACGCAAACAATGACTGGCTATCCAAGGCGAGCCTGGGTAGGCCAACTCACCGGTTTGTGCAGTACAGGCTTTTACAGCTTGCAGGTATTGCCGCATCACTTCAGGAGGCTTGTCTGCTTTTAATAGTTGGGCAATACCACTTTGGTATTCGGCTGTTTTATTCGCGATAGCAGCGCCCAATGCGTATCGCCCAGCCCCTGCGTGTGTATCTAAATAAAAACAGGGTTTAGGCTTTTGTACCAAATAGTTCAAGATACGCTCTATCACAAAGTGCTTTAACACATCTGCACTATTGCCTGCATGATAAGCGTGTCGGTAACTCAACATAAATCTACTCAATGTTATCAAAAAATATACATTACTACTGACTCTAGGATTCAGAGGCGCCGCAATGGGTGCGTCAATAAGTACTGCGATCTATTACTGTCTCTGCAAGAGCGCATCAAAAGCTTCCCAATCAATGGGCTTAGATAAAAAATACCCCTGCAAATATTCACACTGTCGACTTTGCAAATATTCAAGTTGCGCCTGACTCTCAACGCCTTCTGCAATGACATTTAACTCATAAGATTCAGCAATACCTAATATGACATCAACCATTGTCGAATCCGAGCTTGGTAAGTCCGATAAGCTCGCCACAAAAGAGCGGTCAATTTTCAAGCAACTAACAGGGTAATTGAGTAATTGATTAAACGCCGTATAGCCCGTGCCAAAATCATCAAGAGATAGCCGAACGCCTAAGTCTCTAATTTCATGCAGCAGCTGAATACTTTGCTCATCAACATCGATCAAACTGGTTTCTGTTAACTCAAGCTCAATCCAATGCGGATTAATTTTATATTTGCACAGCAAGCGCTTCAAGTGCTGCGGGAAGCCTTTATTCACCAACTCCAAGGCAGAGATATTAATGCAAAAAAGTAATTGCCGGCTGCCGTATAATTCACGATTGGTATCAATTTTTTGAAAAGTCGCTTCAATGACCCAAGCGTCGATATCGCGAATCAAACCATACTCTTCAGCGATAGGAATAAAGACATCAGGCCCTACACGCCTGAGTGAAGGCTCTTGGCAGCGAATAAGCACCTCACCGCCGCGTATGGCTAAACCTTGACTGCTGTATATGGGCATCAATACAATTGAAAACAAGTCACAACTAATAGACTCGCGCAATGCACTGGCTATGTTTTTCCTAAAAACAATATCCTCAAAGACATCTTTGTCAAAAACTTTATATTGGTTTTTACCGCTTTTTTTAGAGTGATACATGGCCGCATCGGCATTGCCCATTAGTACCGCGGAGCTATTTGTTTCGCTCGATGCCTTAGAAATACCTACACTCGCATTAATTTTAATCTCAAGCCCGCCAACAAGTATCACATCCGTAAAGCGCTCTAATAATTTGTTAGCGATGAGTTCAATATACTCATCATCTAAACCTTCAAAGACTAGCGAAAACTCATCGCCCGACAATCTCGCCAGTAAATAGTCACCTGCCACTTCGTTGATATTCAATTTATGCAGTTCAGTTTCAATCACCGAACAAAATTCACACAACAACCGATCACCCACTACATGACCATAGCTATCATTAATTTTTTTAAAGTCATCAATATCGATGTAATACATGACGACATTACACGGCCTAGGGCCACCCTCAAAATGCCTACCCAGCCACTGAGATAACCCGCGCCTATTCATGACCTTCGTCAATGGGTCACGATTGGACATGATTTTTAAGATTTGATGCTGGCGATTAACCATAAACAACGTCGCCAGTAACCACATCAAAAGCAACGCTTTAATAAGGTTATACTCAGAAAACAAGTTGCCTTGCAAAACCATTTTTTTCACAGTAATCTGGTAGCGACCCACCTTAGTGACGCCAGAGGTTTCAATTTCGACTAATGATACATTGGTTAAATCAGGCTGCGCGTCAACGTAAGGAATCTCATATTCATTGATCCACCATGTAGACACCTGAAACGATTCAATAGGAATAGGTTTTTGCAGTAACTCTGCCGTAGGTACCAATTGGATAGAGTTGTATTTTAGTGACGCATTATTATCAACAGTTGAGTAATGCGCATTATAATTGCGAAACAGCATTTGGATGGGGCGATACAGTAATGGCTGATCCGAATCGGGGTGTATATACTCGACATCCAATAAAATATTTCGGTACTGGCTAAAATCAAAGCCTTGCCTTGGGTCTTCGTTTAATTTAATCGAAACACCGCAATAACGGTAAAATTCTAAATCAACAACCGTACAATCCATACGCAATAAGCCGTCAGAGTAATCAACACGGGCATTGGGTATCGCATCGATTTGCGTCAAACTATTAGGCACAGGACTAAAGCCATGGCGGGCATCTAATAAATCAAAATATGTTTTAAAAGCGCCCACACGATGCAATACAATGCTCAATGCAGATATGCACAATAACACCAACACAATTTTTGTGTTTGTCTCAATTTTTAACATGAATAACCAAAGTTGATAACCAAGCCGTAATAGGCCCGCAACATACAAAATAGTGAGTAACTATTCAGCCAAACTGACAAACCTCACCTAATAGGGTGTTGATGAATTATTTTCTGGGCATTTAAGTGCCGCAGGCGCTTAAATAGCGCCCACAGATGGCTTGAGCGCCCCAGTCAAGATTCATTAGCATCCAATTCGGCACCTCTGAATAGTTACAATAGTGACGATATTTGTAACTGTTATTTAAACACTCACACGCATAACCCGTTAACAATAAAACTCGATATTACCGAGTGTATCACACAAAGAAGTCAAGAAAAAATAAGCGACCCAGGCCACACTTAAGCCCATTGAACAATAACTGCAACATCTTATTTAGTCCGCGTTATGAGCGCAAGCTAAACACGTAAAATAATGGCGCTATAAGCATCGCCCCCGAAACAAACGACTCAATTGTGTGCCACAAGCTCGGTCACCAGAATGCTCTGCGAACCACTCACATGGGTCAAATAACGCCACCGCACATCCCACTGGTTGAGCCGCATACCATAAATTCGCTCCTCGCAGTGACCTTTTTTATACGCAGGGCGCGGGTCTTGCCTAAGTACTTGACTGATAAGCCGCTTGAGCTCTGGCGTATGAGTCAACACTCTATCAACATCATCAGCAAAGCCCACATCCAGCAACTCAGGCGATGCCAGTGCAAAGTCATTGCGCGCCCCAACTAAAGCATCGGCGTAAGGCAGATAAGGCTTGATATCAACAACGGGTGTGCCCTCCAATAAATCATGCGCAGCAATTGCTAAAAACACACCAGCACGGCCACGGTATTCTAGCAACACCCCCTCTAGCGCCACGACCGACAAACCCAGCGGGTTTGGGCGGACCGGTGAGCGCGTAGCAAACACCCCCATCGACTTATTGCCACCTAAACGCGGAGGCTTTACCTTAGGCTTCCAGCTTTGACGATGATTAGCATGAAATAAAAAATGCACCCATATATGACTGCACAGCGCTAGCCCATCCACTGCTTCAGGCACATTAAAAGGAGGCAACAACTCAATGACCGCTTTTGCCTCTGGCACCAAACCTGGCTGGCGCGGAATACCAAACTTTTCTTTGAAGCAAGAATGCACAACGGCTATCGGGCTCACTACAAACGTCTCATGCATTAACGCACTTCCTTTATTGCACACTTTTTATGCGTTGATTGCACGCTTTTTACACACTACTATCACGAGAGCGCGAGGACTGCTGCGCACGCCATAAAGCAGCATAATGTTTATTTTCACGCATTAAATACGCATGGTCGCCTTGCTCCACAACCTCGCCATCATCGAGCACCACTATACAGTCAGCATCGCGAATCGTTGATAAACGATGCGCAATGATTAATGTCGTTCGCTCTTGAGCAACGCGATTAATCGCTGCCATAATGGCGTTTTCACTGTGTGAATCGAGCGCACTGGTGGCTTCATCAAAGATGAGAATGTGAGGTTTTTTAAGCAGCACTCGGGCAATAGCAATGCGCTGCTTTTCACCACCACTCACTTTAAGACCACGCTCACCCACTTGAGTGTCCAGCCCGTCGGGCAAACGAGCAATAAAGTGGGTTAAATTCGCCAGCTCAATAGCCTCGTCAATATCGGCTTGGGTAGCGTCTGCATTACCATAAGCAATATTGTAATGCAGGCTCTCGTTAAACAGCACCGTATCTTGTGGTACCACGCCTATGGCTTGGCGCAAGCTGCTTTGCGTCACGGTGCGAATATCCTGCCCATCAATGCTAATCAGACCCGCCTTTACATCGTAAAAGCGAAACAACAACTTGGCCAGCGTTGACTTACCCGCACCACTGCTACCCACAACAGCAAGCTTTTGCCCGGCAGCCACCACAAAGCTAGCCCCCTTTAAAATAGGCCTTTTAGGGTGGTAGCTAAAGTGCACGTTATCAAAGCAAATACATCCCTTTGCTATTTTTAGTGGCGTCGCATTAGCGGCATCATCAACACCCTTTTTTTGACTTAATAAATCTAACATTTTTTCAATATTAATCAGCGCTTGGCGTATTTCTCGGTAAACAAAACCTAAAAAGTTCAGCGGTATAAAAAGCTGAACCATAAAAGCATTCACCATCACAAAGTCGCCCAACGTCATCGTGCCAGCCACAACCTCTTGGGCTGCCATGATCATGACACTTGTCACAGCTACCGCAATAATTAGCGCTTGACCGCTATTTAAGCCCGCCAGAGATAAACGATTTTTGAGTCGCGAGCGCTCCCACGCCGCTAAGTGCGAGTCATATTCTGCAGCCTCTTTGCGCTCAGCGGTAAAATACTTAACCGTTTCAAAGTTCAGCAGGCTATCCATAGCACGACTGTTTGAGAGGTTATCTTGCTCGTTGGCCTCGCGAACAAAGCGCGTACGCCACTCAGTAATCCAAACAGAAAAACCCACATAAGCCATAATGGCGACTATCACTGCCAGCACATAATGCACACTAAATTGCTGCCACAACACAGCAGCCACCAGTGTAATTTCGAATAATGTCGGTACGATATTAAAAACTAAAAAACGCAGTAAAAAACTCATACCTGTTGTACCGCGTTCGATATCTCGCGCTAATGCGCCTGTTTTTCGCGATAAATGAAAATTTAAATCCAGTTTATGTAAATGCTCAAACACCTCTAGCGAAGCCCGTCGCATAGCGCGCTCGGCCACTCTCGCAAAAATAGCATCTCGTAACTCACCTAAAAAGGTGGTTAAAAAGCGTAGCGCGCCGTAGCCAAGCAACAACCATAATGGCAAGGTTAATAACAGAACATCTTGAGGGGCATCGAGCGCATCCACGACATGTTTTAATGCCACAGGCACCGCAACATTCACCACTTTGGCGGCAATGAGAAATATAACTGCCGCCAATACTCGATATTTATACTCAGCCAAGTAAGGGATAATTCGCGAAATAACACGCCATTTTGGCTGTGCGTTATCATCCTCTGGCATAGTGCGCATATGACGCATAAAGGGTATTACCTTATAAAATAAAAGTCGCTATCAATCGCGGTATTCCACTAAAACAATGCCACAAGCTCATATAAAAGGTGGCATATTATAAACAGACCGCATTGGCGCCTATCGCCTAGATGCTAACCGCCGGTCCTTAAACTGCCGAGCGTACAACAGCAAGACTCAGCGCTATAGCGATCAAAGCCAAAAACACACAGCCATAACGCTTACACCTACACTCAAAGGAACGAGGCAAAATACGTAATCCAATCATGCTGATTTTGTTCTTCTTGCGTTGTTCAAAGCGTTACATGCCCAGCATGGCCCGCCCTGCCAAGAACACAAAACCCTACGCTTAATAGGATAAACGATTATTGCATCGTCCCTAAGGCGCTAAACGCTGGATCTTCCAGTTCACTTTTTCTTTGACATATTCAAAGCGATCATGCAGACGCATTGCCCCACCTTGCCAAAACTCATACCGATAAGGCTCTATTCTAAAGCCACCCCAAAAATCGGGCAAAGGCACCTGCCCTTGCTTGAACTTCGCCTTCATTCGCGCAAATTGGGTTTCGAGTAGCTGCCTTGAGCTAACCGCATGGCTCTGCTCGCTCGACCATGCGGCAACCTGACTATCGTGCGGACGCGATAAAAAATACGCTAAGGACTCCGCCACAGGCACTTTATGTGCAAAACCATTAATTTTGACCTGACGCTCCATAAAATGCCAAGGAAAGTGTAAGCTCACTTGGTTGTTGGCCGCAATATCTAAGGCTTTGCGACTAGAATAATTAGTATAAAAAACAAACCCTTTTTCATCGGCATGCTTTAATAGCACAATACGCTGCGTTGGCTCACCGCTTGCACTCACCGTCGCGAGCGTCATTGCAGTAGGGTCCGGGACTTCCGAATGAATGGCATTATCCATCCAGCGCTCAAACTGAACCCTAGGGTCATCGTGTAAAGTGTCACGGCGTAGTCCGCCTTTTAAATATTCACGCCGTATAGACTCCAAGTCCATATTAACCTCATATTAACGATAAGAATAAAACGATTGATGAGCCTTGATACTCCGCCCACTGACACACACCTAGCCAGGCAACCCACGCTGACTAACCGCCAGCGATCGGCAAAGATACCTTTTGCTGGGTTAGCGTTAGCCGGTGGGCAAAGTACACGCATGGGCTTACAAAATAAAGCCTTGGTTGAATATGACGGCCAGCCGCTGCTGCTGCACAGCCTTAAAAAGGGCTTGAGCTGCGCAAGTGTCACACTAATCAGTACTGGCCCGCATTGCTATGAGCAGCCCTATTTGGCTCGCTACACCCAATTACCCGACGCCGGCACTCAAGGCCCTCTGGCAGGGATCTACCAAGGGTTACTTTGGCTATCTGCACAAGCCCACCTACAATGGCTGGCCGTAATGCCCTGCGATACCCCTTGGGTACCTAGCGACTGGGCTGATCAACTATTAAGCGCTGATGCAATCAGTACCGAGCCAATGATTACTGACCCAATAAGCACCCACCAAAGCCTTCACACCACTCAAGCGCTCTACGTCGTACATCACAAACGCCATCATTACGCGCACAGTATATGGCACAAAAATAGCTTAGGTACCGTACAACAAGCATTGAAGCATAAAGACTGGGCATTAAGGCAAGTGTTACAAAAGCTTAATACGCAAGCGATAGACTTAACCGATCATTACCCGAAAGATTGCTTTACCAATATCAATACACTTGATACTTTAAAGCATGCCACCACAATAAGGCCTAACCCTACATAACGGCCAAAACGCACAAAACACAAACAAAGTGACGCACTTCGTTATAAAAAGGTGCTCAATTCCCCAATCTGCGAGCAAGGTGCTTCTAGCCCTCTACGATTGTTGTATATTGATTAATGGATATATGCAGGGCGAAAGCGCCCGCATAGGAAGCGGAGAAGACTGATTTTGAAAACACGCAAATATATTGATGTGATAAAGAACACCTTGCGCGCTCATGTATGGCTAACGTTTAGCGCCTTGGGCTCTGCCGTAGTGGGCCTCAGCAGCCAAGGGCACGCAGCCGACAACAGCACGACCCCTGAAGGCTATGTGGCTATTTGCTCTTATGGCCAAACATGCGCTGTCGCAAAATCAAGCTTGGTCGCATTTGGCAGCCAAGGGCAATATGCCTACAAAATTCTCAATGGCGCGTTTACCTGTAGCGAGCGAGCCTTTAACCGAGTAGCAGACAATACCGAAAACGCGACATGCTCTGTAGCGGTTAAAAAAGTTCAAAAGCCACCTGTGTTTATTCAATCGGCTGCCGAGCTCAGTGATGGTGCCTACGCCATTATCTCTCGCCATAGCGGGAAGGCCTTATCTCTTAACGCGCAGGGAGCATTACAACAAGCGCCTTACACCGGCAATGCCGAGCAACACTTTACCATCGCCAAGCGCAAAGACGGTTATTTCTCTATCACGAGCCACCGCCAAAGTGCACTAGAAATTAAAGATTGGCAAACCAGTGATGGTGCACAAGTTACCGCAGGTGCGGTCGCTGATAGCTGGAATCAACATTGGCTCATTAGTGATTCCGACCCTAATTATGTTTCGATCGCCTCACGCTTTAGCGGTAAATCACTCGACTTATTTGGCTTAAATACCAATAACAGCGCACAAGTGCGACTGTGGACTTATTGGGGTGGGAATAACCAACAATGGCAACTCATCCCAGCCACCGCACCAGCAAAAGCACTGCCTAGCCAAGCGGTTAATTTTTAATGACTTAAAGCTTAATTAGCCTCTGCAATCGAGCACTCGCAATATATAAGCTCTACCGCACGCGCTCATCGTAGCGCGTGCCGCCATAAGGCGGCCAACCATCAACACCCTCGTTTCATCCCACGATACAGCCACACACCTAACTTGCTCAGTAATAAACCTCGCTTGACCGGTCATACACCCGGCGTGCCCAACAATAAGCTGGGGCTGCTGCACCATCACGTCAAGGCCAGCCCTCGCCTACAAACCCTTAACACCAGCCAACAAAACGTACAAAAGACGCCAATTTAGTACAATATAGCCTGTTGCTGCCCGCCGTTTTAGACACTTTCGGTCTTTTGCGGTAATATCTGCACTCCAAATAACAGGTGGGTGCTATCGATGACAGGTCTTTAGAGGTGCATAAGAGGTACATGTTTTTTGCACGGATATTCACCTACACTAATATCGCCTACACTATGCCTTTCCACGCAATGCCTTGCTAGCTTGACTACAAGAATTGCGTTGCATAATAAACTGGCCACCCAGTCCATACTGATAACAGCACTACACTGTTATTACTGCCTGTGCCCGCAAAGGGCCGGCGTTTCATTACAAAAGAGGATTACTTCGTGTTAGAAGCTTACCGTGAACATGTTGCCGAGCGCGCAGCGCAAGGCATACCACCCAAGCCACTTTCGCCAGAACAAGTGGCAGACCTCGTTGAGCTATTAAAAAGCCCACCTGCCGGTGAAGAGGAAACCCTTATTGAGCTATTAAGCACGCGCGTACCGCCGGGTGTTGACGAAGCCGCATACGTTAAGGCCGGTTTTTTGTCGGCTATCGCAAAGGGCGAAACCACATCGCCTGTCATTGCAAAAATAGACGCTGTAAAACTGCTAGGCAATATGCATGGCGGCTATAACATTGAAACATTAGTCGAGCTACTCGACTCAGAAACATTAGCCAATGCTGCAGCAAAAGAGCTTAAGCATACACTGCTAATGTTTGATGCCTTCCACGATGTAGAAGAAAAAGCCAAAGCCGGTAACGCAGTCGCTAAAGAAGTGATTCAAAGCTGGGCTGATGCCGAGTGGTTTACCAACCGTGATGCCGTTGCCGAAAGCATTAAAGTAGCGGTCTTTAAAGTTACAGGCGAAACCAATACCGACGACCTATCACCCGCACCTGATGCGTGGAGCCGTCCAGATATCCCTCTGCATGCACTCGCCATGTACAAAATGGAGCGCGACGGCTTAACACCTGACGAACAAGGTGTTACCGGCCCGATGGCACAAATTAAAGCGGTACAAGACCAAGGCATTCCGGTCGCCTTTGTCGGTGATGTTGTGGGTACAGGCTCATCACGTAAGTCAGCCACTAACTCTGTTTTATGGTTTTTTGGCGATGAAATCCCTGGTGTGCCCAATAAGCACGGCGGCGGCATTTGTATCGGCGGCAAAGTAGCGCCTATTTTTTATAACACCATGGAAGATGCAGGGGCTTTAGTTTTTGAAGCACCCGTCGAAAAAATCGGCATGGGCGATGTCATTGAAGTACGCCCTTATGACGGCAAAATACTGTCTGAGTCGGGTGAGGTTTTAAGCGAGTTTGCTTTAAAATCTGACGTATTACTGGATGAGGTTCGTGCCGGCGGCCGTATCAATTTAATTATTGGCCGTGGTTTAACCGCTAAAGCCCGTGAGTCACTGGGTTTACCAACGTCTACCTTATTCCGCGTACCGTCATCACCTGCTGAAAGCACCAAAGGCTTTACACTTGCCCAAAAAATGGTGGGTCGTGCGTGCGGCTTAGCTGAAGGCCAAGGCGTACGCCCAGGTACCTACTGCGAACCCAAAATGACCACGGTAGGCTCGCAAGATACTACCGGCCCAATGACCCGCGATGAGCTAAAAGACTTAGCCTGCTTGGGTTTCTCTGCTGATTTGACCATGCAGTCATTTTGCCATACAGCCGCCTACCCCAAGCCGGTTGACATTAGCACCCAACACACCCTGCCCGACTTTATCATGACCCGTGGCGGCGTATCGTTGCGCCCTGGCGACGGCATCATTCATAGCTGGCTCAACCGCATGTTATTACCCGACACCGTCGGTACTGGTGGCGATTCACACACCCGCTTCCCTATGGGTATCTCGTTCCCTGCTGGCTCTGGTTTGGTCGCCTTTGCTGCCGCTACAGGCGTTATGCCTTTAGATATGCCCGAGTCGGTTTTAGTGCGCTTTAAAGGCAAAATGCAACCGGGTATCACTTTGCGTGACCTTGTACATGCCATTCCTCTTTACGCTATCAAACAAGGCTTATTAACGGTTGAGAAAAAAGGTAAAAAGAACATATTCTCTGGCCGTATTTTAGAAATCGAAGGCCTAGACAACCTCACCGTTGAGCAAGCTTTTGAATTATCTGATGCCTCTGCAGAGCGTTCAGCAGCAGGCTGTACCATTAAACAGTCAGAAGCCAACATCACCGAATATTTACGCTCTAACGTCACATTATTGCGCTGGATGATATCCGAAGGTTACGGCGATGCCCGCACCCTTGAGCGTCGCGCAGTCAAAATGGAAGAGTGGATGGCCAACCCAACCTTAATGGCTGGCGATGCAGACGCGGAATACGCCGCCGTTATTGAGATCGATTTAGACGAGGTTAACGAGCCGGTTGTATGCTGCCCTAACGACCCCGATGACGCACGCTTGTTATCTGAAGTCGCTGGCGATACGGTTGATGAAGTGTTTATTGGTTCGTGCATGACTAACATTGGTCATTTCCGCGCAGCAGGCAAACTCTTTGAAACCACTAAAGGCCCGCTTAAATCTCGCTTTTGGATATCGCCGCCCACCAAAATGGATGCCCACACCTTAATGGAAGAGGGTTATTACAACATCTTTGGTGCCAAGGGCGCTCGCATGGAAATGCCAGGCTGTTCATTGTGCATGGGCAACCAAGCACGCGTCGCCGATGGCGCAACGGTACTGTCAACCTCAACCCGTAACTTCCCTAACCGTTTAGGTAACGGCGCCAATGTGTATTTAACCTCTGCCGAGCTAGCGGCTGTTGGCGGTATTTTAGGTAAGCTACCCACCCCTGCCGAATACATGGAGTACGCCTCTCAGCTCGATAGCATGAGCGATGAAATCTTCAAGTATATGAATTTCGATCAAATCGAAAGCTTCCAAAAGGGTGCTGAAGAAGGCAAACGCATTGCAACCACAGAGATTGTAGAGGTTAAAGTTTAACGCTTTCCCCCCTCTCAATCCTTCCTAAAAGTGCCAAAGCCTCTGTATCAAGAAGCTTTACTCAGAGGCTTTGGCACCTTCACTCGACAGATCTGTCATGAAGCAAAAAACACAACACGCACGACAAGACCCATCACACCTACAGGCCTTACCCTTGAGTGGCGCAGGCTGGCTATGCGATACCCAGCACTGCCCTAGCCCTAATTTTAATCAACGCCCAGCAGGGTGCAATGTGAGCTTGCTGGTTATTCACAACATTAGCTTACCGCCTGGGCAATTTGGCACCAATGACATACCGGCATTTTTTTGCAATACACTCAACGCCGACAAACACCCTTACTTCAAAACCATTAGCGAGCTACAGGTTTCCGCACATTGCCTAATAGAGCGGACAGGCAAAACCATTCAATTTGTCAGCTTTGAAGCGCGTGCATGGCATGCCGGGCAATCCTACTTTGACGGCCAAGAAAACTGTAATGATTACAGTATTGGTATAGAGCTAGAAGGCACCGATGACATCCCTTATACCGATGCCCAATACCACTCACTGACCAAACTGACTAAAATATTGCAAGAACACTACCCTTTAATCACGCCGCATCGTATTACTGGCCACCAGAATATTGCCCCAAGCAGAAAAACAGACCCAGGCCCAAGCTTCGACTGGCAGCGCTATAAATCGGCTTTGGTATAACACCACCTGCCAGTAAAAACTTACCCACTTATGTGATGCTGTCGCAACAAAAGTGATAGGATTGGCTTTTGCTTTTTAACCTTTTGATTTTGTAACTATTCAGTCGAACCCAAATAACCCCTCTTAACAGGGTGCTGATGGGGTGTTTTCTGGGCATTTAAGGCCGGGCCTTGCAGGGAAAGTAAGATTAGACTTTGCACCTGCATAGGGATATGCAAGATTAGACTTTGCACCTGCATAGGGATATGCAAGATTAGACTTTGCAGGAGCACAAAGTCGAGGAGCACAAAGTCGAGGAGCACAAAGTCGTAGATGGCTTGAACGGCCCAGCAAATGATTCATTAGCGCCCGATTTCCGCACCTCTGAATAGTTACTTGCTTTTTTAACCTTTTGATTTTTGACCTAAGGATAAGACCTTGCTTTTACTCAGTTTACTCATCGCCATTATGTTAAAGCAGCTTTGGAAATCCAGTAATCCACTGCAATATGACGCATGGCTTACCAACCTCGACGCTCAGCTCAGTCACTGGCTACACAAAATAGATATTAACGACACGATCATTAATTTTTCTATTGTCATCAGCTTAGTATCTATTGCTACTTTTGCGATATCGAGCACATTGCACCAATACAATCATTTTTTATACATTGTATTTGCATGTGCCGTCTTGCTTTATAGCTTTGGTCGAGGCGAGTTAACACGCCACATTACCGACTTTATTGTCGCTGAAGCAAAAGGGGATTGGCAGCAAGCCTGCTTGGCAGCGCAAGCGATTCAAGTCCCTACTGTCACTATCAAAACCAACCACTGGGGCGCACTCAACAAAAACTTTTTATCGCAAGCTAACTACCAAGGCTTTGAACGCTTTTTTGCTGTTGTCTTTTGGTTTGCACTGTTTGGACCCGTGGGCGCTATTTGTTATCGCCTTTGCCATCTTTGGCTCAAACAAGTGGTGCCTCACGCAACACACACCAACACTAAAACGCATCGTGAGTTTATTCGCCTTATCGCTATTATTGAATGGCCTGCCGTACGTGTTTTGGGGCTCACATACGCGGTGACTGGCAACTTTACAGGCTGCTTTAGTGCCTGGAAAAAATCAGCCTCCAAAAAGAATATCACCAATCAAGAGGCCCTACTCCAAAGCCTTGAAGGCGCTCTGACAGTTGATCACGCCGCGCCTAAGACGCAAGAAATTACACGCCGAGAACTAGAAGCCCTGCAACAACTACAAACGCGTACGCTATGGTTTTGGGTGGGCTGTATAGCCATTGTTTTTATTTTGTAATGAATGCTCTTATTTTGTGCCTCACCCGGTTCAGCTAGCGCAGACTTTGCCGCATAATGGCTGAACTGATTTTTTCTAGCGCCAACACCTGGCAAGCCGCACCTAGCTTGAATGCGGCTCCAGGCATACCCCATACCACAGAGGTTTGCTCATTCTGAACCACCGTATAGCCACCCCTATCTTTGGCTCGACGCATCGCTGCGGCACCATCGGCTCCCATGCCTGTAAGCATAACGGCCATAAAATGTTTATCTGCCGCTTCACTACCAGAATCAAACAAGGGCTCGACCGAGGGCTTGTGGCGATTGACCTCTGGACCTGTATCAAGATGACAACAATACCCAGCGCCCATACGTTTAACCAATAAATGCGCGCTGCCTGGCGCGAGGTAAACGTGACCGCGCTCAATAGGTTGCTGATGCTCAGCCTCATGAACTGTCATCGCTGAACACCCATTCACGCGCCTTGCAAACGACTGGCTAAACGCCGCAGGTATATGCTGGGCAATAACAATAGGCGGCGCGTCATACGGTAACTGAGAAACAACCACCTTGATCGCCTCGGTACCCCCTGTTGATGCACCAATAGCACACAAAAAACCCGATTTCAGCGCGCCAATGGCCGTCTTTTGTGGCGCCTCTAGCGCGGTCAAAGCGGTGGGCGCTAGGTTTGCAATATTGGCTTTAGAGGCCCAATATATTTTTTCACATACCGCCTTACCGTAGTGGGCTAATGCTTGCGGGTTATCGCTGTGAGGTTTTGCAACATAATCAACGGCTCCAAGCGCTAAAGCTTCAAGCGTTGCAGGCGCACCCGCCTGCGTTAACGTAGAAATCATAACCACAGGCATCGGCCGCAAGCGCATTAAATTCTTCAAAAAAGCAATGCCATTCATTTTTGGCATTTCGATATCTAGCGTAATAACATCCGGTATCCAATGTTTTATTTTTTCACGCGCATCAAAAGGATCATTGGCTGTTGCCACAACCTCTAGACGGGGGTCCTCATTAATGACTGCACTCAGCAAAGATCGAATCAATAAAGAGTCATCAACAATAAGGACCTTCACTTTTTTTTGCTTCATACTCAACGTCCAAAAAATGACTTTTTAATAATGCACGCGTAGCGCTTCGCTTGCTAGACCATCAACAGCCTTACTTAAACAATTCAACATGAGAGGCGACAGGCTTAGCTATGGTATTGAGGTACATCTCTTCTTGTGCCGATACCTCATTCACACCCACAGCTTGAAGCTTTTTCATTTTCACACGCCCGGTCAACGGAAAATACAGCACCTTGCGAGGGTGCACGCCCCCAACATCTTGCGCAACTACCTTTAAACCTTCGTCAATTAAGTAGCCTAATACAAATTTAATATTCTGCTGCCCAACATCAATATGTGTTATACCCGTCAATACTCGGCCACCGCCAAAAATTTTTATCTCCAAACGCTCTTTGTGGCCACCTAGCTTTAATACTTCATTTAAGAGATATTCCATCGCCCAATTGCCATAACACAATGCAGGGTCTATCGCCTCGGTACGCGCAATGCCTGATGCCCCACACTGCAAAGGAAGCATAAAATGATTCATGCCTCCCACTTGCGCAACCGGATCCCGGATACACGCTGAAACACAAGAGCCTAACACGGTACTAATCACTTCATTCTTTTGAGTCACATAACATTCTCCGGGCAATATTTTAGCGGTAACCATTTGATGAGCCTGATCCCAAAAACGCCGAATATGCTCAAACCCTTTTGCCGCTGCTGGCAAAGCGATAGGCTTTAAATCAACCATTATAATAAAGCCTATATCTTTTGATAAATAGTTTGCCCCAACGACTTAAAGTCATGTGAAACTCGATTAATATTTTCAGAGTGCCCAATAAACAAATAACCGTTATCGCTTAATAATTCAGCATAACGAGAAAATAATTTTTTTTGTGTTTCTTTATCAAAATAAATGACCACATTACGGCAAAATATAACATCAAATGGCCCTTTCATAGGCCATGCACCCAATAAATTTAACTCTTTAAATACTACCTTGCGCCGCACCTCGTCACAAATACTCACCAGGCCAGAGGCTATGTGAGGCTGTAAGTATTGGGTGTATTGCGAGGGGATACTGGCACAGCGCTCTTTATTATAAAACCCATCGCGCCCTGTGGCGATAACGTTCGAATCTAAATCAGTGGCCAATATTTTTGCATCCCAACCGGTAAACATAGGCTGGGATAACAGCACCATCGCAATACTGTAAGGCTCCTCTCCTGTTGAACACCCCGCAGACCAAATGCGTAACCGAGAGGATTTTTTGTTTTTTTTATTCAGCGCGGGTAAGACGTTTGCTCTTAAATAGTCGAAATGATGATCCTCTCTAAAAAAAGCTGTCAGGTTTGTCGTGATAGCATTAACAAATTCATCGAGCTCTGGCGAGCCAGCCGTTAGCAGGCGGCAATAATCATCAAACGTATTAAGGCCCAATAGGCGAAGGCGGCGAGACAGGCGCGCATAAATCATATTTTGTTTATGATCAGATAATACAATGCCCGTTAATTGATAGGCAATATCACAAATTTTTGTAAAGCTAGCATACGTCATTTCAAATTCACGACTAGCATGCTGCATAATATCGTTTGTGTGAAAATTGCTACTCACACATTACCTGCCAGCAGTATTCGATCACTTAAACACATGTTGAGCCAATCACCTATTAACGGGACTCTTAATCGATCCATCAATAGCTTCATCATTTAAAACTCTTCCCACTCATCATCACTATTGGTTGATTTTAAATATTCAGACCCCGTATCGCCACGCCCTGGCGTAGCGCCAGCATCACGCGGATATACGGGCCTTTGCATAAGACTGGCAGAATCATCCGGAAGCTCACAAGAAGAGGCTCCCGTACTAAAAAAATCAACAACCGTATTCATTGAGCGCGCCTGATCAGCCATTGCTTGGGCGGCAGCCGAAGCCTCTTCGACCAGAGCAGCATTTTGCTGTGTCATTTCATCCATTTGCGAAATAGCGGTATTGACCTGTCCAATACCACTTGCCTGCTCAACGGCAGCATCGGCCATCTCACCAATCATATTACTGACCTTTTCTACGGACCCTACAATCTCAGCAAGAGTATCGCCTGAAGCATTGACCAATGCTCGACCATCTTCGACTTTAGCAACACTGTCACGAATCAATGCTTTAATCTCTTTTGCTGCTCCTGCTGAACGCTGTGCTAAATTTCGCACCTCCCCAGCAACCACAGCAAATCCACGTCCTTGCTCTCCGGCTCTCGCCGCCTCAACGGCAGCATTTAATGCTAATAAATTTGTTTGGAAGGCGATTTCATCAATAACACTGATAATATCGCTAATTTTTTTACTGGATGCATTAATGGCTTCCATCGCTTTCATCGCCTTAGAGACAACCGCACCACCTGTAGCCGCCTTCTCTTTAACCGCTCCAGAAAACCGGCTTGCCTCTTGAGTGTTTGTTGAACTCTGACGAAGAGTCGATGTCATCTCTTCCATACTCGATGCCGTTTCTTCTAATGAAGACGCTTGCTCTTCTGTACGCTGACTTAGATCAGCATTACCTTGTGATATTTCATTAGCCGCACGAGTAATGGCACTGGACGACTCTCTTATTTTACCGATGATTTCACTCAACTTATCTGCTGTTGTATTGGCATTATCTTTCAACTGCCCAAAAGCGCCTTGATAATCCCGCGTCACCCTCTCAGATAAATCACCTTTTGCCATTGCCCCCAACATTCTCAATACATCATTGAGTGATATTTCGACGGTCGACACCAAGGTATTCAACCCTTTACTCACACCAGCTAAAAAGCCTTCTTTCCCTGCAAGTGTTAACTGCTTAGTGAAATCCCCCTCTAAAGCAGCCTTTAGCATGGCATCAATTTCTTTTTCGATATTTTTTTCTGCCGTTTTATCTTCCCATTCAACCACAGTCCCTAAACGCTCACCATTGACTAATATGGGGTTAGCGATAACCGAAAAAAAACGCCCTGCCACTTCAGCTTTGCCCTTGTAGGTAGAGATTATACTCTCCATTAGATGGCGCTGATGCTCGGGATTTTTATGGAATATATCGATATTTTTACCCAGTAAGTCACTCGCATTAAACCCCTTCAATACTCGGCCTAAATCTGCCTCGGCATTTTTCATCATTTGTACAGATGAGTCATTCATATAAATGATATTGGCATTGCTATCGGCAATCATAACATTTGCCGTTACAGCATCTAAGGCTTGCTTAACGCGAGTATTCTCTTGTGCAATATCTAATTCTTTTTCCCTATCGATCAACGCTTGCGTCTTATCTTTCCATTCAACGACGGTTCCTATTCGCAAACCATCACCATCAAATAAAGGCGTCATGGTCAAACCAAATATCAGTTCGCCAAGTGGTAAATCTGTTTTGTAAGGTGCTTTTAACACCTCTAAAAATTGGCGCTGATGACTAGGCGATTGATGGAATTCATCAATGCACACCCCCAGCAAAGCCTCTGCATTAAAACTGGGGATTATTGCTTGTATTTCGTGCTGCCTATCGCGCAACATTTGACTAACAGCCTTATTCAAATAAACAATATTTAAATTATGATCGGCTAGCATAATACTTGTATCACACACATCAAGGGCGTTCCGAACCCGCAAATTTTCCCGAGCAACAATAGCTAAATTATTTTCAACGTTGACTCTATGGGTTTTATTTTCCAGCTCGAGAACAGTCCCTAAACACACGCCGGCTTGCTCCCACGGACTTGCCGTGACACCTAAAATGATATGCCCTATCTTAAAATCTACCGAGCGAGACGCTTTAAAATCTTCTAATAATTTATTTTTAGAATTGATATTTTCATAAAAAATATCAATATTTCTACCTATTAATGTATCGACATCAAAATCCGGAATTATTGATTTTAGTTCATGCTCACAATCCATAAAAATCGCTTTAATACCATCATTAAGATAGACAATATCTAAATGCTTATCGGCTAGTATTACACCGCCTTTGCATACATTTAAAGCACTTGCATAAGCTGATTTTTTATTATTGTTATCAATATTTTTTTTATCAACATCAGCATTGTGAGCAAAAACTACAATACCATTAATAGTACCGCTATTATTTTTAACTAGCACAAAATGAAGACCGACCCAAACAGCTTCACACCCACCAAAAGACAGCGGAACAATCATTTTTACATTATCAGAAGCCGTTTCAACTCGGCTTTGCAGCGCAATACCAGCCGACAACTCAGCATCATTACACAAATCATCAAGCATCAAACCCATAATTTTGCTTTTGGGTATATTCAACATATCACAAAAAAAAGAATTTACCTTTTTAACACGACCAGAAGGCATATCCAGCTCAATAACACCTTGGGACTGATGTAAGGCACAGGTAATATTTGAAAAGCCTTTATTACCATTGAGTAAATTTTTAATTGCATTCATATTAACGCCCAAAAAATCCTTAACATTATGTAATGACACCTAAAAAATCAATCATTGATATTGATCATGGTTTATCAACGACCTCTTTATCTACTGCTCAGTTATCATTCCCATCTAAGGGCAGATGACTAATACCTGTCAACTCTGGCATTTCATCAATAACCAATAACTTATCAATATTGAGTAAAACAATCATTTTTTGATCAACAGCGACGAGCCCTTCTATAGAATTGGTTTCGATAGCGCAACCTAGATCAGGTGGATCTTTCATATCTTTTTTTGATAGCGTATAAACATCAGACACAGCATCAACAACAACACCCATTATACGATGACCGCCTTCACCGTTAACTTTAAGCACGATAACAACAGTAATAGCGCTATAGGCTATCGCACTCAAGCCAAAGCACTGACGTAAATCCACAATGGGTACTATAGTTCCTCGCAGGTTTATAACACCTTTAATATGACTAGGCGCATTAGGCAGCGGAGTAACAGGCTCCCAGCCTCTTATCTCTTGTACACATAAGATATCAACGCCATACTCTTCACCGTTCATAATAAAGGTTAAGTATTGCTCCGATAGCGATTCGCCATTATCTTGTGTGGCCGTATCAACATCGGCTGCTTGCATGAGTACTTACTCCTATCCGGTTTTACGTAATAAACATTGCTGATGCAGTTTTTCTGCGCCTGCCAACTTGACAACGCCAGCGGCATCAATAATGAGCGCTACCGTTCCATCACCTAAAATAGTTGCGCCAGATATGCCTTCTATACGTTTGTAATTTTTTTCTAAGCTTTTAATAACAACCTGTTGTTGCGCCATAAGCTCATTGACAACCATAGCTACTTTAAAATTATCACACTCAACCACAACCATTAAAGCCGCACTATAATCTTCTACTTTGTTACCGCCAAACACTTCCGATAAATCAACAATCGGGACATATTCGTCCCTCAATTTAAAGACACGAAAACCACCTGCAATATCATTGACTAAATCCCCGCAATAACGTATAGACTCGACAATAGACACTAAAGGAAATATATAAATATCCGAACCCACTCGAACCAACTGACCATCTAAAATAGCTAAGGTCAACGGTAAGCTTATTTTTATTTTTGTACCTTCATTTTTAATAGAACTGATTTCAACCATACCATTAAGCGCTTGAATATTACGCTTGACAACATCCATACCCACACCTCGCCCCGACAGCGCACTCACCGCTTTAGCCGTAGAAAAACCAGGTTGAAAAATCAAATTGAATATTTGCTCATCGCTGTGCTCTGAGGCCTCTTGCTCAGTCAACAACTCTCGCTCAACACCTTTTTTAGCAATACTATCGCGATCAAGCCCCCTTCCGTCATCGGCTATCTCAATAATGACATGACCACCTTGATGGTAAGCATTAAGCGTAACGGTGCCCTCTTCTTTTTTTCCTGATTTCAATCGCTCTGCAGGAGCTTCAATACCGTGATCAATAGAATTTCTGACAAGATGCACCAGTGGATCGCCAATTTTTTCCATCACCGTTTTATCAAGCTCTGTGCTTTCGCCGCACAGCACTAAAGCTATTTTTTTATTAAGCTCGTGACTTAAATCACGAACCATACGAGGGAAACGGCTAAAGGTGAAGCTAATAGGTAGCATACGAATACGCATTACACTTTCTTGCAGCTCTCGCGTATTTTGCTCTAATTGATTTAACCCTTCGATAAGCTTAGGTAAATGTGTAATATCAAAATTTTCGCCCAGCTGACCCAGCATAGATTGGGTAATAACCAATTCACCCACCATATCAATTAAACTGTCAACTTTATCAATACCCACTCGAATAGAGGAGGCTTCTGGCGTTATTTTTTTCTTTAATACAGGTTTCGGAGGTTCGCTAACAGCCCGTGGCTTTGAGTTGACTGATGAGCGATTAATTACGCCACCATCACCCGACAATACACTGGGTACATCGTGCCTAGTGTTAGCATTAGCAGCTGACTGAACCGAGTCGTCATCTTGTGACTGTGCAATATCCATTGCTCGCAGGCTTTTTTCTATCAGTATCTCAGCGTCATCTGCCACCCACTCAAAAACCTCTTCAATAACGTTTTTTTCTACGTTTCCTGCAACAATTAAATGCCAGCTTAAATAGCATTTTTCGCTATCTATCAGCTTTAATGAGGGTAATTTTTGTGTGTCCGCACAACACGACACCACTTCACAGGCTCGATCAAGCTCATGAAAAATACGTAAAGGATCATTTCCTGTTTGAAATAAATTAGGCACCGGTGAAAACGTCACACGCCACATAGCTTGCTGACTTTCACTTTCGAGCAACCTCCGCTCAATGGGTATAACGGTCAAATCACAGTCATCAACAACCCACTCAAAAACGTCTCTAATGGCAAGGGCATCAACGCTGGCACCTTGTAATGTTATTTCCCAAGCACAATAGCACTCATCAGCAATATAATGAATAAATGAGCTTGGGCAGTCTATCAGTGTGACATTGATATCGGTGGCCAGCGAAGCCAACTCACGAATAATACGCAGGGGATCATTACCTGATTGCATTAAATGCTTATGCGGGGTAAAAGTAATGTGCCATTCATGCTGATGCTGTATTGGCAACGACGGTGCATTATCGGATGTAGGCATACCGTTGCGTGGCACAGCAACCGACACAACGGCTGGCGTATCTGACAAAAATTGTTCGAGCGTGCATTTAACGTCTGTGGCAGCTGCGGTGTATTCGTTACGCTCATGCTGAATTAATTCAAGCATGTTGCGCATACAGTCAACCGACGTCAATAATAGGTCAACAAGGTCATTATTTAACACCCTGACGGCAGAGCGTACCTCATCGAGTAATGTTTCTAAAACATGGGTAAAATCGGCTAAAGCACTAAAACCAAATGTCCCTGCTCCACCTTTTATAGAGTGCGCACTTCGGAAAATAGTATTAATCATGTCACTATCAATACTATTAACATTCAGCGCAATTAACGACGCCTCCATGACATCTAAGCCTTCGGTGCACTCTTCAATAAATACTTGGTGGAATTGCTTTAGATCAATGGTCATGCCTCTACCTTTTTAAAATGGGATACTCAAGACATCAACAAATACGGCTTTTTTTTGCTGATACTCAGAAGCTAAAGCACTTTCCCTATTGTGGTTAACAGCTGGTCAGGATTAAAAGGCTTAACAATCCAACCGGTAGCGCCTGCTGCTTTACCTTCCATTTTTTTATCGGTACTTGACTCTGTCGTTAGCATTAAAATGGGGGTAAATTTATACGCCTGCAAGCGCCTTAACTCTTTAATCAGTGATATGCCATCCATATTCGGCATATTAATATCGGAAATAACGAGATCGACATTACTGGTTGCACGAGCCACTTTCAAAGCCTCCATACCATCAGAGGCTTCAAGCACATCGTGCCCAGCCCCTTGCAATGTAAAAGAGACCATTTGCCTCATAGAGGCCGAATCATCAACGGCTATTATTCGCGCCATATATTTTTCGCCTTTTAAAATACGCCATGTATTAAGCTACCGCACTAACGACAACCTTTATGAATAAAGTGCCTATACTCTTAGCACTATGTAGACAACCTGCACAATGTAGATAACCCCCGCGCAATACCCTCCTCGATAAACCCGCACATGTTACTGGGCCATTCAAGCATCACACAGGCCCTAGCTATAACACAGTCTTCAATACCCAAAAAACAACTCTCAATACTGTGCTTAACTTGATTTTTAGGCCTTGCTCAATAATGATAATTAATGAATATCCAGTCGCTGAGTCATCCCCAATAGCTTGGCCCCCCCTTTGAGCACATCAGAAGGGGCTTCCCATACCCAATCAATTTGCCGCTCTTTTGCCGCTTCTTTTGCGACAAGTAACAGCTGTAACCCTGCCGTATCAACACGCCCCACTTTTGCTCCCTGAGCCACAATGACATCGTTATCTCGATCCTCGAGTAGCGCCTCTAGCTGTTCATGCAACGCTTGAACATGGGCAACGGTTAGCAGCTCTGGCAACTCAAATTCCACTGTATGCGACATATCAACCTCATTGTCAATTTGAAATAACGGGGACTCAATCATTACGTCTACTAATTGTAGCTGCCGATGCTATTTGTGCTACAAAACTCCCTTGTCTTTTTATTGGGCAAGCATGCTTATCGTTTTGTAGCACCGCCAATAACGCTAGCACGAGATAGAGCGCCACCAAGCACGTCCTGATTAAACAACAGTAATCGGCTTAAATAGCAGGCATAAAAAAGCCGCTAAGGCTGTTAAGCTTTGGCGGCTTGTAACTATTTAAAGGTGCGGAAATCGGGCGCTGATGTATCATTTGCTGGGCGCTATAAAAAAGATCAGACTAATAACTAGAATGACTTAAAGCGAGTGACTGCTCTCGCTAACTCACAGTATTAGATGTCATATAATTCCTGTTCATCATCACTGATGAGTGGTGTGAGTGCATCGCGCTGAAACGAGGGTTCGCGGTTAAAGGATTCGCCGCTGACTTGTACGTCAATGGGGTCGTTGGTGTGGTTAATGGCATAAAATTAGTGCCTATGAGAAACTAAAAAAGCCGCCACACCTAGGCCTAGCGGCTACAAAATCGCGCCGTATTTAAAATCTATTGCAATACGTCAGGGTCGCTCAATAAAACATCATGCATCTCGGGTATTATCTGTCCTTTTTGCCCTGCGTACTCACTGGTACTGGGGAACCCTTTTTGCCACGTGAGCTTGCTGGTTTTTAACCAATTTTTTATCACAAACACAAGGACAGGCATACCAAAAACATCTTTCGATCTATAAAGAACCCAAAACCTAAAAAAAAAACCGCTATTTGACTCATCAGCCAGCCTTATCTAACAACTCAGGAGCATACGAGCTGTGCATTCACGCCGATGCTCATAACTTTTACCCGTGTATTTATCTTCAGCCATTAAAAATGAGCGCCTTATATCTCGTGAATACACATGAAACCAACTTGTTTGATCTAATGGATCAATAATTTATGGGCCTGTGCCATAAAAAACCTCAGATATTTAGCGACATCTATCATTTGGGTATAGCCAATAACTGAGAGTTCGCATTATCGCTTATCAGGTGTTGGATGTCCTATTTTTTGCGGAACGCTTGAGTTTCCGAGCACACCGATTATTCCTTACGCAGAGTTTTAACCTAGGATAAGGTGATGCGCCGCGAATGCTTCCCCTAGCACTAAGGTATATGTATACTTGGGCAGAGTTGTAACTAGGATAAGAGTGTGTTTCTTACCTTATGATGTTACTGCCATATAACAAACCATTATCACAGCTACAAATAACATACAGATGGTCGAGCATTTTTATGTCTATAAGACACTAAAATAGCTAAAGCAAAAAAATATAAGGCCATTACAACAATTCTTAAAGTTAGGAAGTAAATATGAGTTCAGCTCCAGATAGTGGCTGGTTTGGCCACCCTAAAGGACTTTCAACGTTGTTCTTCACTGAAATGTGGGAACGAATGAGTTATTACGGTATGCGAGCTATGCTCGTATTATTCATGACCGCAAGCTTACAAGAAGAAGGCTTAGCTTTTACTGTAGCATCAGCTGCTGCAATTTATGGTTTATATACAGGCGCAGTATACTTTTTAGGCCTACCTGGTGGTTGGCTGGCCGATAGATTATTTGGCGGTCAAAAAGCGGTGTGGTATGGCGGTATAATTATTATGTGCGGGCATATTATTTTGGCCGTACCTCATGAGTATTCATTTTTTATTGGTTTAATATTTGTTGCTACAGGTACTGGTTTACTTAAACCAAATATCAGCGCAATGGTAGGTCAGTTATACAGCGATGCTGATGAGCGTCGCGATGGTGGTTACGCCATTTACTACATGGGTATTAACTTAGGTTCTTTAATTGGTTACTACGTATGTGGTTACTTTATGGAAAACGTAGGCTGGCACTGGGCATTTGGTGCAGCTGCTGTGGGTATGGCTATTGGTTTAGTGCAGTACAAACTCACACTTAATAATTTACCAGAACACAGCGCATCACCTGCAAACCCACTAGGACCTAAAGGCACTACACGTGCATGGGGCGCTATTACATTGTTCGTCGCTGTTGTTACTGGCGTTACTGTAGCGGCTATGACGGGTTCGATTGTTATAAACCCTACGGTTGTAGCCGGTTATACAGCCGTTGTATTCTCTATTATATTCTTTGTTTATTTTGGTCTTATTTACTTTAAAGGTAAATTAACCGATGAAGAAAAACAAAGAATGTGGGCATTATTTTTAGTGTGTGTTGCATCAGCATGTTTTTGGTCAGGTTTTGAGCAAGCAGGTTCGTCATTAAACTTATTTGCGCGTGATTACACCGATCGCCTCATCGGTACATTTGAAATTCCAACTACATGGTTTCAATCTTTAAATTCAATATTTATTATTGTTTTATCGCCATTTTTTGCAGCGCTTTGGATTAACCTATCAAAGAAAATGATATCGCCTACTTACAGCGTAAAATGTGCACTTGGTTTAATTATTATGGCGTCAGGCTTTTTAGTCATGTTTATGGCAGCGCATTACGCAGCTGAAGGCTTAAAGGTTGCACCTTATTGGCTTGTTACTACCTACTTTTTACATACAGTAGGTGAGCTTTGTTTAAGCCCTGTTGCATTAAGTGCAGTGAGCAAGTTATCACCTCGTCGCTATACAGGCCAATTAATGGGAGTCTTCGTTTTAACCTACTCTATTGGTAATGTTATTTCAGGCATACTCGCTGGAAACTTTGACCCGAACAACGTATCTGAAATCCCTAATTTATACCTACAAATTGCATTGTTCAGCATAGGTGTTGGTATTGTTTTAGTGCTTATGAGCTTTAAAGCCAAGGTATGGGAAAAACAAGGATTAGAAGAAAAAACTGCTTAATTGTTGTTTACTCGTAATTTATTAATATAACAAAAATCCCACCATAACTTCTATGGAGGGATTTTTTTCAACTTTGACCTACTCGCGTTACTGATATTATATCTAGATTGATTATAAAATAGACTCAGGGACAGTGGCGGAGCCTTTCAAGCTAGCTGTCATAGAAAAGTTAATCAGTTGTCAATTTTTCAGGGCTCAGCGCTACGCTCTCGATAAAAACCCAGTTGCGGGTGTCACGAGACCATCGGGTAGCGGAGTCTTTCAAGCTAGTTGTCATAAAAAAGTTAATCAGTTGTCAATTTTTCAGGGTTCAGCGCTACGCTCTCGAT
>CANLTI010000054.1 GCA_947494095.1 uncultured Pseudomonadales bacterium
ATCCATTTCCTCAATCGAAACCACAAAAACCTCATGTTGATTCGACTTTATTTGTTGCTTTAACTCTTTCTTATCCTTATCTGAAAGCATTTCAGCTTACTCCTTGGTTGAATTATAATGAAGAAATAACAGTTTATTAGCTGGAACTCAGGCCACACTAACGCCCGTTCTGTCCAGCCTAATTTTAAAGCCGTAAACACTACACCTCCCAACGCTAGAGCACAAGGGCGCTGCACTAACCTATCTTGTTACACGTTTTTGACAAAGCTGGCCTCAATGCTCTTATTGCTTTTGATGTGCCTGTCCCTACTTCTTGCTGCTTTTCCGTTCCTCTAAATAATCATAAAAAAACCAAACTGCCAGCCAAGAGCCGCCCGCGTTATCTATTCAGGGCCTTAGAAGGCAGGATGCCGACTAGAGTCTACAGGGAAGTACTTGCCGCGTGCCTTGAATGGGTGACGCGGGTGGCGCCTCGATCAAATCCAACCCATAAATCACAAAGACATACACTCACTCTAAATAACCCTTTAAAAACTAAACCATTAGCCAAAAGCCACCCTCAGCCCCTATTCAGGACCTTAGAGGGCAGGGTGCCGTAGAGCTACAGGGAAGCACTTGCCGCATGCCTGAATATGACGCCCGTACCACAGTGCTTGGACTGCCTGCATTTACTCTATTTTTACCCCGTTCTCATTATTACCCAACCAAAAAAAACACTCCAGTAAAAGCCTTGTACCTATTGCTTTTACTGGAGTGCTTTTATTGGAGTGCTTTGAATAGATCACTCGGTTTTATTGTTTGTCGTTATTAAGCCGTAAGGTAAAGCTGACCTTTAAACAACCCCGCCAGACCAAGGGCCGCCGATATTATTGGCGCCTGCAAGCCTGGCAATATCACCAAACAATTGATGGGTGCCCCATACGCGATTGCCGTTGTTATTGCCGTCGCCGCAGTAAATAACGCGGCCCATGTCCACCTCGCCGCTGGCCCCACCGGCAAGCGTTACACTGCCTGCGGCACCACCGTGTTTGGCGCCTTCGCCCACCTCCGAAAACAACACAACCAGGGTATCGTCTAGCATACCTTTGGTTTGCAGTTGCTCTAGCGTGTAGGCTAACAGCGAATGATACCAGCGCACTTGCGCAACATGGGGCACAGCACCTGGGTTGTGCGATGCACTATGGCTGGCGTGCTCGTTGTACCAGCGTGTCATAGCGCTGACCGGCTGCTGATTGGGGCCGGGCTTTACGCCTTGCGCCAACGCATCTTGCGCCATTTGCCAACACTCATCAAAAGAGTAATTGACTAGGTTGCCGTTTTCATCGCCTTTTGATAATTGCAATGTGGCCACCTTGTGCAGGCCACAAGCAAAAGCGCCTACAATGTTATCGACTTGTGCCCGCGCCAAATGCGGGAACATTTGCCACTCGGTTTGCGATAACGCATTGTTAGATTGCGTGTGGGGGTCGGCGAGAGCGTCGGTGCTAAAACCACATTCGCCCACTTGTGTACCTGCTTGGTCGCGCAAGCGGATTAAAGCATTGGTGTGAAAGTCGATTTTAGACTGTCGTGCATTGGTGAGCGTGGCGTCACTCAACCCATTAAAGTCCGATAAAATCGCCTCGTACATGGCTTTTTTGGAATCAGAAACCCCATCGCTTGGGCCAATACGCAAAGCCAATTTATTAGCAACATCGCGCGGATTGTTGTTGGGAATAGGGCGGCTTTGGCTGTCGTAGCCACGCGGTTTAGAAATCATGATGTCTTGCTTGGGGCCGGTGCGCACCCCCAAGCTTAAAACACCTTCGTTGCCGAGTTTTTCAGCAATCAAGTGATCAATACTCGCATCATTAAAACCAATTTGGTTATTGCCGGCAATAATGCCGCGCATATCGTTATAGTGCGCGCCAGCGCCTGGACCCACATCTAAGTTTAAATTTTTGAGTACAATCATTTTATTGTGCCAAGGCGTTAACGGCCCCAAGCCAAAGCTAAGCTCTGAACTGGTTGAAATAGAACCGTTGTCTTGCTGTGGTCGCCAAGCGTGAGGTACTACCCCGTTAGGGTAGTACATAAAAAGTACGCGTTTTGCGCCACCGGCAGCCTGTGCCTTTTGGCCCAACATTTGGCTGGCAAAGGGCAGTAGTGCGCCGGTTTTTGCCAAACCAAAAAGAAACTTACGTCGCGCTGTATTGGTCATATTTTTCATCGTGTTCTCCTCAATTAGCGACGTACGCCAAAGGCCTCTGAAGTGGTTAAATCAATCAGCATATCAAGCATGCCGCCGCCATTGCGCAAGCCTTGGCTATAGTTGCGGATCAAGAGTTCATCGCCGTCATTGTTCTCGTTACGGCCTACGGTATAGCGATAAAATTGACGTGAAAAACACGCCTCTCCTTGACCACTATCGGCAATTAATGCCGCGAGCTCGGGTACCGAAAAGTAAGGAAAGCTAGTGCTGTCGGGGTCGAGTACGGTTTCGGGTGAATACAAGCTTTTAATTGAGCCTGAGTCATCGATAGCTTGCGTGGTGCCATTGCCAAGGGTTTCGCTGGTGCGGTATAGGCCGCGACTATCAAAGCGCTCAAAACCAAAGCCTACGCCGTCGATATACTGGTGGCAGGTGGCGCATGCGGGGTCGGAGGTGTGCCTTGAGGTGGCATCGCGGTTGCTGTCATTAGGCTCGAAAGTAATGTCAAAGTTGGCTGCAGCCGGTGGCGGAAACTCTTGGCACATGATGGCCTCGCGGACATACACGCCACGCTTAATGGGCGCGGGGTTTACGGTGCTTGTACGCGATGCCAAAAAGCTACCTTGACCTAAAAGCCCCGAGCCCGAGCGCTCATCACCCGAAGGAAAGAACGCGCGTGTCCAGTTGCCAGTTGCGGTAATGCCGTAGTGCTCGGCCAACTCGTTATTGGCATAGGTATAGTTAGCGCTGAGCAGGGTATTAAAGGGCGCATTGCTGCGAATGCCTTCCATAACAAAGCGAATAGTCTCCTCTTTAAAGGCATCGACAAGGCTGGCACGGTTAATGGCTGGGAAGGGGTATTGATTATTGATCAGCCAGCCCGAGGCAAACCGTCTTAGCCCTTGCTCTGAGCGAGGGTCGGCCAATAAGCGCCTTACTTGCTGCTCGATATCTAAGTTGCCAGCTTGGGCTGCGGCCAACAGCGCTTCGTCGGGCGTGGTGACCCAAAAAGTGTAGGCCAACAACGTTGCCATCTCGTAGTCGGTTAGCTCGTATAGCCCGGTAGTGCGGTTAAGCTTGCCGAGTTCTGAGCGATACATAAAGTGCGGTGACATTAACAGCCCCTGCACCACCGTAACCCCCCCTTCATTGGCATCATAGAGCGCCGCATAGCGCTGCGCTTCTGAGTTGCTTAAAGGCCGGCGGAATATTTTACGGCCGAGTTGCTGCACAATACACACATTATTATTACCGCAACCAGAGGCTAATCCGCTAAAGCCCGTCGTGGCAATGGCAATACTAGCGATTTCGTTGGCGGCAATATCAAAGCCTAAAGTTCGGTCGTTGTCGGCTACTAAGGTAGAGGCGGTGGTATAGTTTCTGAAGGTACCATCGGCCGGTACCGACGACATAATTGTGTCGCTAAAGGCGATGCCAAAAATGTCGCGTACAGAGTTGAGGTACTCGGTGCGAGTGAGCAAGCGCAGGTTGCGTGTATCTAAACTTGTGCCAACACACTCTGGCCCGCTGCATGCGCTCCATTGGTCACTGAGTATCATTTTGGCAATACTAAAAGCGCAATCGCCAGGGGCTGTACCGGTACACGCGCTGGGGTTACCCAGTGGCATAAAGTTACTAATATAGCTCGACAGTGAATCTTGTGTGTAGCGGTTGCTCGTATGCAGCTGGTTAATCGCTAGCGAAATACCGCCGGAGCCATCGGCACCATGACATTGTGCGCAGTTACCGGCGTACAAAGTACGGGCAGTGCTATAGTCGGTGGCATCGGCGCTAAATTTGGCCTGTAGTGAAATACCCTGGTCAGGGATCAGTACTTGGATAGAGGTTTGTGAGGGATCACCTACAATGTAAGCGACGCCATCACCACTCCAGCCACTAAATTGCGTGCCCAATGGTGCGGTATTGGCATTGACTGTAACGACGCTGCCAACGGCAAAATCGAGCGCTCCACTGGGCGTGTTGCCGGCAATAATGGCTAAGCGCGAGAGCGCTGTGCTGGGGGCTAGAGGCTCCCACGTGCCATCTTTATATACAGAAGCCTGCTTAATTCCTAGCTGGTCATCGGTTTTTTCGCCGTTGGTATCATTAAAAATAACATTCACTTCACCATTGATCAGCACATTTTGCGCGACGGTATAGGTCCAAACACCGTCGGCATCTGGCCCTGTCATTGGAATACCCGGCCAATCGGCAACGGCGGTGACTTGCCCATTGGTTTCGGTCCATACATAAGCCGAGACCTGAGCCCAATTAGAGGCTGTGTTATCGTATTGAAGCACAAAGTCTTGGCGCGCTTGTGTAATCTCTAGGGTTTGGGTAATGCCTTGATAGCTGGCGGTTACTTGGCCGTTACCATCGCCAATGCGGGTCACTAACCCAGTATCATTGACCGATATTGCGCCGTTGCCACCGGTTACTTCCCAGGTCACTTCACCAAACAGGTTAATGCTTGAGTCATCGTTGCGGGTGCCAACAGCCACTAATTGCTGCTGGTCGACTAAAGCCACTGCTTTGGGCGCTATCTCTATTGCGGTGACAGACACATTTGAGTCGGCGACAACAATCGATAAAGAGGCTGAGTAGCCATCGGCTTGGGCGCTTAATGTGGTCTCGCCAACCGTCTCTAGCGCTATAGTGAGTGTACTGCCTGTGAGCCCTGCAACATCAACCACATTACTGTTGCTAGACGACCATACTACAGGGCCCGTTGTATTGGTTTGAAAGTCGTTATCCAATAAGGTTGTTGCCGCCACATTTAAGGTATCACCCAGTAAAAAGCGCGTATTGTTGCTGGTTAATGCAATATTCACCGGTTGTGCATCGGCGGCGCTAATCCATTGCTCAAATAGGGCCTGTGCCTGTGGGTTGGTATGCCGAGAACCTTTAGGCATGCGGTTGCCATCACTGGTTTGATAAATGTAAATCAAACTATTTTCGGGCTCAAAGGGGCGCAGGCGTGCTCTACCTGTGCTGCTGGGGTCGATCAAGCGTGTATCGGCCAGCGCAGTGTCGAAGCGCAAATCCATAAACCCACTCGAGTGGCAATGCGAGCAGTTGGTGTCTAGGTAGGCGCGTGCGCGTTGGCTGCTGCTTTGGCGGGTATCATCAACGGCGGCGTAACGATCATAGTTATCGGCGCTGCCAATGTTATCGCTAAACAAGCCAACATAATCAAAGGCCTCTAACTGGTTATCAATGACGCCGTTATAGTCAAAGTCTTTATTCCATTGGCGAGTATGCAGAGCTAATGGCTCTTTACTACCACTGCCGGTATGGCATGCGCCACAGTCAGCAGAAGCTTGCACAGCACGCAAACGTGAATCTATACCGCCATCTTGTACATTGATGGTTTGGGTTACTAGGGTGGCGTCGGTACCGGCTGCGTTCCAGTAATAGTTAGCCGCTTGCCAGTTGCCTGTTGCCTGCTTAAAAAGCACCGAGGTGGTAAAGGGTTTTTGTGTATTACCTGCGGCCTTGACGCTTAAGTGTTTAACCACAACCGAGCCTATAGGCAAGGCCCAATCACCGGTTGCATCAAAGTCGATAGTGGTCTCGTTAGGAATAGAGATAAAGTGCTGGGTTTGCGCGCCGTCAAACCATCCGTTGCTATTAACGTCGTATGCAATAACGCCGCTCACCGGGGTTAGCGTACGCAGGTCAGAAAACAAGCCTGTCGCCGATAGTGTAGCCGGGATAATAGCGGCTTCAGCATCGTCATCAACCACCTTATAAATGGTCGAGTTACCGCCGTACTCAACGCCATACGTTGAAACAAACAGCTCTTCTCCACTAAGGTCGGTACCAAACGAAACAATGTTTTCGGGGAAGGCATCACTGATGAGTGCTTTAGGGTCGCCATCAACAATAGACCATATTTTTTTAGTGACATAATCACCAAAAATAAAACGCCCCGTTAAACCCGGTAGTTTATTACCTCGATAAACAATGCCGCCAATAATCGAGAAGCCTTCGGGCTGGAAGTAGCCTTCGCGTGGTGGTTCAAAATCGGTGGTGCAGTTTTTATCCGGGGCACCACCAAGCTCTTTGCGGTTGGTCAGGCCTTCACAAACAGGCCAGCCGTAGTTTTTGCCTTTTTGAATTAAATTAACCTCTTCAAAACCTGCTTGTCCTACCTCGGTTTGCCAAAGCGTGTAAGGAGCCTCGGTATCAAACGACCAGCGCCAAGGGTTGCGGTGGCCGTAGCTGTAAATTTCGGGCCGAAAGCCTGCAACGCCAACAAAAGGGTTGTCATTAGGGACCGCGTAATACTGATTATTAACCGGTAATTCTAGCGGTTGAATACGAATTAATGAGCCACGCAAATTGGTCGTATCTTGTGCGCTATTGTTGGTGCGCCCATCTACTTCGGGGAATGGGGTAATCGCACTGTGGCCGTAGGCGCCATCACCCACGCTGAGGTATAAGTAGCCGTCTTCGGGGTGAAACTGCATCATACCGCCTTTGTGGTCGGGCCCCGGCTGCGGAACACGTAATACTTCGATATTAGAATTTTGTATCACGCGGGTTGGGTTGCTAGGGTTGTTGACTGTCCAGCGTTCTAAAATGGCATCGCCATGGTCACCGTTGGCTGCTTGCTCGTTATCATCATTACCCTGAATGTAATAAATGTAGATAAAACCATTGGTGGCATAATTAGGGTCAAAGGCCATGCTCAGTAGGCCTTGCTCGTGATAGTTGCGCACATTAGATTGAATATTTAAAACTTCGCGCACTTCACCCGAGGTGACAGTTTCTTTGTTAGGAAAAACAAAAATAGAGCCCGGTTTATCAACAATAAAAATCAAATCATTAATGCCGTCAGGCAAAATCATAACCGGTGATAAAAACTGCCCCTCTAAATTAGGAAAGGCTTTTTCAAAGCGGTAATTACCCGCCGATACATTTCCCGAAATAGGAAACGCTAGCGGTTGCGCAAGTGTTGGCCTTTGGTTCATGCCGTGGCCGGTATCGACGGGGGTAACTGTTAATGTAAAGGTATCTTGTGCGGTGCTTGTACCATTACTGAGCGTTAAAGTAACGGTATGTTGACCCACAGTATTGAGTGTGGGTGTTACAGTTGGCGAGCCTGTTAGCGCGCCGGCCCAAGCGCTACTGGTCCAAGTGGCCAAGGTGTAAGTGCCTTGTGAGCCTGCGGCCGAAAGTACAGTGTTGGCGCCTTGGGCGACACTGCGATTGTTACCGGCTTCGGCACTGAGCGTTGGGGCTGTGCCAAAACCACACGCCGATAAGCTCACCCAGGTGTTGCCTTGGTAGCAGGCATTATCGTTAAAAGTTAAGTCGCCCGTTTGGTTGGCGCCTGCGTTATTAAATATCACATTGAGGCTTGTTGGTAATGCATTGGCGGCGCTGAGGTAGGGGGTGAAATCAAAGCAGTAGTATTCGCCTACGGCTGTCATGGCGCGACCAGGCCACTGAGGTAAATTGTTGATTGCATCTTCGGGTACTGCCGCCCAATAATAAATAGTGGGCGCTGCAAAATTTTGAGCGTTATCAAAGCACACTGTGTTTGCGCCGATAGGCTCTGGCTCTGGTTCTGGCTCAGAGGTTGCAATACTCGCTTGTATTTCTTTGGTGACATCATTAAAGGTAATGGTGTAATCGCCTGGACCTGTTGTAATTAAAAAGTCGGCGCCAGGATAGGCTTCGTTCCAGTTGTTAAAACGCGCAATTTTAAAGCGTGGGTTATTTTCTCCAAAGGTTTGTGTGATAGTCCAAATACTGCTGGTCTCATCATAGGTCATTGGGCTTGCGGCCCAATTATTTGCGGTACCTCTAAAATAAGCTTCATTCCAGGTGCTTGGCGCACCAAAGCCTTGCAGTGGCAGCAAGCAAGCGGCAATAATCAATGTCGATGCTAGCAGCTGTCCCCATTTTTGTAAGGGTGTAAAAGGTCGCTCTCTACATACAAGTTTGAGCAAGTCGGCAGAAAATATGAAAATACTACTCATGGCGTTTTCCTTTTTGAAAAACACTCAGGCAAGCGAGCGCGCATTAGCGCCCTAGACCAGAGAAACATTCGGATGAAGTAATAGACAGGCTATTACTATTGTGTGCTGTTACTCATTAGAAGTGATAAGCAACGATGAATTTTTTTATTGTTAAAAAATCACTAAAATCATACAAAGGTATTGGCATGACTGCCCCAAAGGGCTCAGTGTATGTAAAAGCAGGGTGCTCTTTTGTCGTCTGATAGAGCCGCGTGCAGCGGTTCTATCATCTAGCAAAGCAAAGAGCTTATTAGATACATCTACGCAGGCCCGCAATGGTGCGAGTACATAAAAACAGCCTTTTTTATTATTTTTGGCAGTTTTTTATCCGTAGATACTGGGTGGCCTGTATGTAAAGTGTTATCAACTTATATGTGTCAAAAGTCACCATTCAGATATATCTAATGGGTTAAATATGACCCAAATAACAACCCTCAGCAATATGAATACGTATTCATTGGCCAGTACTTTTTTAAAGTATACATGAGTATTGCGCGAATAAAATACACAGTGTCGAGGCGCTTTTTGTGAGTCGTTTTTTTATGCCAATGTATTATTGACTCACAATTAATGTGATCGCCGTCCCGCTCAATATTATTGACTGCTGCTTTTAGCAATACCTTGTTGCCCTCAAAAATAGGTATAAAGTAAATGTTGACGCCCTCACTTTATGAGCTGCTATAGACACTTTTTAAGCAGCCTACGGCGTCTTCAAGCAACAGCCTCACCCCTGAATAGTTACATATTATCTTTATTAGTGTCTGCTTTTAGGGGGAGACTAAGCCTCTAGGTGCTGCACTGTAAAAAACAGGGCTTACCCTGGTATTATTTTTTTGCTTATTAGACCATTTTTTCAACAGTACCAAAGTAAGATATGCGCCAACTAAACTATTATTTAATACCACGTTGAATTGCGAAGGTAATTCATATTTGGTGAGGTGGCGCACACTTCGCGTCTTTTTTGAGCTGGTGCACAAAGGTAAACCTTGTAAAATGATTGGGCACATTTGCGACAGGTTAAGGTGATTCATGCCATAGCGGAGAATTTTTATAACTGAATGAATCTGTCTTTCTTATATCGAATAATTCTAAAAAATAATTTTTAGAGGAGTTAATAGCGGAATGATTTCATTCTTATCATCACAGCGTATATCGGTCGGTGTTTGTTCTCTATTCTTGCTCTCGGCTTGTGGAGGCGGCGGTGACAGTACCAATACGAGCGACTCAACAACATCAGATACCGGTGTTGCGAGTAGTGTAATGGGTACGAGCACTAGTAGCAGTATAGGTAGCAATAGCAGTGTAGGTATTAATAGCAGCCGAGGTAGCGATAGCAGTACAAGTACCAATAATAGTATGGGCACGACCAGTAGCGTGAGTAATACCGCTAATTTTTCGGTTAATGAATTGGTCGACCCTAACCCCAGCTCACGCGTGGAATACGGTCATGATGTTACGGTACTGGCCAGTGGCAATATTGTGGTCTCAAAGCCGGATGATAACGCGAATGGCATGCAGAGCGTGGGCTCTATTCACCTCTATGAGGCCGATACGCAAAATATTAATGTTTTGCCGCTAGGCAATGGTCAATTTGCTGTGATTTCGCCAATGAGTGATGGCGCCGGCCTTGAAGATGTGGGCGCTATTCGATTGTTCGATGAAACCACAGGCGATCAAATCGGAAGCACTTTAGTGGGTGAAACGGCTAATTACCAGCTCGGCAGGGGCTTTGATACTCAGGTATTAAGTAATGGTAATTTTGTGGTTCACTCTGTGAATGTCGATCACCCAAGCTCTATTCGATTAATTAATGGTGAAAATAATACACAAATAGGCAGCCCCCTTATAGAGCCCTCATTAGGAGTCTTTTCTCGACATGTAATTACCCCATTAAATAATGGTCATTATGTGTTGGCTGCTCCGAGTGACGATACCAATGGTACAGATACAGGTTCTGTAAAATTAGTTAGCGGTACCACTAATCAGGTCATTGGCGATGCTGTTAACGGCGCACAGCCTGAAGACTTTTTAGGCGGTGGTGGCGTTAGGGCTTTGGCGACGGGTAATTACGTGGTGACCTCTTCGGCGGTAGATGTTGGCGGTATAGAAAATGCAGGTTCTTTGCAATTAATTGATGGTACGACAGGCGCGCGTATTGGTATGCCAGTATTAGGTGATGCTCAAGATGATTTTGACCAAGCCACATTAACTGCACTTGATAATGGTAATTTTGTTTTTGCTGCACCGAGAGATGATGTGGGTGGCATTGAGAATGCCGGCTCAATAACTTTATTTGATGGGGCGACAGGTGCGGCTATTGGGCAGCCAGTAACAGGAACTAATGAAAATGCTCAATTTGCCAATAGGTCAATTATTGGGCTTAGTAATAATAATGTCGCGATTGTGTCGTCGCTTGAAGTGTTTGGGGGCGAGCCTGTGGGTTCTGTTCGATTACTCAATGGTGTAACAGGCCAATGGGTGGGCGGCCCTACTGTTGGTAAAGCGGTCGAAGACTTTGATTTAGTGTCTCTTACTGAACTGAGTGGCAACCGATTAATGATCGCTGCCTCATCTTATGATGTTGCGGGTGCGGTTGATGCTGGCGCATTTATTACGCTTCAAACTAACACATCCAATACCATTGGCGACCCGATTGTAGGCAGTAATAAGTGGGATTTTAGTGAGTCGTCGGTTAATGAAGCAGCGGATGGCAGCTTTTATGTATTAACCTCGCCCAATGCCAAGAATCATGGGTTTGACTCTGCGGGTAAAATACTGGTTGTTACACCCTAAAAAGTATTGAATATACGTTTGGTTTAATCGCTATCGCTCAAAGAGGAATAATGAAAAACGGCAGCTGCTCGTTTGTAGGGTACAAAATGCTGCCGTTTTTTATCGTATAATGACTGGCTGATTGTGGGAGTGATACGGTTTAATATTTGGTATGACTCGCACGTTGGTATAGCTCTAGTAAGGCTCGACCATTATGATAAGGCCCCTTCCAAAAACCGACCTTATAGGCTTTGTGATTAGCGTGTTGATCTGTTTGAGCGATAGAATGCCACTCACCTTTTATATCATCAATAATTTGATCTTTAATAAAGGCCCAAACAGTGTGTGCCGTGGTTGCAAAGCGGGAGTTGCCGGTTAATTGATAAGCATTGGTAAAGCCAACCAGCGCCTCGGCTTGCACCCACCAAATACGTTCGGGAACATCCTTTTGTTGTGCAATGTTGTGCATATCCATTACCGAACCATCTTGATTTAGCCCTTCATGCATACAGGTGGTGGCCAGTTTTAAAATAATCGGCTTATATTTTGTAATAAGAGCGCTGTCTTCTAACGTCTCGGCGGCTTCCCACACTAGCCAGCTGCTTTCTATATCGTGGCCATAAGAAAAGTGCGTAGACTCATCTTGCCAATCAATACTCTGAAACATCTTAAAGTGGCCAATTGCTTCATCATAAAAGCGATCGACATAACACGCTAACAAATGGGTGAGCGCTGTTTTTAACTGACGATTTTTATGCGCACGGTAAAGGCCTGTGTAAGCCTCTAGTATATGAAGGTGTGTATTCATAGTTTTAGCGCTATTAAGGTCTTTATCGCTTAATCGTACATCATCGAGTGCCCCCCATGTGCGTGAAAGTGCCTCATGATAACCACCGTTTACTTTATCTAGACTGTATTGCTCGAGCAGCGAAAATAAAGTTGTCGCTTGCTCTAAGGCCTGCGGGTTATGGGTGAGTGTGTAATAGGAGGCTAAGGCATAAATAGCAAAGCTTTGTGCATAAACCTGCTTGCGGCCATTAATGAGTTTACCGTAACAATCGAGTTCCCAAAAAACACCGCCATACGCTTTGTCAATAAAATGCTGGCAAATAAAATTAAATAATACGGTTGCCGCGGCATGGAGTTTTTGTGATTGTGCACCATCAATGTGCTGATAGGCTTTTGCGCTTTCGCTAAAAAACCATAGCATTCGTGTGGTTAAAATAATGCCTTTATTGGCTTTAGGGTTAGCGATGCCATCGTGTGAGACTTCACCCACAAAGGTGTGATTGTCGCCGGTTAAGGTGTGATCTAACCACCACTGGCTGAGTACTTTTAACTGTGCTTCTATCTCTTGTGGGTTAATAAAATCGCTGGTTGTGGGGGCTGTTGTATGTAACATAAATTCGGCTCCAAAAAATGGGCTACTGTAAAGTAGCCCATTCAATTTTTTATTGATTTTTTATTAAAATAAGGGGTGGGGCAATAATAGTTTGTCCAATGAGATATAGAGAGTAAAACGTAACTATTCATAGGTGCCAACATTGGGCACTAATGAGTCATTGACTGAGCCGCTTAAGCCATCTGCGACAGTTTACTCCTCGACTTTATGCTCCTCGACTTTATGCTCCTGCAAAGTCTAATCTTGCATGTCCTTATGCATGTTCTTATGAGCTGCAAAGTCTCATCTTGCTTTCGTTGCAAGGCTCGGCGCTTAAATGCCTGGAAAATAATTTATTTAAGAATAGGCTGGTGCAGTCGTACAGCCTTTGAGCTTTTAACCCAGGGCAATTCATGTAAACCCGTTGATCTCTTATCATTAAATAATTGCTTTAATGAGTCATTATCATTCCAAAAAAAGTTATCGGGGTCGCGCCAGCTCATAAACCAAGCCCATTGAGGTTGTTTATTTAACATGTCAGTGGTTGGGAGTTTGCCAATTTCGCCTAAGCCTATTGGACGGCCCTCGGCTAATGCGATCATTTGATCATAATTGTTTTTATTGTATTGCCCGCTGTAAACATCGGTGGCTAATACATCGACCACATCATGGCCTGGGTAAAAGAGTTTGTAATCGGGTACATTTTCTTTAACTTCGTTAGCATTCCATACCCAAATAAGGTTATCGAGTTGATGAAAATTAACTAAACGATCAAATAGCATGCGCCAAAGTTTGGCATAGCCCTCGGGGCCTTGTCGTTTACCCCACCAAAACCAAAAGCCATTCATTTCATGATACGGACGCCATAAGACAGGTACTTTGGCATATTTTAGTTGTTTAAGGTGCCAAGCAATAACATCGACTTGTGATTTCCAGCGCTCATTTAAATGGGTGCCTGGGGTGAGTAGTTCTTGCCATTGCTTGTCGGTGAGCTTAGCTTGAACAGAGTCTTCAAATGTTTGTGGTTCGTCGTGTATGGGGGCCACGGCATGCCACATTAACGTAATAATAAAACCTTGATCATGACGGCGAATGGCTTCATCCACAATATTTTGGCGGAAGTTAATGCCATCCCAAGAGCCTGGCTCACTAAAGCCAAAGTCTTGCCCAAAAACCGCAGGGTATTCACCAACTTGTTTATGTAACCCCATTAAACGGTTAGAGCCGTTTAACGGTGCATTGTGCTGACCTGTGAGTATTTTTTTACCAGACACCTCGTACAGGTAGCTTAACAGTGCTTTGGCCTCTTTAGAGGCATTGGGTGTGACGGCTTTAAAGTCGCGGGCACTCGCAGGTACGCTGAGTGATAACGCAAAAATTAGCCCAAATAGTAGTTTCATTATTTTTATACTCCATTTTTAACAGCCATTCAGTCATAGGGCTGAGCGGCTTTAGCTATACTGAATATGTTTACTGATAGAGCATTTGTCGCTGACTACCAGTTGCTCAGGTTAGCGTATTTGGCTTTATAGGTCTATTTGGCTTTTAGAGCTGACGGGCAAGCGACAAAGGGAGCCAAAAAGGCAGGTGAAAAAGAGGGTTTAACAGGCAGGGATTTAATGAGAAGGGGTTAATAGATAGGGATTAAATCCGCAGAGGTTTGTTAACACGTGGCGCTTTAAAAGCAAGGGCGCTCAGCGCCCTTGCAATACCTCGAGGCGTTACGGGTGTGCATTTGATGGTTGTGCTTATATTGCGCTTCTTATTCTTGCGCTTCTTATTCTTGCACTTCTTATATTGTACTTACGCATCAAGAGATTTTAACGTCTCGCGTAACAAGCGGAATAATTTACGTGCGCTGGTGGGGGTCTTATTTTTGGCGCGCTCGGCTTGAGCGTTTTTGCTCAGCTGCCTGATTTGCTGGCGGTCGGCGTGTGGGTAGGCATTAAAAAAGTCGGCGAGTGCCTCGTTATCATTGCTATCTAATAAACGATCACGCCAGCTCTCGACAATATGTAGTTGACGAGCATCGTTTTGCTGCTCATCGACGATGGCTTGATAGGCCTCGTTAATCGCCTCGTGCTCGGCCGCGCGCATTAGCTTACCAATAAACTGCATGTGGCGTTTTTTTGCGCCATTTTTGGTGATGCGACGCGTTTCTATAATGGTTGATAGTAGCGGCTCTTCTAAGGGAATGCGTGCGAGCAAGTCATCTTTGAGCTCGGTGAGTGCCTCGCCGAGCTCTTGCAGTGCAAGACATTCTTTTTTAACCGCCGTCTTGCTGATGATTTCTTCTTCGGGTTCGGTATAGCCATGAATAAAAGGCGTTTGCCGTTTATCGTCTTTAATGGGCTTGTCTTTTTTAGGGCTTTTTTCGTGACTCATGGGTAAACCTGTAGTGGCCGTAGCCTAGTCTATTCAGTATGTATTAAAGCAAAATGTTGTTGGTTGTTTGCACTTTTACTGGGCGTGGCTAAGCATAAAAAAGAGTAGCCAAGCCTAAAAATGCAAAAAAACCAACAACATCGGTAATCGTTGTTAGCGTAACGCCACCGGCTAGTGCGGGGTCTATGCGTAAATTTTTGAGCCCTATCGGTAAAAGGGCGCCGGCAAAAGCTGCTGTGATAAGGTTTATCACCATTGCGGCGGCAATAATAAACGAGATTCGCCAATCACTAAACCACAGTCCTGCAATAGCGGCCATAATCAACGCCCAAAGTACGCCATTAAGAAAGCCTACACGCACTTCACGACTGAGTAACCAGCCTAGGTTGCTACGGCTAATGTGCCCAAGGGCCATACCCCGAATGACGACGGTGAGTGTTTGTGAGCCAGCAACGCCGCCCATACTCGCAACAATTGGCATCAAGACTGCCAGCGCTACCACTTTATCGATAGTGCCTTGAAAAAGGTTGATGACACTCGATGCGAGTAGTGCGGTTAATAAGTTGATGCCCAGCCAAAGTGCGCGCCTTGGAGTGGTTTTGGCGGTGGTGGCAAAGGTGTCTTCTTCTTCATCAAGGCCGGCAGCCCCCATAAAGGAGTGGTCGGCGGTCTCGCGAATAACATCAACGACATCATCAATGGTGATTCGGCCAATCAACCGACCTTGCTCATTCACCACCGGTGCCGAGACCCAGTCGTTTTGTTCAAATAATTTAGCAACTTCGGCATCGGGCATGTCGGCTGGAATAGGGTCGGCCTCGGTTAGCATCACCTCGCGTACCGTGGTATCGCCCGACTGGGTTAGCAATGTGGATAAGGGTAGTAAGCCTAGGTACATGTCTTTTTTATTCACGACAATAAGGCTATCGGTCGAAGGCGGTAGCTCATCGTGGCGACGCAAGTAACGCAAAACAACATCGAGTGTAAATTTAGGCCTGACGGTGATGGTGTCGGTGTTGGTTAGCCCCCCCGCGGTATTGTCGGGGTAGGCCAGTACCGCGGTGACACGCTCGCGGTCTTGGTCGCTCATGGCCTCTAAAACTTGCTGAGTGATTTGATCTGGCAGGTTTTGAAGGATATCGACTATATCATCGGTTTCGATGACTTCGGTTAGCTCGACAAGATCTGCCGTGTTCATTTCGGCCAAGTAGTGCGCTTGGATATCTTCTGGTAGCTCTTCGAGTAGCTCGGCGCGTGTTTTTTTACCGATCAACTCCCACACAATTTTACGCGTTGGCGGCGGAGATGACTCAATAACGCGCGCGAGCTGGACGGGGCTAAGTACGCGAATAGATTGCTTAACCTGCTTAAGGGCGCCAGTTTGCAATAGATTGTGGATGTGTCCGACGTGTTTTTCGGCGCTATGTTGATTATTGGTGGGCATATAACAGCTCTATAATGCTATCTGTTTGGCAATGATGACAATTCATCGTGCTCAGAGGTACCCGGCAAAGTCGCGGCAGGTATTAGAATGACGGTGCTATATCATCGTTACTCATCTTCATCAAAGCGGTTATTAATTAAGGTAATAACCGCTTTGACAGCGTCTTCGGCGTCTTTGCCTTCTGCGCGAATACTGACAGGTGTTCCTTTGCAAGCGGCCAGCAACATGAGTGACATAATACTTTTGGCATCAATACTTTTACCGTTACAGCTTACCCACACCTTGCTGCCAAATTGGCTGGCGGTATTGGCAAGCTTACTGGCGGCACGGGCATGAAGGCCGAGCTTATTGCAAATGGTTGTCGTGAGTTCGCTCATACGGGGCCTTAATGGACTAGGGGTGGATATCTTACTCGATATACTTCACTACATGAGTGGCGCTTGAGTGGGTGGCGGATGCTACAAGTACTCAATATTGTGTTGTGTCTTAAGTGCTGCTCTAGGTTTTTAAGTACGGTCTTGGGTTTTCAGGTGCTATTTTGAGTTCAGGTACTACCTTGGAAAGAGCTAATGTATGGGCTGAGCTTGGCCGGTGAGTTGGCGGTGGCGTACTTGTACATTGGGGTAGTGGCTTTTGAATAAGCGCGTTAATTGCTCTGTAATAAAGACCGAGCGGTGCATGCCACCGGTACAGCCAATAGCCACGGTAAAATAACTGCGGTTATTGGCTTGGAAGGCGGGCAGCCATTTATTAATAAAGGTGGCGATATCATCGATCATGCTCATAACCTCCGGTTGCTCGGCCAAAAAGGCTTGCACTGGCGCCTCGAGCCCTGTGTGGCTACGCAGCTCTGGCTTCCAAAACGGATTGGGCAGGCAGCGTACATCAAAGACAAAGTCAGCATCGACGGGCATACCGTATTTAAAGCCAAAAGACTCAAAACTGAGTGCTGCGGTATTGCGTGTTTCGCCGACAATTTTTTTGCGGATAACACTGCGCAATTCATGCAGCGTAAGCGTGCTGGTATCCAGAGTCACATCCGCAAGGTTGGCGACAGGCTCCAAAATGCTACGTTCATTGTCGATGGCTTGCTTTAAGCCGACGGTGTCGTCAGACAGTGGATGTTTGCGCCGGGTTTCACTAAAGCGTTTGAGTAAGACCGTATTGCTCGCATCTAAAAAAATGGTGGTGAACTGTGAAGGCTCTAAGTTACAGGCTTTAATGATACTGGGGTATCGGCTTAAATCCCCGCCAATATTGCGTGCGTCAATGCCCACGGCGAGTTTTAAATCACCTTTATCGGCGGCTTTCATTTGGCCAATAAGTGCAGGTAACAGGCTCACGGGGAGGTTGTCGATGCAGGTGTAGCCGCAGTCTTCTATTAGCTGAAGCGCAGTTGATTTCCCGGAGCCTGAGCGGCCGCTGACAACAATAAATTGCACGTTAACCTCCTGATGAGCTTATTGCTCGTGATGATAGGTACCTTCAAGTTTGTCTCGTATACACGAGTGCGTTGTAAAATGTCGTAAGTCACGGGCTAAGCATCGAGTATCAACATGCTTAGCGCTTTTTTGTGTAGCCGTTTAAATCCTAGCGTTTTAACCGCTAGTTTACAAAAGGTTTTGTGGCGGCATCAAATAAATCGTGTGATGTTTGTGCTTGTCGTAAAGTATTGGGGTATTGCTTAATTTGTAGAGCCTCGGCTAATGCCGCTAAATTTTGTAAGTGATCATTATCGGCATCTTCTGGAACTAGCATGGCAAAGATAACATCAACTGGTTGATTGTCGACAGCTTCGAAGTCAACAGCTTGCTCGAGTGTCATGACTGCGCAAATAGAGGCGCCACCGGTGGCAAAGCGGCAGTGCGGTATTGCAATGCCTTCGCCAATACCAGTAGAACCTAAGCGTTCACGGTTAATGAATTGGCTGAATAGTTCTTCGGCATTAAGGTTAGGCACGCTACTGGCGATTAGTTCGGCCAGTGTTTCTAGTGCTCGTTTTTTACTGGTGCACGGCATGTGACAGGCAACACGATTGGCAGAGAGCATTTTATCTAAGGGCATAAACAACCTAATAGCAAGCTTGCGAGCATTTAACGCGCTCAAAGGTCGGCATTATACTAGTTGTTTGCGCTCATTTGAGGGTGGAATATGTAAAGATTCACGATATTTTGCAATCGTACGGCGTGCGACCTTAATTCCTTGCTCTGCGAGCAGGTCGGTGATCTTTGAATCGCTCAGTGGTTTGCGGGTATTTTCGGCGGCCACAAGCTTTTTGATAATGGCGCGAATGGCCGTTGACGAGCACTCGCCGCCGGACTCTGTTGCCACGTGACTTGAAAAAAAGTACTTTAATTCAAAAATACCTTGCGGGGTATGCATAAACTTTTGCGTGGTGACGCGTGAAATGGTGGATTCGTGCATTTCTACCATTTCGGCAACGTCATGAAGCACCATTGGCTTCATGGCTTCGGGACCGTGATCTAAAAAACCTTGTTGGCGTTCAACAATACAGGTGGCTACTTTTAACAGTGTTTCGTTGCGGCTTTGCAGGCTTTTTAAAAACCAGCGAGCTTCTTGTAAGTTATCTTTGAGGTAGGTGTTATCGCTGCTGCTATCGGCGCGTTTTACCATCGAGGCATAGCCTGAGTTGATACGCAATTTGGGTGCGATTTCGGGGTTGAGACTGACCTGCCAGCGGTCGTGGCTTTTGCTGACAAAGACATCGGGCACCACATACTGGGTATCGGAGGTACTAATAAAATCGCCGGGTTTAGGGTTGAGTGTTTGAATTAAGGCGATGGCCTCTTGGAGCTCGGGTTCTTTAACTCGGAGTTTGCGCATTAATTGCTTGAAGTCGCGATTACCTAATAGCGGTAGGTAGTCTGCGATTAACGCTTTAGCGGTTTTAAACCCCGGTGTCTCGTGTGCTAGTTGTCGCAATTGTAAATCGAGGCACTCGCTAATATTGCGACAAGCCACGCCGGCGGGGTCAAATTGCTGTACGCGATGCAGTACGGCAACTACTTCATCCTCTTCAAGTTCGGGGTAGCTTTTTAGCATGCCTTCGTAAATATCATCGAGGCTTTGGCTGAGCGTACCACTGGGTTCCACGGCGTCAATAATGGCTGCTGCAATATCATTATCGGTGGGGCTCATGGGGGTTAAGTTAAGCTGCCACATTAAATGGTCTTGTAGGGTTTCGGCGCTGGCATTACGTGAGTCGTAGTCAAAGTCTTCGTTTTCGGGGCGCGATAAGCCAGAGCCTGAGCTCGTGGGGTAAATTTCATCCCAGCTGGTATCAACGGCTAAATCGGTAGGGATGTTCTCGTTCCAGTCATCGCTTGCGGTTTGCTCGTTGGCATCATTGGTGTTTTCGGGTGCGCTTTCGGCGCTACTAGTATTGGCGGCATCGGTACTGAGTGCCTCTTTTGCGGGCTCAGCTTGTGAGTTGGCCTGCTCTGATGCATCGCTATTGGGAAGTCCACTATCTTCTGTGGCTTCGAGCATGGGGTTGTTTTCAAGGGCTTCTTGAATTTCGTTTTGTAAGTCTAAGGTGGACAGCTGCAAAAGGCGTATAGCTTGTTGCAACTGAGGGGTCATTGTGAGTTGCGTGCCGATTTTAAGTTGCAAAGAGTGCTTCATGAAATACCTGGTTTGCCAAGGGTTGGCCCAATAGTGGTTGGCCCAATAGTGCAGCGGATAAGCGTGTTGAGGGCAATATCTTCAGTGCAATATTTTTTGGACATCTTAGTATGATTGTAGTCATCCTAGGCCTGCTCTGCAATGGCTGACAAAAGCAAACTTCAGGCCATCTCTAAAAAATAGAGATATAACTCACGAAAATAGCGTTGCTATCGCGATAATACAGAGACATTAACATAAGGCAGGGGCATTCAGGTGCCTAGAGTGCGAGAGGCTCAATAGGGAGATGACGTTCATTGAAAGCGGTTGAGTGGGTGGCTCAAGTTGTACTGGCAGCTCGTGCTTTATTGCTGGCCTTTTTATTGCTAGCCTTTTTATAGCTTGCCTTTTTGACGAGGCTGCACGCTGCACATCCTTGTGTTGTTCAATGCTTAATGGCTGTTTCTTGTTAGACATTTATAGTTGTGCGTCTTATTGCCCCTAAGGCGCACAGTAGCGCGTTAGAGTTTAAAGTCTTGGCCTAAATAGACTTCTTTAACTTTTTGGTTTTGTAATACGGTTTGCGGCGAACCTGAGGCAATAATGTGACCTTCACCCACAATATAGGCTTGCTCGCAAATATCGAGGGTTTCGCGCACATTGTGGTCGGTAATGAGTACGCCAATACCGCGATCGCGAAGGTGCGATACGATTTGCTTAATATCGGAGACCGAGATGGGATCTACGCCAGCAAAAGGTTCATCCAGTAAAATAAATTCGGGGTTTGCCGCGAGCGCACGTGCTATTTCGACACGCCGGCGCTCCCCGCCTGACAGTGCCATACCCAAGCTATCTTTGATGTGAGAAATATGAAATTCCTCGATGAGTTTGTTGGCTTCGCTAATGCGATCTTTACGCTTGAGGTCTTTGCGGGTTTCTAGTATGGCTAAAATATTTTCGGTCACGCTGAGCTTGCGAAATACAGAGGCCTCTTGCGGTAAATAGCCCAAGCCTAGGCGGGCGCGTTCGTGCATGGGCTTGCGGGTCACATCTTGCCCGTTGATAAAGACTTGCCCTTTATCAGCACGTACAATGCCAGCGATCATATAAAAACACGTTGTTTTACCTGCACCATTAGGGCCGAGTAAGCCGACAATTTGGTGGGTATCTACTTGCATGGATACATCGTGCACAATACTGCGCGCGCCATAGCTTTTGGCGAGGTTTCTAGCTTCGAGAGTAGCCATTATTGTTGAGACTCTTGGTTTGTGGCGCTAAGGTTGGACTTAGAGTTGGGCTTAACTTTGGGCTTAGAAGCGGGAGCGGGTTTGGGCATGTTCGGCCTTACTTGTGCGCGATCGAGCGGATCTTGTTCGTTAGATTGTAATGCCTTGGGCGGGATAACCATGCGTACGCGTTGATTTTGTTTGGCGTCACTGCCGGCTTTAACCACTGATCGGCGGACATCGTATTCTATAGTGTTGCCCGACAGGCTTGTGCCTTCTTGTTGTAATGAGGCGCCTTCTAATAAGCGCAGCGTTTCTTTGTCGATTTGATACTCTAAAACATTGGCGCGGGCGATCACTTTACCTTCGGCAGCGTTGGGTTTTTGTTGGTAGGCGGCAGGCTTGCCACGGGCAATGATTTTGGTGACTTTGTCTTTGGTATTATAAATCACAATTTTATCGGCATTAATGCGCATAGAGCCTTGAGCCATTTCTACGTTACCGGCATAAGTGGTGGTACCTGCGAGCTCATCGCGCTCGGCGGTGTTGGCATCAATAGTAATGGGTTGATTGCGGTCACTTTGTAAGCTCAGCGCAGGTGTGCTGAGACCTAAAGCGCTAAAGCTTAGTGTGGTGGCTAAGAGTAGACGGGCTTTAGAGCTACTGAATAGGATCATGTTTGCCTCTAACATTGGCGAGTAGTTTAATGCGTTGAGTCACCATATCGACTTCTAAGCCGTTGGCGTCGACGGTGCCGTTTGGCCCCTCAATATGAACATGAGCGTCGGTTGCAATGCGTTTTTGGATAGGGTAGATATCAATCGTTTGAGTGGTTAGCTCCATGGTGCCGTCGTTGTTCATATCGGCCGATTGCCACACTTTGACATCATCCCAGAGTGTCAGTTTTTCGCCTTGGGCCATGACTTTGCCTTGTTTGGCGGTAAGGTGCCAAGGCGTTGAATCGCCATAAATGGTCAGTTTTGGCGCGGTGATTAGCATGTAATCTTGCTCAGAAGAGTTTTGCATATCGGCTCTAAAGTGCTTGAGTGTTACTGCGTCAAACGCGTAAGTGAGTGAGCCTTTGTCATCAAAATGGCTGGTGTGCGCATCATGAAGCACTGCATAGGGGAACCGCTCAAAAGGTGATGCTTCTTGTTTGGGCGATAAGATATTGGGGTTGCTCTCCCACAGTAAAATCATAGCACCTGTAATCGTGCAGATTAATGCAATATAAAGCCAGTTTTTCACGTGTTGCGGCCTTTTTCTGGGCTGATAGTAGCGGGTGTGGAGGCGGTGTAAAAGTCGATAATATCTTGATATTTATCTTGGGCGAGTAATAGTGCGTCACAGGCTTCGCGCACTGCACCTCTACCGCCTTGGCGGCTGCTTTGCCAGTGCGCGCGGCTACGTACTTCGGGGTGGCCGTTGGGTACGCTTAAGGCCAAACCCACGTGGGTCATAATTAACAGATCGGGTAGGTCGTCTCCCATGTGTGCAATATGTTCTAGTGCTGGTGGTGTGGGCATGGTGGCGAGTAGTTCTTGTAGGGCTGCGTATTTGTCTTCGCGACCTTGGGCCACTAAAGTGATGCCTAAGTCGGTGCAGCGCTTGGCAACAATGGTACTTTTGCGGCCCGTAATAACGGCAACGTCGATGCCTGCGCGCAACAATAAGCGAATACCTTGACCGTCGAGGGTATGAAAACTTTTGAGCTCTTCGCCGCTTTCGCTAAAAGTAATACGACCGTCACTTAAAATACCATCGACATCAAGGACGAGTAAGCGGGTATTTTTGGCTTTTAAAAGAGCGGTGTTATTGAAGGTATTACTTGTCATGAAGTGACAACCTATTAGCAAGTGAGTGTGAATGTGCGCAGGATACTAGTCATTAATGGTTAAGCAAACAATGGCTAAGCAAGCAATGAATAAATAAAGGAGTTTAAACCAATCCTGCACGCAGTAAATCATGTAAATGTAAGACGCCTTCGATGTGATTTTGACTGTCGGCGACAACAAGTGTGGTGATTTTACGAGTTTCCATGTTTTCTAGTGCCTCGATGGCGAGGGTGTTGGCACTAATGGTTTGTGGTTTGTGAGTCATAAACTCACCAATGCAAGCGCCGGTGATGGTGGCGCCTTTATCTAATGCGCGGCGTAAGTCACCATCGGTAAAAATACCTAGCAGTGTATGCTGATCGTCAATAACGGTCGTCATGCCGAGCCCTTTTTGGCTCATAAGAGCCAGTGTTTTACTAACCGGGGTATCGGGTGTGACAGCGGGTATATCGCCATTGCTGCGCATGACATCACTGACTTTTAAGAGTAAGCGCCTACCAAGCGTACCGCTGGGGTGGGTGCGCGCAAAATCATCGCGTGTGAATTGGCGCGCCTCAAGGAGTGCAACAGCTAGGGCATCACCCATCGCGAGTGCGGCGGTTGTACTGGCGGTTGGCGATAGGTTGTGCGGGCAGGCTTCTTGATTGACGGTTGCATTAAGTACAATATCGGCGCCTTGCGCGAGTGCCGATTGTGTATTGCCCACCAGCGCAATAATTTTGGTGCCTTGGCGCTTGAGTGCCGGCAGTAGTGTGAGAATCTCGCTAGAGTTACCTGAATTAGACAGTGTGAGTACAATATCGTTGGGGGTGATCATACCAAGGTCCCCATGACCGGCCTCAACAGGATGCACAAAAAATGCAGGTGTTCCTGTGCTGGCTAAAGTGGCGGCAATTTTTTTACCGATATGACCTGATTTCCCTACGCCTAACACAATTGTGTGGCCTTTCACGGCCATAATTAAATGACAAGCGGCTGCAAACTGTGTGTCGATTTGTTCATACAGTTGGGTTAAGGCATCGCGCTCTATGGCGACAGTGCGTTTACCGGCGGCAATCAATGGTTGATCGGTCATATGTAATCCTATCGTTATGCAACCTTTTGTGAAGGTTTAGTCTGTTAAAACGTTATTGAGCAAAAGACGCTATATGGCTATACGATTGAAAGCGGCCACCCAGTGTGTGGCCGCTGTGAGGTGATTGCCGGGCTGTTTAAGTTGTGAGCCTAAGCCATTGTCTTATACAGCAAGCCATAATAACCCACATACAGCGTTAATAGCGCAATGCCAAATGGCCAGCCAATACCCGCTTTGCCTTTGTTTTTATTGAGCCAATAAGTCGTGCCCATACCAAAGGCTAATAGCGCTGTTAAGCCCGCCATGGCAGCATAGTCACGGGTAAAAGCTGCAGGGTCAATGGTGGTGGTTGCGATGAGCCCCGGTACCGCCATAACCGCTAAAAGGTTAAAAATATTGGAGCCAATGACATTGCCCAAAGCGATATCATAGTGCCCCTTGATGGCGCTCATGACCGAGGCCGCTAGCTCGGGCAGGCTGGTGCCAATAGCAATAACGGTTAAGCCAATAATTAAAGGGCTCACACCAAAGGCCAAGGCGGTGGTTTCGGCGCCGTAAACAAGCAGCTCGGCACTACCGACGAGCACGGCTAAACCAACCAAAAACCATAGGGCCGCTTGGCCTTTGGTCATATCGGGAATGTCCTCTTCTTCGGCGCTGACTTCTGCAGGTGTAATGCTGCGCGTTTTCATGCGAATAATAAACAGCATGACAGGTACCAATAAGCCGGCCAGTATTAACCCGTCTACCCAAGTGAGCTTGGCATCGTAAAGCACAAAGCCTGCGACCGCGGTCACCAGTAATAAAACGGGTAACTCGCAGGTAAATAGATGTTTTTGGATAGGGAGGCGAGCGATTAAGGCCGTAGCACCTAAAACCATACCCATGTTGGCAAGGTTGGAGCCAAGTGCATTACCTACTGCTAAATCACCAGCGCCTTTTAAGGCCGCACTGATCGATACCATAATCTCGGGTGCGGAGGTCCCCAATGACACAATCGTTAAACCAATCATTAATGGCGTGAGACCTGCGAGTTTTGCAATAGCAGCGCTGGCACCTACGAAGCGATCGGCACTCCAAACAAGGCCAACAAAACCGGCGATAATCGCAAGGGCGGCGGGTAGTAACTCTGGCACAAGAATATCCTCTGATATATAAGTGTAGCGACTCAAAAATAGTGGCTAGCAAGAATGGGCGCACATGGTACTGGTGCATGGTGAGCTTGTCAGTAGACAAGATATACGATGTGTGCTTATTTTTGGCATTCAAGTCTTAATTGCGCGTTTATTTTTTAGAGAACCTCTGGTGAGCCTTTAACCTACCTGTGCATAAAGAGCTATATGTCTATTTATTGTGCTCAAGGTAAAACTTTTAGCGCTTATAGGGTCTATGTGGTATCTATTTGGTTTAAGTTCAGTTTGGTAAGGGTAAACTGTACGCTTAAATTTTAACAATGATTAGTCAATTTTAGGAGAAGGGTATGTTAGCTATTTTGGTGCGCGCCGCGTTACTGGGTGGGTTAGTGTTCGGAGGTCACGCAGTGATTGCTGCGGAGCAAACCGCTGAAAAAACAGAGCCCAAAAAAGCCGAGCTCAAGCAAGTCGATACGCAAAAAGCTGCCACAAAAACAGCCGCGCCAAAAGCTAAACCCGCTACTGCGCATGCCGCTGTTACGCAAGTCACCGACGATATGATGGCGATTATTCGTCGCAGCACACAATTAATGGCTGACGACCCGAAAGCTTACTACGCGCAGGTTTCTGATTTACTAGAGCCTGTGGTGGCTTTTTCTTATATTGCTAAGTCGGTAATGGGGCAGCACTATAAATCGGCCACCAAAGCGCAGCGCGAAGCTTTTGCTAAAACCTTTCAGTCCACCATGGTTGAAACGTTTGCTAAGGGCTTAGCAAACTACTCTGACTTCAAAATCACCACCGTACCGCCCACCGGAGATGTGAGCGATCAGCGCAAAGTGCAGGTTGTTCAAGAGGTTGCCGGTAAAGATGGTACCAACACTGTAGCCTATAGCATGGGGAAATCTAAAGCAGGCGACTGGTTATTGATTAATGTTGTCCTTAACGGGATTAACTTAGGGAGTAACTTTCAGCAGCAATTTGCTCAAGCGATGCGCCAGCATAAAAATGATGTTGATTCGGTGATTGCAACTTGGGGTGAGTCTTAACTTTAGGCGCTCGCCAAGAGACTGTATAATGGTGTAATCTCGTTATTCCACCCTAGAAAGATGCATAGCGCGCTAGTTTTGATTAAACTGCGCGCTTTTTTATGTATTGTGCAAAAGGAGGGCAGCGTTTAACGTGATTGCCCCGTAAGCTAATACAGACGCTAAAAGGTACATAGTATGCAGGTCGAAGATATAAAAGCATTGATTACTCAGGTTGTTCCTGAGTGTGAGTTAGATGTTGTGATTGAGGGCAGCCATGTCCATTTGGTGGTTGTGAGCGAAGCTTTTGAAGGCCTAAATGCAGTCAAGCGCCAGCAGTTGGTTTATGGCGCTTTGCAATCAACAATTGCCTCGGGTGACATTCACGCGGTGCACATGAAAACTTATACTCCCGCCGAGCGCCCAGCTCAGTAAACTAAGCAAATAGGGCTAAATAGCTCGGATACCTCATGGATAAACTATTGATTTCTGGCTGCGGCCCCTTAGATGGCGATATTCGTATATCGGGCTCTAAAAACGCTGCACTGCCAATACTCGCAGCGGCTATTTTGGCCGAAACCCCCGTTAATTTGTCGAATTTGCCACACCTTAAAGATGTGACCACAATGCTTGCGCTACTGCGCAGTATGGGGGTTGGTATTACGGTTGGCGAAAATATGCTGGTCGAAATCGACATTAGCTCGATGAATGAATTTGAAGCGCCTTACGATTTGGTCCGCACGATGCGCGCATCAATATTAGTGCTTGGCCCAATGCTTGCGCGCTTTGGCAAAGCCGATGTCTCTTTTCCTGGTGGCTGTGCCATAGGCAGTCGCCCGGTCGATATTCACCTTAAAGGCCTTGAGTCTATGGGGGCGCATATTGAAGTGGACGGAGGTTATATTCGCGCCACAGCCCCGAATGGCTTAAAAGGCGCGCATATTTTTATGGATGTGGTGACGGTAGGCGGCACCGAAAACTTACTGATGGCAGCTACGCTGGCCAAAGGTAAAACCGTCCTTGAAAACGCCGCGCGCGAACCTGAAATTGTCGATTTAGCCAACTTTTTAGTGGCTATGGGCGCCAAAATAGAGGGCATAGGAACGGATCGATTAACCATCGAGGGCGTCGAGCACTTAAAAGGCTGCCATTATCGCGTTATGCCTGACCGTATCGAAACCGGTACCTACCTTGTGGCTGCAGCGGCGAGCCGTGGCCGTATTACCGTGCGTGATACCCGTGCAGATATTTTAGAAGCTGTCATCATGAAGCTCGAAGAAGCCGGCGCTAAAATCACGTTGGGTGAAGACTGGATTGCACTGGATATGGAAGGCAAAAGGCCAAAGGCTGTGAGTTTAAGAACCGCGCCTTACCCGGCTTTCCCGACTGATATGCAGTCACAGTTTACCGCCATGAATGCCGTTGCCGAGGGTACCGGAACTGTGGTTGAAACGATTTTTGAAAACCGTTTGATTCAAGTACATGAGCTTAATCGTATGGGGGCTCAAATTAAGCTCGAGGGGAATACCTGCATTATTACCGGTGTTGAGCGCTTAAAGGCGGCGCCGGTTATGGCGAGCGATTTACGGGCGTCGGCGAGCCTAGTGATTGCAGGCTTGGTCGCCGATGGCGATACCCTTGTTGATCGTATTTATCATATAGATCGCGGCTACGAGTGTATCGAAGAGAAGTTTCAGGCGCTCGGTGCAACTATTCGCCGCGTTGCGCAGTAGCGTGCCTGCGCACGCCATTTAGCCAATATCTAACTATCGCGTAGCCAGTATTTGGCTCGCCAGAGGATTTTATGTCTCAGTTAACGATCGCCTTAACTAAAGGCCGCATTCTAAAAGAAACCTTGCCACTGTTTGCTGCTGCAGGTATCGAGCCCCTAGAAGACATTAGCAAAAGCCGTAAGCTCACCTTTGAAACCACATCGCCGGATGTGCGTTTTTTGATTTTGCGTGGTGTTGATGTGCCTACTTACGTTGAATTTGGGGCTGCAGATGTCGGTGTTTCGGGTAAAGATATGCTGATGGAGCACGGTGGTAATAGTTTTTACGAGCCGCTGGATTTAAATATTGCTCGATGTCGCTTAATGACAGCGGGCATGAAAGGCCGCACTTTACCCAAGGGCCGCATAAAAGTGGCTACAAAATTTGTCAATATTGCTAAGCGTTACTACGCCGAGCAAGGTCGCCAAGTCGATGTGATTAAGCTGTATGGTGGCATGGAGCTTGCGCCAGTATTGGGTTTAGCCGATGAAATTGTCGATATTGTGGACACGGGTAATACCCTGATTGCTAATGGGCTTGAACCACGGGACTATATTGCCGATGTGAGCTCGCGTTTAATTGTAAATAAAGCGAGTATGAAAATGAAGCATCACCAGATCGATGCGCTCATTGATGCGGTCTCTTCGGCGGTAGGTGAATTAGTGTAAGGCTTGGCATCGCGGATCTGTGTACTAATCACCCACAAAAAAGGCGCGATCACCTCGCGCCTTTTTTGTGGGTGATTAGTGGGTTTATTTTGAGCGCTGCGACGACTTAGGATTGACCTTTTCGATTTTATAGCCCTGTGCTTTGAGGAGGTTTTGCACGCTATCATTGCCGGCTAAATGCGCCGCACCCACTAAAATAAACTCTTTATCAGAGGTTTTGATTAGGCGGTCAATTTCTTTAATCCAGTTAAAGTTACGCTTTACTAGCAAGTTGTTATACATTTGTGGAAAGCGGTCTTTCATCATGGTGGTCATTTTTTCATCGATCGCTGAGACATCGCCTTCTTTCCACGCGTTAATTAAGTGCTTGAATTCTTGTGCCAGGTTTTCAAAGTCGTCGAGCGAGCCATTAATAAAGTCGTCTTCGTAGCCTTCGCCCATGCTCGCCATAATAGCGATTTGCTCATCGGGGGTTTCGAGGCTGGCAACCGATTTGTTATGTGTTTTGGCGAGGCCCGAAAAGTAAGTTTCGATACCGCTATTGGCGGTGATACCGAGCTTTTGTAGCTCTAGCTGGGTGAGGGTTACAGCCACTAGAGCGGGTTTAAACGATTGCAGCATGTCAATGGGAAGGCCGCGCTCGGCAGCAAAAGCACTTAAGCGTGCATAAGTTTTGGGGCTAAGAATATCTTTTAAGGTTTTGCCCGGTGGCAGGCTCATTTGCATCATCATTTGCTGTTGAAAGCCCATATCCATTGTGGCGTTGATATCGGTCTCAAACACGAGGGTATCGCTATTTTTAAAGGCGATGTCGTATTCCGGCTTAAGCGGGTAATCACTCGGTCGCAACATATGTATTGTGCCGCCAAGGTAAAGCTCGCCGTGCTCATTAGATACCCTCCAAACCATGGCATCGGCCTGCGCTTGGCTAGTAAAAAAAGAGCTGCTAAATAATGTGCCCGCTGCTAATAGAGAAAGTGCGCGTTTGAACATGGTATGAGCCTCGTCGCTGGCTGTTATTTCGGGCCAAACGATAGAAATTTTAGGGTAAATGTTAATTTATCGCTGTTTTTAATGACTACTCCGACCGACTGGCAGGCAGAGGGTTCTAAAAACAGGTAAAATCGCGCCTCTTTTTTTACTATGAGTGTTGTAATTGTGATGGCTGACGCGAATTTGCGTATTACTGAAATTTTTTATTCGTTACAAGGCGAGGCTAAAACCATTGGTCTACCCACGGTGTTTGTACGTTTAACTGGCTGCCCTTTACGTTGTAACTATTGCGATTCTGAATATGCCTTTCACGGTGGTGAACGCTTATCATTGTCTGATATTTTGGCCGAAGTGGCTAAATTCAACCCCCGATACATTTGTGTTACCGGCGGCGAGCCTTTGGCGCAGCCCAATTGCTTACCGCTATTAAGTGCATTGTGTGACCGAGGTTATACGGTATCGCTAGAGACAAGCGGCGCTATGGATGTGACCGCGGTGGATCAGCGGGTGAGTATTGTCATGGACTTAAAAACCCCCAGCTGCGGCGAAGTCGGTAAAAACCTGTACAGTAATATTGCGCATCTTAGCAACAAAGATCAGGTCAAGTTTGTCTTGGCTAGCCGTGATGATTACGAGTGGGCTAAATTCAAGTTAGATGAGTACCAACTGCCCACGCAAGTCGGTGAAGTGCTGTTTTCGCCTGTCCATGAGGTACTGGCCGAGCGCGATCTAGCCGATTGGATTGTCGATGACAATCTGCCTGTGCGTTTTCAAATGCAGCTACATAAGCTGTTGTGGGGCGATAAGCCTGGGGTTTAGTGCTCTTTACGCTAGAGTGCTGTAAGCGCTAATTTTAGTCGATGCCTCATGAGTGCCTAGCGGCGGTACTTTTTAATAACGGTACTTTTTAATAACGATACTTATCAATAACGGTACTTTGAATAGCGACAAAGTAATAGAGGTAAAAATGTCAAAAAAAGCGGTAATTTTAGTCTCTGGTGGTTTGGATTCGACCACGGTACTCGCCATTGCAAAAGCGCAAGGCTACGAGTGCTATACCATTAGTTTTGATTATGGTCAGCGTCACCGTGCTGAACTAGAGGCTGCCGAGCGTATTGCTAAGACTATGGGGGTTGCGCAGCACAAAGTGGTGAAGCTCGATTTGCGTTCAATTGGCGGCTCGGCATTAACCGACGAAGCCATTGATGTTCCCGAGAATGATCCCGGTGGTATCCCCGTGACCTATGTGCCTGCCCGCAATACTGTATTTTTATCGATTGCTTTGGGTTGGGCTGAGGTTTTAGGTGCCGAGGCTATGTGTATTGGCGTCAATGCGGTTGATTACTCGGGTTATCCCGATTGTCGCGCAGAGTACATTGAGGCCTTTCAGGCGATGGCAAATTTGGCCACTAAGTCGGGTGTAGAGGGGCGACCGTTACACATCCAAACCCCGCTGATAGACCTTACGAAAGCGCAAATTATTCATAAAGGGTTGGCGCTGGGGGTGGATTACGGTTTGACTGTGTCGTGTTATCAAGCCAACGATGCTGGCGAAGCTTGTGGCCGCTGTGACTCATGCCGTTTACGCAAAAACGGTTTTGACGATGCCAACGTACCAGACCCTACCATTTATGCCCGCTAGCGATCTATGATTAACCGCAGTGTCAATGTTAGATTTAGGGGCGAGGCAATAATAGTTTGTCCAATTAGACGTAGAGTTCTGTTTTCTCGGCAAGGCGCTCGAAGGGGCGCA
>CANLTI010000055.1 GCA_947494095.1 uncultured Pseudomonadales bacterium
AAGCCTTTTTAATATTACGCCGTTGCACACACAGGAAAAGTGGTTACTTCATTTTCGATCTGGTTAGCTTTCCACGTATCGTGTGCAGCCTGTAGATTAACCCAAAAGGCTGAATTAGTTCCTGTTGCCTGAGCAATTCTACTTGCCATTTCCGGCGTGCAAACACTCTGCCCAGAAATAAATTTGCTCAACGTCAAGCGATGAACACCTAGGTACTTTGCTGCCAAAGAGATACTTAAACCCAACTCGTCGATGAATCGATCTTTGAATATAATGCCTGGTAGTGTTGGCTCTCTGGTTACGATAATTTCTTTTATTTTCTTATTGTTCATATTAACTCCGTTGTAAAACCGTGATTGTTGTACTACTACATTGTTTTATTTGTAAAAGGGCCTGCAACTGTCTGTAAGTAAGCCGTCGCTCGCGTAAAGAAAAATCGTCTATTCACAATAAAACTCCTTATTTACTGTGACTGTCACAAAAAACTATCTATGACTTAGCTTTAATTTGCTTGCCATGATAATCGCAATAATCTACTAAAACCGCGCCACGCTCATCACCCGTAAGCTCAAACGTTAGCCGCCAATTACCAGATATGTCGATACTGTGAACTCCCTCTCCACCGCCCTTCTTCTCCCTTAGCCGAGGCCCAAACATGATCTTTAATGTTTTGAGGGTATGGTCTGCATGTATTTGGTCTAGTGCTTTTATCAGCTTGTCGGCATGTTGAGGGTTGATCCCCTTCGTAACGACTCCACTCTCAAAAAGCTTCTTCAATGCTTTGCTCTTAAAACCGCTAATCATGTTGGTGTGCTCCTTAATAGCCATAATATATATCAATTATATACCGATTTTGTAGCAAAACACAACAATTTTTGTTTATTAGTGGTAATCATAATATGTAAGCATTCAATAATCAAAATTTTGGGGTCAATAAATTGGGTTGTACAATCCACAGAAAGAAATCTAAAAAAAGGCCCCTAAAAAGGGGCCTTGTGCCTTCATTCTGCTATGGTCGAAGGCTGGTGATTGCCACCGCAGACATCCTGAGTCCCGAGCGCTCACTCGTCAAGTTTGCAGAGGGGCAGGAAGCAGCGCTTTTTTAACAGCGGCTTTGTCACTATCGTCCCCCTGCTCCTCTGCCCAGATAGCGAGGTTGAGTAGAACGTTATTGATGAATCGAGCATCAGTGCAGCGCTGAGAAAAAAGCACCAGTGCGTTCGAAAGAGGATCGATATTGGCTTGGCTATCCATAGTTAGGCCTTCCGTCTTTTTCTTGATAAGTTTTTTTGCAGTCAGGAAATGCGCTACACGCATACCAAAACTGTCCTTCTCGTTGTTTGCTTGGGCGACGAATAAGCTGGCTGTCACACTCTTTGCAGCTATGCTCTGAAGCGACTGGCTTGTCAGTGCTGGGCTTTCCGTTGACCTCAAGAAAAGTGTTTTTACATTCAGGAAAACCGCTACACCCATACCAAAACTTGTTTTTATCTTTCTTGCTTGGGCGACGAATAAGCGCTTTTTGGCAACTCGGGCACTCATGATCCGTATGGTTGTCGAGTATGGAAAAATCCGGCTTGCCACGTTTATCATTAAAGTTTATTGAACAATTTCTACAAGGCCAGAAGAAGCCGTGCTTTCCTTTGATGCGCTTCAAGTCACCATTGCATTTTTTGCACGGCACTCGCTCAAGCGATTTAAAATCAGGTTTACCAGTTTTATCTGGAACACTGAAATCGCAGTCAGGGTAAGAAGAACAACCCCAAAAAACGTCTTTCTTATTCCGAGCCTTTTTCTTTTTGAGACCGCTTTTGCATTTAGGGCACTCGTGAGTTTTTATTTTTAGAATGACGCTACCATTCTTTACACTTCCGACTTGCTCACCGATGAAGGTCCGAAGGCCTTCTAAGAATTCAGTGCAGCTGCTATTGCCGTCTTCTATACGCTGCTGCTGCTCATGCCAAAGGGCGGTCATATCTGGGCTGGTGGCGATTTCTGGCAAAGCATCAAAGAACTGTTGACCAAGCTCCGTACTAATCACCTTTTTGCCTTTCTCGGTGATATATCCGGCAGTGAATAGCTTCTTGATGATCTGGTCTCTAGTACGAGAAGTGCCAATGCCGCCGTGCTCACCCTTCTTGTCCTTGTCTTTGTCTACAAGTAGTTTTTTGATGTCGGGGTCTTTAATGTACTTTGAAACACGAGTTAGGTCAGTCAATAGTGATGACATCGTGTATAAAGCTGGTGGCTTGGTTTCCTTGTCTTCCGTAGCGCAAGAGGCGTCGCCGGTCATTCCTTTGGAGATAGACGACAGATCATTATTGGTGAGTTCTTCGTCTTCTGAAGGTTCTTTAGAAAATAGAACTGTCCACCCTTCTCGCGTAGTGATACTACTTTTACTGTAAAAAGAATATCCGGCAGACTTGATTTCTAGATCGGTTACTTTTGAAATTTTTTTCTCGTAGAACTGAGCAATGTAATTTTTGGCAATAATACTATATACATTCTGAATCTTTTCAGGTAATTCACTTATGTCTTTGCTTGCAGAAGTCGGGATGATAGCGTGGTGAGCACTAACATTCTTATTATTAAAAGCACGACTTTTAATCTCGGAGTTGGCACCGTCTGCAATTGCGGATAATGCAGCAGAACATTTAGAGATAGCGGCCAGCACGCTAGGAGCATCGCCATGTTGTTCTTCGTTTAAGTACTGGCAATCACTGCCGTTGTAGGTGATTAGCCTGTGCGACTCCCGTAGCTCCTGAGTAATTTTCATGACCTCATCAGGCTTGTAACCAAAAAGCTTGGAAGCATCAGCTTGTAGCTTTAGCATGTTATAAGGAAGCGGAGCAGCCGCTTCTTTTTCGCTGACATCCGCAGCAACAACTTCGCACTTCCTGTTTTCATTTACAGCCTCGCAAACGCTTTCAGCGAAGCTTTTGTTATCAATGTTGCCTTTGTCATCAGTAGGCGCATTTTCTGGAACGATAAGTTTCCCTGAAAAAGATTGATCATCAACGTTAAAAGTGGCTTTCACATCAAAATAACTTTGTTTTTTGTGGCCACTATTTGCCCTATCTCGATTAACAACTAGGCCGAGTATTGGAGTTTGGACTCGACCAACTCCGAGCATTCCATCAAACCCTTGCTTAGAAGCAGCAGCCGTGTATGCTCTGGTCATATTGAAGCCATAGACTTGATCGCCAACAGATCGAGCTAGAGCACTTTGATAGAGAGCGAAATAGTCTTCGTTACAGTTCATGTTAGCCAGTGCCTTCTTAACGATTTCCGTGTTGTTATCGTTAGTTAGGAATCGTTTTACTGGCTTGTTATTTTCAGCGTACTCTAAAAGCTCATCAATAATCAGCTGACCTTCAGCGTCGTTATCGCCAGCATGGACAATGCTGGAAGCATCAGCCATTAGTTCGATGACGATCTTTAATTGATCACTCGTTTTTGGATTAGGTTTGTATTGAATGGGAATCTCGATAGGCAGGTCTTCAAGGTTCCATTTCTCATAGCGGGGATCGAAGTCTTTGGGTTCACATAGAACCAGCATATGGCCGATGCACCAAGTAACTCGATCAGTGCCGCACTGATAATATCCGTTTTTACGATCACCGCCGCCGAGACCATCGACGATAGCTCTGGCCAGCTCCGGTTTTTCGGCAATAAATAATCTGCTCATGGACACTCCTCTAAAGAAGCAACATTGTTCAATGTTGGTATTTCTTGGTTTTTGTTTTTTAGCGAGAATCGCTTTGTAAATTGCTGCTTACCGACTTCTTGATGCCCCGATATTAGGCAAGGGATACACAAATTAGACTCATCACAAAAGATGGGTTCTACACCGCACTCAGTACACATACTATTTTTTTCATTGCCTCTTTTATTGATCATCCTTTCTTCCTCCAGAATCTTCTGTTAGCTAAAAAAATATTCGACTTTGAGTTTCTGACACAGATTAGTATCATGGCGCATTGCAATTTTGCGTTAAATATGCCTTAAGTGTCATAAGAGAACCTTAAAGCTCCTTTCATGGTATCATAGGTGTCATAACAATAAGCGGGAAAACATGTTTTTGATCACTTCAGAACAAATAAGGGCTGGCAGATGTATCCTTCGCTGGACATTTGAAGAGCTTTCCGAGAAAAGCGGCGTTTCAGTATCTACATTGAAAAGGATTGAGTCAGGGGATGGATTCACTTCATGTCGATTTGAAAACATAGAGAAAATAAGAACGGCATTGGAATCAATCGGCACCGTTCATTTTCCAGACTCATCAACGATTATAATTAAAAGCAATTAATTTTCTAAATCATTTACACACTCAGCAATGGCTTGGTGGCTAGGAGCCTCCCAGCATTGCGGAGGTAATTCAGGGTAAAAGTTACAATTATAGAACTGCTCATTAGGAACACCGATACATTGACGCTGTAGCGTACCCTTGCTAATCAAAAACGCTTCCTTTTCTTTGACTGCATTATAATAAGAAGGGTCGTCTCTATGCTCTAGGTAGAAACTCAACTCGACAGAAGGGGAAATACCAGTATCTCGCCATTTCCATTTACATCGGTATTTTCCATATTTACACTTCTTGTATCTTTCCCAATAAGTGTCTTCTAAGTGAGTATCAAACTCAAAACGGGGATCGACGTTTGCAATGAGATATTCATCAGAAATGGTTGTTCGGTCATCTTCAGTAAAATCAACATCATCAAGCTTAGATACGTCGCCGCCATTTTCTTCTGTGAATTGAACTGCACCGCCTTTCGTTCCCAACTCCAAGGCCATTAGACACTGGTGCCTCTCAGCCAAATCACTGAGTTTGTTGCAATAATCTTCATCTGCTTTAGTGTCGCTTGCTTTACCAGATTTTTTGCAGCTTGAATCTACAAAGAAGCAGCTAGGCAAGCTTTTCCAAGGTGGAGTTTTGGCAATAGCTTCTGCTAGTTTTAGTTTGTAATCAAGACACTCACTAGGCCACTCCCCAAGAAGCAACCCAAAGTCACACATAATGTTAGCGCAAACAATCTTTTCATTACGACTTTGAGAGCAACCATTATTTTTAGCATCTTGTTTCGCTTGATCTTCAAATTGAGAAGCTTCTAGGTTGTTTTCAAACTCAATTTCATCGCCTGTTTCGTGCTCCAGATAGACGCTATCAGGATCAACTAAATAACTATCACTTAGTTTCTCCTCTTTTTGAATACTGTCCTCTTGTTCTTTAACCATATCCTCTAGAGTTGTTGTTACTTGAGAGAAAGCTGGTGCTGATAATAGCGCGAGTACAAGCAAAATACCTTTATTCATGATCAACTCCTTAAACCTGTTATTAGTGAAAATTCACTGCTGTTTTTTGGTATTGTCATAAGGCGAGCACCTTTGATAACGCTGTAATCCTTGCCTCCATCACTAAATGAACTCATAAAAAATATATTGCTTTGCGGCACACCTTCTAACAACAACATATTAGAAATAAAACGGGCTCGTTCCGCAGATAATCGATCTACGCCAATGGCACTTTTACCGTGGCTATGACCTACGATAAGAAAACGCTTTCCTTCTAAATTTCCTTGTATTTGATCAACGATTGTTTGCTTGTTTCTAACAACCGCAGATTCGTTATAAAACTCAATGTCTACAAAAAAAGGGGACTCTTCATCATCAAGACTAGCTTGTGGTGGCTCAGTCTCGGGGGCTTTTTCTAGATTCGGATCTGGAATGGCCTCTGGTTTAGGTGCGTTATAGTCTAAGTAGACTGAACCGTATTTGTATTCGAAATTATGAGGGATTATTCGATGATCTTGATTGAGTGTGTAAACGTTATCGATCAATGAAGCGGTAGCAGCACAGCCGCTAGCGATAACAGCAATTAAGGCTAAGGACAAGGCTTTAGGCTTATTCATTTATGGGGTTCTCCGTGACCGATATAAGTTTGTTTTCATGGTCAACTACTAGCGAATTTCCACGACCGACAGCCAGCAACAAGGCATCATAGCGAGAAGTTAAACGACCTGAGTGTTGTTTTGGTGGACGCTTAGAAAGTATGTGTTTTGCATCTTCTGGAGCGTGAGGGCCAACGTAAATGGTATAACTGGTGCCCTCTAATATGTATTTAAACAGGGATATTTTTTTGTCCATTACAGTAGCTGGGTAGTTGGTTCGAACTAAAGTATCCAGCTCATACTCCGAAGCGCTGAGCGCTCCGGTGTGAAGACACAAGGGAAGTAAAAGGGAAAGTAAGAGAAAACGCTTAAAGGAAATCATCGTATATGCTCTCGTATGGTTCAATTTTCTTAGGGAATTCGACGAAAATGTTAAATGGCATTCCGCTTCGTATTGTGATCGTGGGTACTACATTGAGGTATTTTGCTGCAATCGGTTGAAATTGATCGAGAGTATTTCGACGTGCTTCATCTCCATAGTCGTAGCTGCCGTCTAAACCACCCGAAGAGGTGCCAGTGGCCTCTGCACCGATGAGAGCATAAGCAATGACACCAGAGAATTGAGCCCAGAAGTGTCGGTCTACTTTGTCCTTAATGCCTGAAACGCCCTTGTGATCAACAGCGGCGTCTTTTGACATATCAATAACGGTGCCGTCAGGGCGAATGACAGAGTTAATGGTGTAACCAACACGAGCATTGATAATTTCATTCACGTTTCCGATGACTAGAACTTTTCCATGGACGACAGACCCCTTCGGAATTAATACATACTCTCTAGTTGTGTCGTACACATCATGGGTAATAAGTCCTTTAAAGGGGCCTGGGTAGTCAGAAACTACCTCCTGCCCTAAGACGGCTTTAATAATCGTTGTAGGGCCTAGAATAGCTCCCCTATCATTGGCCATTGATCCCATAGAGAAGGTAATTAATAGCGCTACTGATAACGTCTTTACTAAATGTTTCATAAGTCACCTTTTAGGGATTCAAAGAAGTCTGGCGGGGTCACAGAGGGGTCGATTTCTCCGCTCTCAATAGCCCGTCGGTACTCTTGGATGTTCTGGATTTGCTCCTGAATCTTTTGCTGACGCACGGCCACAGATTCGCGTCGGTATGGTTCTGGCTCAGACTTAGATTTACGTGGGGAATAGCCAACTCTGGGGGTTTTCTGAGTTGACGCAATACTCCCCGTTGACCCGTCATAAAAACCAGAATCACTCCCCAACGTATCAGAAGAACCGATCGATTGATAAGCGGTCAAGGCTTGCTCTTCTAAATAGATTTGATAAGGCGTTTTTTCTTTAGCCTCGGATTCCTTAGAAGTAGAAGATTTTTTCTCGTTCAATATCCTCTGAGCTTCAGACTGTCTAGTTATTTCTTCGTTAGAGGCTGTTTTTCTAGGAGCGAAATCCTCAATGATTGCCGTGGTTTTCTGTTTTTCATCATAAGAAGATTTACCGTTAATTTTAACTTGTCGCCTGAAAGCCTCTTCAGCTGTTTTACCGATTTCCCCTTCCTGAACTTGAGCAGGAACTTCAGGTACTTTGGCGACCTCTTCTTCCTCTTTTTCTTTTTCTTTACCGGACATAATCACAAACATATATATGAATAGTAATGTTAAAATTAAGCCAACAACGATTAGCCAACGCTGAAAACCCTCTTTTACCGTTGATGGGCTTTCTTCATCTAGGTTTGATGGCTTTTTATCTTCAGCCATATTAATACTCTCCAACCGTAGAGTTATCCGCTCTAGCTATTTTAACTTTAGATTTACCGTACTTCAAAACGAACTCTGGGAATATTCCAGAAACGGTGTATATCTTGGTTTCAGCGTCATAATGAGCTTGGATAATTTCAGTTCGCCCCTCTAAAACAGCTTCAACAATCATTAGCCCCTTGTTTTGCTGGTGTACGCGAATGTAGGTAAATCGGCCATCATCGTATACGTCAGAAACGAAATCAGTACCAATAAAGCCTTTTGTACCTCTTTTGCCTTTACCGTAAACGCGCTTTTTTCGATTCCAGTCATAGCGTGTGTAAATCTGGTAACGATATTTTCGCAAGGCGTCTAGAACAGCAGTACGTTTTTCGGAGCGGGATTTGCGTTTAGCATCATCGTATTTCTGACGCCATAGCATGGCGAGATCGCTAGAAGTGTCACGGCTTTTGTGCGTGATAGACGCCCTTTCGCGGTCGCCGAATAGCTCTCCCTCAACAAGTTTGTAGCAACCGCCCTGACTCTTATGGCGGTCTACTTTAAAGTCATAACTAACTTTAGATTCACCAACCACTGACAGGGAAGTACTGGAGCCGATTTTATGCTCAGAAATCGGTTTGATGTAGATATGGGGGCCTGCATGGTCAACTGACCACAAATCACTATTACCGATAATGGGCTTAGTGTTAGAGAGTACATTCTCAGGCAATATGATGTGGGTGTAGTTATTAGGCGTAGCGTTTACTGTTAGCCCCTTACCTTCTACATAAGGAACTTTCTTACAATCAGCAGCGCTGGCTGATAGACACACTAGCGATAGAGCCAAAGCGATAATTAATTTGTACATGTTACTATCCTTTCCTTTCTGAATTATCAACAACAATTTTAGATTTAAGAATTTCTAAGCCGATGGGGTTAGCACGCAATTCATCGCGTGTAAATTTTTGCAGCTCTTTTACTGATCGGATTCTCCAGTGAAGTGTTACCACTTCATTTACTGGATCGCCTTGTGCCATTCCCTCTTTGTTTCTCGATTGACGCTCAATGAAAACATTTGTTCTATAAACGTCAGAGTTTCCATGAACGAAAGAACCAGAAGAAATATCAAAGTGATCTACAAAGCGTATTTTTACGTCCTCTTGAATGTGAGCTTTGTCGTAGAACTCAGCTTTAACAGGGGCATTGAAGTCTTTTTCTCCGCTACCTAGGAACTCACCCCGTAGTTGTGGGGACATGAAAAGACTAGAAAAGCCATACTGGCGACGCATGACCCCTGGTATGACACTGTAGCGAGCCTCTACATAATCATTGATCAATTTATCAATGGTTAATGGGAAAAAATCAGCTTCGTTGCCGCTCTTTCGATATTCAACATCCCAAGAACCATTGGGGTACATTTTTACAAACATAAGCTCAGTGTTTGTTTCAGCGCGCTTGTTAGCGCTATTAATCATGCACGACTGAATAATGATAACGAATAGTGCCAATACGATTATCACAAATAGCTTATTGGAAAAGGAAGATAACCGAGGAACCGTTTTGTCTATTTTCTTTGGCAGGTCATTGTCGATCTCTTCGATTACATTGTTCTTGCTCATACAGCCCCCTTAGTAAAAGCTTTAGTAGCCATTGAAGCAGCACCTCTAAGAACGCTGCCCGATTTAGAAGAAATTTGCCCTATTGCGGAAGACATTGAGGCAGATACCGAACCAGCGGATATTAAGAATATTATTCCAACCAAAAAGTGAACTGTCATCTGACTTAAAATAATTTGATCTGCAATTGCGTCATATTCAACAATCTCTGTGATAGCCCCAAATACCCCTTCGAAATAGATATGAAATATGGAAAGAGCTATTTTTGAAAACATATTAAAGAACCAAAATCCAAGCAACAACTCAACCCATTTAGCAAAAAATGGCCTAGTAGCCTCTAAAAATATCAGTGGTATGAATAGGATTCCTATTACTTTACAAAAACCGTATCCCCACATATTCCAAGCATTAATTAACGTTAGAAAAAGGTTCAAAGTTCCTGAAAGAATTTTGAACATAATTACAGTTATTATTGCTGAGAGACCGTCAAAAATGGATACATCTTTGACCCAAAGGCGCTCTATATAACCGAGCAAAGTACCGCCGAGGTAATAAGGGTCTTCGATGCCAACTGCTTCCAGCTGTATGCCAGCAGCAATACCGTCTGAAAAGCCCCAAAAAGTATTGGTCGCAATGTCGTAATAGAAATAGAAACTGAACGCCAAAAATGCTGTAAGTACGTAGGTGACAGCCTCTACATCATCAATAGCTTTTGTAGCCCACTTGATGGCCATCCATGCTGTACCGAGAAAAGAAAAACCAACCATCATAGATCGAGCAAACTGGTACATTTGAGAATTTGGATCACTTGTTACGGAAATAATAAAATTACCAATTGCACCAAGAAAAACTCGATCTGCTTTCATCATTTCAGAAATTGATGTCGCTAGAGCATCGCTAGCGACAAAAAATGATAAAGCGCCTATTATTAAGCAAATAACTCTCTTCATCATTAAGGCCTTAGAAAGTATTCACGCGGGGTTTCTCGAAGAATATATTTTTCGAAGTAAAATAGTTCTTTTTCTACATCTTCGGCTGTTAACTCAATATTCATATCTTCATAATTAGGGACTATCGCTACCTTATCCATCAACTGGATTAATTTATCTCTCTCAGAGATAGCGCTATCCCTATCCATGTCTTTATATGTTAAAAGAACATACTCTTTAGACCCTCTAGGTGGATTGCTTTTATACCATTGACTACTAATCTCGTTACGGCATGAAAGCCGTTTATTAAAATCGCTGATCGTTTTGCATTTGCTTTTTTGTTCGGACAACAATTTTCTGCTTTCAATAACACTAGGTGGTATATAGTGCTCTCTTAAACCGTTTCCACGCTCATAAACAAAACGAGATTCTATGTTTTTATTATCCTGAGATAGTCGAGGTTTAAACCCTTGTGCAAATACATAAGGGGCCGTAACTAATGCTGATAAAAATATTACTGTTTTTAGGTTCATGGTAATTCCTTAAAAATCGACTGTTCGTCGTCGTGTAGGGTTTATTGTGTAGCTGCTTTTTGTTTCAGTTTCTAATTGATTCAATAGATGCTGATCGTAGATATAGGATTCTTTGGTCTTGCGCTCTACAGCTTCTTGGTTATCCATTTCTAAAGACTTAACTAATATCTTGTTCTGTATAGCTTGGTATCGCAAAGCCAACTCTTGTTGTGCTGCTAGAAACTGAATGCTTCGCAATTCAGACTCATCACCAGTCGCTACTTCATGCCTATCCTGCATCAAATTCATTTCAGTTTCTTCCAGTAAATCGCCGTGTCGCTCAAATACAGCGGCAGAGTATTTTTGCTCTGTTACTTCACGTGATTTCTTGTACTGGGCTCTGGCCTCTGCTTTTTTCTGATCTCTTACATCTGGATCGTTGAATAGGGTGTCTATGTCCTGCTCTACTTGATTGATAGGCCTAATGCGTTTGTAGACGCGGCTAATTTTTTGATCTATATCGATGACACCATCATCGGTCAATATGGACACACCCCAGTCATCCCAGTGAGAGTCGAAAGGATCAAGAGGAAAATCAATATCAATGCGATCTAAAATTTCTTCCCATTCGGCTTCTTCGATGTAATCGGCAATGCCCTTTATTTCTTCTAAGGTATGCTCGTACTCCTTATATGTTTGCTCCATATCCTTTAAGGTTTGAATATATTCATTAGCAATAACTTTGCTTTGATAAAGTTGTTCGGAAAAATCGTTTAGCTGTTGTACATACTCTAAGAGCTTTTGAACGAGTGCAGCAACATCTATTGTAGGGATACCAGCTGCGCTAACCTGTGGAGAATAAGTGACTGTGATTAAAGCAGGTGTTCCGAAAAATAAACTCATACTTAGAAATGAAGACAAGCAAATAGATTTCGCTTTTTTAATTTTGTGTTCTGATACTAAAATTTTCATTAGAAACCTAGCTCTTCAATGGTTGCTTGGATTGCCTTATCTATATCGTTACCGTAACGATTAATGTATTTATCTCGAACAATGACTTCACCAGCCACACTAGTATTGATAACCCGCTGTTCTGCTTCAGCGTGAAGATTAATGACTTTGGCGACCTTGATTTCAGGCTGATAAATAAATGCCTGCTGCTTCGGTATGAGAGAGGATATAGCGTCTAAATGGCCCTCAGAAAGCCCGAATGTCTCTCTGTACATACCCCTATCCATTTCACCATCGGCCATAAACCAAAACGTAGAAGCAGCACTTCTAAGAGCAGGCCAAGCATCAATATTTTTTAGCTCAAGTGGGCTTTGAGTCCACAAAGAAACGCCAGCGTTCCATTTACCCCATGTTCTAATTCCCTTAATAACAAATTCTGGCATCCCTGGTATAGAAAGAAATTGGTGAGCTTCGTCAATGTCTAAATATTTAAAAAGACCTCGAATATTTGGATTCTCAAAAGTACTCAAAACTCGATAAACAATTTCGCTCATAACAAGAGGTAACGATACCGGATCATTCTTTACTCCCATGATGTTATAAACGCTGAGACGGGTTGCTAGAGAACCGATAGCATCGACTTCATTGTCATAGATTGAGGAGTACATGCCCTCACCTGTAAAGCGAGATAATTTTACTCTTATGTCATCGTTGCAGTGATCCAAGAAAGAGGCAAAAGATTGCATGTTTTTAGGCAGCTGTAATACAGCAGATATTGCGTCATCAATTTGCTGTTGTTCTTTCTTTGTTATTTTACTTAATTCCTCGTTTGAATTTGTTGCAATCATCGCTACGACTTGAGAATTAAAGTGAGCCATAAAAGCCGTATCTTTTTCGCCTTTGGCTACTGAGAACGGATTGAAACCATTTTTAAAAGCCTCATCGAGTCTGAATATACCGCCATCATCCCCAAAGAATTTCGCTACAGCTTCGGTCCCCGGGTCAATATCAACAGCGGTGTATATGCTGTCTTTAAATTTCATGAAATGCGTAGCAAGAGTGTTTTTCATAAACGTCTTGCCTGATCGTATAGGGCCAATTCCAATAACCATACATTTACCACCAATGTATGGGGTGTAATGGAAAGGAGAGCCATCGTCAGATTCGAAGATATAAAAAGCTTCCTCTGTCACTTCCCCCTTGTCTGATGCGTAACTCCATGTTGGCACGCCGTCGGATGCTTTGTAATAAAGAGATAGCGCGGCTGCTTTTGATGAATTTAAAACCATACTCCTTTTAGATTCAAATTGAGAAGCAGGCATGAAACATTCAAAAGCTGCTTCAATTCCTGCCGACTCCCAAACAATATCGACCCCGCTAGAGTTTAAGGAAGATCGTATGCTTTTTGAGGTTTCGTTTATTTTTTCAATATCCTCACCAAAAATAGCAACGGTACTTTCAAAAAAACCGTGATAATCCTGAGAATTCATTGCGCTAGACACTTCATCTAGAATTTGCTTATCTCGTTCACTCATTGAAAGCTGTTTTTCTAAATTTGATTTTCCGCCGCCGACAATATCCATAGCGCCAGTTTGACTTCGGGATACTTCGTCTTCTACGCCTTTAAAATATTTACTTTGCTGAGATCGTGACAATCCTCTGTATCGGGTCATGACAACATAGTCACCTTTTACGCTCACTAGACCGTTAGTTTGGCTGGCGAATAAAGCTTCTTGTATATATTCATCAGAAAAAGATTTTATAGTCGCTAATCGGATATAACAGGGTTTAACGCCAGCTATTTTTAAATAGTTATTTCCGCCAACCGTAACCGGAAAAATGTCTGCATCGAAAACTCTGTTATTGAGTCCAGTTAAAGCTGGATTATTTGGCATTTCTAAATAATCAAATTCAAACGTATGTAGGGCTTTAATTAGCCCCCATAATTCATTTGAATTTAATTGCTTATTGTTAAAAGAGCTTAAATTCAATCGCGAAATATGGGTTTCTATTTCCTCGGAGAGAGACTTGTATGTTTCTTCAATATCAGACTCATAAGCAATCATATTTTGGCGCTCGTTTAGGCGCATGTTGATATAACCTCTAGCGTCTTTTGATACTGGGTAAGAGACTAGATTTTGTAAAAAATCAAAACTGCTAAACGATGTTAAATCATGTGCGAATTTAAGCTCTGGAAGGAAAAATAATTTGGAAGAGCTGAGTTTTCGTTTGTTTTGCAAGTGCAGCTCGCGGCGTTTAGAAACCACTGAGGAGCGTTTATCTTCGCGTGGCTTTATCGATATTTCCGCTTTTGATCTGTGAATATAGTATTGAGTAAAAGTCATGTCAGGTGGACTATTGACTAATAAAGAGCGAAGCAATAATGTTGAAAATCGTTTTTCGTTATCACCTAGGCCGCTCGGATCGATGCCTCCGACCTCATAAGCTCCAATCATTGTTGAAGCATTAGTCAAGTAAAAATCTTTGTAACGACCTTCTATACAAGATAATTCCGAGCTGGGAGCGGTTCGTTTTTTCATTGTTGTCCCGTTAACTTAATTCAGGTGTTAAAAAGGGGGCAAAAGCCCCCTCCTATAGCGATAGCTGTTTTTTAGCTTTGGTATGCAGCAATCCAAGCGCCAACGTTAAGTATGATGATGATAGCGATTGTGATGCGAGCAAATATTGCTAATGCGCCGGACAACTTAGGAGCAAAGGCCCATGTCATTGCCATACCAACGATACTGAAAAATGAGAACGCCAAAGCGACTGGGCCATCTACGAGGTTTACAATGTCTTGAATGAATTCACCGATAGCAGCAAAAGGGCCAGTAGTCGGAGCGCCAATATCGTAATCAGCGTGTGCTTGAGTGGCTACGAAAAGAAAGGCAAACATTGAACAGTAGGCGGACAATGTTTTTTCGCGAGCAGTTTTTAAAAGAGAAACGAACTTATTCATGTATATTTATCCTTGAATATCTTTTAGGTTTTTGATGGTAATTATTTTTCCAGTTAGCTTGATTGTTTTAAATGGCTTATATATAACACCTCCTGCCACGTACCTGTCCGGACGCCGTAATTTATCAAATAGAATAGGGAGCGCTTTAATGTCGTCTTTATGGACAACCACAAGCGGGGGAATGGTTATAAAAAAAACAACGATTGCAGCAAGCCACCCCGCTGTTATGAAAAAAACCAGAACGAAAGCGGTTGCGGCAAAAAAAGTTTTTGTGGGAACACCGTAAATAAGTCGCTCGCTGTATAGAGCATTACTGTGTTTTAGTTTGGGGTCTTTGGGAAGCGCTTCACTACTCATATCAACATATACTCCTTTAACTTGTTGTTATTTTAATTCGACGATGAGTTGTAAGCAATTCTTTTTTATACTTTTATGGCATAAAAAACAACCAAAATGACACTTCAAGTGTCAAAAATGATTCTTGAAGTTTCTATTTTTACACTTTCATCGACACAGTACTCAATAAAGATAAATTATTAATCATACTTAATAACCAATATTTAGAGTTCTTTGATGTGAGTATCTGAACTTTCGTTGTACCGGAAGACACATTCAACTCGTCCTTTATCATTAGACACTCTTGAAATGTTGGTGATCCGCTTACCATTGCGAGTTTTGTCTGCTTGGATCAATAGGTTCACAGAGTTCATAACTTCCCTTCCAGCCAGCTCATAGCTGATCAACCCCTCTTTTGTTAGCAAGTATTGAATGCGCTTAACAGCTGACTCAGGGTTGTTAGCATGGATGGAAGTACAACACCCTCCGTGACCAGTATTGATAACTTGCAAAAAAGCATCACAAGCAAAAGCGTCTCGAATTTCACCAACAAAAACTCTGTCGGGTCTCTGCCTTAGAGTTGTTTTTATGAGAAATGATAAGTCGATGGAACTGCCCGCTCTCTTGGGTGCTTCCATGGGAATGCAATTTGGAACATCAAGGAAAAGCTCTTGAGTATCTTCACAAATTAAGACTCGTTCGTTATCGGGGATAAACTCTGCCAGAGCCCGCAATAACGTTGTTTTTCCTGAGCCTGTAGAACCGGAAACAATAACATTGTCATTGGAGCCTACCCTTTCTTGTAAGTAATCACACATTTCTTGAGTCAAGGAGCCAAACGACACTAGATCATTAAAGGTAAGTGTTTCCTTCGGGGCGCACCGAATGGTTGCTGTGGCTCCTGAAGGAGTGACAGAGGGAAGCGTATAACAGGCTCGGCTTTGGTCTGGAAATCGAGCGTCTATGACATCAGCTTTTTCAGCATCTTGGTTTAATACGATAGACATCTGACTGATAAATCTTTGCAAATGCTTTTCACTAGGGAAAGTAGCGTTAGTTTTTTGCATTCCTTGTCTGCCCTCGACAAATATAGAGTCGTAACGATTTACCATAATTTCGTCAATTGTTGGGTCTTTGTAAAATGGCAGGATAGGCTCCATATAGTGAATTACTAAATCCCATCTGTTTTTATCTGCTGCGGGTACTTCACCTAGCGGAGTTTTCTCGAATTTAGTCATCTTTATTCTCTTTTTTGGGAAATGGAGATATACCCATTTTTATGCGTCGAGAAATTACACTTAAAGGGTACTTGTCGGCGGTTTGCATTCGCAAATAACCTATGGGTTTTATCTTTGGCATATCTTCCGTGTTACGGCGCGTTCTCTTCCATTCGCCCGCATATGTTTTTTGTAAGCGCTTGACTTGATCCCTGATACCAGAAAACCCTGGTGCTCTGGATAGACTCCACAACGCTTGTTGAGATAAGTCGTTGTTGTACCGTGCCCTGATAGCCTGACGGATTCGGTCATTCCACGATTGATAACACTTGCGAGTCATACGCCAAGTAACGGCAGGCTTAGCGTTTTCCCTAGGTACGGTTATCAACTCGTAATCTCCGGCCCAAGTAAGCCGCTGGCTTTTGTCATAGATGGATATAAGACGCTCTTTATCAACGATATCGCCCTTCCCTTCTGTTACCAATATCCACCAAAGAAATTTTGTACTGTTTTTAATGGGATACATGTATAGGAAGGTATTGGCTTTACCTTGCTTCTTTGCGTAGTAACGCTGGTTTTCGTTGCGGCAAATGCCATAAGAGCTATTCATTTTTTCGGCAAACCCAAGGGCTTTCTTGGCCTCGATTTCGCCGGATATGTATAAGACGTAGCCTTTAGAAGCAACCTTTTGGATTGCTTGCATCACGGCTGTCTTTCGTCTGTATATTTCGATGTCAAACACTATTTTGGCCTTAAGTAGGGAATGCTGTAATCAGCACAGATTACATTAAATGACTCTTTCCCCCACAAGTTGCTTGCATCCAAAGCAAGTAAACCTCGCTCTGGGAAGCTCTTCTCCTCTGTTGCGGGCATATATGCTATTTAAAGCATATTTATACTTATAAAAACTATAAAAAACTATAAAAAACTATAAAAAACTATAAAAAACTATAAAAAACTAATAAATATAAATTCAGGGTTAATAATAAGATATAAAAGACAGAAAAAGCAACGCTTTTTCAGGGCTTATAAAAGAGATTCCTAGGAGCGCTAGCTTCAGGGGTAGGAATGCGCTAGCATTCCTACTGCAAACGCTTATTAAGCCGCGAAAGCAGGGTTAATGAGGGGCTGCGCTGCCTGCCAAGAGTTAAACGATTGGGGGGCCTAGCCAGCCCCTCCCCCGTTTGCTTACTGCTTCCTTTGGGAGCACCTCACACCGCCAGTGTGAGGGTCTATCGAGCGCCACTCGATAGACAGTGTGTGTCAAAGCCGGATGCCCGTAATTGGGCTCGTCCGGCTTATTGAGCGCTCAGAGCTGTAATGCTCTGTTCGACTCAATCAACACACGCCTAGCCAATCGAGCTAGGCAAGATTGGGCGACGCGAAAACGGGAACCTTGGCGACAAGGTAAACCCTGTTTAAAGCGAAGTGGTGAGAAAGCGAAAGCTTTCAAATCCATATGAAGGGGTGCTCGAAAGGGTACAACTTCATCTCGTCACGTGGGCTTCACGCACTGTTAAAAGCGAAAGCTTTTAGAACGGCAAAACCGTTGGGGAAACCACAGTGAGCTGGTAAGGAGAAATCTAGCACCAGTGGTACTGATCGGGGCAACCTAGTCAGATCGATGTATAGCTCAAGCGTGTAATTGCGTCCGAAGAGGTCGCATACGAGTAAGAGTAGTAAAGCCATTACCTAGCCTAAGTCTGGGTAGTTCGAAGGTGGAAATAATGCTGTGAGTAAGGGAGGTGCTTTGGAATCTCGGCCCCCTGAAATCGAAAACCTAGTTTTCGAAAGTCGGTACGACTAGCAGTAGTTATGAGCCAGTGGCGTTGCTGTTTGACGTTTTAAACTAACGCGGGAAACCCTACGTCCGATTGTATCAGGTGGCACTGATACAGATAGAGGATATGGGCTGGAGCAAGGTTAGTAGAGTGAAAAGGTATGAGGCGGTTCGAACGAAGCCTTTTACCGAGATTACATTTTTATCAGGTTGGCACCTGTTGAATGTATTCAAGTCTCGAAAGCTGTAGGCACACACGAAAGTAAGTGCAGATTGCCTTGGCAGGCAATTGGAAAATAAAGGGGCTTTTGCCCCTCTTATTTTCAAACGGAAATCTGGTCTTGGCCGACCAGTTCTTTGTATCTTGGCCGATACAATTTAACCCTTGTCATTAACGTTGAAAATATAGGAGTGTTTGCAGAGTTATTACAACTCAAAATCGCGGCTTCGTGCTGCACCTAGGCTATTGTCTTCCTCATTTGAGGGAGGCAATAGCCACCTAACAACCAAAATAAATGGCTAAAAATGGCATTTATAAGCTAAAAAAGGTTTTTAATGGTTGCAAAATGGTTTTTTATGGTTTTTAATAGCTTTACCGACTCGCAAAGAGGCCACTTACCATGAGCGACAGCAAACTTCCGGCATCAGTGCAGTTTTACGATGCACTTACAGAGATCACGCAGATGCGAGAACGAAGGTTCTCAGTGATCAAGATATGGGAGCACTTGAAAGAAAAAGGTAAATACACTGGCGACTACTCCCACTTTTTACGACTTGTAAAAAAGGAGTTTGGGACAGCCAAACCAGCTAAAGCAACCCCTCCAAAAAGGGCCGTTGCAAGAAGGATTACACCGTCTTCCTCTGCTAAAGAAGAAGTGAGAGAAGAAGTGAAAGAAGAAGTGAAAGAAGAAGATGGGCCTATGGTCTTTATGGAGGATTTAGGTCGCAAACACGATTGAGAGCCCATTAAGAGGCTTAAATTTAATTTAACTTAACTTAACTATAGGAATAAAATCATGCCAACAGTTCATTTTTCAATCGGCAAAAAAGGTGGTATTGGGAAAAGTCAAATTTGCATCATTGCAGCGCAAGGCTTGATCAATGCAGAGCGAAAAGTTGCGGTCATAGATTTAGACCCAGCTACAAGCACAATAACAAAGTTTGAAGGGCTAGAAGTTATTGTTTTCCCTGACATGATCGACCGTAACTCTGGTGAAGTTGACCCCGCTCGATTCGATGATTTAATCGAGCTAGCGAATGATCGCGACGACCTTGACGATTTGATTATCGACACAGGTGCTAGTAACTGTATTACGTTTTTCAATTACCTCGACCGTAACGACACATTTGAATTATTTGAAGAGGAGGGTTTTCGCCCTATTATTCATGCGGTCGTTCAAGGTGGAGATAACCAAGCAGAAACGCTTAAAACTCTAAGTGAAATTCAAGAATTATTTCCAGATACTGAGAAATTCATTTGGTTAAATGAGTATTTAAATAGATTAAATTTCGACGGTGACGATGCGATAGGTTTTACTAAGAGCAAAGAGTTTAAAGAGGCTAAAAAATCTATCCTTGCAGTTTTTAGGCTTCCGTATTTATTGCCAAATACTGAAGCACCTCAGATCAACAAAATGAATGAAAATGGCATTTTGTTTTCTGAAGTTGATTCATGCGGGCTGTTCAAGATCGCAGAAAAAAAGCGCCTTAAAAAGTACTCAAGCATTGTGATTGGTCAATTCACTGAAGCAGCTAATAGCTTGCTTACTGCTACTGAATCTTAAAAAAAAGGGGCGGCTTAGCCGCCCCAAACTATAGGTGCCGACAATGCCAAACAATGACGACCAGCTAAGTATAGCAATTGAGAAAGCATTATTAAAGCTATCTACTGAGCATGGCATAGCAATCCCAAAAGATGATTATGTCCTATGTCAAATTTACTTAAACAAAGCAATCCTAGATTCGATGTTCGAAGGACACACTGAAGTATTAAAAAATCACCTGAATAATGTAATGTCAGAAGGAGAAAAGAATAAGGATTTTTTTAAACAAGCTCTTATAAAATCAGCGAGCATTTCCCATCAGCGAGAAATAAAATATAAGCGGTTTTTCTATATTTCAGCAACTTGCTCCGCACTATCATTTTTATTTTTGTGCTCAACTTTAATCTATTTTAATTTGTAGGTGAAATATGGAAGAAGCAATATTAAAAAGTATTGTTTTTATAAATGACCATAAAAATTATTTAACCGGAACATTCCTCTGCGGAATTTCCGGTTTAATTTTTTTGGGGCTTGTACCTTTAAAAATTCAAGAGGACGGCAGCAACCTAGATGCTATAAACGTGATTCTAAGACGTTTTTTGCTTTTTATTTCTTTTATAATTTTACCGATTTTCATCTTTTACGTTTATGCGATGTCTAACAAACTGTTTGGCTCCAACCAGTTTTTTAAAGCTTTTTTTGAAGAAACAGTTATCGGTTTCGAGGGATCATATTTCTTATATGCTGCCGTTTTTACAGCAACGTTTACAATAAAATTTACTTATAATAGAGTGGTTATTCCACGGTGGTCGGCGTTCATTAGGAAATACCGAATTAAACAAAACGACAATGAGCTAAGCGACATTAGAAGCGAGCTTAGTCAAATGCAATCAAAGGATTATGACCCTAGAAAATATTTTAAAAACGGTTTTATGTTTTTTGGCCTCGATGACAACGATCAGCCTATTTATGAGACTGACGATGACTTTAAAAAGAGGCATATGAAGTTTGTAGGGCCGTCGCAAACGGGCAAGGGGGTTATCCAAGGGCTTATTATTTATCAAGTGATCATTAAAGGTTGGGTTTGCGGATTTTTTGATATTAAGCCGGACGACTTTATTTATTCGATAATGTGCAAAGCATGTAAAGATGCCGGACGACCAACTCCAGTAGTTGTTGATTTGAATGGCGTTGGCCCTGGTTCTTACAACATGTTTACCAACGGCACAGATAGGGATATTTTGAGCCGAATTCAAGCCGCTGTTAATGTTAATGAAAAGGGCACCAATGCCGACTTTTATAACGCTAACGAAAGAAGCTTAATGATCGATATTCAAGAATTTTTTGATGGCAGCTTGAAGACGCTTGAGAAGCTTTTAAAAGGAGACTTACCAAATGGAGAAAAGAAACCGGAGTACTACGATATTACTCAAAAAAGTCGAGCCTACGTTAAAGAAATGAAATCCCACAAACCTCTGAATCCAAAGAAAGGTAGAGGGTTTAGTGTTGATAAAACATTGCAAGCTGGCGCAGTGTTTTATGTGAGAGGTTCGATCACTGATAAATTAGTTAAGAAAGCTCAGACCATTTTATTAATGGATATTATTCAAAGTGTCATTCGGTTGGGTAAACAAAAAGAGCATTTTTATTTAGCCATTGATGAGGTTAAATTCATCGTTTCTGACATGTTAAGCACGGGGCTTTCTACTGTGCTTTCAAAGGGTATGAATATGTCAGTAGCATATCAGACCCCAGCTAATCTGCTTTCTCTAGAAGACACTACATTGAATGCTAAGGCAATTAAATCAGAGATCGAAGTAAACACCCTTACAACTCTTAGCTATAGGGCAGCCGATGATGAAACAGCAGAATGGGCAGCTAGTTTGACTGGGACGACAAACAAAACAATTGTTAAAAGTGAAGAAATCGATTACGACACGGCGGGCGCAGAAACCTATACGGGAAGAAAGCAAACGACAAAAGAGCAAGAGGAATTGATACCACCAAACAGAATGAAAGCCCTCCCAATCCGTTGCGGTGCATTAATGCGTCCGAATGCTCTGGCGAAAGTTGTTTATACCTGCTGGATTCCTCTAGCTCCTGAGGATGTTGTAGACATCATCCCTAAGACTCTAAAGGAAGAACCGGAGGCTCAACAAGAGCCAGAGGAGCCAATAGAACCGGAGGCTCAACAAGAGCCAGAGGAGCCAATGGAACCGGAGGCTCAACAAGAGCCAGAGGAGCCAATGGAACCGGAGGCTCAACAAGAGCCAGAGCTGTTGGTCTATAGCAGAACAAGTACCGACACAGAGGGGGGCGTTCGCCGCCATAAAAAAAACAAGGACAAGAAAGGAGATATGAGTATCGAAGATTTTCTTAAAGAGGCTGGCATAGAATAGCTTATTTAATCATTTAATGTCGTTAAATAGCCTTTAGGGAAGGGGAGGAAAGGGGATTCGAAAGAATCCCCTCAAGTGGCTATAAAGCCTAAGAAAACGCAATTCCGTTAAGGAACGCGCGATAGTTGATGAAAGGTAAACCCTGTTCGCTGCATTGAATGTTGCCATCCGCATCAAACGAATGATCCGCTTTCATATTAGAAAGTGTAACAAAAGCTCGTGTACCTTTTCCCTCATTAATTTCTACATTGCATAAGCTATTAGCTATCGCTTGTAGAGCTGGTGATTTTGAAACAACACAATCAATATTGATAAAAGATTGAACCGAGTTTTCTTCACCTGTTGGCAACGATATTTTGGTAAAAAAAGTGCCTTTAGCGTTGCGGGTAAAACCTTTAATAATACCGTGTGACTCAATGGTGTAATTATTAAAAGTTGGTTTGCTTGAAGTACTTTGATTTTTAGACATGGTAAATACCTTTTAAATTGAGATAAGAAAGATTTAGTTATAGAGAGTGAGTTACCAATAGCTGGTAAATCTCTGCTAAATAAAAGCCTTTATCATTATCGGTGCTATAAATTAAATGCTCACAGTGCCCTAGATCATTTCGCTTTAAAATTAAAACAGACTTGGCGAAATGCATAGAGTAAGCAGTAATGGGATAACCATTCTGCTCATTGTATGAAGTAATGAATTCGGAATTTTCCGGACGATAAAAATCATTTTTATCGACAAATCGCTTTACTTTAAATTCACTGAAAGGTTGGCCAAGGATGGCATTTTGAAGTGCTGAGAAATCTTCATTAAATCGCGTATCTTTTTGCTGAACTTGATTTAAAATTAAGTCAAACTCTTTTTCTGTAAGCTGAACAATTTCCATAGTTAGTACCTATATGACATAGGCACTTATCGCATTCATAGCGATAAGTGCGCTATGAATGTTTTGTTAAAGTTGACTTCCATCTGCCGAATTCGTCAACGTGGGCAGAACCAAGAATATAGCTTAGCTATTATTCCCATGCAAGCCTAAGTTATTGATTATTAGAACAGAGACAAATACGTCATTAGTAGAGTCTTTTCAATCCAGCCTGTATCGCTAGCATCGATGCTTGCTTCACTTGATGCCAGTAAATTTTTAACCGCTTGCACTCTTCGATTATCGCTATACTTATTAAATAATCGTATGACTCTATCTTTGACGTTAACAGGCTTGGCGTTTAAGAATTTGATTAAAGACTGATTATAAACTGAAGCACCTACTTTTGGATCATCACAAATACAACCGCTGATCGCCAAGTACTTACCGAACAGTGCATAGTGGCCGTTTATAAAAGTATACGACTCTGGTGAAGCAAGAGGCATCACGTACTGCTTAGTCATCGTTTTTTACCTTTCTGTCTTTGTGAAATTTTTTGATTATCTCGTTATATCTTTCCATTATCTTTCTGATTTTAGTCTGAATTAATTTGCGCTGAGTGTAGAACTCTTTATCACTGATAATTGTCATCACTCGCGACTCATTGAGTAACGAAATGTATTGATCAAATAAGATAAACATCTTTAAAAATAGGGCGTTTTGCTGGCATATCCCGCTTTGAGGGCTGGGACTGAATGATATTTTTTTATCATCACTTACACTAAAATCTACTGTGAATATGTGCTCTGATTTTTTAAGCTTAGAAATTTCGATGAGGGATGAAATTTCGCCTGTTAAGCTCTGTATGTCTTTTGAAAGTTTGGCCGCTATTCTGGTTGCCATTTTTGCAACAGATTCTACCTCTGATTTTTCTTGCTTATATAGAGAATAAATTACTGAAAAAAAGTATTCGCCAGTAAGTGACTTAGCGCTTTCACCTCGGGTGGTAATTTCTGGATTCCATATTTTTATTGAATAGTTATCTTTCAGTGTAAAACTTAATCCCGCTGCCATTTCTATTGAGTCCTGATTATCTAGAAGGTACAAATTCATTATGACACGTGAAGTGTCATAATTCCCCTGATTTTATGTGATTTAGTAGAAAAAGTAATGTTTTTTAACGATATTCTCATCTGTATCTAAAAAACTGAGGTGTATCTAAAAGCACGATATATATTTAAATAACTGATATTAAAGGATTTTTTTGTTTTATACCGCGTAGCGGTTTTCTCTAGCAGCAAAGCTGCGCCCCTTGTGTTTTCCTTGTAGTAAATTTTTAATTCCGGATTCTTTGGTAATTTTGTTTACTCATTACAAAACCAGCTCCTTAAATAATAATAATGCGTTAATTAGGCTGTTATTTATGTCTTAGCATGAGTTAGAAGGTGTTAAAAGAGTGTTACGGTTAAAATTTATCATGTTAAGCCTTTGATTTATAAAGCATTTTTTACTAAGAGTGTATCTAATACCACGTTTTTTTGTATCTAAAAGCACGTTTTTTGTATCTGAAAGCACGAAAAAATGTATCCAATACCACGAAAAGAAGTATCTAAAAACCTAATTTTTGTATCTAATAACACGAACCGTGTCACAGGTTTTCCACAGGGAGAAATAAGTTACAAACAGGTTTTCCTGTGTCAAATTTGGCATATCAGGTTTCATTTTGTATCTAAAAACACGTTTTATTGTTGACTTTTGTATCTGATACTACGAATATTAAGCCACTGGATTATGAGGAGTATTGATTTGTCAGAAGATAATTTGATTGAGGATAAGCACCCAACACGCTCTCTTTTCGTTTGTGATGCGCATGATGCTTTCTTGAAGGATATTATGCCCCAGCTAGAGCACCCGTTTTATAGCTTGTCGAAGAAGCCGGAAACAAAGATACGTAAATATCGCTATGGGGATAAATGGGTAGATATAATCCCTTCAGTTAAGGGGATGGCTACGATATATGATAAGGATATTTTAATTTATGCTATTTCACAAATTGTTTCTGGTATGGAGTCGGGAAAGCCTGTTTCTAGACGGGTAGAGATGTGCGCTCATGATATTTTAGTATTTACGAACAGGGGGACTTCAGGGAAAGATTACTCTAGCTTGTGCGACGCGATAGATAGACTGGCGGGAACTAGGATTTCTACGAATATCGTGGCTGGTGATACTGAGGAATATCTCAACTTTGGCTTGATAGAGCAGGGGAGGATCGTCAGAAAAGGGGGGCCGGATGGTAGATTGCAATCTATGGAAATTGTTCTTTCTGAATGGGTATTTGATGCAGTCATGAAAAAGAGCGTTCTCACGCTTAACAGGGACTATTTCAGGATAAGGAAGCCCATTGAGCGCCGTATCTATGAAATTGCACGTAAACATTGTGGGCGGCAGCCGAGCTGGGAGATAGGAATCGATAAGCTTCATAAGAAGGTGGGAGCATTATCCACTCTTCGCTTGTTCAAGTCTCGATTCAAAAAAATTGTAGAGAAAAATCAGCTCCCAGATTATTACATGGCATTTGACAACCAAACGAACAAGGTATCATTTTTTATACGGGATTCATGGTGGGAGGATAAGGAATCTTATATACCTTCAGTTAAAAACAGTAAAACCTACGGTATTGCAAAGGCTTTGATACCAAAGTCCTCAAGCCTCGATGCTTTTGCTGTTGAAGTGGAATGGGTTAAGGATTGGAGAGCTAAGGGTGAACCTGAAATAGAAAATGAAGATTTATCTTACATTAATTTTGTAAGTGAATATTTTGGAGTCGATGAATATGATAATTAGCATGATAAATGTGATTACTGTATTTATATCCAGTAATCACATTTATCGGAAGTAAAGTGGCTTAGATATATTAATTTAAATTAATCACTTATTTTATAAAAAAGAGTCCCCGAAGGGCCGCCGGAGGCAATTCCCATTTTTTCGGGCGCTTTTTTAAGCGCCCAATCAGTGAACCATAAAGCCTCCGTAAATTTTTTATTAAACATTAGAAAATAAAAAGAAGCAGGAGAATAACGGTGAAAAAGTATAGTAAGCACCTTTTCGGCGCATCATGCGCAATTTTGGTGATGGGTTATGTAATGGGTAAAATGACCTTCGGCATGTCTCAAGAACTAAAGATGTATAGAGCGTTGGAACCCGCTTATTTAGCTTTAGCTTGCAAAGATCAAGTGGCCCTTCGTGAAGAGGTAAGAGAAATATCACCTGCCCTACTGCTACCTAAAGGATTTGCTGAAGAAAAATTAATCATTAGCAGTTTGGTTGTAGATGAGGTTGTGAGCCGATGCAATAGACTGGAAAGAAGCAACAGCCTTTCAGTAGATGTATTGCAAATTAGGTGAGCCATGTATCTAGTTGGAGCTATTTCGGTATTAACTCTCATTGCGGGGGTTATTGCCTTTAAATTACTTAGAGCTTGAGCGAACGGCGGGGGAAACTAGAAGTTAAGAGGGAATTTTGTAGACACAATATCATTGACGCTTGTGGCTATGGGGTTGTGGTTTGTCTGTGGCAGCGGCTTCTTGACACTGCTTAATGCGATGTTTAGTTGTTCTGCCGAGCGGAGCGCTGGAGCGTAGCGGAAACGGTAGGGATGGGAACGGCTTGTCCCGAAGGGATGAGCGACTAGCGAACCGTGTAGAGCCCGTTAAGCCGCAGTCCCCCGCCTTTATTAATTGTAAAAAAGAGGCTTTATAGTTCTTACCCCGTCTAAAATATCTTTCTTTTCCCCGCCCGAAAAACTGCTCTCGCTCACAAGAAATTCAGCCCGCCGCAAAAGTGCATCTTTTCATATTTATTCTTCCGTTAAATGTTGAGGTTGTTGCTAACAGGTGTAAAGGTCGCTAGCTTTTTGTAGGGTTCGATCAATATATTTCTGTTGATTCACCCCTTGCCTCTTTTCAACCGATTTGCTGTGCTTGTACAGCACAGCCTCTATTATTTCATTGCTGAAGCCAATCTTTATTAGTCTGTTTACTGCTTGCCAATCGGCAACACTAGAGTTGAATTCGTTGCCGTAGTGAGACTCTGCCCTAGCTATACACTCTTTGTAAGTTACTGCTGCTCGCTCTTCGTGATCTGTTGATTCATAGCGAATGATGCGGTCTTGCACAGTGTTGAGTCTTGCCTTCTCTTCCTCGGTTTTCTTTGAAATTATTCGGGCCACATAGTCAAACCCATTCTTTACAAGTGTTTTCTCGGCTTGGTAGATTTTGACAAAGGGTAAGTTACCGTGATCATCTACATACTGACGCTTTCGGTTAGTGAACCCCGCCAAGCGCCCGAAGTGCCGCCAGTCACTAGAAGCCCTGTCAGTCCCGTACTTGATAGCAATATGCTGGGCAAACCATGTTGCATGGTTTGGCTCAAGCGGTTTTTCACTCATCCATAGCCACCCATGATAATTAAGAGGCGAAGACTCAACGATCAAGCTGAAGCGGAGGCCATCGGCCTCTATCATTTGTATCTGACCGATGCTCATGTCATCGACAAAAATGTACCCTGTTGACCCACTTGGCCGAATGTAAATATCTCGCTCGTTATAGTTCTGATAACGCAAGTAACGCACTGAATTCATTAACTGATCGCGGGAGTAGTTTTTGATGATCATTCTATCGCCAGCTCTATCATACAGTCCGACCTCGTAGGCCTCGGCGAATAAAGCATCAATTTGTCTTCGCACGGCATTTTCTGTTATTCGAGACATATCTAAACCATAGTTTTTTCTGTTGTTATTGCATATTGTTATTAAGGGTGGTTCTCCTGTTGTCCATACTTTGACTGTTGCCAAGGAGTAAAGCTATGAACATCAAAACCCAGATTGACAAGTGCTCTAAGATTAACCCCACCGTCGCGAAAATTTTTACCGTGTTGCTGGCAGTGGTTACGTTTATGCTATTGAGCGTACTTGAGTATGTAATACAGAAGGACACCCCTGTACTACTGCTGACCTTTGCTACATTTGGAGGCTCATGTGTAGCATGGGCAGTGAGTAAAAAAAGCGATAGCTAAATTTTGATGTCATCGAGCAGGCGCTTAAGTAGATCATCACCATCAACAAAATTTACCCTGTCTTCAATGACTTCAGCCATCATGAAATTAATCACTTCAAGATTGGGCTTTAGTATCCCCTCTTCCCACTGACTAAACCGCCCCGTCTTATGGTTGGAACCTAGCGCGCTATTCAAGCGCGCTAGGTGAGGAGCAAAAGGTTTTGAGCGATTTTTAGTTACCATGTCACGCCAAGTGATCGCTAAGTAGCACTTGCCTCTGAACTTAACCTTTTTGCTCTTCTGTACGTTTTTAGATTCTTCAGCCATTTAAAGCCCTTATTTTTCAAAAATTACAATTTTTGTTCTGACCTTTGCATGTACAAAGGTAGTTTCTGGCAATAGCTCCAAATCACTTGCTAGCGGATGAGAGAAAGCAATAGGAACGAGGGCAATCATTATCCCGTTGCTATCAAGCAAATCAAGCGATGCGGCAATGTGCTTTTTCACAGCCTTAAAGGGTGGGTTTGTTAAGATTCTGCTGTACCGCTTTCTGTCTCGCTGGCACTGCTCTGAGAATTCCAAAAAACAACCGTTAATACTCTGAACGCTCTGGAGGAACCTCTCTACAATGTAATTGTAGAGAGATGCATGACGCTCAACACAAACAACACTTTCAGCCCCATTTACCAAAGCAGCATGAACCAGAGAGCCAGTTCCCCCTTGCGGCTCCAGAACCTCCATACCATCGCAACAAAGATATTCGGCCATAAGAGATGCTATATTAGGAGGGGTCACATGACACTCAGTCAAGGAATCAACCATAAGCGGCGTAGGTAGCACCTGCGAGTACTCGACTTTCGCTTCCCTCCTCTGCCTAACAGCTATTTTTAGCGGCTTGTCAGGCCGCCTATAGACGCTCTTATTCACTATGAAGCCTCCTTAATGGGTTCTGGTGCTTCATGAGCCTTAGAATCACTCAAAAACACTGCTTTCAGCTCTAAGCGTCCAGTTTGAGCACAGCGAACCATAGCGATTTTAAAGCGGAACTTGCCGCACTCCGAATGCTTAACGCCTCGATAGTCTTTATGTACTGAGCGGTATTCGTCTTTGGTCATACTAACTTGCTCAAACGATTGAACCCGACCATAAACAACCCCTCTTAACTCCTCGATAGCTTTGAAATTCAAGATTGGTGGTTTGGCTGGCACAACCACTTTATTTGGCACCGTATAAGCGGAGTCTTTCATCAGGTGACGCCAGCAAACATCGCTAAGAGTAATCGCATGGCCATTGAAAATGTGCAGCGGCAGAGGGACTTTTGACGAAAGCTCATAACCACCTGTCACCTTTTTACACTCCGGCTTTTCAGCTCCTTGAGTTCTAGCAAACGCCTTAATTATTGTCGGGGTTAAATTATCCGAAAAATACTCTGTTTCGCCCAACATTTCGTTTTCGTATTCCAATCGGTTCAAAGTGTGGTTGATCCATCGATAAGTAGTAGCGCCCTCTAAGTATTTTTGAAAGTGGCTTTTGCAAAAACCAATGGCTTCCTCTGCTGTCATAACCCCTTGCTCTAGCTGATACCCAACGCTATTACCTCTTAGATAAGGAGCACACCCGCCCTTTCCGGTAAACTCAGCATAATACTTAACGGTAGCCTCAAAGTTTGAGGTCTTTTCTAGCTTCTCGATCTTCGACCAAATCCCCAATGCTCGATGAGCATTATTTATTTGGCGCTGATAACCGCGCAACTCTGCTAAAAGCGTCTTGATGCGATTAACGCGAGTTCTCCGGCTGTTTTTCATATTTGCGAATGCCTCGACGCCCTCAGCTCTGTACTTCCAATAGTTAGATGTAGAAATAAGCTCTTGACCTATTCGGGTCGCTGATTCCATTTTGTCCTTGTCGCGTCGAGCTTTTCGCTCTGAGTGATGACCTACCAGAATCGGCTGCCCCATATAAAAACGCTTTGATAACTCCCTGGCCGCATTCAAGTATGCCCCACCTTCTCGCTCTCGCTTATGAGATAGCTCTTCAAGGCGAGCGGCTTTAGCCTCTGCCCGCTCCACGAGCGTCGTCTCTTCCATTTCTATCTCTTCAGCAAGCGCCGCACAAACATCTTCTCTAGCAGGGCTCCAAGTGCAATAGAGAAGGTCTTGCTTCTGTGCCCAACCAAAACCTGCATCTTTGAGAAAAGCCCACAGCTCACCGCTCACCCTCTTAGAAAAATACAAGCGAAGCTTGTTATCTTCTGGGCTGTACGTTGCACTAAAATTGTTACTATTTTTGTAATCTTCTAAGTTCATAATTTTTCCTAAATCTTTGCCTTTAACACTCACTTTTGCAAAACCGTTTATAACCCCGTTTGCTTGATTGAAATTATAGCGCACTTGGTGCGCTACATCAATAAAAAACACCTTTATATAAACGATTTTATTTAACTTTATTTTTTCCAAAAAGGTTGTTTAATCGCCCTCAACAATTTAGCTTTGTAGAGCACTGCGGAGTGTGAGGAAGCGAAGCGCCGCGAGCGGGGAACCCCGCTAAAGGTATCAATAAAAAGGAGCGAAGCGACCAGCCTTATAGCCAGTCGAGAAGCGCACAACTGGTGCGATGTTAAATGGTATTCAGCTTCGTTTTCGCCTGCGTAGCCGATAGAAACCGTGGCCGGACTATTGCCAACTTTTTCGCGGTTAACGACGAGCGTAGCGACAGAGGCTATACCGCTAAAAAGTTGGCAATCGGCTGGACATGGTTTAGGTTACGCAGAGTAGGCGAAAACGAAGCTGAATGCCCCGCGACTAATTGGCTCTTTGAAAAACGGCGGTTCCACCGAAGGTGGACACAAGGGGGTAAAAAAGAAAAAGGGCCTTTAGGCCCTTGGGTTTGCCGAGCGGAGCGCTGGAGCGTAGCGGAAACGGTAGGGATGGGAACGGCTTGTCCCGAAGGGATGAGCGACTAGCG
>CANLTI010000056.1 GCA_947494095.1 uncultured Pseudomonadales bacterium
GTCCTCGATGCCTGATGAGCAATCCATGTTCTATTCCGCCCTCTAAGTCACCTCATTAAAGCGGAGAAGAGCCTAAAAAGTCATTTTTTTTGACGTGCATCAAGGTTTTGTGCCATATTTGGCAAAATTAAAGCCAAATATGGCGGAGTGAAAATGTCTACTATAGCGACTGATCGATCTATGACTTCAGAGCTCAGCTCTATGCTTGAGATCTATGATTGCCCGGCAATACTTGTATCTTCAAATTATGAAATATTAGGCTGGAACAAGCATTACATCGCTCAATATGGCGAGATAGATCATCAAAATACGCAGCATTGTTTTAGCGTCTCTCACGGCTATACCGTGCCTTGTGATCAAGCGGGTGAAGCCTGTCCATTAGCCGCCGCTCAAGAGTCGGGACACAAAGAGCGTGTTCTTCATGTGCATCAAACCCCCAGAGGTAATGAACATGTTGACGTCGAAATGCTGCCTATTTTTGACAAAAAGGGTGAGCTGTTGTATTTCGTCGAATTGTTGCGCGATATTCCAACCGTCGGTGCCGCAGAAAAATCAGGGAAAATGGTTGGCGCAAGCCGATCTTTTAATCATATGCTGAGCAAGGTGGCGCGATTAAGTGAATCTGATGCGTCGGTTTTATTACTCGGTGAATCTGGAACGGGTAAAGAGCTTGTGGCTACAGCTTTACATTGCGGTAGCTTGCGTAAGAATAAGCCTTTAGTGACTGTCGAATGCTCTGGGTTAACCGATTCACTCTTTGAGAGCGAGCTGTTTGGCCACGTACGTGGCGCATTCACAGGTGCCCATAGCCGCCGAGAGGGTTTAGTGGAAAGCGTGAATGGCGGAACGCTTTTTTTAGATGAAATTGGTGATGTTCCGTTATCTATGCAGGTTAAGTTGTTGCGCTTACTCGAAACCGGAACCTATCGCCCTGTAGGTTCTACAGAGGTGAAGCGTGCAGATTTTCGCTTAGTGTGCGCCACACACAAAAACATTTGGCAGATGGTGGAGGAGGGCTCTTTTCGGAGGGATCTATACTTTAGGGTCAATGTGTTTCCTATTAAATTGCCAGCACTGAGCGAAAGGTTAGAGGATATCCCCTTGTTAGTCGGTACACTACTAAAAAGCTTGCGAGCAGATAAAGACTTCTTTTTAACTGATTCTGCTATTCAAGTCTTAAAGGCTCACACTTATTCTGGCAATATTCGTGAATTAAAAAATATTCTTAATCGAGCGACTGTTTTATCTGATACCAATGTTATTGAGAGTGTAACGATTGAAGAATGCTTGGCCATGGATATATCGCCCGATACTTCTATAGAGGCAGCTAAAGCCCAAGCGCTTAATTTGAATACACCCTGGATGGACCTTAAAACTGCAGAGCAAAAATATATAGAGCAGTTAATGGATGCTCACGCAGGCGACAAAGACGCAGTTGCTGGTATTTGCGGTATAAGCCTGCGATCGCTGTACCGTAAGCTCGAGGAGGCCCAAGCCGAGAGATGACATAAATGACGCAAGATTAAAAATTAATGCCAAATACGTCATTTTTTTAAATGAATAACGGGCCTTAAGGTGATAAATAATAGGCCTTCAGATGATAAATAGCGCTATTTACCGAGTTTAATGATGTTTTCATTAGCTGGTTCGTTTTTTGCTCTGTCTTCTTTTTGTTTGACTATCTATTTGCTGGCTTGTTTGACGACCCGCTTAGTGACTAGCTTAGATAAACATTATGCGATGACCCTTGATGGGTTTTAATAAACGTAATAATTTGAGGACGCATCATGCGACGTATTCATTTTTTAACTACAGCGGTATTCTTGTTTAGCTTAGTGCCAACGTGTTTTGCGCTAGAGCCAAGCGCTGTGCATCTTGATGCCATTAATGTACGCCATCCAGCAAATAACATCATTACGGCAGGCCAGCCGACAGTCAATGATATTAAGGCGTTAAAGGCCGCGGGTGTCACTGCTGTGATTAACTTACGCCCTAAAACAGAACGCGTTAATTTTGATGAGAAAGCAACTGTCGAAGCTTTAGGTATGCAATATATTAATATTCCCGTTAGCGGTGCTAAAGGCCTTACAAAAGATAATGCAAAGGCGCTAGATGAGATACTTGGAAAAACTCAAGGCACCTCATTTGTACACTGCGGCAGCGGCAATCGCGCAGGAGGACTTTTTGCTATGCGCGCTTTTTATTTTCAAGATAAAAGTATTGATGAGTCACTGCAAGTGGGTGAAAATTTTGGTTTGACCTCCTTGGCGCCAGTGGTGAAAGTTAATTTATTAAAAAGCCAAGTACATACAAAGCCGATAAGCCCTGCTGCTGACTAAATCGATGGCGTACCTTATTTTATATCAATAATAATTGGTAACTATTCAGTCAAGCTAACAAATCCCTCTTGGAGGGTGCTGATGGGTTGTTTTTTGGGCATTTAAGCGCAGGGCCTTGCAGGGAAAGCAAGGGGTAGACAGTGCAGGAGCAAACTGTCGAGAGCGCTTATATAGCGACCATGGATGGCTTGAGCGGCCCAGAAAATGATTCATTAGCGCCCAATTACGGCCCCTCTGAATAGTTACTTTTAATATTACTTTTTCAATAGCGCATTAAAAATACCACTCAATGCCTAAAGTGGGTAGTAATGGGAATAAGTGCTGAGGTTGTTGCTGTAGTTGGTAGCTTTGCAGGTTTTTTTGTGGGCTTGTACCTTGTTTTAGCGTTTGATCTGCAGGTGTAAAAGTGGGTGTAAGCGTGAGCGTATTAAAGCCTTTGTTTTTTTGGTTGGTCGCATTGGTTATAGCAATGTAGGCTTCTAGACGGCTATGGCTAAGCGCCCATGTATGGCTTAAATGCAGGTCAATACTCAGGTAATCGCTAAAATTTTGCTGATTACGGGAATAGGTTATGGGTGCCTGTGCAGTATGTACAGTTGCCGGTAGCTTTGTGTAGGGGCTGCCGGTGCGCCATAATACTTGGGCATTTAATTGCCAGCCATTGCGTTTAGCTGCGACACCTAGATGTAGTGAGTGGGTTTGGTTCCAGCTGCGCTTTACGATGGTATTGTTAATGTTGTCTTCGGCTTCGCTAAATGCGTAGGCACCCCAAAATGTAAGGCCTGGCTGCCATTGGTAATTTATGCTGAGTTCTAGCCCTTTCGCTTTTGCATGTGAAGGGGTTATGGCAATGCGATCGGGTGCGAGTTCGGGCAATAATGTGTAGGGGTTTATGAGGTTTTCGTAGCGTATTTTAGGGGCGAATATTTTTTTAAAATAAAACTCTACATTAATATTCAATGACGGCGCAGGCGTATAGGCTACACCTAAAATATAATGGTCTGATTTTTGGGGTGGCTCAAAGTTACTAACCCCATCACTCACCGCTAAACCATAAATACTAGCGGCTTGATAAAACCGCCCAGCACTACTTTTGATGTGCCAGTAATCATTAAGCGCATAGTTAAGGGCTAGGCGGGGGCTTAATTGATGATGTAGTTGGCCACTAAAACTTTGAGCCTCTAGCCGAATGCCACTTTCTATAAACCAGTGCTGCGCGAAGGGAGTTTGGTAGGCGGCATATACGGCGCCAATAAAGCCTTGGGGTTGTGTATCGATATTGATATTTACGGTGGGCTCCACTGCGAGTAAGTTGGCCAGCTTGCCGCGGGTTGCTTGCGCCTGATAACGATAAGTTGCTTTGGTATAGTCAATAACTCCACCAAAAGCCAAGTGTGCCTCTGAGCGATTGTGATATTGACCGTTGTAACTTAAGCGGTAGCTTTTGCTATTGCGATGATCATTAACGTGGCCTTGTGTGCTGGCAGGGTTGCTTGCTTCATCAATGTGGCCTTGGCGTTGGTTTTTGTTGTAGCTGTACACCGCTTGCCACTGATGAGCAAAGGCCTCTTGCGTGTGAGACATTTTAAGCCATGTGTAGTGGCTATTATAAATAGAGCTCACGCGCTGGCTTGGCGTATCGCTATTATTTTCAGTGTCAAATAATACAATGTCATCACGCAGCGCGTATAACCCTGCCTCGTAAAAAGTAGCTTCATTTGTTTGCCAGTGGTATTTGGCGAAGGTGTCATTAAAGCGCGGTGTGCCTAAGTCGGGGTTAACTTGTTGCAGTACAGTTTCTAAGTGTCCTCGCCGAGTGGCTAGTAAATAGTAATCGTTATCATTGCGCCAGTCGCTGAGTGTTAATGCGTTGTAGAGTGTGTTGAGTGCTAAGCGGTTATTCACCTGTTGCTGGGGTTCGGCGGTGGTAATATCCATTACGCCACTCATTTTGCTGCCATAGCGAGCAGGGTAACCGCCGGTATAAACATCAATGGTGTTGACGATTTGATCATTAATGCCTGAAAGTAAGCCTTGAAAATCTTTTAAATGAAAAGGCTCATTAAGCGCTACACCATCGAGTAATATTAAAAGTTCATCATTGGCGCCACCACGAATATTGGGCTGGGCCGATACTCCAGAATTAACGACACCAGGCAATTGAGTAATGGCTTGAATAGGGTCGTTGCCTCGTGTGGGTGCATTGTGTAAATCGCTGCTATCGAAATTATTGCTACTGGTAATGCGATGCGCTTGTAGTTGGTAAAAACTGGCGCTAACGAGGGTTTCTTCGATAATGGGCTGGTTGATCGGTTGCAGTGCCAAGGTGATTTCACGCGGGCTATTGTTTAAATCCAAAGCGATAGTGGCAAAGCCTTTAAGGCTGATCGTTAGCGTGTGCATAAAATCACGATGAGTGGCTAGCTGTATTTGCCCGTCGTGTTTTTTTTGCTGGCGATGTAAGGGCTGCTTATGCGGAGGGAGCGTATTGCTTGAGAGTAAGCTTGCTGTCGGTGTCTGTACGGTGTGATGAACGGTATGCGGCGTGACTAAGTTAATAGTGTGCCCGTCAATCGATAGCTGAAGCCTGTTACGTTGTTGCGCGCTGATCGGTTGTTGGTTAAGGGCGTTAATAAGCGTTAGTGTTAGATGTTGATCGGGTGGTTGCCTAACAATGAGCCATGCGTTGAGCTCGGTATTTTTTTGCAGGCCCAAATCAAAGCCTGCCAGTATATGTTGCAGGCGTATGATGGGGTTGCCGGCGGCGGGTGAGTATTGAGTAACTTGGCGCGCGCTAATTAACTGACTGCTAAAAATTAAAGAGTAGCCTGCTTGCTGATATAAAAAGAGCACATTCTGGAGGCTACGGTTAGCTAAATTAACCTGGCTTAACACTGGGTGTGCAGTGGTAGCGGTATGACTATGAGTGGTGTTACCTTTGGTGTGGGTGGCTTTGCCCTGAGCAGCTTTGCCCTGAGAAAATTGTGCAGGTTTTAGGGTTGGCTCTATAGGCTGCGCCAATGCCATTTGGCCTAAACCTAGGTTGCCAATAAGACAAAACAAAAGCACCCATGCCCACGTAACGCTGAACAGGGGCTTATGCGCTGCGGCTTTAACGCGGACCTTACATTGGACGTTATATTGAGCTTTATATTGTAAGCGACGGCCCGCCCAATAACAGCTTAGTTTTAAGTCAGCGTAAAAAATAATCTACCTTTTTATTGTTAGCTTGCCAGCCGCCTTGACCTGCGCTGCCAGCAAATATTAAAAGGCGAATTCTAGCAGACTTATTCTGTGAGCTTAGTTTTTTTGCTTGTCATTACCCGCTTACTCAATGAGGAAAGCGGTGGATTGCTCTTGCAGTGCGAGGTTGGTGGTATTGAATAATAGTGGTAGCTGGGTGCTAATGTTGGAAGCGGCTATTTGCCCACCGTTAAACCGTATTTGCTCGGCGATATTTTGTATTCGAGGCGAGGCGTACACAACCTCTTTACCTGTCATCCTTGCGGCCCATGTTAGTAACTCGCTGACGCTGGCTTGCTTAAGTAAAAAATCAGGTTGTGTTTTGTGTGTCCATTGCCATTGCTCGGCACTACTGGCTAATTGACTGGTGCGTACGTGATGCTGCTGATTAATCGTCATTACATCGCCCATACCGTCGATAACCTTGGCTGCTAGCGCCTTGCTATTAGCGCCTTGACCACCTAAATAAATATGGGTTATACCTTCACGCATCGCCACTTCTAAGTGCTCAGCCTTAACGGTGACTTGGTATTGGGTGCCAATATCAACGATATCACCTAATGGGGTTTGTACTGTAATAGACGTATTATGATCGGGTGAGTCAACATAAATACGCCCTGTTAATACGTTAATGTGAGCGGTATGAGTGAGTGTCACCTGAGTATTTTGATCGAGTGTGATTAGCGTATTGTCGCGTAGCTTAAATGTAAGGCTGGCATTTGCAGCGGTGCGAATTGTTTCGCCAGCGTTCAATTGTGCACGTTGCCTAGGTGGCTGATCGGTAGAGTACTGGGTTGCGGGTGATGGTGGTGAGCTACGGGCGACATTATATGTAACGCGGCCTTGAGCGTTAAGTACCTGCGCGACACGGTGTGTATTCTGCCCTGATGGCGGCAAAAACATAACCCCGCCAATAGCCAGTAATACACTAGCCGCCAGCGCCATGACGCTTAGTTTGCGACGTTTACGGGTTTGTTGCTGATGAACCGCCGATTGCCAGGCTTGGCGGGTGGCTTGCTCGATCATTTGATTTGCCTCGGGGCGGGGTTTTGCGCGTTTACCGGTGCGTTGCAGTAGTGCGGCTAGGTCGCTTTCTTGTGAGCGTGAGATGTCGTCGTGTTCGGGGTGAGTATTCATTGTGTTGACCACTCCTGTTGTAATTCTTGAAACAACCTTTTAAATGCCTTGCGCGCCCTTGCTAACTGGGATTGTACGGCGGTTTCACCGGTGCCCATCGTGTGGGCAATTTCTTGTACGCTAAGGCCTTCGATGTATTTCATTTCTAGTACGTTGCCGTAGATTGTTGGCAGTGCATCGAGTGTTGTACTGACCAGTAGCTTTAAGTCATCGCTGACATCTTGGGTGCTGCCATCAAGTGCCGAGGGCAGGCTTTCTAAGGTGGCCAGTAAATGAGGGTTGTCATCAAAAGTGGCTGTTAGGGCGTCATTTTTACCGTATTGGCGGTACCAACTAGCGGTTTCGTTGCGCGCTATTTGAAAGAGCCATGTTAATAAAGAGGCCTCTCCTCGGTAGGTATGTAAGTAGCGCATGGCCTTGGTCATGCTTTGCTGCACAATGTCTTGGCAGTTAGCCTCATCGCTAATGCGCCCACGACAAAAGCGATAGACCTTGTCGGAGTAAGTGTTGTAGAAGCGTGTAAAGCTTGCTTCATCTCCGTTTAAGAGTGCTTTGATCAAGGCGAGGTCGGCTTGATGTGGCACGTTAAGGCTACGGTTAAATAATAACTTTTTGAGTGACATAATATGAGCTAACTAGGCGGTTTCATTGTTAGAGTGCACCATAGAGCGAAATCAATCGCTTAAGCTATATTTTTTGACATTTTTTGATTAATAATATTTTTTGACATTTTTTGATTAATAATATTTTTTGACATTTTTTGATTAATAGTGAAAGGCATCGAGGCTGTGGGTTGTTATTAAGGTTGTCATTAAGGTTGTCATTAAGATCGCCATTAGGTTGTCTTAAAGTTGTCTTAGGGTTGCTATTAGCTTGCCGGCAGCATACCCAGCTATGCAGCTTTTAAAAGTCGTCGAGGCTTTTGAGCACTAAGAGAAATTGCTTTTTTACTTTAAGCCGCAAGGTGTTATCGGCGGCTAGCTCGTTTAATGTTTGTTGCTCTAGGTTTTTGAAACTAGCAATTTGGCTGGCTTTTAACCCTTTAGAGCGTGCAATATCTTGAATTTGGCCAAAGCCACTACTCACACTGGCTTTGGTTCTTTTATTTAGTGTCTCTATTGTGCTATCAACTTCATGCGCTAATTTTTTAATATTATTGGCGCTATCTTGCAAAACCTTCTTTTGATTTTTTAGTAATTGTGATGACTTCATTTTTCCGATTATTTTATCGGCAGCTTGTAATAAGCTTAAAATAGAAGAGTTTTTGTCTGAGTTACTGCTGTGCTCTTCACTGATGACTTTACCGGCTATATTGATGTAGTGAAACTGCATACTTAAACCATTTTTTTGTGAGTTAACCTCGCCAATTTGCATACTCTTAATTAGCGTTTTTTCTCTATCTTTGAGTAAGCCGGCGGGGTCTATTTCCATGGTTTTGGCGCCGCCATTAATCATTAGGCCTGCTTTCCAGCCTAAATCTTCTAGCGCCTGATAAATCGATAGCGATATATCCTCTGCCGAGCTGGCATCTAAAGATTCTGAAATGAAATTCATGATCGACTTATGAAAGTCTTGGGTATCTTTAGCTTCGGTTATCTCATTTTTGAGCTGTGAAATAGTGTTTTCTAAGCTGCTTAAGTTACTTTCGGTCAGGGGCGCTGTGACGGGTTCATCTTTAGGGTTGCTTTTGTGATGTTGCTGTTGTTCGCGTAAATTGTTGAGCTCGCCCTCTAGGGTGTCAATGCACAGCTCCGACTCTCTTAAGCTGTTTTTGAGGCTGGTAATATCGACCTGGTTGGCAGCAGTCGCTGTTGCAGGTACATTTTTGCTAGGCAGTTTTTGTGGGTCTTGATCTTCTAGTACATTGATGCTGTCTTCTAACTCTACAATAATATTTTTTTGGCCTTTAATAACATCTCTTAATCGCTCTATTTCTATTTCGTTTTCTTGTTGTATTTGCTCAGATAGTTCATCAAGGTCGCTATTCGTATTGTTAACCTCGTGGTTGCTAGAGCTAATAATCGTTGTATTTGCATGATTGTGTCCGTGTTTTATTTTTTCGAGATTGTCTTCATATTTTTGAACGCTCTGCATAATAGTATCTTGGTTTTTATTGAAGGCATTCATCGAAAAGTCAAAGTCATCGGGATTAATATCTGCAAGGTTTTTGGCAGTTTCACTCGACATACCAACGTGCTGCCTGAGTGTGGTTAGCGTTTTTTGGTTGTCATCAGCATAGTCATTATGAAGCTTTGTTTTTTCGGTGATTTTACGGTATGAGGCACTGCTAATTTTATTGAGTAGCGATTCTAGTTTTTCATTGTAATGGGCAAGTTTTTCGGGGTTTTTACTGTGTTCTATACAGGCTTTATGAAACTTATCGAGGCTGGCTAGTACGGCCTTTTTACTTTGGCTTTTGCCTGAGCTATTAATTTTTTCTTTTATGTCGTTGATTTTTTTTTCGATATTTTTTAGCGGTTGGTTGGCGCGTTGCTCGGTTAAAATATCGAGCAGCTTTTGCACGTTAGCATTGATTATATTCCAGTAGTCTTGGCTGTCTATCTCTTTGTCTATCGCCCGCGCCTCAATGGTGAGGTAGGCATGGCGAAGCTTTATAACGCCTTTGCTCAAATGACTGCGTTGTTTGTGTCTTCTGGCGTTTTCGGTGTTTTGAGCTTGGTCGGTTAAAAATTTCTTAATTAATTCGGGGAGTTTTTTTTGAAGATCGCGTGCGCCCATCTTTTTTTGTAAGCCACGGCTTACAAAATGCAAGTTTGCCAAAATGCTAAATATTAATAGCAAAAGCAGGCCGTAAACGAGTTGTTCTGCATAAGCACCCATAGCGTTTCTCTATTCGCTATTGTGTTGAAGGGTGATGTTTAAAGTGATAATGCTATTTGGGTTGCTGTCTCCGGTTTCGGTTTTATTGTGTTCAATGGGGGCGCGCTCTATTGCCACCACTTGATAGTTTTTATTTTTGTGCTTTAGCCGTATTTCAATATGGAATTCGGTTTCTTTTGCATTAATTAAATGCTCGCGTAATAGGTTGTCGTCATCGGGGTGAATGCGATCGGTTAAATCTAGATTTTTATAAATATTTTGTTCAAGCTCCGAAGTGAGCCCTAGGCTGCTTAAAGCATTCTTATCCCAAAATGTTTCTCCGGTATCGGCATTCCATTGTATTTTACCTGCAATAGCTGCATCTTGGTTGTCTTCGTTGCGAGGCTGAGTAGTGTGAGTTGATTTTTTGCTGAGTATATCTAAAGTGAGCTGAGTGGTGATGCTATCGAGGTAGGCGCAAAACCCCGAGAAGCTACTGGGTACTTTATTTTTTTTACTTGAGCCATAAATACTCAGTACAGACCAAAGCCGGTTATCTCGAAATATCGGTGTGTGTACACTGGTATCAATATCGCTATCAAATACATCGGCGCAAGGCGCGGGGTATTGTGCCGATATACTGAGTGTTGAGGTGTCTTTTGGCGGAAGCTTAGTCACTTTTAACGGCGAGAATTTTTTATGTATTTTGATGTATTCACGCCCATCTTTGCTAATGGCTATGCGGCCATAACAGGCTTTTTGCATGTATTTTTCAAACATGGGCGCTAGTGTCATTAGCGAGTCTAGGTTGCTTTGGGCAATCGTTTTAGGCCACTCGTACAGGTTGCTAATAATGCTTTTCATGTAGTTGGCATTATGCAGTTCGGCAATTTCGGTGCTGGTAGCCAAAAAGGCATCTTCAGCTTGCATAAAGTCAGTGGTGGGCGTGATGATTTTAGGCTCAATAAAATTGTGGCGTTCAAAGGTTTTGTTTTGGCTGAGTGTCTCTAATATACCAATTGTTTTGTAGGCCATTAAGTGTAAATTTTGGTCGATCATTGCCATGTTGGGTTGGGTGATGGGCACTAGCGATATAGCATCAAACCCTACAATACCGGTGGCGGAGTGTTTGTGATCGGCCGCTTGTAAATTTTGGAGCTGTTTGGCAAAGCCGATGCTTGTGAGGCTGGCGCCACAAATAATGCCCGTTGCTTGGCTGTTGCGGGTAATATATTCGTTGGCCGCCTGAAAACCACCCGAAAACATGGTGTCGTTAACAATAAAAATATGGTCGTCGGCTAGCTCAAAGCCGTTCATTTCATGTTGGTCGCAAAAGCTTTCATAGCGTTTTCGAATATCAAACTGCGACAAGTCGCCGACAAACGCGAGTGTTCGATGGCCTTGCTGGATAAGATGGTTAAACGCCAGCTCCATGCCGAGCTCGTTGTCGCTGGTGACCATGGGTATTGCCAGCGGAAAGTAATCGTAAGCAATTGAGGCAACGGGCTTGCCTGCATTAACAAGGTGCTCGGCCAGTTGATTGTGAATGGCATTGCGCAAGATCACCACAAAATCAATATGATCGGAGTGTACGGTGGAGCTAAAAGTACCAAAGCTGTCGGTCTTGATGACGGTAAAAGCATAGCCTTTTAAAAAACAGTATTGCTGCAGCTGGCTGATCAGCTCGCCAAAATAAAAGCCTTGTAAATAAGGGGTGTAGACTCCGAGTGTCTTTTTTGGGGGGCTTTGTGAGTCAGGCATGCTTGCTCTCTTAACGCATTACGGTTATTCAATAACTGTAGTACACGATAAGCAAGGCACGACGAAGGCGTGTGAATATTCACAGGTAAAGCGGTTTTAATCGGTAAAATACGCATTAAAAGTTAAAACCGCTGTAAGCACTAAAATAGCCTTAAGCGTTAAAGCTCTCTCTAGGGGTTAAACGCCCAAGTGTTAAAACAGGCAAAAACGCTAAAGTCCCCAAAGCCCTAGCGGCTTTGGGGGCAATTGTAGTATTACGGTGCAGTGATTTGGGCCATGGCTTGGCCCATTTGTACGGGGCTGTTTTCGGCGAGGTGCTCGTTCCAGTTAATGGCTTCTTTGGCGGTGAGCACAATGGCGGTAGAGCCTAGTAAAAACCGGCCCATTTCTTGGCCTTTGGCTAAGGTTATGGGGGTTTGCGGGCTATCGTTGTAAGGGTAGTGGGTGCGGGTGATACGCTTTTTAACCGGGGCGACAAGGCCGGCCCAAGGCGTTTGAATACTCGCGACAATCATGGCACCGACTAGCACAACAGCCATTGGGCCTTGCTCGGTGGTAAAGTGGCATACCAGCCGCTCGTTGCGTGCAAACAAACGCTGTACGTTTTGCGCGGTGACGGTATTAACCGAAAATAAATCGCCGGGCACGTGGGTCATATGGGTGAGTGTGCCCGCCAGTGGCATGTGTACGCGGTGGTAATCACGCGGTGATAGGTAAACGGTCGCAAAGTGGCCATCATCGTACAGTGCGGCATCTTTTGCGTTGCCGCCGACAAGCTCAAGTAAGGTGTAATCTTGCCCTTTAGCTTGGAATATGCGGCCGTCTTTAATGGCGCCTAATTGGCTAATGGCGCCATCGGCAGGGCTGACTAAGGTATTGCCAGCATCAATGGGGCGAACGTCGTCTTTGAGGGCGCGAGTAAAAAAGTCATTAAAGCTGGCAAATGCGAGCGGGTCTTCTTGCTGGGCTTGGCTCATGTCAATATCGTATTTATCGACAAACCAGTTAATAAAAGTGTTTTTAATCAGCGGCGTTGTACTGCTGGCAAACAGGCCTGCCCCACGTGAAATAAGATGCTGGGGGGCAAGGCGTTGAAGGGCGATAAATAAGGCATCGTTCATAGGATTGCTCTTGATCTATTAAGGTGTGTTTAAGGTATGATTTTACCTGGCACTCCACTCTAGTACTCACACAAAAGTGAACCCATCGCTAGCATGCTCGGTGAGCCCTTTTGTGTGGCGAATGCGGTTGAGCCGGTAATTAGCCACCGTTTTGAATGGTGACTTCGCTAAGGCTTTGCACAATATACACAAAACTGTTGTAGCGTTCGCGGCTAATATCACCGGTTGCAACGGCTTTACTGATAGCGCAATGGGCATCGTTAATGTGTGTGCAATTGCGAAACTTACAGTGTCCAATAAACGGGCGAAACTCGCTAAAGCCTTGCAGTATGTGCTCGGGTTCTAGGTGCCATAAGCCAAATTCGCGAATACCGGGCGAGTCGATGCAGTCGCCGCCGCTTGGGAAGTGATATAAGCGTGCATGTGTTGTGGTGTGGCGCCCCTTGCGCGAGACATCCGAAAGCTCGCCCACTTTAATTTCTTCGCTAGGCAGTAGCGCCTGAATAATCGATGATTTGCCCACACCCGATTGCCCCACAAAAATACTACAGCCTTCGCTAATGGCTGCTTGTAGTGTTTGCATGCCGGTATTTTGCGTGCTCGATACGGCAAGGCTGTTGTAACCTAGCGCTTGGTACTTGTCGAGCAAGGCTTGGGTTGGGCTGTTGGGGGCGAGTAAATCGGCTTTGTTGAGTAGCAATAAGGCCTCTAAGCCTAAGTGCTCGGCAATGACTAAATACCGGTCAATGAGGTTGCTGTGTGCCTCGGGTTCGGGGGCAATGACAATAATGGCGCGGGTCACGTTCGAGCCTACGAGCTTCATTTTGCCGTAGCTATCTGGGCGGCACAATTCGCTAGAGCGCGGGTTAATCGCTTCAACAATACCGCTATCGCTTTGCTCATTTTGGCCGCGTCGCCAAACAACTCGGTCACCGGTGACGATGCCGGGCAAGTTTGCCCGTAAATGGCAGCGCACAACGTCGCCGGTAGTCACACATTCAATATCGGCTTGGGCGCGGTAGTGGCTAATGGTAATGCCGTTTAGCTCTGGGCCTAGCACGGTATCATCCATGGCGGCCTTTTTTTTGCTTGCTCTACCTTTAAGTTGCGGGTTTGATGTATTCTGATTGTTAATATCGTCTTGCTTGTTTTGAATACGTGTTTTTTGTTGCTTGTTGAGTCTACGTTTTGCCACGAGAGCCTGCTTTAGCTGGACTATAATAGCCTGCATTGTACGCCATAAACACAGCACAGCAATATAAACCCCCAACCGCTATAAAACCGTAAAGGGCGCCTTTTAGGCCTGTTGCCTATCTGTGCCTTATCAATCGACAACCCCCTTAATAATCGAAGAGCCCAATATGACTGTAACCCTAAACGATGATAATTTGGTGTGGATGGATTTGGAGATGACAGGCTTGCTGCCCGAGCACGATACCATCATCGAAATCGCCACTATAGTGACCGATAGCCAGCTTAATGTATTAGCGCAGGGGCCGGTCATGGCGATTCATCACTCAGAGCCTGTATTGGCAGCGATGGATGAGTGGAATACCAAGCAACACGGTGGGTCGGGCTTGGTTGAGCGTGTTTTACAAAGCACCACCACCATGCGCGCCGCCGAAAAAGCCACCTTGGCTTTTTTAGAGCAATGGGTGCCTAAAGGTAAAAGCCCGCTATGCGGTAATTCGATTGGCCAAGATCGTCGTTTTTTAGTGCGTTATATGCCGGCGCTTGAGGCGTACTTTCACTACCGCAATATTGATGTATCGACCATTAAAGAGCTTACCCGTCGCTGGCAACCCGCGCTATTAGACGGTGTGGTTAAGCAAGGCAGCCATTTGGCTTTAGATGATATTAAAGACTCTATCGCCGAGCTTAAATACTATCGCGCTAAAGTTTTTAGTATTTAAATACTAGGCTGTAGCGCTCTAAGTCAAGGCACTTAAGTCAAGCCACTTAAGTCAAGTCACTTAGTGGCGAGGAAAAAGTATAGGGTCCAATAATACGTGCTTTCTACTTTCTCTACTCGACATTATGCTCCTGTAATGCCTAATAAGGGGCTCCTCCCCCGATGCGTGGCTCAAAGCGTTACATGCCCAGACTACGCTCTTTCGAGCCCCTTGCCGAGAAAACAGACACCTACTCTTGGACAAACTATTATTGCCCCGCCCCTTAGGTGTCGGCAGTGGTGGGTGCGAGCAAGATTCAAGCTAACTTAAAAGCATTGCAGTATACTGGCATTTTTGACTAGAAAAGCGTTTTGTTATGTCTGACTCAAAGGCGAAGAGCCCCCAGCCCCAACCTCCTGTTCTCCCTCGTTATTTATACCGCGCAGAGCAAGTGCGCGAGCTTGATCGTCTTTTTATTGAAGAGCATAAAGTTTCTGGGATTGTCCTCATGAAGCGCGCAGGGCGGGCGGCCTTTGAGTTGCTCAATACGCTCTTTGCGCATGGCTCGATTACTATTTTATGTGGTGCCGGCAATAACGCAGGCGATGGTTTTGTGGTGGGAGCTTTGGCGGCTATGGCGCGCCGCGATGTACAAATACTGACTGTATCACCGCCTAAATTGCTAACCGGTGATGCACGTCGAGCCTACTTATATGCCAAGCAAGAAGGCGTGAATATTTTACCCTACGAAACCGGTGCTGCCAGCCACTTGCCCGATGGCTGCGTTATTGTGGATGCACTGGTAGGAACGGGTTTAAGCGGCGAGCTGCGCGCCAATATGCAAGATGTGATCAACGAGGTGAACGCCACAGGTTTACCCGTCTTAGCCTTGGATGTGCCTTCGGGGTTGTGCGCTAATACTGGCCGCACACTGGGCGAAGCGATTAAGGCCTACGCAACAATAACATTTATTGGTTGTAAAATGGGCTTGTTAACTGGCCGCGCGCCAGCGCTGGCTGGGCAGTTATATTTTGATGGTTTAGGTGCACCCAGGGCGCTGTATAGAGCCTTTATGCCTGCTGCTTGGAATATTGACTTTAATGCCCTTAAGCGCCACCTCCCTTTTAAAGAGGCCGATGCTCATAAAGGGCAAAGTGGTCACGTTTTAGTAGTCGGCGGTGATTTAGGTATGGGCGGCGCAGCCATTATGACTGCCGAGAGCGCAGCGGCGGCAGGCTCGGGTTGTGTGAGCCTAGCCACCCAACTCGATCACGTGATGGCCGCTTTGGTGCGCAAACCCGAAGTGATGGCGCACGGTGTTGATGCTGCCTCGCAGCTTGAGCCTTTGCTAAAAAGACCTACCGTGATTGCGGTGGGCCCAGGCTTGGGTCAAAGCAGCTGGTCTGAGCAGCTGATGCAACAGGTACTTAAAACTGACAAGCCATTAGTGGTTGATGCCGACGGCCTTAACTTACTAGCCGATAAGCTCGATGGCTATGCTAAACGCGGCCATTGGGTTTTAACCCCGCACCCCGGGGAAGCGGCGCGCTTGCTCCATACCAATACGGCCGTGGTGCAACAAAACCGCTTTGAGGCGGTGCGTGAGCTGCAGCGTGTGTACGGTGGTATTGTGGTGCTTAAAGGCGCAGGCACTTTAATTTGTGATGGCGAGCGCACAATCGTCGCCAAAGTGGGCAACCCCGGCCTAGCCACTCCAGGCAGTGGTGATGTGCTAACAGGTATTATTGCCTCGCTCATTGGGCAGGGCTTAGGCTTGTTTGAAGCGGCGCAATTAGGCGTGTATATCCACGGTCAAGCAGGTGATGTACTGGCGGCTAAACAAGGTCAGTTTGGCATGGCGGCAAGCGAGTTGGCCCCTGTAGTGCGCCAGTTACTCAATTAATGCGGGGGTATGTATGATGCTGCAGACAGAATTGTCACTATTTTTGCATGATGAAGCCGAAACCGTTGCTATAGGCCAAAAGCTTGGCACGGTTATGGCGGCAGGCGGCGTTATTTTTTTAACGGGGACTTTAGGTGCAGGTAAAACCACACTGACCCGAGGCGTATTAAAAAGCTTTGGTCATACAGGCGCGGTTAAGAGTCCGACCTATACCTTGGTGGAGCCTTATGACTTTAACGTCGATCAACAAGCGTCTGGGCAAGTGGTATATCACTTTGATTTATACCGCTTAGCCGACCCCGAAGAGTTGGAATACATGGGTATTCGAGAATATTTTGATGGTCGGGCGTTGTGTATTGTTGAGTGGCCAGATAAAGGCGAGGGCTTTTTACCGGTGGCCGATATCACCTTAAGTTTAAGCCCAAAAAACGAAGGCCGGATGCTAGAGCTTAAAGCGGGCAGTGCTACAGGGCGCGCCGCGCTGGGTGCTTTAGAGGTTTAGGGATGGTAGAGGGTTAAGAGGGTTTGAGCAGGGCTGGCGGTTTTAGCGTTTGTGCTCAAACTGCCTCGCCAAACTTGTAAAAATAACACAGAAGTCTGTAAAAATGGTACAACTATGGGTGTCGGTAAGAGCCCGTCAAAAAAGTGCGCAATTGAGCACAGCATTTGACCGTGGCCCCGAGCAGTGACTCAAAGAGAGCCTATGAATTAGCGGTTGGATGTGGCTTGACAATAATAGATAACAACCATTGGGGTAAACAGCATGCCGTGCGTGCTAATACAATTCATGATGTCATCGAGAGTGAGTGCGCTAGAAGGCGCAATATCCATCAATAGTATAAAAACATTGGCTCAGCGTTATAGCGTTTTTTTGACGTTGTGTTTGTTGATGCTATCGCCGTGTGTGTTGGCTGCGCAGGTCAATAGCGTGCGTTTGTGGCGTGCGCCCGATAATACACGGCTTGTTTTTGATCTTTCGGCTGCGGCTGAGCACAAACTGTTTACCTTAAGTAACCCCGATCGCGTCGTTATTGATATTAGTAATACCGAGCTTAAAAAGGGCTTTGGTGATGTCCCTATTGAGGATACGCCCATTGCTAAAATCCGTTACGGTACACGTGCCAATGGGACTTTGCGTGTTGTGCTCGATATGACTGCAACCACTAAGCCGCGCAGCTTTGATTTACCCAAACTTGGCGGTAAGCCCGATCGCTTAGTGATTGACTTGTACGACGGCAGTGAAGAAACCACCAAAACGGTTAATACGGTGTCGGTGATCAAAGAGGCGTCTACGCAAACGCGCGATATTATTATTGCCATTGATGCCGGCCACGGGGGTGAAGACCCCGGCGCCATAGGGCCTAAAAAATTACGCGAAAAAGATGTTGTACTCGCCATAGCCAAGCAAATGGCCAAAGAGGTGAATGCGACACCAGGCTACACGGCTAAGTTGATTCGCGATGGCGACTATTATATTCCCCTCAAAGAGCGCCGTAATAAAGCGCGTGATTTACGGGCCGATCTTTTTGTCTCTATTCATGCCGATGCTTTTCATAACCCTAAAGCGCGCGGAGCCTCGGTGTTTGCTTTATCTCGCCATGGCGCCACAAGTGAAACGGCACGCTTTTTAGCTTCCAAAGAAAATGACGCCGATTTGATCGGTGGTGTGGGTGGGGTATCACTTAACGATAAAGACAATGTGTTAGCGGGTGTGCTTGTTGACCTTTCTATGACGGCAACATTAACCAGCAGTTTGCAGGTCGGCGAGCAAGTGCTCAATAATATGGGGCGCATTTCTAAGCTGCATAAAAAGCAGGTAGAGCAAGCCGGTTTTGCGGTGCTTAAGTCGCCTGATGTACCGTCTATTTTGGTGGAAACAGGGTTTATTTCGAACCCGCATGAAGCTAATAAATTAGCGACCAGTAGTTACCGCAAGTATATGGCTAAAGCTATTTTTAATGGTGTGCAAAGTTATTTTGACCGCCAGCCGCCAGCGGGTACTTGGTTGGCCTCGCAGCGCCACAAATTGGGTGCTGACCCATCATCTAAGTACACCATTAGTAAGGGTGATACTTTGTCGGGTATTGCTAAGCGTCATCGTGTGAGCGTTCAAAAATTACTCGAGCATAACCGCTTGAGTGATGCCTCTATTCGGATTGGTCAAACCCTCAAAATTCCTGCCAGTTAGCGTTTATTGTTTTATCGCCAATCTTTGAGCAAAGGTGGCGTTAACACGCTAGAGTGAGTAGTAGGGGTTTTTTTAAACCCAACTTTATGCGTAACTATTCAGAGGTATCGACATTGGGCGCTAATGAATTATTGACTGGGCCGCTCAAGCCATCTGCGACTTTGTGCTCCTCGACTGTGTGTTCTTGCAAAGTCTACCCCTTGCTTTTCCTGCAAGGCCCGGCGCTTAAATACCCAGAAAATAACCCATCAGCATCTTATCAGGTGAGGTTTATCCGCTGAGCTCAATAGTTGCCTTTATTCTACCGATTAAAGCGTCGCTGTATGTTTAAAAAAATGGAATTTGCTCAGGCTAATACTGTGCGTACCGCCGCTGTATCGCGACGGGTTGCGCAGATAGCCGCGTGGCTGAATGTTGCTTTTTTACTCTTGGCTATCACCGGTCATATTTGGCCGCGTGTGGCGTTGCTTGCAATTGCCCAGTGCGGTTTTATTGCGTGTATTTATTACTCTGAGTTATCGCGCTTTAGCGCTAAAGTACCTTGGTTGTTATTAGCCGCTTGCTGGTTTGCGGTTGCAAATGCGGTGTTTACCAATGGTGCCGGTATTGGCCATGTGACGCTGTTATGGTTTGTTATATTGGTGTGTATTGCGGGCTTGCTAGGGGGCTTGAGGCTTGGCTTGTATTGGGCCGGCATTGGTAGTGTATCTATTTTAGCGGTGGTGGCGTGTGATGTGCTTGGGATACCTATCCCCAATTTTACCCCTGAACCTCAGCGCTATGGCTTAGCGTTAATGCATACTATTGCGCAAATGGTCTGTATGGCCGGTACTATTAGTGCCTATAGTCGTACATTAGAGATCTATCAGCGGCAGGTAGAAGAGCAAATACTAACCGTTACCAAAGAGGTCGAGCAGCGCAAAAAAGCCGAAATTGAAGCGCAGTTGACAGCCAAAAATAAAGAGCAATTTTTACGCAATATTAGCCATGAATTTCGCACACCTTTAAATAGCATTATTGGGTTCTCTGAGCGCTTGCTCAAAAAGTATCGCGCTATGCCAGAGCTTGTTAAGCCCCTCAGCGCCATTAACCGCAACGGTAAAAGCCTGCATTACTTTGTGAGCGAATTATTGCTACTCGACGCCATTGAGGCAACGCCATTGCAATTAACCCGTGCCTGCCCAGCAGAGCTTATCCACAGCTGCTGTGAATTATATCGGGATTTAGCGCTGGAGCATGAGTTGGCGCTGCGCCTCACTATCGAGCCTGCGTGTTTACAGTTTTGTGTGATGCTCGATGTGGCGCGCATGAGCCAAGCATTAAATAATATTTTACTGTTTTGTATTCGGCAATCAGGCCGTGGTGTCATTGAGCTGCGAGTAGAATACACCGTTGATGCGCTAGTCATTATATTTGAAGACAATGCACAAGCTTTGACACAAGCGCAAAGAGAGCACCTGTTTGAGACTCACTATGAGTATGTTTTGTCTAATGACAAAGATGTGCCTTGCTCGGCTTTTGCCTTAAAAATAGCAGGCTTGATTATGGGTTATCACAATTGGCAGGTAAGAGTTGAAAGTGGCGAGACAGCGGCATCGTGTACAACGCAAGGCCTTGACCGGCGAGGCAATCTTGATAAGCGAGGTAATCGATTTGTGGTGAGTATTCCTTTAGTGATGTCGAGCAAAGCGTGATTGAGCGCTCAGTGTGCTAATTTTTGACGACTGTCTTTAATATGATGTGGTTTTAGGCGCTGTTGATTAATCTATCATTCATGCGTATGCGGTTACTCTACCTCCGTGCCATCAAGTCGGGAGATAAGCATGTATCAGTTACACGATTTATTCAGTCATTGCCGTATGGCACTTCAGCGTCGGATTGCGAGCTTATTGCCAGTCAGTTGTTTGGCGGCGGCGATTGTATCGGCATTGGGTTTAGCCAGTACTGCATTGGCTGCCGAAAATTCTAGCCACGCTAGCCATAGCCAGTTGCAAGCAACTCATGAGCGTCAGCGCGATAGTTACGCGCAAAACCGAGAAATGTCGAATAGAGAGCGCTATCGTCAAGAGCAAAGTCGCACTCAGCACCGCGAAGAGCGCAAATACAACTCGCATCAGCGCCATAGCAGCCACAGCATACATAACAGCCATACTAGGCATAACAATCACGCTAGGCATAACAGCCACGCTACGCATAATAGCCATAGCGCGCATAACCGGCATAGTCATAGCAGTAGGCATAATCGCCATCAGAGCCACCAAGCTGCGCGGCCGGTTAAACACCGTAACCACCACTATAACCCGCATCGCTATCGCGACAATCGACGGCATGTTAGGCGTTCATCGCATTACTCGGTAACGCATCATTACAACCGTTCAGTCACGTCACATAGGCGCCATCATAATCGTGAAGCGGCCTTTTTATTGGGCGGCTTGGTGTTAGGCGCAGTGCTGGCCGATGCGGGTAGCTATTCAAAAACGCATTATAGCGACGGCTACCAAACGCGGCCTTACAGTACCGTGCGTGAAAATGCCTGTTATGAAGTTGCCTACGATAATGGCCAGCGTATTTTAGTCGAGGTACCGCAAGATTACTGCCGAGCTTATTAGAGGCATGCTCAGGCTGCGCCCCTTCGAGCGCCGAAAAAGCAGAACCCTACGTCTAATTGGACAAACTATTATTGCTTAGGCCCTTAATGGATCAGCGTTAAGCTCAATGTAACTATTCAGAGGTACCGAAATTGGGCGCTAATGAATCATTTACTTGGCCGCTCAAGCCATCCATGGTCGCTATATAAGCGCTCTCGACAGTATGCTCCTGCACTGTCTAACCCTTGCTTTCCCTGCAAGGCCCGGCGCTTAAATGCCCAGAAAATAATCCATCAGCACCCTATCAGGTGAGGTTTGTCAGCCGAGCTGAATAGTTACAGCTCAATAAAAAATATAACGATTTAAAACAATAAAAAAGGTGCGCAATGCGCACCTTTTTTTGTTTAGTCGCACGGCTTTGTTGAGCCATGCTATAAGTTTTACCCGCTACCCGCTACCCGCTACCCGCTACCCGTCTATGTGGTGCTGGTATTAGCTTCGGTATCTTCGGCATCGTTCATATTGAGCTCTTTGAGTTTGCGCGTTAGGGTATTGCGACCCCAGCCGAGCAAATTGGCAGCGTCACGTTTGCGCCCTGCCGTGTGCTTAAGGGCTGTTTCGATCAGGGCGCGCTCAAAGGTGGGCACGGCTTCGCTTAAAATATCGTGCTCGCCGCGGGCAAGGCATTGATCGGCCCATTGCCTAAGGGCTTTGTCCCAGTCGCCTGCTGGAGCCTGGGCGTCTTTACGCTCCATGAGTTCTGGTGGCAGGTCTTGTACATGCACCTCACGGCCTGAGGCCATTACGGTAATCCAGCGGCAGGTGTTTTCGAGCTGACGCACATTGCCTGGCCAGCGTAAATTAGCCAAGTATTGCTCGGCCTCTGGCGTCAGTAGCTTGGCTTCTACGCCGAGCTCTTTAGCGGCAGAGCTTAAAAAGTGTTGCGCTAGACGCGGAATATCTTCGCTGCGCTGTGCCAGTTTGGGCAAATGAATACGAATAACGTTTAAGCGGTGAAATAAATCTTCTCGAAAGCGATTATCCTCAACTAGCTGCTCAAGGTTTTGGTGGGTGGCGGCAATAATGCGCACATCCACCTTAACGGGTGTATGGCCCCCTACACGGTAAAACTCACCGTCAGCGAGTACACGCAATAACCGCGTTTGCGTCTCTGGTGGCATATCGCCAATTTCATCTAAAAAAAGCGTACCGCCATCCGCTTGCTGAAAGCGCCCCTGGCGAAGGTTTGAGGCGCCGGTAAAGGCGCCTTTTTCGTGGCCAAATAATTCTGATTCGATCAAATCGCGTGGAATCGCCGCCATATTGAGAGCAATGAATTGGCCTTCTTTACGCGGGCTGTGGGTGTGCAGTGCGTGGGCAACTAGCTCTTTACCGGTGCCGGATTCGCCGTTAATGAGTACGGTAATATTCGATTGCGCTAAGCGACCGATTGCGCGAAAAACCTCCTGCATGGCGGGCGCTTCACCAATGATATCTTTGCTGACTTCGGTGGGCTCTGGTGTTTTGGTATTGGCTTGTTGCTCTTGCGTGTGGGTGAGTGCGCGCTGAGTGACGGCGACCGCTTCATCAATATCAAACGGTTTTGGCAAATATTCAAAGGCCCCCCCTTGGTAAGCGGCAACGGCGCTATCGAGGTCTGAATGGGCGGTAATAATAACCACGGGTAAGTTGGGGTAGTGTGCTTTGAGGTGCGAAAGCAGCGATAGCCCATCGGTGCCGGGCATGCGTACATCGCTAATGATGGCGTCGGGTTGTTCTATTTTTAGGCGGCTGATAGCGCGGTCGGCACTTTCAAAGCTTTCGGTAGTAATACCTGCTTGTTGCAAAGCTTTTTCTAAGACCCAACGGATTGATTTATCGTCATCAATAATCCAGACGTAGTTAGGCTTATTCATAGTGTTCATCCAAAGGCAGGTATAAAGTGAATTGGGTGTTGCCTGGCGTGCTTTGACACTCGACGAGGCCGCCATGCTGACTGATTAAATTTTGTGTGATGGCCAGGCCTAGGCCGGTACCTTCTGCACGCCCAGTAATCATAGGGAAAAAGATATTATCTATTAATGCCGGCGCAATGCCTGGGCCATTATCACTAATGCGAATGCGCGCCACCAGTGGGTGATGATTACGGCCAATTGTAAAGCGTCGCTGAATGCGTGTTTGCAGGGCAATGGCAGGTCGCTCTACAGGGTTTTCGAGAAGCGCCTGTAAAGCATTGCGGCTAATATTGAGTAATGCCTGAATAAGCTGATCTCTGTCGCCTTGTACATCGGGAATACTAGGGTCGTAGTCGCGGGTGATACTGACTTGGTGCCGCGCCTCTACATCAATCACTGATGACACATGTTCAAGTACATCATGGATATTCACCGCTTTACGCTCTGCTTGTATACGTGGGCCCAGCATGCGATCGACTAAGTCGCGTAGGCGGTCTGTTTCTTCAATAATAATCCGGGTATATTCCGACAGGTCGCTATCTCCAAACTCGCGTCCCAAAAGCTGCGCCGCGCCGCGTATACCGCCAAGTGGGTTTTTGATTTCGTGGGCCATACTGCGAATAAGGCTGCGCGAGGTTTCTTGGGCCGAAATCATCGCCTCATCTTTACTAATACGAATAAGACGATCTAACGGCTGTACCTCAATAAGTAGGGCATTGCCATCGGGATGGGGGTCTACCGAGTAATCAACGGTAATTTCGTCATTATTGTGTAGCCGCCATTTGGTGTGGCGCTTGGTGTAGGGCGATTGGTTTTCGAGGGCATAACTCAGCTGTGAGCTATCGCCGTCTTGCTCTTCTAGGCAGTCACTAATAAAGTGCCCAATCACCTGATCACCGCTCACGCAAAGCAGTACCTCGGCGGCACTATTGAGATAAGACAGCTGAAGGTTGCTATCGAGCATAATAACGGCGGTGACTAAGCCGTCTAAAATTTGTTTGTAATCTGTAGGTTCAACCATGATGCGCCGTCTCGTATGTAGCTGTAGTACTAGCAAAGATCAAACCAATTACATTAATCATAATAGGGTCTTTGCGCTACCTTTTTGCTTTAGCGAGAGATATGCACTGATATTGGGCTTGTGAGTAAAAATATAAAAAAAGAAAGGTGGCCGCAAAGCCAAAAGGCCTGCGCGCTCAATTGTAGCACTTGTTAGATTTATTATGTGGGCTTGATAAACAGCACCAAAGTGGTAATTGCCACGCCTCTTTTTGGTGCGTTCATTTAAAATGCCTTAATGCTGCCTTTAGTATGCGTAAAAGGCGCCTTAGGGGCGAGGTAATAATAGTTTGTTCAATAGACGTAGAGTTCTGTTTTCTCGGCAAGGCGCTCGAAGGGGCGCATGCCGGGGCATGTAACGCTTTGAGCAACGCATCGTGGCAGGAGCCCCTTATTAGACATTGCAGGAGCATAATGTCGAGGAGAGGAAGCAGAAAACAAGTATTATTGGATAATGTATTTTTTCCTCGTCCCTTAAGCGGCTTGAGGGCTAATTATTAGCCGCCCACCCGTGGGCGATGAACATACACAGTGATGCTTTTTGAGCGAGAAATAATTTTACCCCGAGGGTTGAGCACCACAACGCTAAGCGTATGCTCGCCGCGAATAATCTCTTTAATCACAAAGTTGGCACTGTCTTGGGGTCTGCCAAACGGCTTGCCATTAAAGTAAAGCTGGGCACTAAAGCCACTGCCTATGGGCGGGTTGACTTGGGCCGATACGATCAGGTCACGCTGGCCGGCGAGTATCTGTGTTTGATCGCTAGGTGAGGTAATAGTCACGCCGCTTTGTGTATGGCTAGGGCGAGTACGAGGGGTGTAAGGCTGTGGCTCGACGGCGGGCGCATTATTGATAGTCGGTAAGTCTACCTCTTCAATTTTGGTGCCTGTGGGGTTGTCTGAATAAGTGACTTTGCCATTTTCATCAACGGTTTTATAGACATCGTTAGCGATGACCTGCGCCGATATGCCAGCACAACAGACAATACCGGCAATGAGCGAGCGGGTGAGTGTAGCTGTTTTTTTCAGTGCTGTTTCTTTTAATAGGGCTGTATTGCGCATAATATTGACCTTAAATTGACCGTAACTATTCAGAGATGCTGAAATTAGGCGCTAATGAATCATTTTCTGGGCCGCTCAAGCCATCCATGGTCGCTATATAAGCGCTCTCGACAGTGTGCTCCTGCACTGTCTAACCCTTGCTTTCCCTGCAAGGCCCGGCGCTTAAATGCCCAAAAAATAACCCATCAGCACCCTTCCAAGAGGGATTTGTTAGCTTGACTGAATAGTTACAATTGACCTTAATAATATAGGCCGTTAGGCGTGTGGGTTGTGCCCCACCAGCGGTGCTAAAAACCGTGCTCACCTTAGGCCACCGTTGTGGCTAAAAGTTTAGTGTACAAGCTGTTTATGTATATTAGCTGAAAGGCCAAACGATGCGCTATAACAAGCGCTTATCACAGTCATGCATCTTAAATTAAAGGCTTAAGCTAAAACTTGAGCTAAAACCTTAAAGTACATGACTGTGTGCAGGGTGACTTAATTGTGCCGTTGATATTATAAAATAAAGCGGCTTAAGTCTTCATCTTTGGCAAGCTCACCTAGCTCAGCATCAACAAAGGCGGCATCGATGGTAATGCTTTGGCTGTCTTGTCCCGAATCAAAAGAGGCCTTTTCAAGCAAGCGCTCAAGTACGGTATGCAAGCGACGCGCGCCAATGTTTTCGGTGGTTTCGTTAACTTGATGCGCGGTTTCGGCAATGCGGCGAATGCCATCTTTGGTAAAGCTCAGCGTGACGCCCTCGGCATTGAGTAGGGCAATATTTTGCTCGGTGAGCGAGGCGTTAGGCTCGACTAAAATACGCTCAAAGTCATCGGGTGTTAACGCTTCAAGCTCTACACGAATGGGTAAGCGGCCTTGTAGCTCGGGGATAAGATCAGACGGCTTAGTCAGATGAAACGCTCCCGATGTCACAAACAGCATATGATCGGTTTTGATCATGCCGTGTTTGGTGCTCACTGTGCAGCCTTCTATTAACGGGAGTAAGTCGCGCTGTACGCCCTCGCGTGATACATCGGCACCGCTGTTGCCTTGGCGCTTGGCTACTTTATCTATTTCATCAATAAATACAATGCCATTTTGCTCGGCCGCTTCGATGGCGCGGCTTTTGATATCGTCGTTGTTAACGAGTTTGGCGGCTTCTTCTTCGGTTAATTGTTTAAAGGCTTGTTTAACGGTGAGCTTTTGTTTTTTGGTTTTGTCTTTATTCATTGACGAGAACATGCCTTGCAGCTGGTTGGTCATGTCTTCCATGCCTGGCGGGGCCATAATTTCTACGCCCACAGGGGTGGCGGCCACATCAATTTCAATGTCTTTGTCGTCGAGCTCGCCTTGGCGCAGTTTTTTGCGGAATATTTGGCGGGTCGAGGATTCGTGCTTTTCTTCTTCGCCGCGAACTGGGGGTAAAAGGACATCTAAAATACGGTCTTCGGCGGCATCTTGGGCGCGCTGTTGTACTTTTTGTGTTTCTTGTTCGCGCAGCATTTTAATGGCGTTTTCTACTAGGTCGCGCACAATGGATTCAACATCGCGACCAACATAGCCCACCTCGGTAAACTTGGTCGCCTCAACTTTAATAAAAGGGGCGTTGGCGAGCTTGGCCAAGCGGCGAGCAATTTCGGTTTTACCCACACCAGTGGGGCCAATCATTAAAATATTTTTAGGGGTGATTTCGTCACGCAGCTCGGTGCTTAATTGCATGCGGCGCCAGCGGTTACGTAAGGCAATCGCCACAGCGCGCTTGGCGCTACTTTGGCCAACAATATGTTTATCGAGCTCGTGCACAATCTCGCGTGGGGTCATCGATTGTGTACTAATAGCGGGAGTATTGGGCATGGGGAGTTCTCTTTGATTCTGTGATGCGTTGAGGTGAGCGCTAAAACGTTAGCTCTTCAATGGTTTGATTTTGGTTGGTGTATACGCAAATATCACCCGCAATGGTTAAGCTTTTGGCCACAATGTCGTGTGCACTTAGCTCGGTGTTTTCAAGTAATGCGCGGGCCGAGGCTTGGGCAAATGCGCCGCCGCTACCAATGGCAATCAAGTCATCTTCTGGCTGAATGACATCGCCGTTACCGGTAATAATCAGCGAGGCTTCGTGGTTGGCAACTGCCAACAGGGCTTCTAGCTTGCGCAGGGCTCGGTCAGAGCGCCAATCTTTGGCCAACTCTACGGCTGCGCGCACTAATTGACCGTTATGCTCTTCAAGCTTGGCTTCAAAGCGCTCAAATAATGTAAAGGCATCGGCTGTGCCGCCAGCAAACCCTGCAATGACTTGCTTGTTGTAGAGGTGGCGCACTTTACGGGCATTGCCTTTCATTACGGTATTGCCAAGTGATACTTGGCCGTCACCGCCAATTACAACGCTATTTCCGCGGCGTACAGACACAATCGTAGTCATGGGTAATCCTAATGTGAGTATATGGTATTGCGATCTATGGAATACTATGGGGACGAACTGGGTAAGTTCAAATTGGTGCGTTAAGTGACAGGCTATATTTCACTTAGCGGGCTTTGGCTGATAGGTGATTTGGGGCGCTAGGTGATGCTGGGCGATGTGGGGTGATATGTTGGATGTCAGTTTTTTATTAGAGCAGTGTATTTTATTGCTGGTTTCTTTTGTGGCTAATCTTTTATCGTCGTTGGCCGGCGGTGGTGCAGGTTTGTTGCAGTTGCCTGCGCTCATCTTTTTGGGCTTGCCTTTTGCCGTGGCATTAACCACGCACAAAATCGCCTCGGTGGCGTTGGGCTTGGGTGCCAGTGTTAAGCATATCAAAACTGGCCATGTCCATTGGTCTTTTGCGGCTTTTATTTTAGCGGCGGGTTTGCCAGGCGTTGTATTGGGGGCTTATTGGGTGTTGGCTATTCCAGAGCTAATTGCGCAAGTTTTACTTGGCGTACTTACGCTGGCGCTAGGGCTGTACTCGGTATTTAAGCCCACGTTAGGTGTTGCGGCGGTTGCTCGTCATCGCAGTGCTTTAGGTTTGGGGGTGGGCGGTTGTGTATTGTTTTTAATTGGTGTTTTAAATGGTTCGCTCACTTCGGGAACGGGGTTGTTTGTTACGGTATGGCTTATTCGCTGGTTTGGTTTCGATTATAAGCAAGCCCTTGCTTACACTATGATTTTGGTAGGACTATTTTGGAATGGCGCAGGCGCGCTAACGCTGGTGTGGGTGCAAGCGCCGCAATGGTCGTGGTTGCCTATGTTATTACTCGGCTCGTTATTGGGTGGATATTTTGGCGCTTATTGGGCCATTGCTAAAGGTAATCATTTTATTAAGCGAATTTTTGAGGGGCTTACAATTATTGTGGGTGTCTCGTTATTGCTAGAGGCTTGGGTTTGTTAATGGGTTTATTGATGGGTTTAAGCTTTGTATTTAATAATTGTATTAAATGGCGCAGCGCAGGGATAATTATTTTTTAAATATATTGTTCAGTAATCAAAAAAAGGCAAGCACTATGGCAGGAATGACGGCATTAAATGAATTACTTCGCACGATGAGGCCCGAGCTGATTAAAGGCGAGTTTGTATTTTGCACCGTGGTTAATAGACCCGAACAATTTTTATCCCTTGAGCCCGTCGCTTTTTTTGTAGAGCAAGAAGGGCTAACACTTATATTGCCCAAGCATAAAGCAATAGCAGCGCGGTTGGCTTTTGAGGGCGTTTTTAGGCAAATTACATTGATGGTGCACTCTAGCCTGGAGGCGGTTGGGCTTACAGCAGCAGTATCGACTAAATTAACCGAAAAAGGTATTAGCGCCAATGTTGTAGCCGCTTATTTTCATGATCATATTTTTGTGCCAGCCAATAAGGCTGATGCAGCTTTGTTGGCGTTAAGGGAGTTGGCGTTAAAGGAGTTGGCGTTAAGGGAGTTGGGGTAATGGGCTAGGTTAAAAAATGATTGCCTGTCCTTGCAAGTGCTTTTTGCAGGTGTTGACCTGAAATTTCACGCCTTGATGTGGCACAGCCGCGTATAGATTTCTCTGGCGCGTTCAAGCCATCCATGGGCACTCCATACGCGTTCCCGACGCATAAGGGCCTGAGAAATCAATCTCCGTCGGTTTTAAATGTGCGTATGTGTAAGCTTGTTAAAACCAAATGATATTAGCTTTGGGTGTTTATGCTTGGAGGTTATTAAAGCGAGTGCCTGTCCTTGTGGGTGTTGACCTGAAATTTCACGCCTTGATGTGGCACCGCCGCGTATCGATTTCTCTGGCGCGTTCAAGCCATCCATGGGCACTCCATACGCGTTCCCGACGCATAAGGGCCTAAGAAATCAATACCCGACGGTTTTAAATGTGCGTATCCGTAAGTTTGTTAAAACCAAATGATATTAGCTTTGGGTGTTTATGCTTGGAGGTTATTAAAGCGAGTGCCTGCCTTGCAGGTGTTGACCTGAAATTTCACGGCTTGATGTGGCACCGCCGCGTATAGATTTCTCTGGCGCGTTCAAGCCATCCATGGGCACTCCATACGCGTTCCCGACGCATAAGGGCCTGAGAAATCAATCCCCGTCGGCTTTAAATGTGCGTATGTGTAAGCTTGTTAAAACCAAATGATATTAGTTTTGAGTGTTTATGCTTGGAAGTTATTAAAGCGAGTGCCTGTCCTTGCGAGTGCTTTTTTGCAGGTGTTGACCTGAAATTTCACGCCTTGATCTGGCACCGCCGCGTATAGATTTCTCTGGCGCGTTCAAGCCATCCATGGGCACTCCATACGCGTTCCCGACGCATAAGGGCCTGAGAAATCAATCCCCGTCGGTTTTAAATGTGCGTATCTGTAAGTTTGTTAAAACCAAATGATATTAGTTTTGAGTGTTTATGCTTGGAGGTTATTAAAGCGAGTGCCTGTCTCTGTAAGTGTTCGCGAACAGGCCAGCCATGAATACACGTTGAGGCTTATTGATACTAGGCATTAAACTGAAAATAGTGTTTACTCGATCTGTCATGGGTAAATCTTGTGGGTTGTTTGATGTCAG
>CANLTI010000057.1 GCA_947494095.1 uncultured Pseudomonadales bacterium
CTTAAATTAGGCTCTAAGCGCTCTTTTTGACTTAAATATGCTCAAGATGATTATTACGTCACCTTGAAAGGGCTGATGCTTGGGGGTTATTAAAAGGAGCGGTAAAAGGAGTGCCTGTCCCTGTATTATTCTAAAAACCCAGCAAATGATTCATTAGCGCTCAATTTCGGTACCTCTAAATAGTTACGAAAGGATAATCTCTGGCTATAGAGTTACTTATCAAGAAATGGGTAATCTGTATAACCTTGGGAGCCGCCGCCATAAAAAGTAGAAGGGTCCAATTCGTTAAACGTAGCATTTTGTTTGATTCGTTCAGGTAAATCCGGATTTGCTAAAAATAGTCGACCAAATGAAATGGCGGTTGCTTTGTTTTCATCGACTCTTTTACCACCTGTTTGGGCTGTGTAATTACCATTAGCAATGTAAGGACCATCCCAATAAGTACGTAGGTTATCGAGTATTGCTCGTTTTTCAGGGGCTAATTGGCTAAACGGCATTTCCTCATTCACTTCTAAAAAGGCTAATCCATAGCTATTAAGCTGTGTAATAACAAATTGAAATGTATTGGCTACGTCACCATCTCCCATACTATTGTATTCACTGGTTGGTGATAGTTTTACACCTATTCTATCCGCTCCCCAAATTTCAATAGCATCTTCGGTTATTTCTTTAAGAAAGCGGAACCTGTTCTCAACTGATCCACCATATTGATCATTTCTTTGGTTGGTTGTTTCCTGTAAAAAAGTATCCACTAAAAAACCACCTGCGGCGTGAATTTCTATCCCATCAAATCCGGCCTTTAGGGCATTAATGCTAGCTTGGGCATAATCGGCACGCAATTGCTTAATTTCATCCAGAGTTAGTGCTTTTGGTGAAGTTGGCGCAACCATGCCATTTTCTACCATCACTTCTTGTTGGCTGGCAATTGAGCTAGGTGCAACCACTTCTTTGCCTTTTGGCAGTACAGAATTATGTGACGCCCGACCAGCATGCCATAATTGAACGAAAATAAGACCGTCTTTTTCATGTACCGCTTGGGTGGTTTTTTGCCATGATTTGACTTGCTCTTGTGTGTATATTCCCGGGCTATTAACACCGCCTGCACAATTATTTATTTGTGTAGATTCGGCAATAATTAATCCCGCACTGGCTCGTTGGCTGTAGTATTGCGTCGTTATATCTGAGTTACTACCATCTTTTAATGCGCGATAGCGGCTCATTGGCGCCATAAATATTCGATTACGAACAGTATAACGTCCTATTTTTGTAGGGGTAAAAAGTGTTGACATGTATTTATCCTCAATCAATATTGTTTGTTTTAGTTATTGTCAGGGTGTAAAAAGATCACTTCTCTGACAACTTGCCAACGATCACTTTCAAATCTCAGTTCAATAGTTAAATTTAATAACATGTCTTGTCCTGCAAGGTTGTTCTTACGTGAAAGTACAACCAGTCCATTTTTAGCATCTGCTTCTACGTGATGAAATTGAGCCCAAGTATTCATTGGGACTCCTTCATCCTTACTCGCTTGGATCATTTGCTTAAATGCAGTTTTATCTGCGGTATGTTTTGTACCCGTTGGATCCACCATAACTACTTGCATATCATTATGATAAATCAAATCGAGCTTTTCTAAATCAAAGTGGCTTGCTGTTTCAATTAAGTGCTCAATGGTTTGCTTAACTTGTTGTTGATGCGTTATAAAATTGGTCATTTTTTGTATTTCCCTGATTATTTGAAACGGCCATTTATAGGCGGCTTATCGGTCATGTTACGATAATAGCGAACGCCCATTAACATAGAGGCCAAAGGGGGGCGTGCAAAAGGAACGTTAGATATATCAATCATTTGCAATACACCATCTTCATTGATCACAAACAATCCAGGCTCAGCAAAAGGGCGTTCTGCTCCCATACCTAAACGCGGCTCAGAAATGTACAAACCAAGCGTTTTCATTTGCTCAATACTCAGGTCGTATCCCACTTCAAAATTAGGTTTGATTTCAGCTAATTGTGTTTGAGCCCTTTCTAGTGAGTCAGAAGAAACAGCAACAACATCAACACCTAGCGCTTGAAATTCAGGTAATAATTCGTTCAATTCTTTTAAGTATTTTGTGCACAAAGGGCAGTGCATCCCTCGGTATACAATGACCATTTTCCAATCAAAACCTTTTGCTGGTTTTGATAAGTCTAAGGTGCTCTTTGTTAGCGTATCTACTGTAATAGTTGGAAACGCTTCTCCTGTTTGTAGTACAGATACGGTCATAGATTTAATCTCTTTAAGTTATGTATCAATCGATATACAATAGTATCAATTCAAATTACTCTTACGTCAAGGATTATATATTGAACGATACAAAAAGAATTGGCAGGCCGCGAAACTTTGATATAGATGAGGCATTAACTGCCGCTATGAAAGTCTTTTGGAGTAAGGGCTACGACGGAGCCTCACTAAAAGACTTAACTAAAGCGATGGGGATAAGTGGTCCTAGTATGTATGCTGCTTTTGGCGATAAGCGTCAGCTTTATCTTAAAACTATTGACCGATACGCAGATGTGAATGGTTGCGCGCCCATTATTATTTTTGAGTCTGAGTCTGATATTAAAAAGGCGGTTAAAGGTTTTTTAGAGTCAGTTATTGAGTATTCAACAGATCAATCTAGCGGTAAATCCGGTTGTTTTTTAGCATCTTGTGTATCGACCAATGTTGGTGAGGTAGAGGGAGTTAAAGAGCGAATGAACAGCGCTATTGCTGAGACGGATACGCGGTTAGCACAAAAGTTTGAACTTGAAAAAAGTAAAGGTAACTTACCGTCAAACTTCCCATCTAAAGAAAGGGCTAGGCTCATGTATGACATGCGCCAAGGTTACGTATTTAGAGGCCGTGCAGGGTGTAGTGCTAAGGATTTAAAAGAAGATATTGCGCATAGGGTAAACATGATCCTCGCGTGCTAAACGGCACTTTTACTAGCACCTAAGGTGTTTTTGGTGTCCCTGTCTTTGCGCTTACTTTGTTACGCTTATTGCACTTGGCAATTTTGCGGGGAAGTGGGTTGTTTTCCGGTTGGCATTGACAGCTCAGGGCCTTAGGGACGAGGAAAAAACACAGGATCCAATAATACGTGCCTTCTACTGCCTCTGCTATTTTATGATTTAACGGTAGAGTGTTGCTCAAAGCGTGACATGCTCAGCATGCCCCTTCGAGTGCCTTGCCGAGAAAACAGAACCCTGCGTCTAATTGGCAAACTATTATTGATCCGCTCCTAATGCGAATGCCTAGGGTTTACAGCGCGAGAGCAATATGGGCAAAGGTTGCTGCCGGCGATGGTGCGCCCAACCATTGAGGCTGTTGCTGCAAGAGTGCGGCATATTGTGCGGCCAAGGGTCCGCCGGTTGTGACTAGTTGAGTCATTGCAGGCTTGCTTTGTATGCTATGGGCAAAGTTTTGATAGGGAATGTCTTGCACGGTAATGCGCGGAGCAAGCTCAATAATGCGCCTTGCTATAGCCTCTCCAGAGTCTACCCATTGTATGGGGTTGGGGCAAAGCTGTGCCCATTGTTGTGCCAGGGCATCTTTAAGTAGCGGGAAGTGCGTGCACGCCAATACAATGGTGTCGATGTTTTTGCTGTGCGCTTGTTGCAATAAGCCTTTTAGTGCGTGTTGCAATATTTGCGTGTCCACGGGTAAGTGCAGTAATTGGCGTTCAGCTTGAGCGACTAGCTCGGTACAGCCGTACAATAAAACGTGTTGCTTGGGTGCGTAGTCGGCGATTAATTGTGCTGTATAATCGCGCGCCACGGTCGCAGGTGTGGCTAATACGCCAATAACTCCAGTTATTGAGGCTTGTGCGGCAGGCTTAATGGCCGGCACCACGCCAATAAACGGAATGCCAAACGTTTGTCGCAATGAGGCGAGCGCGAGGGTGCTGGCGGTATTGCATGCTACAACTATCAGGTCGGGTTGTATGTGCTCGATGGTGGCGCGCGCAACTTGGGTAATGCGCTCAATAAGCCAAAGGTCGGTTTTATCACCATAAGGAAAAGCGCCGGTATCGGCAATATAACTGCATTGGCGCACAGCGACTGACGCGCTATTAGGGTGAGCAAAAAAAGCCTGAGCAATACTCAAGCCACCAAGGCCCGAGTCAAAAAAAGCGATATGCATAAAAGCGAAAAGGCCTTAAAGGTAAAGTGATTGGGCCGCAAGCTGCCTGTATGTGTGCAGGCTTGGTTGGGCTATACACACTATGTAATTAATACATATTTGATTAATAAATTAAGAGTGAATACATGTTTGAAACAATGTTAGGTACCTTACTATTTTTTGCCGGTCTCATCATCATATTGTTGCTAGCGGGCATTGCGGGTTTTTTGCACTGGCAATTGCATTTACGCAAAAAAAGGGATGCGCTATTACTCGCAGAGCAAGAGGCCGTAATCGCTAAAAACCGTGAAAATGCGCTAAAAAGCTTACATATCATCGCTAAAAGCTATATCAGCGAGCAGGTTGAGCTCGGTGAGGCGGGTATTCGGGTGAGTCGTTTAATGGATGTACTGGGGTTAACCGAGGCTCAGCGTGCGCCTTTTAGCGTGTTTGATCAAATACATGAGCGCTTGGCTCATATCCCAATATTACAAGATTGGAAGGCGCTGTCTAAAAAAGAAAAGTTCCAGCATCTTAAAACCATCGATAGTGTCGAGTTAGACTTCAAGGACTTTGCGGCACAAGCAGCGAAAGAGCTCGCCGTTTTTAAGTTGGTTGAACCGTCGTTTTATGCTGTTTAGTATAGGGCGTCATCATGAGCGTTGAGCGCTCGCGTTGTTAGTTTTTGAAAAGGTTTGAGCACCATGACGGAAGATTTTTTAGACACGGCAGGTATTAATACGCTCGCCATTAGAGCGGGTATTCACCGCACTGCTGAAGGCGAGCACTCTGAAGCGATATTTGCCACCTCGAGCTATGTGTTTAACAGCGCCGAAGAGGCTGCTGCCCGCTTTGCCGGTGATGACCCAGGCAATGTTTACTCACGCTATACCAATCCCACCGTCAACACCTTCCAAGAGCGCATTGCCGCCATGGAAGGCGGTGAAGCGGCGGTTGCGACAGCCTCGGGGATGGCGGCCATTTTAAGTACTTGTATGGCGTTACTCAAAGCTGGCGATCACGTGGTGTGCTCGCGCAGTGTTTTTGGAACAACCACCGTGTTGTTTGGTAAATACTTGCAAAAATTTGGTGTCAAAGTGAGCACGGTGAGTTTAACGGCACTTGATGAATGGCAAGCGGCCATCACCCCACACACCAAGCTAATGTTTTGTGAAACGCCCTCAAACCCCTTGTGCCATGTGGCCGATATTGCCGGTTTGGCCGCGATAGCTAAGGCGAATAATTGTTTGTTTGCTGTCGATAATTGCTTTTGTACACCGGCGTTGCAAAAGCCGTTGGCATTGGGTGCCGATATTGTCATTCACAGCGCGACTAAGTATTTAGATGGACAAGGGCGCTGTTTAGGTGGCGCGGTAGTGGGTAGCAAAGCACTCATGGCTGAAATCTTGGGTTTTATTCGTACGTGTGGCCCTAGTATGAGCCCTTTTAATGCCTGGGTTTTTAGCAAGGGTTTAGAGACGTTAGGTTTGCGTATGAAAGTGCACTCTAGCAACGCACAAGCCATGGCCGAATACCTTAATACTCATGCTAAGGTCGAGGTAACACATTATGCCGGCTTGCCCGAGCATCCAGGTCACGCCCTGGCCGCTAAGCAGCAGTCGGCTTTTGGTGGCGTATTATCGTTTGAGGTAAAAGGTGATCAAGCGGCGTGCTGGCGCTTTATTAATGCCACGCAGCTCATGTCACTCACGGCCAATTTAGGCGATGCCAAAACCACCATTGTACACCCGGCAACGACCACTCACGGTCGCTTAAGTGATGAGGGTAAAGTCGCCGCGGGTATTAAGGCTAACCTTATCCGTATTGCTGTAGGCTTAGAAGATATAGAAGACTTGCTGGCCGATCTTGAGCGCGGTTTTGCCGCGATGTAAAGGAGGCATCATGTATGCCTTAATGTTAAGGATTGACCTGCTGCGAACTTTTATAGCGTTTTACTGCCAGATAAAACCGGTATGTCAAAAGCAGTGATCGCGGTTATTGGCTATGCTCAAATTTATCGATGTAAAAAGGGCAGGGTATGCAGCCAATAGTGAAAAAAACGCAACACGAACACAGCCAACTGATTAACCAGATTGTACAGGCGGTTGGGCAGGTGCTGCTGGGTAAAGAGCAGCAAGTGAAGCTGGCCGTTGCTTGTTTAATGGCAAAGGGCCATTTACTCATAGAAGACTTACCCGGTATGGGTAAAACAACCTTGGCGCACTGCTTGGCCAAGGTGCTAGGGCTTGACTATGAGCGAGTACAATTTACCAGTGATTTACTGCCGGCTGATATTCTCGGTGTTGCCGTATTTGATAAAGCGCAAAGTGTGTTTCAGTTTCACCCTGGCCCTGTGTTTACTCAGTTGTTGTTGGCCGATGAAATTAACCGTACCAGTCCCAAAACACAAAGCGCTTTACTCGAGGCCATGGAGGAGGGGCAGGTGACTATCGAGGGCGAAACTCGCCCCTTGCCAGCCCCTTTTTTTGTGATTGCCACACAAAATCCTTTGTCACAATCGGGCACGTTTATGCTGCCGGAGTCTCAGTTAGATCGCTTTTTGATGCGCGTGAGCTTAGGTTACCCCAGTCAAGAGTCCGAGCGCTTGCTACTGCAAGGGGTGGATCCCCGTCAGCGCATTCAGGCCATGAGCGCACTAGTGACACCAAGTACGTTAGAGCAATTGCAGAAAGCTGTAAATAAGGTGAGTACCAGCGATAATTTACTGGACTACTTACAGGCGTTAGTTACCTTTACCCGCCTAGATGAGCGCTTTACTTACGGCTTATCGCCGCGAGGCGCTTTAGCGTGGTTGCGTGCGGCCAAAGCTTGGGCGCTACTGGCGGGGCGCGATTATGTTATTCCCGAAGATGTACAAACGGTGGCTCCAGCCATTGTTGGCCACCGTGTACGAGGCGGTGAGGTGAGCGAGCACAGCGAACATTCCGATCTGGTGGCGTATATGCTCAAAACAGTCGCCGTTTTGCGCTAGTAATCACTGATCAAATCAATTAAGCAGTGTTGAGGCTCACATCATGGATGCACCGATAAACCCAGCCGCTATTGCGCCGTTAAAAGCCAGCGCCCCATTAAAGCCCAGTCGTTGGCAGCAGTATTTTTTTAAATGGATTGACAAGCGAAGCCCGCCGGCGGCGACGGTTTTGTTAGGGCGCAAAAACCTGTATACCTTTCCTACGGTGATGGGTTTTGGTTTTTTAGGTTTGAGCTTATTGCTGTGGGTGTTGGGCACTAATTACCAAAATAACCTCATACTGGCGTTAAGTTATTTGCTGATCAGTTTATTGGTTGTGTCTATTTTACATACCTATGCTAATTTAGCGGGTCTGAATATTAGGGTGGCCGGTGCTAAACCTGCTTTTGCGGGCGAGCAGGTGCACTTTGTTTTAGAGGTGAGCGGCACACGAGCTAAGGGCAACGATAACATTGTTGTGCGATGGTGGGGCGGTGACCCGATGACGTTTGACTTTGAGCCGCCAGCAGTAAGCACATCGCAACCAACAGGCACATCGCAACAGTCACAGCCTATTACTGTGTCACAGATGGCTTCGCGGCGAGGGTATTTACGCCCGGGCAAATTGCTGCTCGAAAGCACTTACCCACTAGGGCTTATTCGCTGCTGGACATGGCTGAATCTTGATGCGTGTGCAGTGGTGTATCCCAAACCCTTAAAAGCCGATTTTCCTGCAATATCGCTAGGCGCTAAGCAAGGGCAGCACGGAGAACCCACAACCGGCGGTGATGACTTTTCGGGGCTTAAAGAATACCGCGCAGGTGACCCTATTAAGCATATTGCCTGGAAGCACTATGCGCGTGAACAAGGCTTGTACTCTAAAGAGTACGCCAGCGCACAAGAGGCCGACACATGGCTACAGTGGCAAAGCTTTTTACATTTACCCCCCGAAGAGCGTTTAAGCGCGCTGTGTTATTGGGCATTAGAATTTGACCGGTTGGGCGTGCCTTACGGCTTGCGCTTGCCAGGTAAACAGTTGCCGCCTGGGCTTGATGACGGCCACCGTTTAAGTGTGTTGTCGGCATTGGCGCGCTTTGATACGAGCCTTGCAGGGTAGTTTGTTAATGGATGCATCAATAGAGGCCTTTGAACAGCACAAGTTAATTCGCCATGAAAACCTTTTATGGTTGATTGTGGCCCAAGGCGTGGCGATTGTGCCTTTACTTTTTCATTTGCCGCTTTGGATGTGGCTGATGTGGCTCGGTGCCATGGTCTGGCGCTTGCGTATTTACGCCGGCAAGTTGGCGTTTCCTACTACGGTAACAAAGTTTATTTTAGGCACTGCCTGTGTGGCTGGTTTGATGCTGTCGTATCGCGGGCAGGTAGGCGTTGAGCCTATGATTGGTTTTTTGGTGTGCGCATTTATTCTTAAATTACTTGAGCTGCGCACACACAAAGATGGCCTGTTGTTGCTTTTTATTGGCTTTATTGCGGTCGGCGCCCAGTTTTTGTTTACTCAGACGTTTTTGATGGCATTTTATGCGTGGGCTTCGTGCGTTGCGCTGGTGACGGCGTGGCAAACCATTTATTTAACCCGCCGGGTAGGGGTTATATACAAGCTAAAAAGCGGCTTTTTGATGCTTTTACACGCGTTGCCGCTAATGGTGGTGATGTTTGTCATTATGCCGCGTTTAGGCCCGTTATGGCATGTGCCTTTACCGCAAGGTGCGGGGCAAACAGGCTTTAGCGATAGTTTATCGCCCGGGGATTTAGGCCAGTTGGTCAAGTCGCAAGGCACTGCGTTTAGGGTAAGCTTTAATGCTGGGCAAGCCCCATCGCCAAGCGGTATGTATTGGCGAGGTTTGGTGCTCGATGAGTTTGACGGCCGCACTTGGCGCTTGAGTGCGCAGTGGGATATGCGCTTAAAAAATGGTCAGCGGTTTGTGCCTAAACCTGCGGGGGGCAATAATTTAATGGACTATACCGTGCAATTAGAGCCGCACCAATATCCGTGGCTTTTTGCGCTGGCCGAGCCCATTAAAGTCACGTCGGCAAAAACCACACGGCAAAACATCCATATTACGCAGCAAGGCTTATTAACGGCCCATCATCCGGTTGCATCGCGTATGCAGTATACCGTACTCAGTGCCAGTGCCGACGATCTAACCTGGTCAGCGCTCGGCGCGGCGGAACATACCCAATTGCTCCGCTTACCCACAGGTACCAACCCACAGGCGCAGGCGCTTGGGCAATCCTGGCGCGAGCAGTATCAAGCGCCGCAAGCGATTATCGCGGCTGCGCTTAAGTGGTATAACCAAGACTTTTACTACACCTTAGAGCCTCCGGTATTAGGTAAGCACAGTGTGGATGAGTTTTTATGGACTACTAAGCGGGGTTTTTGCGAGCATTTTGCGAGCAGTTTTGCTGTATTAATGCGCGCGGCAGGTATACCGGCACGTGTTGTGGTGGGCTATCAAGGCGGTACTTATAACGCCTTAGAGGACTATTGGCGAGTCAGTCAGTCGGATGCCCACGCGTGGGTTGAGGTGTGGATAGCAAAGCGCTGGCAGCGGGTCGACCCGACCAGTGCCGTAGCGCCGCAGCGGATAGAGCAGGGCATTGACAGGGCATTAGATGAGCAAGATCGTGCGTTGGTTGGCGCAGGTCATTATCAAGCGCCACAGTGGCTTGGCGCTTTGCGTGAGCGCATGGACGCGGCCGGTTATGTGTGGAACCGCTGGGTATTAAATTACGATACGAGCAAGCAAAGTGACTTATTTGCTCGCTGGCTCGGTGGCACCGAGCCTTGGCGCATTGGGGCAGCATTTATTGGCTTGATTGCGGTAATGTTAGGCGGCTATACCCTGTGGGTTATTCGCCCGCATGGCGCCCGCAAAACGCCTCTGCAAAAAGCAATCAAACAGTTCGATAAAACGTGTTTAACGTTAGGTTATAGGCGTTATCGCGAAGAAAGCTTAGCGGTATTTGCCTACCGTTTAGCCGAGCAAAAAAGAGAATATCAAGCCGCATGCCATGATATTGCTCGTATTTCTGAGCATGTACTGTACCGCGAAGATCATGCCGACGAGCGCACATTGATGGCGGCACTGAAACAATTCCCCAAGCCCATTCATCATCCATGAGGTCGCGCTTGTTTTAGTGTAACTATTCAGCCGAACCAAAAAACCCTCTTAGCAAGGTGCTAATGGGTTGTTTTCGGGGCATTTAAGCGCCGGGAGCGCTCATATAGCGACCGCCCCAGCTCAGTGCCCTTAGCATGGCGAATACACAAACGCAGCTTTGGTAGCTACGGTTGTGTTAACAAGCGACCGGCGGGCTATAAATTAAAGACTTTTAAGTGTAATGCCTCGACATCTACTTGCTTGCTCTTATCGGTGATCACACAAGTGTGTACTTGTTGGTCGACTAAATAAGTTTGCGCCACGCGGGGTAAATCGGCGCCTTTAACATTTAAGAGTCTGTCTCTAAAGCGCTGACGGGTCTCGGGGGTGCGACCATTAATAAGCGCGTGAAACTCTCGTTTAGCGCCACCTGCGGGTGAGTCGGGTTTATCTAAGCTACTAACAACACCCAATATGGCCTCTTCGACACTTTGCCAGCTGTGATCAGTGCTCATCGCCCATTCAATGGCGTGGTCAAAATCTGCCAGTGTTTCACTTAAGCGTGGGTCGCGATAAGAGTAAAAGCGGAATGCGCCGCTGTTATTATCTTGCCCAGCACCACCACCATAAGCACCACCTTGTTCGCGGATTGTGCGGTGCAAGTAGCCGTTGCGCATCACGTTACCTAAAATAACCAATGCCGCCGCATCAGGGTGATCGCTTGCAACAGTGGGGTAGGCTTTGGCACAAAAGTTCACTTGTGAGTTGGTGAGCCATGCGCTTTGTGTGTGTTGGGCTTCAAAATGACTGGTAAAAGGCGAAAAGCCGCCTGCGCTTGTGGTGTTATTGATTGAGCTATCGGTTGTAGCATCAAAATGTTCCGCAAAGGTTTTGCTGTATTGTGTGAGTGGCTGATGCTCGCCCACCAATAAAAAGTGCTTAGGGGCTTGGCCAATAGCCTGGTGAATCGCTTCGAGCCTTTGCTGCAATGTGTTGAGGTTAGCCGGTGTGCTCAAGCTGTCGTCTAAAGCCTTGATCTTGCGAATGCCCTCTAGGCCGGTGAGGTTAAAGCTCAGTTGCGCGCTGGGGCTGATACCCATGGCGGCGCCTTGCATCGCCAAACCGTGGCCGCTACCGGTGATGCTTTGCTCACGGCCTGTGCGCATTTGCGCGATAAGTTCGCGTAAACGCCCTTGCTCGTCAAAGCGGGCCTCGGTAAAGGTGGCGCGCATTAAGTCACACAATTGAGCATGTTGGCTACTTAACGCTTTACCCGATAAAGTGATAAAACTATTAAGCTTGTGCGTGTCATCAACACTACCGCGAATACTGGAGTACGCACTGATTGAGCCGCACACACGGGCTTGCCAGCGCTGTACATCAAGGTAGCTGTGCTTGCCAATACCTACCTCCGTAAGAAGCGCGCAGTAAAGGGGTAATAGCGGCAGTAGTTCATCATCTAAAGCTGGCAGCTCACACACCAGCTGTTGATACACTAAGCCATTGGTGCCTGCACCATAACCTATTAAAGGCTGTTGGCTGTTGGGGAGCGTTTGGCTGAATGTTGATGGAATAATGATTTCTTGTGGGGCCACATCATCTAGCGTGACTTTAGGGAGCACAGCGTCATCATCTATTTGTGCTTGGCGCTCTTTTAATTGCTGCGCTTGTTGAATGATGTGTTGGGTTTGCTCATCACTCAATGCGGCTTTGATTTTTGCGAGCTGGTCTTTTTCGGCTTGGTCTTTTCGTTCATTGAGCTCGGCATCGGGGGTGAGAGTTAAGCTCACGCGGTGTGGGTTATTTAGTAGCCAGCGGTTAATTAGGTCGGGTATAAAGTTGGGATCTTGAATTTTTGTTCGCAAGGCTTCCAGTGCCGCATCCACATTTAATTGCGCAACGGGGTCGCCTCTATGGGTCGCCGCGGTTAACGCATTTAAAATCAATTGTAGACCGTAAGGATAGCTGTCGCCGCCCACTTCTCGTTGCTGTAGCTCTAATTGGTGAAGGGCCGCTTCAACGTCTTCGATCGGTACGCCTTCTGTTGCGACTTGTTTTAAGGTGTCTAGCACTAACTGCTCAAGGGCGTCGGCGTGCTCTCTTTCACTCCCGGCGATACCGCACACAAAAATCAGTTCTTTTTGAGAGTCATCGAGACCACAAAGCGGGCTAGGCGCTTGGCCGAGCTCTGTGGTTTCGAGTGCTAGCATTAACGGGCTAGCACTATTGTCTATCAGTACACTATTGAGTAAATGGGCACTGAGCACCTCTTCTAAGTTAGTGCTGTCACCTAATAGCCAGCCATTAACGAGATGTGTCTTATGGCTGAGGTCGTCTTCATTGAGTGGGTAGTGCTCTTCAATTTTAACAGGTGCAAAGTAGCGCTTTTCATTACTGACGTGAATAGACTTATCTAGGTGCTTAAATTGCGCAAGGGCTTGATCTTGAATTTTGTTTTGTAGTTCAATGGCCGGAATGTCGCCATAGGTCATAAAAATCGCGTTACTGGGGTGGTAATGCGTTTTGTAAAAAGCGACCAGCTCGTCGTAGGTTAGGTCGGGTATGCAGCTGGGTTCACCACCGCTGTTGTGATGATAGGTGTTGGTTGGGAATAGATATTTTGTCAATGTTTGCCACAGTTGAGAGTTGACCGAGCTCATTGCGCCTTTCATTTCATTAAAAACGACACCCTTATATTCTAGCTCGCTGTTTGCGTTATCAGGCTGGGCAAACTCAAGGCGGTGGCCTTCTTGGGCAAAATCTAGCGGGTCAAGTCGAGAAAAGAAGACAGCATCTAAATAAACATCGAGCAGGTTATTAAAGTCTTTGCGGTTAACGCTGGCAAATGGGTAGGCTGTCCAATCGCTACTCGTAAAGGCATTCATAAACGTGTTGAGTGAGCGCCGAGTCATCATGAAAAAGGGGTCGCGCACAGGGTAGCGCTGACTGCCACAAAGCGCAGTATGCTCTAAAATATGCGCAACACCGGTTGAATCTTGCGGCACGGTACGTAGGGCAACAAGAAATACGTTTTCTGGATTATTGGCCGCTAAGTGAATATGCTGCGCCCTGGTTTCAATGTGTTCGTATTCTTCTATAGTGATGTTTAAAGATTCAACCGATTGGCTGCGAACGAGTTTAAACGCTGGGTGCGAGTGGGGCATAAAGGTATCGCCTTAATATAGTCTATAAATGTTGGGTTGATGCTCGCTAAAAGGTGTAGCGGATGCTCTAGGGTAACAGTATAAAGGGCCCACGTTGGATGATTCCATGTGTTTTAATAAAATGATGTTAAACAGCACAATCAGTGCGTTAAATAAATGGGGATGGCATGCATTTAAATGAGTGGGTACTTGCTCATGTTCAAGATTTACTGGGTTTAGGTTGGTTGCTTGTGTGCTGGTGGGGATATTCGATCTTTTCACGTAGGCGGGCTAAGCATGTGTTTTGTATTTCATCGGTGTTGCATCAATACCGCAAGCGATGGATGGGCAACTTATTACGCAGAGAAAATAGAATTGCTGACGCCTCTTTATTGAATAATTTAGAGCGTAATGCAAGCTTTTTTGCCTCAACGACCCTTTTTATTATTGCTGGTTTAGTGACGGGTATTGCATCATCCGAGCAGTTACATGCTATTTTGCCGACATTACCTTTTGCCGTACCCACTCACGCTATTAGTGTCCAATTTAAGCTCATTGTTGTCTTGCTGATCCATATTTATGCTTTTTTTACTTTCACATGGTCCATGCGGCAATACGGTTTTTGTGCGGTATTGTTAGGTGCGGCCCCTCTTGACAAAGACCCAGACCTAGAAGGAGCAACAGGTAAAAATTATGTGCGGTACATGTCAAAAGTTATCGATCGAGCTGGGCACACTTATAATCAAGGGCTTAGAGCCTTTTATTTTTCATTGTCTGTATTGGCTTGGTTACTCAATATCTGGGCGTTCTTATTAGCTGCTGCTTTCACAGTACTCATTTTATATCGGCGCGAATTTCATTCTAAAACATTGCACGCCATGATTGGGGTTGGTACTTTGGACTTAAATGAGCTATCAAAAATGTAAGAAATAATGAATAATAAGCGCCTTTGCACTTCGGGAGCTTTGCAGTCATGTTCGATATCGAGGCTGTACGTCATCAAATAGGTGATCAAAAATACGACGATTTATCGCCATCTTGCTCGCAAGCTTTGCATAGACGTGGACCATCGGACAGTCACCTTGCGACTAAAAGTGATCCCGTGCGCCAAGCGCAAAGCAATAAGGTCGTTGGCGTTGACCCAAGTAAATTGAGTTTTTTGGCGCGTATTGATAAAACGGCCGAGCGTAAACGTTTACGGCAGCAACCCGAGGGCAAAGTACTACGCAATCGGTTTTGTTTAATTAAAGCGCTAGGCAGTGGGGGAATGGGAGATGTGTATCTCGCCAAAGACTTGCTGCGTGAAGAAATGCAAGATAGTTCGCCGTTTGTAGCGCTTAAATTACTCAATGAGCAGTGCCAATCACAAGAGGGCGCCTTGCAGGCTCTTCAGCGTGAAGCTAAAAAAGCACAAGCCTTATCGCACCCCAATATTGTGACTGTCTTTGATTTTGACCGGTGTGGTGACACGGCGTTTATCTCTATGGAGTACTTAGAGGGGCAAACGTTAAAAGAGTATCTGGCTAAGCATGGCACTATGAGTTATTCAAAAGCTATGCGCATTGTAGAGCGTGTGGCAAGAGGTTTGGCGTATGCGCATCAAGAGGGCTTTGTACATGCCGACATTAAGCCTGCCAATATATTTTTGTCGCAAGATGGCGGCGTTAAAATTTTAGATTTTGGCATTGCTAAGGCTATTAACACCACTCAAGAATCCATGACCGCAGGTGATAAGCTCACTGCGTTTGCACTGACACCCAATTATGCAACAGTTGCCAGTTTGCAAGGCGAAGCGATCAGCGAGCGTGATGATGTATTTGCCTTGGCGTGTGTCGCTTATCAACTGCTCACCGGTAGACACCCTTATACTACCGGTTACGGTTTACCTGTTTCAGCATTAGAGGCTCAAGAGCAGGGCTTAAAAGTAGACGGTATTTTGGGCTTAAAGCTGCGTCATATGCGTGCGTTACGTAAAGCGTTACGTTTTGATGCTGAATCATCGTTTACAAATGCAGGGGAATTTATTGATGCCATAAAAGCGCGTCAGCACAGTAATACCATGGCTAGTTTGATCGCTGCGGGCGCAGTGGCCATTATGTGCTCGGTGGCAATGCAAAGTTATTGGCGCGCGCGCGTACCCTCACTGGCGCATTTACCTACTGAGTTGGCAGCGGTTGCAGCCTTAGTGAGAGAGGGTGATCGCTCTTTAGCGGCTAAAGATGTGGATCTAGCGCATCGATTGTATTCTCAAGCGTGGCTGGATGTTCAGATGAGTACCACGCATAAAAAGACGCGCAACATCAAGTTGGTGCGTGCGATTATTCAAGAAAGAACCAATGCCGTAGTGACCCAGTTAGTGCAGCAAGCGAGCCGAAAGGAGCTTAATGAATTTCAAGTGCGCGAGTATTTAGTCGCATTAGAGGTTTTTTTAGAAAATGAATTTGTGAGTAGCCCTTACAAAATACGTAAAGCAATTAGCGACTTGAAAGCGCGTATTCATCCTGCCTTTAATTCGTAACTTTTTAACGTGTTGTTACTATGATTTTCAGTGTTACTATGATTTTCAGCGCTAAACACCTCAAAAAATCCATTAGTCACTAAGCTGCCCTGGAGCTGACGCGTGAGAATATTCGTGGTTATAGCACCAACAATATACGGCGTGTTTCGCTATTTTATAGCGACGTTTATGTTGCTGTCATGCAATGTCGCTGACAACCATTCACGCGAGGTGGCATCGCAGGTCATACATGAACAAGACTTACCGGTGGTGGACTGTTTATTACCAGCACAGGTGCGACGATTGGGGCGTGCGCAATATATGGGCGCGCGTCGTGCGAGCAAAACCACAGCGCATGATTGTGAAATACGCGGCGGTGAGTATGTGGCTTATGATCGTGCGAATTACCGCAGTGCGCTCAATGTCTGGTTGCCAATTGCCAATCGCGGGGACGCTAAAGCACAAAATTACGTGGGTGAAATTTATGAAAAAGGCTTGGGGGTGGCCCCTGACTTTATACAAGCGGCTTATTGGTATACTCAGTCGGCTGATCAAGGTTTTGCGCGGGCTCAAATTAATATCGGCTTATTGCATGAAAGAGGAGCAGGCGTTGAACGAAACCTTATTAAAGCACTCGATTACTACCGACTCGCAGCGGGTGTTGATGATAATGCTTTATTATTAAGCCGTGATGCTTGGACTGCTTTAGCACAAGAAAAAACGCACTTTAAAAAAACCATTGCAGCGGCCAATCAAAAAATTGTTAAGCTTGAGCGGCAATTATTAAGTGCCACCCAAAGCGAGCAAGGTGTTAATAATACGCAGTCACATGTCAATGCATTGCGTGCATTATATGACCATTCTTTGTATGAGCGTTCAAAGCTTCAAGGCCGTTTGGAGTCTGTGAATCTTGCGTACCGAACATTTACACAAAATGATTTGCTGTCGCCAGAGACTGTAAATTTAGGTGACCCCAAAATAGCGCACAGTATTAATTTCGGTCGCTATTATGCTTTAATTATAGGTAACCAAAAATATCAGTTTTTAGACGATTTACGCTCGCCAGTGAAAGATGCTGAGCGCTTACAAGAAGTACTTGAGCGCCGCTACGGGTTTACAACGCAGGTTATTAAAAATGGCGAAGAAAAAGACGTCTTAATGGCCATTAATCGCTTGTTTAATACGTTGGGCGTTAATGATAATTTATTGATATTTTATGCTGGGCACGGCGAGTTATCGAATGTGGGCCTCAGTAAAACTGAGAGAGGCTATTGGCTACCTGTTGATGCTCAAGCTAATAATATTTCCCATTGGCTTAATAATGCTGTGATTAGTGATCACTTAGATCGTTTAAAGGTGCGCTCGGTATTAGTTATTGCAGATTCATGTTTTGCGGGCTATCTAGGAGAAGATAAAAGCCCATATTTATTTGGTTTAAGCAGTGCAAAGCTATCTCGCGGTGCTATTCAGGCCGATATAAAAAGACGTGCACGTATTGTGATATCTTCAGGTGGTAAGCGGCCGGTACTCGACGGCAGCAAGACTGACCACTCTATTTTTGCTGGTGCGCTAATTGATGTACTCGAAAACAACGATAGGCCTTTACGCGATAGCCAATTGTTTTCATTGCTGTCAGTGAATGTTCGGCAGCGAGCGAATAAACTAGCGCTGAGACAGGAGCCTGAGATGAAGCCTATACGAGAAGCCGGGCATGCTGGCGGTAGTTTTTACTTTGTGCCTAAAGTGTTTATTGAATCAGCACGCGAAGAAAAATATTGAGTGTAATCAGTCCATACCCTTATTAATAGAGCGCTGCTTCTATAAGTGTTTGTGTGTAGCGTGAGGCTGGCGCGCTCAATACTTGGGTTGCACGGCCTTGCTCTACGACCTTTCCTGCCTGCATGACCATAATGTGATGGCTCAAGGCTTGAATAACTTTTAGGTCATGGCTAATAAAAATATATGACAGGTTATGTTTTTTTTGCAATGATTTGAGTAGCTCTATGATTTGATTTTGCACTAGGGGATCTAGTGATGAGGTGGGCTCATCAAGAATAAGTAGTTTAGGCTTTAAGATGAGAGCTCTCGCAAGAGCAATGCGCTGTCTTTGACCACCTGAAAATTCATGAGGGTAGCGATGGCGAATGTTAGGGTCTAAGCCGGTCTCTTTTAGTACATCAATCACTTTAAGGGTTTTTTGTTGTTTGCTGAGAGTGTTTTCAAAAACATCTAGTCCTTCGGTGATAATATGATGAATACTCATGCGTGGGCTTAGGCTAGAAAAAGGATCCTGAAATACAACCTGGAAGGCTTTTCGGGAAGCACGTAATTGCCGAGGCGTGAGTTTTTTTAATGCAATATCTTCGAAAAGTATTGTTCCTTCACTTTTTTGTAACAGCATTAATGCCATCGCCAGTGTTGATTTTCCTGAGCCGCTCTCGCCAATGATTCCTAATGTTTCACCTTTGTTGACCTGTATGTCAACGTTGTCAACGGCGGTTAACCAGCGCTTGTTTTTACTGAATAAAGGTTTGTTGAGTGCAAAGCGAACATGGATTTTTTTTGCGGTTAATAGTGGGTAGGGCTGTGATGCCGGAATGGGTTGCCCTGAGGGCTCAGCAGCCATAAGTTTTTGTGTGTAGTGATGTTGAGGGTTGTTAAATATATCATTAGCTGTGCCTTGCTCAACAATGCTGCCGTTATGCATGACCGCAATAGAGTCGCTGTAATTTTTAATCATATGTAAATCATGACTGATCAGTAATACACCCATATTTAAATCTTCTTTAAGTGAATGAATCAGCGCTAAAATACTTTTTTGAACTGCCACATCTAAAGCTGTTGTGGGCTCGTCAGCAATTAAAATTTTGGGTGTATTTACGAGCGCCATAGCGATCATGACGCGTTGGCGTTCACCGCCTGATAACTCATGAGGGTAGCTTTTTAAGCATCGCTGTGGGTGAGCGATTTCTACTTTAGTAAGCCATTCTAGGATTTTTATTTTGGCTTGCTGTTTGTTAAGGCCTTGGTGTGCACGCAGTGTTTCACCAATTTGTTGCTCTATTGTGTGCAGTGGATTAAGTGCGCTCATGGGCTCTTGAAAGATCATACTGATTTGATTGCCGCGTATTGCATGCAAGCTTTTTTTATTTAATGACAGTAGATCTAAATGGTTAAATAATATGCGACCGCTAGGGTGATAGGCGATAGGGTAGGGGAGCAATTGTAATATTGATAGTGCAATGGCGCTTTTCCCCGACCCGCTTTCACCGACTAAAGCGAGCGTCTTGCCGGTCAAAATTTCCATATTAATGTTGCGTACTATGGTATTTTTTGTGTGGCCTTGCTCAAAAGCAATACTTAAATTTTGAATACTCATTAAAGCAGGTGTGTTCATTTTGATGCCTTTACTCGGGGGTCGAAAGCATCGCGCACACCTTCTCCAATAAACACCATAAGCGTTAATATACTCGACAGTGTCATAAAAGCGGTCAAGCCAAGCCAGGGGGCATGCAAATTGTTTTTGCCCTGCAGTACGAGCTCGCCGAGTGAGGCTGAGCCTGGAGGTAACCCCAAGCCTAAAAAGTCAAGTGCAGTGAGTGTTGATATTGCGCCGGCTAAAACAAAAGGCATGTAAGCGATTGTAGCTACCATGGCATTGGGCAATAGGTGGCGCTGTATAATTTCTATGTGACTGACACCGAGTGCACGCGCCGCTTTTATATATTCAAGGTTACGCACTTTTAGGCATTCGGCACGCACTAAATCAACAAGTCGCGTCCAGCTAAATAGCAGCATAATAAAGAGTAGCCAAGTAGCATTAGGCGTTATCATACTCGAGATAATGATTAATAAATATACAGTGGGTAATCCACTCCATAGCTCTAAAAAACGTTGCCCGATGAGATCGGTTATGCCGCCAAAATAGCCCTGAATAGCACCGATAGTAATACCAATTAAGCTGCTGCTGAATGTTAAGCCTATTGCAAATAAGAGTGACACCCTAAGGCCGTAGAGGGTTCGGGCTAAGACATCACGAGCCTGGTCGTCAGTGCCTAGCCAGTTATTAGCAGACGGTGGTGATGGCGCGGGAGTTGTTAGGTTGCGGATATGTGTTGTGTAGTGGTATGGAATTAAAGGCCAAATGAGCCAGCCATTTTTTTCGATAAGTGCTATTACGTGAGGGTCTGTATAGTCCGTTGCTGTTTCAAAATCACCACCAAACGTTGTTTCCGGATAGGCTTTAAGTACCGGTAAAAAAAACTTACTTTTGTATTGAATAATTAAAGGCTTGTCGTTGGCAATAATAGGTGAGCACAGTGAAAAGATAAGCATAAGACTAAATAGCCATAGGCTCCATTTTGCGCGCTTATGATTTAAAAAAATATCGATACGTCTTTGTGTTAAAGGGCTAGGGTTCCAGTATGTTAGAGTTTTATGGCTTGGCTCTTTATGTGTAGCGGTTGCAGATGAGTTTTTCATAATGATCATTTGCGACTATCAAAGTGAATGCGAGGATCGACCCAGTGGTAGATTAAATCAGATAATAATTTTAATATTAAGCTTATGAGGGTGAAGATATAAAGTGTGGCAAATACAATGGGATAATCGCGATTAATAATCGCTTCGTAGCTCAAAAGCCCGATTCCATCGAGTGAGAATATCACTTCTATCAGGAGTGAGCCGGTAAAAAACATACTCACAACCGCCGTAGGGAAGCTGGCAATAATGATTAGCATACTATTGCGAAACACGTGCCCATACAATACTTGTCTGTCGTTAAGCCCTTTTGCAATAGCCGTGGTAACGTAATGTTTATTGACTTCATCGAGAAATGAATTTTTAGTGAGCAGTGTTAACGTGGCAAAGCCGCCAAGTGTATAGGCTGTTAACGGTAGTATTAAATGCCAGATGTAGTCTTTTATTTTGCTTATTGGGCTCAATGTATGAAAGTGATCAGAGGTTAAGCCTCTGAGTGGTAGCCAATCTAAATAACTGCCTCCTGCAAAGATGACAATAAGAATGACGGCAAATAAAAATCCTGGTATGGCATAGGCTACAACAATGAGTGTACTTGTCCAAATATCAAAAGGACTCTTGTGGTGCAGTGCTTTTTTAATACCCAATGGTATTGAAATTAAGTAGATGAGCAATGTGCTCCATAGGCCGAGTGAAATAGAGGTGGGTAGTTTTTCGGCAATGAGCGATAAAACACTCGCATCACGATAGTAGCTGTCTCCAAAATTGAAGAATACGTAGTTTTTTAGCATTAGCCAAAAGCGTATATGAGCGGGTTTATCAAAACCATATTGGGCGGTTATTTGATCGATAACTTCTTGGGGTAAGTGCTGGCTGGTGTTGGACTGTTGCCTCGTTATAGGCGCCATGTCTAGGCTGAGAGCATATTGGTTGGTTTCTAATTTTAAGAGGGCTTGCTCAACAGGGCCGCCAGGTATGAATTGTACAATAGCAAAATTCACAATCATAATGCCAAACAGTGTAGGCGCTATTAATAATAGACGTGTTGCAATGTAGCGCCACATAACGTTTAGTGCTGTAGGTTATGATTTTTTTTATCGTCATACCACCAAAAGTGAGGGGCATAAAAAAAACGATAATCATACTTTGGTGGCGTAATAAAATTAAATTTATTCCAGTAAGCTACTTTGCTGATGGGTGAGTAGTGGAAGGGCACGGCGTAATGCGAGTGGAGAAGTACACGATCGAGTGCTCGGGTAGCGGTGACTAAAGCTTCACGGTTTGGGGCGTCAATAATATGCTCAATCAGTGCGTCAACGGCGGGGTTGTTGATGCCCATGTGGTTCCAGCTATTGTTTAAATCAGCTGCTTGAGAACCCCAGTAATCACGTTGCTCGTTACCGGGTGAAGAGGTAGGTGCCGTAGAAATAATCGAGGCGTCAAAGTTGCGATTATTGCGCAAATTGATGTATTGCGCTGAGCCGACGACTCGTAGCGTCGCGTCGATACCTAGTTTTTTTAAGTTGTTGATCCAAGGGTTGATAAGGCCTTCAAACAGAGCTGAAGATTGCAGTATTTCGAGCGTTACAGGTTTTTGAGTGCTTGGATTAATGAGTTTTCCGTTGTGTATATTAAAGCCTGCGCGCTGTAATATTTTTTTTGCTTTCTTTAGGTTCTCGCGATTATTACCGCTACCATTAGTTTGAGGGTTTGTATAGGCTTGGGTAAATACGCGTTCAGGAATATGTTGTGCGAGAGGTTTTAGCAGCGCAAGCTCTTTGGCCGTGGGTAATCCTGTTGCGCTCAGCTCTGAATTGGCGAAGTAGCTATTGGATCGTGTATACGAGTTGTAAAAAAGGTTTTTATTGGTCCATTCAAAATCGTAGGCGTAATTGATGGCTTCTCTAAGCGCAGGGTCGCTAAATGCACGGTTGCGCAAATTAAACATTAAGCCTGTAAAACCCTGAGTATTCGAATTGGGTATCTCGGCTTTAATAATTTTACCTGATTTCACTGCGGGTATGTTGTAAGCATTCGCCCAGTTTTTGGCCGTATTGCGAGTATTAAGATCAAATTCACCCGCCTTAAATGCCTCAAGGTAAACATTGTTGTCCTTATAATAAGTAACATCAATAACATCAAAATTAAACATGCCTTTTCTGGTTGGTGTATTTTGTGCCCAATAATTTTTAATGCGCTTATAGACAACCTTTCTACCGGCATCAACGCGCGACAAGGTATAAGGCCCACTCACTACAGGTATATCTAAACTTGATTTTTGCAGGTCATGCTTTTGCCAATAATGTTTTGCGAGTACAGGGATTTCCCCTAGTATTTGGAAGAGTTCGGTATTGCTGGGGTTGCTGTTGTAAAACGTGATTGTCTGATCATTGACCACTTCTACTTTTGAGACGTCAGCCCAATACAATGTGTAGCGGGGTGAGCCGTCTTTCATGAGTGTGTTAAAAGTAAAGGCGACATCATCGGCGGTAATAGGGTGTCCATCACTGAATGTCGCCTTAGGGTCGAGATGAAAAGTAATCCATTGTCTCGATGCAGGGTATTCAACCGATTGGGCGATATGACCATACATGGTGCCTACCTCGTCATGAGAGCGTTCGAGGAGTGAGCCGTGAAGCAGTAACAGTGTGTTACGTTCTGGCCGCCCTTTAACAGCATAAGGGTTAACGCTGTCAAACGTGCCAACTTCGGCTATCCGTAAGGTGCCGCCTTTGGGGGCATTGGGGTGCGCGTATTCAAAGTGCTTAAACTGTTTAGGATATTTGGGCTCACCATGAATCGTGATGGCATGTGAGTGAATGATAGGGCTTTTTTTATCTTGCGCGATTACAGCGGTAGATAAAAAAAGGGTGATACACACAATCAGCAAGTGTTTCATTGAGCGTTTAGCCTTTTACAGTGGCGACCCCAAGGGACGGGTGAGCGTGGTGCATGCGTGGGTACGCAGTGTCGATATTAGTGCTATTTTGAGTTGGCGTGATTATTTTTTATATCACTATTGGGCTAGACTTATCAATCTAGCCCACACGGGCCTGTATGCCTTACGCTGGCTTGGCTACTCAAAACTCATTAGCGGCCGCGTCGGTATCTTTCGTTTGGTGCTTCTAGTTCAGTAGTTCTAGGTCAATAGTTCTAGGTTTTAGTTCAATCGCTCTAGTACTGCTGATCTGGCTGCTATCAGCAGTGTTTGAGTTATATCATACCTCTGATTCGGCAACAATTATGGGTATTTTGGATGGTGTGGCGCAAATAGTCATCGAGTATATCGCTCATTTTTGTGCAGTATAAGCCAAAATTATGCTGCTTTTGGTGTCTTTGACGGTATTCATTGTGAGAGAGGGCGCTATCGCACTATATTTAGCTGATTTTAGCGAAACGTGTCAAAAGGAGTGGCTTGTGCAGCATTTTAAGTTTGAAAAAGAGGGGCGAGGTACCGATTATTGGGTCAAGCGCCTAGCGCGTAACAGTATGCCGGTGGCAGGCCATATTATTGCAGAGCTTAATAAGCTGTCCGAAGGCTCTGAGGGTGATTTAAATGACTTGGCAGAAATGATTCTTCGCGATCCCAATCTCACCTCGCATGTTTTACGTGTCGCTAACAGTCAGCAGTATACGGGGCCCGATAAACATGTCAGCACGGTGAGCCGTGCGATTGTTTTGATTGGTCTCAAAGGCATGCGTGCGCTGTGCATTTCTTTGATGTTGATTGACTCATTGCTCAAAAATGGTGCCAAGGTGCGCATGCTGGAAATTATGGCGCAAGGCTTCCATGCAGCAACACAGGCGCGTGCCTACATGGCTGATAAGGCACCTGAGGCAGCTGAAGAGGTCTTTATTGCCGCACTGCTGTATCACTTTGGTGAAATGGCCTATTGGGCGGGGAATGATGTATCGGCTAAAAATGAAAAGCTATTAAAAGGTGATAATACGCAACGCCATAAAGCTGTTCAGGCGACGCTTGGGACCTCGTTTAATTTGATTACTTTGGGTTTGGCAAAGCAATGGCGACTAGGGGCAACGCTTGAGGAGGCCCTCGGGCCCGAAGATGCAAGCTCTGAAAAGGCTCAGGCTGTATTGCTGGGTGAAAGTATTAGCCAGGCGGCGTTAGAAGGATGGGACTCGCCACAAATGATTCAGTTATTAGAGCGCATTGCCGGGCACGATAATGATGAAGAAATAGCCGCTTTATTAGCACAGTTTAAAGTGCGGGCCGGTGAGGCGCTGGATATTGCTAAGCACTTTGGCGCCGCCAATGTATGCCGAATGATTCCGGGGCCCGATCATAGTTATATAGAAGAAGAGCCAGCTGTCAAGGCGAGCCGTATTATGCCTTGTGACCCTCAATTACAGCTGAATATATTGCGTGAGTTAACTGCCACAGCAGCCGAGAAGCACAGCGTTAATACGGTTTTTCAGATGGTGATCGAGGGGATTCATCGTGGTATTGGCATGGAGCGTGTCGCGATTGCGTTCATTAAAGATTTTAGGGCGAGTGCCAAGCATAGTTTGGGGTATGGTACTGAGCATTGGAAGACCGCCTTTGATTTTGATGTTGGCCCTTTTGCTGATAACGTGATTGCTGAGGCCGTAGATAAGGGCGGATTTTTGCGTATAGATAACACGTTTTATCGGCAACATAAAAATGTACGCCCTAAAGATACCGTCAAGGTGTTAGGCAATGTTGATGGATTGATTTTTGTGTTTGAGGTCAAGGGTAAAAGGCCCGGCCTGATTTACGCTGACAGGGCCGATTTTGGCGGTGTTATCACTCAAAATCACGCCGATAGCTTCCATCACTTTGCGACGCAAGCACAGTATTGCTTGCAAAGCATTTCGCCTGTTAAGCGATAGGGTGAGTCATTTGTGTGCTGGGGCGATTAAGTTAAGCAGGATTGTATAGTCAGCCTAAATGCTCACCTCGTCCACCAACGCCTACTGAGTTTGAGCGTTAGGCGTGGTGGTGGTGGTGGTGGAGGAGGAGGTGATGGAGGTGCAGGTTTGGGTTTGGTGCAAGAGTGAATGCGAGCTATTAAGCGCGACTCATAAATTTGTGGTCGGTTGTATTGACTTTTATCGTGTCGCCATTAGCAATATATTCAGGCACTTGAACGATTAAGCCTGTGCTCAATGTGGCGGGTTTGGTCCGTGCAGTAGCTGATGCACCTTTAATCGAGGGGTCAGTTTCGATAATCGTTAAATCGACAGAAGAGGGTAAATCTAATGCCACAGGCACATCGTTAACGACAAAAACTTGAAGGTCGGTTGTGTTTTCGGTCACAAAAGGTACCTCATCTGCAATAGCGTCTTTACTGAGGTTGTAGGGCGTGTAGTCTTCGCTGTCCATAAACACATACTCGTCACCGTCAACATAAGAAAAGGTGACCGCGCGACGCGAGAAGTCGGCAAGTGTAATCATATCATCGGCTTTAAAGCTTTCGTCTACCTTACTGCCTGTGGCAATTTCGTACATGCGAATACGATAGAGGCTACCGCCGGCACGACCACATACGGCTGATTTGCTGACTTCTTTTACAAGGTAAACTTTACCATTGTACTCTACGGCTACGTTCTTTTTGATTTCGCTAGCTTTAGGCATGATTGAGTTCCAAAAGCCGAGAAAATATCACAGCTACGCACAGATAAATAGCGGCTCTTCTCCGCTTTAGTGAGGTAAAGGAGATGCTAAAACCCATCAAATACGTTGAAATATAAGGCTCTCACACAA
>CANLTI010000058.1 GCA_947494095.1 uncultured Pseudomonadales bacterium
ATTCAGACGCTAACCGACCTCTTTAACAATAAGCCATTTATGCCAAGTGACTGCGCATAATGGCTGAGTAGTTACAAAAATTAATGAGTATCGTTATGACCCTATGTTCCCTGTAGGCTCCAGTAAATTACAGGTATTAAACCTAACCGACGCTGAAATAGAAGCCCTTAAAAGCTTTGTGAAAACACTGAGTAGTAGTGCGCCACCACTAGAGTAGTACTGTAAGGTTTGGCTTTATGCCCTTGTTTATAGAGCTCTTGTTTATAGCACTCTTGTTTATAGAGCTCTTGTTTATAATACTCTGTTTTTATTCAGTACTTTTTTGGGTACTCAATAAAAACAGAGTATTGTCAGAAGCTTAAGTGCTAATAAAATTATTTAGTAACTATTCAGCCAAACCAAAAATCCCCTCTTAACAGGGTGCTGATGAGTTATTTTCTGGGCATTTAAGCGTCGGGCCTTGCAGGGAAAGCAAGGGGTAGACAGTGCAGGAGCACACTGTCGAGAGCGCTTATATAGCGCCCAGCCCCAGCATGGATGCGTGGGGGTAGACTTTGCAGGAGCACAAAGTCGCAGATGGCTTGAACGGCCCAGCAAATGATTCATTAGCGCCCGATTTCCGCACCTCTTAATAGTTACATTATTTAAAAATATTCCCCGCCCATTGTGTAAGCCCCGTTACAACACTGCCAAAGTGGTCGCCATCGACGAGTTCAATCCCGCCAAAATAGTCTTGTACGGCCTGCCGAATAATAGGGCTTTGGCCCGAGCCTCCAGTTACAAAGACCAAATCAGGTTTAGCACCGGCTTGGGTAACGGTTTCTTGTATGAGTTTGAGTATCTGGTTTAGGGGTTTTTCGATGGCAAAGCTAAGGGCTTCACGCGTGAGGTTGTGTTGTAAGTTGTGTTCGATAAAGCTTAAATCAGCAATGTAGCTGTGTTGGTTTGATAGCTCAATTTTACTTTGCTCAGCGGTTTTAATCACCGAGAAATTCTTTTGATGTTCTTGCATATGAATAAGACGATTGACACCTGTTGCATCGGCTACTTCGCGGGCAAGGGCTTTGATGGCGCGTTTAGACTCGGGGCTGTAAAACTGGCTTTGAGCATTGATATCATTAATACGTACAGCATTTAAATAATATTTGGCAGGAATAGGCAAGCCATCTTTTGTGTGCTCGTGCATGCCCATTAATGGCATAAAGGCTTTAGCCGCTAGGCTAATATCTAAATCGTTACCCCCTATGCGTATACCGCAGTGGGCTAAAAAGTCGCCGCCGCGCTCGGTTTTGTTTTTGTAGTTGGGCCCCATATGCATCATTGAGCAATCGGTGGTTCCCCCGCCAATATCGAGTACCAATACAAGAGTGTCTTTTTCTAGGCTTTGCTCAAAGGCTAGGCCTGCCGCCAGCGGTTCATATAAAAATTCAATCTGTTTAAAGCCACTGCGCTGTGCCGCTGTAGTGAGTATATCGAGTGCTTGGCGGTTACCTTCCTCGGCACTTAAGCTGGCAAAATTAACAGGCCGCCCAATAACGACGCTATGGACTGGCTGACCGGTTTGAGCGCAGGCTTTGTTGTTGACCTTAAGCATCATAGCGCTAACCACATCCTCAAAAAAGGTAAGGTGATGCGGGCTTAAGCCTGTTGCGCCCAAAAAGGACTTAGGCGATTTAGCAAAAAAACCCTCTTCTGGCGCTTGAATGTACTGTGCCATAGCGGCGGTGCCAAAGTGCACTAATTGTTCGCCTGCCGGAATACCTTGCTCTTGCCTAAATGTAGCGGCATTGCGCAATTGCCCTTGACGCATATTTTGATAGCTGGCTAAGGCCGGTTTAGGCAAGTTAGCGGCGACAAATTCTACGATACTATCGCGGGTTTCGGCGTGGACTAGCGAAGGGAGGTAGCGACTGTTGGCTTCGAGCTGAACAGGGGTAATCACACCATTGGCAATTGTGCCTAATGCGCAATTCGAGGTGCCATAATCGAAGCCGGCAATGGAGCCTATTGGTGCTGTCATAATGTTTTACCGCAATCAAAAAGGCGCGGCATTGTGTGCTGAGTTTGTGACGAGGTCAAGTTTGGTTTTGTGTGTGGTCTTAAAAGCGCTGAGCACTAAATACCCGATAGCGCCAATTTTGCGCCACTTATAGAGAAACTTGAGGTCAGTGACCCCTATTTTTTTGACGCTTATCGGTGTTTTTTGAGCAAATAGCAAAGTGTTTGAGGTGAGGGGAGTTTAAGTAAAAAAAGGCCTAAGAATCCCCCTTTTTATATTGGCTACTGGCTTTGGGCTTGGCTATAAATAATCAGCAAATTACGGGTTTGACTTGTACTTTTATGTTTTGGCATAGGAAGTATTATTTGTGCATAAATTATAATTTTTTGTGAAATATTGGTACAAAATGTGTGTTGATAAAAGCTTGCAGGCAATAGTTTAGGTCTAAGAGGTGAATATCCCAATAATCATTCATCAGCATTCTATTGTGCTTAGTTTATGGCTCGAGTTAAATCGCAAGTATTAAGAAAGTTAAACGGCAAAAGCCAATACAAGTAATAATTAACAAAAATAAAAAATAGTGGGAATTGCTATGAGTGATGATTACGATATTTTAGATAGTGACAGTGATGTTGAAACGAGAGAAAGCCGTGTGAGTAGTGCGGTGCCGCACACTGCCTTAGAGCCCGATACCGGTGATCAAGCCGAGCGTGAGCGGGCAAGAGAGCAGCTAGAGGCTGATGTAGAAGCTTTTTTGGCCGGTGGTGGTAAAATACAAGAGGTTGATGTGAATGTCATGGCTGACCCACCTAAGGCGCCACAATCTAATTATGGTGGCCAACCTATTTAATATATTGCTCTGGCTGTTAAGCTATAGCCTTTACGGGCGCTGAGCTGAATAGTTACCATTATTTTATACTGAAGCCTCAGGCGGGTTAGTACTTGAGGCTTTTTAGCATTTTTATGTAACGCTTTAGCGACTGTAATAATGGCTGAATTTACAGATAAAAAAATTATTTATTGCTTGCGATGACGTTTTTATTGGGGGTGAGGAAATAATATAATGTATTTTCCTCGCCCCTTAGACCGATGGGAACATATTTTTTTTAATATCTTGTAGTTTATTAAAAGTGTTTTTCATGTCTTGCTTTTGTGTGGCGACTTCAAATTTACAGTGTTTTTCGATACAGTAAAATCGACCAGTACCATCGCTATTTACCGCTGAAGTTGCGGTGTTTTTTTTGCATTTAGGGCATTGATTAAAATCGGTTGGGCGGGGCATAGTAAAAGCCTTTGGCAGGGTGAGTATTGAGGTTTTATATTGAGCGCTAGAGTGGCGACAATCAATGCTTGAATGGGAGTTGCTTGATGAGTGTTGCTTAAATGAGTGTTGCTTAAATGAGTGTTGCTTAAATGAGTGTTGCTTAAATGATACTGTGTATATGCTCATAACGCAGCACGTATTTTAACTATTAAAAGCACCTACTTTAACGCTGACAGCTCTACTGCGCTACGCAAATAAATATCGAAACCAACGCTCTTTGAGCTGCGAATAAAAAGCCCGCTAGTACATTGGTGCTAGCGGGCTTATCTCTGTGCTTAAAGCCATGTTAGGCTTATGTTAGGCGATACGAATAACTACTGCTGTTGCTCACGTTCAATCGCGCGGTAGGCAATATCGTTGCGCTTGTACACGTCTTGCCAGCTAATTTTATTAGCTACAGCGTAAGCGCTTTGTTGTGCCTGGGTGACACTGCCACCGAGTGCCGTAGCACATAAAACACGACCGCCATTGGTAACAACATGGCCGTCTTTGGTTGCGGTACCTGCATGGAAGACTTTAGTTGTAGCGGTTTCTAGGCCTTCTAAGCCACTAATCGCATCGCCTTTGTTGTAACTACCTGGGTAGCCGCCAGCGGCTAATACTACACCTACGGCTGGGCGCGGATCCCACTCGGTGGTTGTACTGGCTAAGTCACCAGCTAAGGCGGCTTGGCAAATATCAACAAGGTCAGATTGCAAGCGCATCATGATCGGCTGTGTTTCGGGGTCGCCAAAGCGGCAGTTGTACTCGATGACTTTGGGGTTGCCCGCAGTATCAATCATTAAGCCTGCGTATAAAAAGCCAACATAGGTGTTGCCTTCGGCGGCCATGCCGTTGATGGTGGGCATAATCACTTGCTCCATCACGCGGTCATACACCTCGGGCGTAACCACCGGGGCCGGTGAATACGCACCCATGCCACCCGTGTTTAAGCCGGTATCGCCATCGCCTGCACGTTTATGGTCTTGGCTGGTGGCCATTGGCAATACGTTTTTGCCATCGGCAATCACAATAAAGCTGGCTTCTTCACCGGTTAAAAACTCTTCGATAACAACGCGACAACCCGCTTCGCCAAAAGCATTACCGCTGAGCATATCTTTGACGGCGTCTTCGGCGGTGGCTAAATCCATTGCGACAATTACGCCTTTACCGGCGGCTAGGCCATCGGCTTTAATGACAATAGGCGCACCTTTTTCTTGCAGGTAGGCAAGGGCGGGCTCTACGTCGGTAAACTTTTCGTAGTCGGCACTCGGAATATTATGACGGGCTAAAAAGTCTTTGGTAAAGGCTTTGGAGCCTTCAAGTTGCGCGGCGCCTTGGCTTGGGCCAAAGCAGGCTAAATTGCGGGCTTGAAAGAAGTCAACAATGCCATCAACTAAAGGCACTTCTGGGCCAACAATGCTTAAGGCAACATTGTTTTCTTGCGCAAAGGTGGCTAGTTTGTCAAAGGCTAAAACGTCGATGTCGACGTTTTGTAATTTACCGTCGTTTTGTGTACCGGCATTGCCTGGCGCGACAAAAACAGTTTGTACGGCGGGGTTTTGTGCCGCTTTCCATGCTAGTGCATGCTCGCGACCACCGCCGCCAATAATAAGAATATTCATTTTAAATTCCTCTTAGGAAATTTATGACGGTTTCGGCATGGCTATGTTCAATGGCTGCACGCTGTGGCAGTGTACAGTACACCCATGGTGTGGTCGTATGAATATAGTCATGCCGAAGCCTTGGCACTACGTGATTGGTTACAGCCTATTAATGACGGAAGTGACGCATGCCGGTAAAGACCATAGCAATGCCGGCTTCATCTGCTGCCGCGATGACTTCTTCATCACGCATTGAGCCACCAGGTTGAATCACCGCTTTGATGCCTGCGGCGGCTGCGTTATCTAAACCGTCACGGAACGGAAAGAACGCATCGCTTGCCATCACAGAGCCCGCTACTTCTAGGCCTGCATGCTCGGCTTTAATACCAGCAATGCGGGCTGAGTTAATACGGCTCATTTGGCCTGCGCCTACACCAATGGTACGGAGTCCTTTGGCGTAAACAATCGCGTTAGATTTGACCATTTTGGCGGTCTTCCAAGCGAACAGTAGGTCTTGCAGCTCGTCGTCGGTAGGGGTGCGTTTGGTCACCACTTTAAGGTCATCTAAGCCAATCATACCGTTGTCGCGATCTTGTACTAACAAGCCGCCATTCACGCGTTTGTAATCTAAGCCGGTAGCCGGAGTACCCTGCCATTGGCCAGTCACTAACAAGCGTACGTTCTTTTTGGCGCTGACCGCTTCAATGGCTGCTGTGCTAGCGCTAGGGGCAATAATGACCTCTACAAACTGGCGTGCAACAATGGCTTCGGCGGTGGTGGCGTCAAGCTCGCGGTTAAACGCGATAATGCCACCAAAAGACGATTCAGGATCGGTCTCGAAGGCTTTTTCGTAGGCACTTAAAATGTCTTCGGCTACGGCTACGCCACAAGGGTTGGCATGCTTCACAATGACACACGCGGCTTGGTCAAATTGCTTTACTGTTTCGAGTGCAGCATCGGTATCGGCAATATTGTTGTAGCTAAGCGCTTTACCCTGCAACTGCGTGGCGGTGGCGATGCTGCCTTGGGCTGGGTTTTTCTCGGTATAGAACGCCGCTTTTTGATGTGGGTTCTCGCCGTAGCGCATTTCTTGTGTTTTGGTGAGCTGGCTATTAAAGGTACGGCTAAAGTCTTCACTGCCGCCTTCAACCAGACGACCAAAGTAATTGGCTATCGCGCCGTCGTAGCTGGCGGTGTGCTCGTAAGCTTCGATGGCTAGGTTGAAGCGTGTTTTGTAGCTGATGCTATCTTTGGCTTCAAGTTCAGCCAGTATGCTCGCGTAGCGGCTTGCGTTAACCACGATGGTGACATCGTTATGGTTTTTGGCGGCTGCACGTACCATAGTTGGGCCACCGATATCGATATTCTCAACAGCGTCTTCTAAGCTGCAATCGGCATTGGCGACGGTGTTTTCGAAAGGGTAAAGGTTAACCACAACAAGGTCGATCGGCTTGATATTGTGCTCTTCCATAACGGCTTCATCGATGCCGCGACGCGCTAAAATACCACCGTGTACTTTGGGGTGTAGTGTTTTAACACGGCCGGCCATCATCTCGGGGAAGCCGGTGTAATCAGAGACTTCGGTCACTGCAATATTGTTATCTTGTAATAACTTGTAAGTACCGCCTGTAGACAGTAGCTCTACGCCTTTGGCACTAAGGGCTTGGGCAAATTCAACAATGCCGGTTTTATCAGACACACTGATAAGCGCGCGGCGCACAGCAACATTTTGTGAATGTGGCATGGTGGTTGGATCCTCGGCTTGCTAAGTTAAGAAAAAGTAATGGCGTCAAAAAAGTGACAGCGTAAAGAGTAAAATACAAACAAAAACGCCTTGCCAGCGCACTAAGTGCCGGCAAGGCGTTGGGTTGGCAGTGCTTAAAGCAAGCCGTATTGTTTGAGTTTTTTGCGCAAAGTCCCACGGTTCAAACCCAGTACGGTGGCCGCTTTGGTTTGATTGTGGCGGCAGTATTTCATCACTACCTCTAACAGTGGCGCTTCAACTTCTGATAGCACCATGTCGTAAACCTCGGTAACTTCTTGGCCTTCTAAGTGCTGAAAGTAATTTGTTACTGCTTGCTCAACGTAATCGCGTAGCGATTGCGCTTGGCCTACTTGGCGTTGCTCAGGTTGTGAAAACTGAGGCACTGCAACGCTAGGCGCTACAGGTGCTGTAGTAGGTTCTTGGGGGCGTTCAGTAATAAAAGGTTCGGCTGAATTCATGCGGCTTCTTCCTCTAATGGTAGGTGCTCGGTAAATAATCTGCGTACGAGCTGTAGTTGTTCTTTTGATGATTGCAAAAGGTTGAACTGTTGACGCGCGGCCTTTGCGGCTTCTGGTGTCGACAGGTGTTTGTCCATGTACCAAGCAAAATGCTTACGCGCAATGCGTATGCCGTGCTCATGACCATAGAATTCATACATGGCATTAAGGTGCAAAAGCAATGCTTTTGCGACCTCAGCCAAGTGAGGTTTTTCAATGTGCTGGCCGGTGGCCAGTACATGATTAATTTGGTTGAATAGCCAAGGGTCTCCTTGGGCGCCACGGCCAATCATAACGGCCGCCGCTTGGGTTTGCTCTAGTACGCGCGCCGCTTGCGTGGGCGTTGTAATGTCACCATTGGCAATCACGGGGATATCAATCGCTTTGACCACTTGCGCAATGGTGTGGTATTCGGCCTGGCCTTTAAAGCGGCAAGCGCGGCTGCGACCGTGGATAGTTAGCGCGCTAATACCTGCCGCTTGGGCAATGAGGGCAATATGCAGGGCGTTATTGGTATCGGTGCTCCAGCCGGTGCGTATTTTTAAGGTCACCGGTACGTGGCTGGCCTCGACCACGGCGTTAAGAATATCTTTGACCAGAGACTCATTTTGGAGCAGTGCTGAGCCTGCGGCTTTATTGCAGACTTTTTTGGCGGGGCAGCCCATATTGATATCAATAATATGGGCGCCAGCATCAATACAAGCAGTCGCTGCAATCGCCATTTGGGCGGGCTCGCTACCGGCAATTTGAATCGAGCGTAGGCCGTTTTCATCGGTAAAATTTAAACGGTTCTGTGATTTACGGCTTTGCCATAAATGCGTTTGCGAGGTTACCATTTCACTGACCGCCAGCGCTGCACCTTGTGTGCGACACGCATTGCGAAAGGGCTGGTCGGTAATACCTGCCATAGGAGCAAGTACGGCACTGCCCTCGATGGCGTATGGCCCAATATGAAACAAATTGATCCCCTTAGGATGCAGACAAGTTTGAACTTGTTAATGTGGCTGGCGTATGTAGCGGTTATTTACTGCGACTATTGGTGCAGTAGGTTACAGCGGTTGACCTTTTTATGAGTTTTAAGCTAGGCGCCGAGCGCTTAACTTTGGGCGAATGGGCATATTCAGTGTTTGAATCGGTCGCATTTTTGTGGTCTCAAAAAAGGGGCGCCATCATACCTCTACAGCCTTATTTTCAAAAGTATAATTTGACCAAATTGGCTAAAAAATAGCTAATTTTTGACGGTGTTTTTGCAAAAATCTGCTAATGGCTTCACAAGTCGGCAAAAAACTGACTACCAATTAACCAGATTTACCTACTTGCTGGTTTTTTGAACAAAATTAGCTGGTGTCTACGCTTTGCTCTGCGATGTGCCATAAAGCCCTTTTTTGAGTTGATACGCGTTTACTGCTCACGTTCAATACTCACATACAAAGGCTGGGTGTCTTTTATTCGTTGATAGTAATTTTGTAACTCACTGCGCCTTTACCTGGGTCAACTAGCTCTAGCGAAAGGTGGATCGCTTTTTGAGCGGGCATGAGGTCGGCGCCTGCAAGGTCGCCACCTAAATATTCGCTCGGACTAAAGGCACGGCTAGCAACAATTTTGTTTTTAATATTACTAAAAACAAGGGTGAGCTTGGGGAAGGGTTGTTCAAAGTTGGCGTGGTTTTGAATCACCACATCAACCAGTAAAGCGCTTGGTGTCGTTGGGTGGGTACGCACCAGTAAATTGGTCGTGCGTATTTTACTGAGGTCTTTAAGCTGCGGTAAGGTGCAGCCTAAATACTCGCATGCTATGCCATAATATTGACGGTATGGATCTTTTAAGCTGAGCTCATTAAATTTGAGCCAAGCAATTTGCCCAGCGAGTGCGGAAGTAGCTAATGTGGCTAAAAATAACCAAATTAATCGGCTGAGCCAAGCAGGCCGTTGCCCTGTGTACTGTAGCTCTACCGCTTCCACTTCGATAGCGTCAACCAATAAGCGCGAATCATTGTGGTTGGCCTCTTTTGGCACGATCTCAAGCTTAGCGACTTCTAACTCTTGTTGGAGCTCGGCAAGCTCCTGCTCGGCAATATCGGCTTCAGGCTCGGGTTCTTGCGCTTTATTGGCAGCATATTCAGAGGCTTTGCGAGCGGCTTGTGTGGGTGCTGCGACATTGCTGCCATGCTTTGCTGCCCCTGTACGGGTTTGCTCGGGGGTGTTGCTACCAAAGGCCTGCAGAATGTCTAATGGTATTTGAGTGTCTTCCTCGGTAATGCTGTCGCTATCGTCGTGAGATTGCTGCATATGCTCTTCAGTGCCTTTGGGTAAGGGTGCGGAGGGTGCATCGGGCGTCGCGATGTGCTGTGCGAGCGTATCCGTTGCTGCGGGCGTTTGGGTGGCGATTGTTGCTTTTTGTGCGGCCTTGGTAGAGGTTGTCGCTATTTTAGGGGGTGTCGAGCTTTGACGGGCTTGAGTCGCAGGGGACGCTGTAGGCACTTGAGTGTTTGCCGGCAGTGGTTTTTCTTTAAGGCCTAACTGTGAAGGGCTATGACCTTCGTCTTCTAGTAGTTTGAGTACCCAGCTTTCGTCATCATCGACTTCGACGGTTTCTTCTTCTTGGGCCTCAAAAATCGTTTCTGCGGTCCCGTACTCTGGCGTATTGTGAGTATATTCGTCTTGTGCGAGTTCATCATCGAGAAACAGTTCATCGTCTAACATTACCGCTACAGGTGTTTTTTTAGCGGTATCGGTCAGGTGCTCGCGACCGTTGAACACATTAAGGCACGAGCCGCAACGCACCGCACCATTGGCAGAGTTGAGGTGCGCATCGGTTACATTAAAGGCAGTCGCGCACTTGGGGCAGCGGGTAATCAGGCTTGTCATGTGTTCTTTAATCACTGGGGGTTGGCGAGCATTATTAAAAAGCGCCGCTATTTTGTGGTAGTTTGCTTAAAAAGCAAGCAATACAATAGCGTTAAGCTTATAACAAAATTTCGATATTTTCTTAAAAATGCTGCACTTAGGTTACAAAAAGCTCAAAAAGTATATTGTGTATGCGCAGTGGCCTTAGGTCAAGTTTAGGTTTTTGGGGGCAAGCCGAAGCCTCTTCAGGCTGAATTTATATTTTTTTGATCGCGGTTAGGCGCACCCATTCATCTTTTTGAGCGATAGGGTCAAAGGTAAAGGCATCACTATAGGCCGCTTGTACCGTTTGCGCTTGGGTGGCAAGTATACCTGATAAGCACAGCTTGCCGCCGGTTTTTACTAGTGGTGTTAATACTGGGGCGAGTTCAACTAAGGGCCCCGCCAAAATATTAGCAAGCATGACATCAACAGGTGATTGCTGGCACTTGTCTGGAAAGACGACAGGAAATTGCTCGGCAGGAATATTGTTGCGTTGCGCGTTGTCTTGGGTGGCCAATAGTGCTTGTGGGTCGATATCGACACCTAATACTTTGTGTGCACCCAGCAGTAGTGCGCCAATCCCTAATATGCCAGAGCCACAGCCGTAGTCAATAACATGTGCTGCCGTCATATTTTGCTCGGCTAGCCACTGCAAGCATAAAAAAGTGGTGGGGTGGGTGCCGGTACCAAAGGCTAAGCCCGGATCTAGCATTAAGTTAACGGCATTAGGGTTTGGCGGGGCTATCCAGCTAGGGCAGATCCAAAAACGCTCGCCGCATTGAATGGGGTGGTAGTGCTGCATCCATTCACGCTCCCAGTCTTTATCTTCTACAATATGCCACTTAAAGCTCACGCTAGTAGGTAACGCCAGTTGGCTGTCGATGGTTTGAGTATCGATATCGGCTTCAAATAAACCCGTAACGCGGGTGGCAGACCATAGCGGGGTTTCGCCTAGCGCGGGTTCAAAAATAGGCTGATCTTCGTTGTCTGTGAGGGTGACAGATAAGGCGCCGGCTACCATTAGGTCGTCTTCAATGGCAGGGGCATCATCGCGGTTGGTATTAATATGTATCTCGAGCCAGGGCATGGATAGTCTCTTTGGGTATTTTGGTTGTGTGAATATAAAAACACCCAAGCCTATTGCTAGGCTTGGGTGTCATCAATAAGCTATGGGCTTATTACATGTCGAGTTTTTTCTCGAGGTAGTGAATATTAACACCACCTTCGGCAAATGCGGTATCGCGCACTAACTCTTGTTGTAATGGAATGTTGGTTTTAATGCCACCAATAACCAGCTCATCAAGGGCGACGCGCATACGGGTTAAAGCGGCATCGCGGGTGCGCGCATGGGTAATAACCTTAGCAATCATCGAGTCGTAATAAGGCGGTACTTTATAGCCTGAGTAAATGTGTGAGTCTACTCGTACACCCAAGCCGCCAGGGGCATGATAGGTATCAATAGTGCCAGGGCAAGGCATAAAGGTGTCGGGGTCTTCGGCGTTAATACGACACTCAAAGGCGTGACCACGGACACTAATATCGTCTTGGGTAATGCTAAGGGGCAAGCCTGAGCAAACGCGAATTTGTTCTTTAATTAGGTCAACCCCGGTAATCATTTCGGTCACCGGGTGCTCTACCTGAATACGCGTGTTCATTTCAATAAAGTAATAATGGCCGTCTTCGTATAAAAACTCAAAAGTTCCTGCGCCGCGATAGCCAATTTCGATACACGCTTGCACACATGAGTGGAATACGGCTTGGCGCGCGTCTTCGTCAAGATGTGGGGCTGGCGCTTCCTCGAGAACTTTTTGATGGCGACGTTGCAGTGAGCAGTCGCGATCATATAAATGCACCGCATTGCCTTGCCCATCAGACATGACCTGGACTTCAACGTGGCGTGGGTTTTGGAGGAATTTTTCCATGTACACAGTATCATCACCAAAACACGCAAGGGCTTCGGAGCGGGTAAGGTTGATGGAGTTAATTAGCGCGGCCTCGGTATGCACCACGCGCATACCGCGACCCCCACCACCGGCAGCCGCTTTAATAATAATGGGATAGCCAATATTATTGGCAATCTCTAAGCAGCGCTCGGGGTTGTTTTCGGGCAGTGCGCCGTCAGAGCCGGGTACGGTGGGCACGCCGGCTTTTTTCATGGCTTGGATGGCTGACACTTTATCGCCCATTAGGCGAATAGTGTCAGCATCGGGGCCAATAAAGGTAAAGCCACTTTTATGGATCTGTTCGGCAAAATCAGCGTTTTCGGCTAAAAAGCCGTAGCCTGGATGCACGGCGACTGAATCGGTAATTTCCATGGCGCTGATAATAGCCGGAATATTTAAGTAGCTCAGCGTTGATGAGTTAGGGCCAATACACACCGACTCATCGGCTAATTTTACATGCATTAAATCTTTGTCGGCTTGAGAGTAAACGGCCACCGTTTTAATGCCCAGTTCTTTACAGGCGCGCAATACACGCAAAGCAATTTCACCGCGGTTAGCAATGAGAACCTTGTCAAATAACATAGGGATTCCTCAGTAGCTTAAGCGATGGTCACTAAAGGTTGGTCAAATTCTACGGGCTCGCCATCTTTTAATAAGACTGACTCAATAACCCCGTCTTTATCGGCTTCAATTTGATTCATCATTTTCATGGCTTCAATAATGCAAATCACATCGCCCACTTTTACGCTTTTGCCAACACTCACAAAAGGCTCGGCGCCTGGGCTTGAGGCACCGTAAAACGTCCCGACCATGGGTGAGTTAACGGTGTGACCGCTAACCACAACTGGTGCGGCTTCTGGCGCGGCAACTGGTGCAGGCACCGGCGCAGCGACAGGTGCTTGTGCCACCTGTGGCGCATAAGCTTGCATAGGCATTTGCATAGCAACAGGGTTGCGCGAGCCACGGCTAATGCGAACCGATTCTTCGCCTTCGCTGATTTCTAGCTCTTCAATATTTGACTCTTCTAATAGCTCAATCAATTTTTTGATTTTGCGAATATCCATGGTGACCTCTTTTTACGGCTCAATGTTGTCGGGTAAATATAGCGTTAAGTGCCTAATTGTTGAAAGGCTGCGCTTAACGCTAAAGTGTAACTGGTTGCACCAAAGCCGCAGATGACGCCTTTGGCAATATCAGATAAATACGAATGTTGCCGAAAGGGCTCACGGGCATGCACATTCGATAAATGGCACTCGATAAAGGGGATCGCAACGCCAGCTAATGCATCGCGTAAGGCAATGCTGGTGTGGGTAAAAGCGGCTGGGTTGATAATGATAAAAGCGACCGCCTGAACCTGTGCTTTATGTATGGCGTCTATTAAGACGTGCTCTGCATTGCTTTGTAAGGTAGCAACATCATGGCCCGCGGCATGACACTGTGCCGCGATGCTCGCATTAATATCCTCTAAGGTTTGATCGCCATAGGTTTCTGGTTCGCGGGTACCCAATAAGTTTAGGTTGGGGCCGTGCAGTACCAAAATATTAGCCATGAGCAATCCTTAGAGTAACGCAGTTGCTTGCAGTACACTTAGAGTGAATGCGCGCAAAAAATGAGTGCGTGATTGTGCCTAAATTGTGTAGAGCTGTCTAGATGATTTATAGCGAAACAGTAAATTCTCTGCAAATGCCTGCGTAATTGCCGAAATTTAGAGGAGTTTACTTGTTTGCATCCTGCGGATTGCTAGAGTGTTGAGCGACTGATTGAGTATTTTATCGTGGGCGCGCTATTTCAGTGTAGATGATTGCAGCTAGATGATTGCCACAAATGCTAGCCAGCCTAGGGGACGAGGAAAAAATACATTATCCAATAATACTTGTTTTCTGCTTCCTCTCCTCGACATTATGCTCCTGCAATGTCTAATAAGGGGCTCCTGCCCCGATGCGTTGCTCAAAGCGTTACATGCCCCGGCATGCGCCCCTTCGAGCGCCTTGCCGAGAAAACAGAACTCTACGTCTAATTGGGCAAACTATTATTACCTCGCCCCTAGAGCAATGCCGAGATTGTCGTGCGGTGCATAGGTGAAGAGAATAGTCTATGAATGAGTGGTGTATTCATTTAAGCCGTTAAAGCAGGTAGGTTCGCACAACCTGTTATACCTTGTTTGTGCCTGTATTAAGAGCCTCCCGATACTCTTATGGTATAGAGTATCGGGTGGTAGTGTGTGCTAACTTTACAGTCTGTTTTGGTTTTAAGGCTGTTAAAGTGCGGCGTTGCGCTTTAGTGCTTCGATGACGATATTTTTAGTCAGTATTTGCGGCAGTACTTCGGCGGGTTTACTTGGGTCTGCCGGGAAGACTAAATACAAAGGAACGCCGCTGCGTTTATATTCGGTAAGAATATTTGTAATGTCTTCATCTTGGTTGGTCCAGTCACCTTTCACTTTGGCGTAATCGTATTGTTTAACCACTTCGTGAAACTCTTTACGATCTAATGCGATTTTCTCGTTCACTTTACAGGTAATGCACCAGTCGGCGGTAAAGTCGACAAATACGGGTTGACCACCTGCGCGCAACTCGGCAATGACGGTGGGGGTGTAAGGTGCCCAAGTGTCATCTTTTTTAAAGGTTTCGCCGTTGTAGGCAATATACGCCGCGAGTACAAGCGCGCCATAGCCCGTTAGTTGCACTAACCATTTACCTGCGCCTTTTTCGGGAACATGTTGAAACACCCAAATAGCATACACAATGGCAATCGCGCCTAGCATTAAGAAGAACGCACCCGTCATGCCCACTTGGTTGCCAAATACGTACAGCAACCATGCGGCCGTAATATACATAGGAAAGGCCAAAAATTGCTTGAGCACTTCCATCCAGGTGCCAGGTGCCGGTAGTTTACGCGCTAGCGCTGGGCTATAGCTTAAGGCTAAAAAGGGCAGTGCCAAGCCAAAGCCTAAAGCAATAAAAATTAATACGGCTATATACGCAGGCTGCGTAAGTGCAAAGCCTAGTGCTGGCGCCATCATAGGGCCGGTACACGGGCTAGCCACAACCGCGGCCAAAACACCGGTAAAAAACGACCCTTTTAAACCGCCGCCTTGCGTTAAATTTTGGCCAACACCCATTAAACCGGTACCAAAATAAATCATGCCCGATAAGCTCAAGCCCATCACTAAAAATAAGTACATCACAGCAGCAACAAATAGCGGCGACTGGAGCTGAAAGCCCCAGCCTGCCGCTGTACCTGCAGAGCGCAACGCCAAAATGACCAAGGCAACAATCACAAAAGAGCCAATAATCCCGGCGGTGTAAGCCCAGCCGTGTGCTTGGTGGCTGTGCTTGCCTTCTGAGTGCGATGCAAAGCTTAAGGCTTTAAGTGATAAAACCGGAAATACACAAGGCATAAGGTTGAGTAAAATACCGCCGCCAATAGCCAGTAAAATATACACAATCAGTGATTGAGGGGCTTCTTCGGGGAGTGCGGCTTGGGTACTAGGCTCTGATGCTTGACCGTCTTGCGTGACGATTGTTTGTTGTTTTTTGGTTTGAGTGATTTGCCCTGTTGTTTTATCAATTTGAAAGTATTGGCTGCGCGGGGCGTAGCATAGGCCTGCATCGGCGCACCCTTGTGATTTCATTTTGAGCTCAAATTGGCTATCGTATGCGCTGATATCAAGTACAATGCGGGTGGTGTTGTAGTAGGTTTCTAGGTCTTTATTAAAGTAGGGGTCAAACTTCATTTTGCCTTTTTCAAGCGCAGGGCTAAGCCGAGTTTTTCCCGTTGGTGCCAAGTGATCGAGCTTGAATTCTTTTTTGTAGAGGTAGTAACCCGGTGCAATCGCCCAATCGATATGCAGTTCATCGCCTTTTAGTGTAAGGTCGGCTTGATAAGCTTGCTCAACAGGTAAAAACTCATCGCCAGAGGCTGCAAAGGGATCGGCAGCCCATGCATTAAAAGCTGAGGCGGCTAGTACAAGCCATAATGTAACGTGGGTAATCAATTTCATGGGGGTTAACTGCTTTTGTTGGGTTAGGCGTACGCCGATGCGGCAGCGCAGAAAGTATGTTGCCCGCTTGTGACAGCGTAGAGCCCGTTGTAGTTCCGGGTTTTAAGGTTTACTCATTATAAATTAAAGCGTATTGAGTACGCGCGCTTATAAAAGCTTATGGGTAGACTTGTTTGCCAAGCTGGTTACACTAAGCGCCACTTGCCGTGGCTATGCGTCACTCTCAATGCTCTACAGGCTTGCCGTCATAGTGGTTGCCGCGATATAAATACTGGGATATATAAGTGCTAGTGTTTGCATTGGGTCTTTGAGTGATTGTGCTTAAGTGAGCTTTTGATGAATGTGGCGCGGTGGTATTTGGCCTGCGCGCGCTTTAGCAAGGGCATAGGCTTAAGTGTTATTTATTATGATAATGAGCAGTATAAATGTATTTATCTTGTAGTTACCGGCTATTTTGCCGCTTTATAATGCGTATGACTTTGGTGTGTATGGGTGCTTTTGGCCCCGCCATGGCACATGCTGCAGGTGCCAATGAGGTACTAATTGCTAGGGTTTTACTCAAAGCCGATGCCGCTTTTAGCGCCAAGCGCTATACCCAACCGCAATACAATAATGCTTTTGATCGCTATAACGCGGTGTTAATGATTGCGCCCGATAATCAACATGCCAAGCGTGGCGTGCAGTTAATTTTGCAGCGCTATATTGCATTGGCAAACGATGAAATAGAATATGGCAGCATGCATCATGCGTTAACTTTTTTGGCAATTATTGACGAAAACTATTCGCGTGAGTTGGCCGCTGCAGCTAGTGGCCGTACAGGGGGCTTTGGTTTAACCGCAGACGATAATCGCGCGGTAGCCGCATTAAGGGCGCGCGTGGCAAAGCACCAAAAAGTACAACCCCCACAAGATTTTAATGATTTGCTTATTAAGGCTTATACGCTTGATGCAAGTGCGTTAAGTGCAAAAAATACTAAAGCGCGCCAAGCCTTAGAAAAGATAGCCGCTAGAGTGGCCAATACCGACGAAGCTGTGTTGATTTATGCACGCAACGACAAAGAGGGGCGCTGGATATACCAAACACTCAACAGTGCAACACCCACGTACCGTGTACGCGGTGATATTCGCCTAGCCAAAAAGCCCGCTATTCATTTGCTGGCACCACTATAACGTCTAAGTTAAGCCGTGCTAGGCTCGCCCACGACAAGCATTCGTCAATAATATCGTGTTCAAGATTGTAAAATTGAGTACCTAATACACACCCATGGCAGGAATAAAACAATGATGTTGCAAAAATTAACTCAGCAAATGCAAGCTGCACGAACCCGTGCGGTGGCGCGTTACAAAAGTGTTGCCGAAGATGTAAGCGATGGACGACCCTGGCTAAAATTGGTACTTATGGGGTTGGTATTGTGGTTGTTGGTAGTGATAGTGTGGGGGTGGATTAAAAGCCAAGAACCCGAGATATTCGACATCAAAGAACAAGCATTAACCTATGTCTCTGCCGAGCAAATCAAAATTCATGGGGTGGCAACTACGGTAAGCTTGCTAGAGGTCATGGAGGCTGTGCTCGATGGTTATGTCTCTAACGATATCTTTTTGCCGGGTGTATGGCTCGATAATCGTGCCAACTGGGAATACGGCGCATTGGTGCAGGTGCGCGATTTAAGCAAGGCACTACGCGAGGCCTTTAGTCGGTCGCAATCGCAGTCGGTAGAAAACAAATCTCTCATGATGGCCGACCCGCTATTTAACTTTGATAGTGCCAGCTGGATCATGCCCGATACCGAAAAAGAATACCGTACAGGCATGGGGCATGTTAAGAATTACTTAAATCAATTAATTAAAGACGAGCGAAATACGGCGCAGTTTTACGCCCGTGCCGATAATTTAAATTATTGGCTGACTACGGTTGAGTCGCGCTTGGGCAGTTTATCGCAACGTTTAAGTGCGAGTGTTGGCCAGCGTCGCCTGAATACCGATCTAGCTGGTGACTCTGCCGCGGCACAGTCCACCGCATCACCTTCCGAAATGGAAATCAAAACACCGTGGTTAGAAATTGATAATATCTTTTATGAAACACGCGGCAGTGCTTGGGCTTTGATTCATATACTCAAAGCCGTAGAAATAGACTTTGCAGAGGTGCTGGCTAAAAAGAATGCCAGTGTCAGCGTGCAGCAAATTATTCGTGAACTAGAGGCCACCCAAGAAACCGTTTATAGCCCTGTTATTTTAAACGGTAGCGGCTTTGGTATACTCGCCAATCACTCACTGGTTATGGGGAGTTACATAGCCAGAGCCAACGCCGCCATCATTAACTTGCGGGAGCTTTTAGCTCAAGGTTAATGTAAGGCCATATTGCTTGATTAAAAAAGGTGCTACTTGGTAGCGCCTTTTTTTGTGGGTGTTAATGAGTGGGCGGGCTATGGCTAGCGGCTTTAATGCGTTTTGGGATGGTCATTTTCTTTTTTGCCATGCGTAAGACGCCAAGCTAAAACCTTCGTGGTGGTCCAATTTACTCATATGAGTGAATGAGTGAAATACTTATGACACTGATATCTTTAAGGTAAAAAATAAAAATAGAGAGTTTTGAGTGTTTAATATTTCGTAATTTTTAGTGTTTTTTAATGCCGCTTCATTGTTTATGTTAGCGTGAAAGAGGGTATGCCTGCTTGGGTTTGGGTTGGGTTTAGTTGGATTGGATTGGATTGGGGCGGCTTTTGGATTATTTTACTGTTTTTGTATTTTCACCGTGCCTGCCCTGCTAGATGCTCTCGAGGGTAGAAGGCACGCGTCAGCTTTGTGAAAAAACGTGTAACAAGATATATTAGTGCATCGCCCTTGTGCTCTAGTACTGGGAGGTGTAGTGTTTACGTCTTTAAAATTAGGCTGGGCAGAGCCGGCGTTAGTGTGGCCTGAGTTCCAGCTAATAAACTATTAGTTTTTTATCAGCTATTGAGGTATTAATTATGTTTCCAAAAGAGTTCTATTTAGTACCAGAAGAAATATTTAGATTGGGCAATACAAACAGCCCCAAATTAGGGAATGTTAGACCTAGAGATGTTAATACAATTCAAATTAACGGCATCACCGTAATTAGAGCCAATGGTAAAGGGATTAGTGTATTTGATCTTCAAGGCATAAATGAATCACCCATGAATGGTTGGGTTTGGCGCTTCCCTCCAAATACAAGACCTCCAGTTGGGCTCAAGTTGGTACAAGATAAAGCGCATCATTATTGTATTGCACCAACTCAAAATATGCCGATGGATAAATATAAAGGTTTACTTGAAGAAATGGCACTTCGTGCTTCCAGAGTTTTCAAAAAAGAAGGAAAAGTAGTATGAGCAATATAGATTTATCATTTGCTGAATCAGAGTTCAAATTTGTGCTTGAGGCTCTAATTGAAATGGAAGAAAAAATGGCAAAAATTTGTGATACATCTGATGATGAAGATGAGATAGCAGATGTTGGTAACGACCTTATTGAAGTTAGGCTTCTTTTGAAACCTATGAAAGAGAAGGCAGTTAAAGCATTTGGATCAAATATTTTGAATTTTTCACGCGAGGCTTTTTAAAGCTAACAGGTTTGTCAACAAGAACAAATGTTAACTACGCATTTTGTGTTGCCACTGCGCGTCAGTATCACAAAAATTGCTTCACAAAAATTAGCCTGTTACAAAGGCGTTAAGTTGCAAGGAGGCATCCGTGAAGGATAAAGAAAAGATTGCAGTATTCATTGATGCAGATAATGCATCTGCACAGAAAATAGATAAGGTGCTCTCTGAGTTAGCCCGTTATGGCGTAGTCAATATTCGAAAGGCATATGGAAACTGGAAAAATAAAAATTTGAAGCCTTGGGAAGATGTCCTCCACGAGTTTGCAATTCAGCCAATTCAACAATTTGACTTGACCAAAGGTAAAAATGCCACTGACATGGCTTTGGTTATTGATGTAATGGATGTATTGTACACCAAAGATATTGACGTCATTTGCCTTGTATCTTCAGATTGTGATTTTACCCCTTTGGTAACTCGTTCATTAGCCGACGGAAAATTTGTAATTGGTTTTGGTGAACGTAAAGCTCCGTTGGCTTTCGTGAACAGTTGTTCTCGTTTCCTATATCTCGATGAGGAAAGCGAAAAGGAATTTCCTATCCAAAAGCAGACAAAAAATATAAAAAGTGATACTAAGCTAATAAGCCTGTTGCGGCAGGCAATTGAAGCAGTAGAAGAAGATGATGGCTGGGCGATGTTAGGACCTATTGGTACACACATTTCTAATCACGCATCCTTTGATCAACGCAATTATGGATTTAAGAAGCTAAGCGATTTATTTCAAGCTATTGACCTGTTTGAAATGAAGAAAACAAATGGCTCAGTCTTGTGGGTTCGAGATAAAAAGAAAGCAAGGCAACTTAACAAGTCAAGGCAAGGGGCGCAGCAAAGCTGCGCCCCTGCTTGAAGCGTCTTGAGGCATGGAAAATATCGAGATAATTAGAGATAAGTCAGGCCTAGAAGGCACTCGCTATATTGAGCAGCCTTGGAAAATACAAAGGTAAACACTGGGAAGAGACGAGTCTATTCTTCGAAGAGGAAATATTTGGCTTCATTGAAATGATCTTTGAGAGGAATATCCCTGACTATGATCATAACATCTGACTATGATCATAATATCTGGCTAGGACAGGCATGGCAAAAAATAAGGTAAAAAATAAAAACAGAGAGTTTTGAGTGTTCAATATTTCGTGATTTTTAGTGTTTTTTAATACCGCTTCATTGTTTATGTTGGCGTGAAAGAGGGTATGCCTGCTTGGGTCTGGGTTGGGTTGGGTTGGATTTGATAGGGGCGCGGGCGGCTTTGGCCTGCTGTCAGTAAGCTCCGTTGCCTTGGCATCCTCTTATTTTATTATTCATAGCCCATTATTTTTTTATTTCGTTTATTAATATGCTATCTATATTTTCATTTTTTGTTGCTTTTTGGCGTACGTAATAGACTTAACAATATTGTTTTCGTGGTAGTGTTGATGTTAATTATTGGTGGGCTCTATTTGCAGTGCCAGCGGGAATCTGTACGCCGCTAGACTTCTTCTGTGTATATACAGGGCAGTCGGTTTTTATAAGATGCAAACCGGTTGTGTTATGGGGGCATTAAGACTAGTTTTGTGAAGAATGTGTAACAAGATAAGTTGGTGCAACGCCCTTGTGTTCTAGCGTTGGGAGTTTACGATTTTAAGATTAGGCTGGTCAGAACGGGCTTTAGTGAGGCCTGATTTTCAGGTGATAAACTGTTAGGCTTCAATTCGAGAAAACCTGAATGAATAAACTACTGAAACAAAGATACGTAGAATTGCAGAGCGAAATTAAGGATGTGATTAGTAATGTTCGTGTCAGTGGCGATCGTGAATACGTCAACAACGAAGCTTTTATTGAATGGAAGATGAAGGCAAGGAGTTTGTTATCTAAAACGTGTGGAGAGCATTCTGAGCACCTTAATGCATTCAGCAAAAATGAAAAAAATACAGGTTTTTCAACTAACTTGAAAGACTCCGTGACAAAAATCGCCTAAGGTCATTGACGATGGCATCATTTAAGACGACTGTGCTGTAAACCATCTACTTGCTGCGGATAAAGGCGCGCAGTTGATCCATGAAGCGTGTGGGCTGGTTGGGTGGAGGAGGACGGATCTCAGTCATAATGGCTTTTCAACCTCTTTTTTTGCTATCCAAACAGTATCATGAAGAGTTTATGGTTGATTAATATTTAACCTATAAACGGCAAAATATCTTAATATCCCGTCTGATCGAATATTAAGATGTTTTGGTTGGCCAATTTTAAAAAGCTATAATAATCAGATGGTTGTGGTGTTTTTGGTGTGCGCGAATATTATAATATTCGGCCTTGCTATGAGGGTATATTTATGGGATTCGGTTGGGTAATATCGCTGTAAGCTACGAGTAGCGCGGTTCTGGCCTGACTTCTCGTGAAAATGTCGGCTGGGAAAAGCGTCTGACGGATATACAAATGTTATGTCTCTCGAAAATGGAGTGTTTATAAATATGAGCAAAGAGGAAAGCAAAGCTAGGCACTTGAAGCCATATGATTTTAAAACGGGGGGCGTAGATAATGATGGTGACCGTGTAGAAAAAATTTATGCAAAATCACCTGAATTTGTAGTCTATCGAACAGAACGATCTATTCGTTTGGATATGGATGATGATAGTGAAAATTTAACGACATACCTGCACAATCATCAGAAAATAGGTGTCGATTTAGCTCGGATTTATTCTTGGTTACCAGAAAGTTTATCTTGGTCAGAGGCTATAAACCGCCAAATTGCTAGAGCTATGACGACAAATGTCTCTGGAAATTATGATGATGCTAAATTAATGTTAGCTCATGCTGAAGATAGGATAGTTAAACTAAAAGTAATTCAAGGAAGGCTACTTTATACTTTAAGTGCATTTTTTTTGGTATTTATTGCTTTTGTCTTCGCTATATTATTGCCTTTCAGTGGATATGAAGTTCTTTCTAAAGTAGCTCTTTGTGGAAGCCTTGGAGGAGTTTTATCTATAGCGACTGGCTTTTCAACTATGGAAATTGATATTGATGCCAATGTTCCAACAAATTGTTTGATTGGTGGTTCGAGAATCATAATAGCCATTGCAGCAGCACTTTTTTCATATTTTGCCATCCAGTCTGATGTAGCTTTCTCGTTTGTTAAAAATATTTCAACTAATCATGGTATCTATATGATTGCTATGGTCGCGGGTTTTGCAGAAATGTTAGTGCCAAACATAATGAATAACTTAGTAAAAGAGAGCGGTGAGCATAACCCCGAGACATAACAAGGGTTTTCAAGGCGGACAAATTACAGTTGGCTTTTTGTTCGTACCTCACTTATTTTAGCCAACTGTAATTTGCCGCTTAAAACGGCGTTAGGTGAAAGTGAATTTGAAATTATCATTAAAATGGAGAGTAAGATGAGAGTATTTAGAGCAACAACAGCAATGTTGGTATTGGTAATAATTTCTGGATGTGCATCAACTATTTCAAAGCCCCCAGCAGAACATCTTTCTGGATATTCATATATCCCTATTGATCCTTTTTCAGTAAAAACAAATCCTGGAAGCTCTTGTGAAAATATAGAAGCCATTACATTGTCTAATAGCGTGGAAACAGAAAATGTAAGTTATAAAACTTTACTTGAATCTCTGCCGGATAACGCAGTACGTGTTTCTATTCAGCAATACCTAAAATCAGGTCAAGTAACTTACGGTGTGGGAAGCGCTAGCGGGAAGATAGATTCTTATAAATTGACTGTAGATTACATCAACTCGGATACCGTTAACGTCAAATTTTGGATACAAAAATTTGCTGAAATTTATGAAACCAAAGAAAAAGTTCCAGTTCCTCTTTCTGAGCAGACGGGTAATGGTAAATATACTTATGGATCTGAAACTTTCACTATCCTTCGTGCCAGTGAAGGCTCTACAGCCCCTGATGGCTACGAAGAATTTAACCTTCCTGTTTATGTCGGTGTAGGGCTTAGAGTGGCAGCGACTATCAATTCATCTAAAGGTGATGCCAAAATAACTGGTTTAGGTGCTCTTACTGCACAAGCAGAATCATCAGGCTTAAATGGATTTCTCGTCACTCAAACATTAGGAATAAACGGCCAAGGTATTGCTGGTGCTCTACCGATACAGAGTGAGCTAAATCCAACGACAGCTCAGAATGCTATTGTGGCGGTGGGGTCAATAAAAGCACTCCTTTATGAAAAAGGTACAGTGGTTGTACCAAGAGTGGTAGGGCTATATTTGCCATTTCCGGGTGGTGAGCCACTTGTAAATGCTATCGTTTCCGAATTATCAAAAGAACGTGTTGTTTGGAATAGGCCTTGTGTAAACCGTATTGATAGCAATGCCACCTAACAAGGCGCTGCTACGGAAAATTTACTCGCTAGGCGCTCCTAAATTTCCGCAGAGCGCGGCGTTAAGCTCTCGTTCAGACTTGCGCCATAAAATCAGAAGAATTAATATAAAAAGGAATGATTGTCATGAAAACTATTTACTTGATTCTGGGGTTGCTTGCTTTGGCGGTCTCAACAGGTAGTCATGCTAAAAGTATTTCTGGTGTCTGGAATGTTATTTCTGAAGCCACCTATGAGCATAATTGTAAAAAGGCTACGCCAGGCTCTACTCAAGCTTATGTATGGCTAGTCAGTACCACTGCTGATAACAAAGTAACAGTCACCGTTCAAGGTGAAACTGGGTTTAAAAAACTTCAAGGTGTTTGGGTTCCTAACGATAACCTACTTATTCTTGATAGCAAGATAGATTCCGCATTCTCAAATGCAAGCTCTTGGTTTAAGCTAGAGTACAGTCCAGAAAAAAAGCTAATGGGAGTACGCAGGTACATTGGCGAGAGTGGCAATATTAGGCATCCCAGCAATGCGTGCTTTGCCGATTTCACAATTACGGCTACAAAACAATGAGCTTAACAATAAAATCTTGCGGAGCGTCTTACGCTTCGCTTCAGCCGCCCGCAAATTTGGGCGTTACAAAGCTCTGTCAGTATTGGGGTTTTAATTTTAGGTATCGTACTTCGGAGGAAGAACTAGGACAGGCGTGATTAAAAGAAAGAGACACTTAACTTTATCGACTATCATGGAGTCACGCCAAAATAATCGCTAATAGCGTATTAATTTAATAAAAAGCATAAATAAAACCAAGCTAATAACTGGGGGGTTATTTGGTTGGGCAGGAGTGATTTTGGGTAATGCTGGAAGGTTTTGTTTAGGGCAGGTATTAGGCTGCGCGCTTGGGTCTTTGCCTGTGCTTGGCGAATAAGGCCTGATATTCACGCTCAAAATACTGCGTTTGCAATAGCCAAGCATCGATATCGATATTTAAGCGTTCTAATATGGGGGGTAAGTGTGCGGCTATAGCGCCTCGCTTATCATCACGAATAGCGCGACCCGTCCAATCGACTAAGTCAATATAATCGGCTAGGCCAAAAATAATGCCTGATTGCTCAGTATTTTTAAGGCTGCCCTCGAAGCTAAGTAATGGCTTAAGGGGGAGGTCAAACTGGCGAATAGATTGCAGTGCGGTTTGTTGCTTAACCGCACCTTCTAAATTGAAGCTAGGATTAATACGCTGACGTGCATGGATGCACTAATGCCGCGATGGCAGGAGCCATAGAGCGGCCCTTGATGCTGGTATATTCTGAAGTTTCGGGTGTGTCAGCTATACAAGCACGGACAGGGTTAAGGTCAACATACGTCATCGCGCTTAGCAGCGCTTGTTCTGTAAGCAGAGCTTGCGATTTGAATCGGCTCTCCCAGAAGTGGCCTGTGCAGTTATCCTCTTTATTGGCTTGGCGTGCAATCGGCTCGTTAAGGCATTTCATAAACCAGCTTAAGCTTTGCAGTCTTTGCCTGTAACTCTCCATACAAATATCAACCGCTTCGTATTCGACGGGCGTGAGTGATTCGCCTCCGGCGTAGCGCTGCACAATCGGTGCGCCTTTAAATAAGCAGCGCCAGCGCTCTAAAACTTCTTCGGCAGACCATTGAGTCGCTTCTGCGGGGTTGAGTTTGATGACGAGGTGCAGGTGGTTACCAGGGCCCTCCCACTTAAATGGCGACACAATAGGGTCATATTCGACGAAGTTAGGTGATTTATTGTATTATTGGCTG
>CANLTI010000059.1 GCA_947494095.1 uncultured Pseudomonadales bacterium
CATTCAGACGCTAACCGACCTCTTTAACAATAAGCCATTTATGCCAAGTGACTGCGCATAATGGCTGAGTAGTTACACTCAAGCACTGTGCTCGACGCTAAAGACAGTATCGCCAAAACTGAAAAAGATATTCCGGATAATGAAATACTACAACTACCACTAGAGCAAGCCCATCGGACTATAGAAGTACGTATAGACCCTGAAGTCCACATACTGCACACCTCATCAAATAACCTAGGTAAAGAACGGTTAATCACTCTTCAGGCTAACAATGCTGCCAATTCGTTTATACAGCTCGAATATCAAACGGGTTTGATTTCCTTACTTGCAAGTAGCACAACGTTTGAATCAAAAAATATTGCTTTATTAGATCATGCCTTTTTGTGGGACTGGCTAAGTCATAGTCAAAAGGCAATTGTATTATTCGGCTCAAACATACCCTCATTAAAAAAGATATTATTTAACATAATGCCTGAATTACTATTGGCTGCAGGCTTACTTACCATAGCAATAATATGGTACTTTATTGGCTACTTTGGCCCTAAAAAGAGCTTTGCAGTCACCTCGCGCAGAGCCTTTCACGAGCACCTTAGTGCTAGCGCTGGTTTTTTCTGGAAAAACAAATGGCAGCAAGAACTACTGCAGCCACTAAGAGATGACTTGTATTATACCGCAACCCATAACATCAATGGTTTTAGCCAAGCAAGCCGCGACGAAAGAAGTTTTTTACTATCCAATAAAATGGGTATTGATACACAACAGATTAACGACGCTTTACATCAAAAAAATGAATTTAGCCATGAAGGCTTTATTCTAGCCGTTCAAATATTACAACAATTAAGGAGGGGTTTGTGACAGACTCTGAAGATACCGTAGGTGTAACCTCACTCACTAAACACAATGAAGCCACACATCAGTCATTAGAAACTATCCAAAAAATTCGGCACTACATGAATAGCCAGGTCATTGGCCAAGAAGCAGTGATTGATCAAATTATTATGGCTTTACTGTGCAATGGCCATGTTTTACTAGAGGGCGTACCGGGCTTAGGTAAAACATTATTAGTGCGTACTTTAGCCAAATGCTTTGGTGGCGATTTTAAACGCATTCAATTCACCCCAGACCTTATGCCTACCGATATTACTGGCCATGTTTTATTTGACATGAAAGAGAGCCGTTTTAAAATACGCCGGGGCCCTGTTTTTACGCACTTATTATTAGCCGATGAAATCAATCGGGCACCGGCAAAAACGCAAGCAGCTCTCTTAGAGGTCATGCAAGAGCGACAAGTGACTTTAGAAGGGTCGGCCAAACCCTTACCCAAACCCTTCATGGTACTAGCCACACAAAATCCGATAGAGCAAGAAGGCACCTACCCTTTACCAGAAGCACAACTTGATCGGTTTTTATTAAAAATATTACTCGATTACCCTACCGAAAGTGCCGAGATGGCCCTTACACAAAAAGTGACGGGGAATATTACCGATGATACTTTAGCGCTCGATACACAGGCGGCATTTTTAACACCCAATGAAGTAGAGGCCTTGCAAGTTAGTACAACGCATATTGTTTTAGATGAGCAAGTCAGTGAATATGCCGTCAAAATAGTACGCGCAACGCGCGATAACACTTACTTTTTGCGTGGTGCAGGCACGCGAGCATGCTTAGCACTTGTACGCGCAGCACGTGCACATGCGCTAATGCGTGGCTCATCATTTGTATTACCTGATGACGTGAAAACCATGGCGCTACCGGTATTACGTCATCGGGTTGCATTATCGGCCGAAATGGAAATTGATGGCTTCACTATTGATACCATTATCCAAAAAACCATTGAAACCGTGGATGCACCTAGGCTATGAGGCCATCAATAACGCTGATAAAGCTATTAAGTGGCTTTTGTTTTTTGGGTTTAATTATTTTTGTTGCACGTGTCTTCGATACCAGTCATACACTGGCCGGCGCTGGCGGCTCCTTAGTAGGATCATCGATAACGCGAGTGCCTATACCGGGGGAACAATCCATAAATGAGACGCATTTTATTGTCTTTTTATGGTGGCTGGCACTCGCAGTCATATTATTGATTGCCATGATTGACTTATGGCTGGCGCGCCACCGTTTTGATATTACCGTTAAACGCCACCTGCCTAAAAGTTTAGCCTTAGGCGCTTTTGAAAAAATCACACTCACTGTAATTAACAACAGCTCGCGTCATTTACGCATAAAGCTTACAGAGCTACATACCGATAGCCTCGACAGCTCACAATTACCTCTTGAGTTTTCCATCGCGGGGCAAAGCACAAAAAGTATTGACTACAACCTGCTACCAACCCAAAGGGGTGAAGCATCATTTACCTCTACTTGGTTGCGTATTACCAGCGGTTGGGGGTTTTGGTTAGTTAATCAAAAAATAGACAATTTTGCCCAACTAAAAATCTACCCTAACTTTGCACCCATTGCTCAATCAGCTGGCGCCACGCTTGAGCATCACATTGCGAAAATGGGTATACATCTTCAGCAAAGACGTGGTGAGGGGAGTGATTTTCACCAGTTACGAGAATTCCGAGAAGGCGATTCGATGCGGCAGATTGATTGGAATGCCACATCTCGCCACCATAAACCGGTATCTCGTGATTACCAAGATGAGCGCGATCAAGAAGTCTTTTTTTTGCTCGATTGTGGCCGTGCACTACGCGGAAAAGAGGACGAGCTCAGTTTTTTTGACCACGCGTTAAATGCTGTACTACTGACAAGTTATGTAGCCTTGCGCCAAGGCGACGGCGTAGGGCTCATGACCTTTGGCACCGAGCAACAACGCTGGCTAGCGCCACTTAAAAACCCCGCGAATATCAATGTCATTATGAACCAGCTTTATGATTTGCAAAGCACAACTCAAGCCAGTGATTTTTTAGAGGTAGCCCAAAACTTCTTACAAAGACGTAAAAAGCGCGCACTCGTCATCATCATATCGAGTATTCGAGACTCAGATATTGATAACCTAAAAGCAGCCACTCAACTTTTAAGCCGTCAGCATATGGTTATGATTGCGAGTTTGCGTGACCGTTACTTTGATGAAAAAATAACTCAGCCGGTAGAAAACCTCAATAGCGCACTCGCTTACTGCGCCATCGTTGATTATTTAAAAAAGCAAACAATCGCTTTAGCCAAATTAAAACAATCAGGCATAATCACCGCCGACTCGCCGCCCTCTCTTCTACACCTTAATTTAGTACAGGAATATTTAAGGCTCAAAAAAAGCGGACGCTTTTAGTCGCACTAAGGCTTCCCTCTCGCTACACCATGCCGCCGTTTACACTAATCACTTGTTTAGTAATATAGTTGGCGGCATCTGACATTAAAAAATCTACTGTAGCGGCAATATCATCCACTTTACCAAAGCGCTTCATCGGAATGAGCTTTAGCGCCTCATCTTTATAAATACCTTCAATCATATCTGTCTCTATCACACCAGGAGCCACACAATTAACGGTAATATTACGCTTTGCAAGCTCTATAGCTAACGCCTTTGTGGCGCCAATAACACCCGCCTTAGCTGCACTATAGTTCGCTTGGCCTCTATTACCCACCAAACCCGATACAGATGACATCGTAATAATGCGTCCACCTTTACGCAATTTAATCATTGGCATAATCAAAGGATTAAGTACATTGTAAAAAGCATCTAAATTGGTATGTATTACCTGATCCCAGTCTTCTCCGCTCATTGCGGGAAAAGCATTATCTCGCGCAATACCAGCATTACACACTACACCATAAAAGGCACCATAAGCTTCTATGTCGCCCTCTAACGCCAATCGCGTTTCCTCTCGATTGCTCACATCAAAACCTAAAGTAGATGCACTTAAGCCGGCCGCATTAAGCTCATCAGCCAAGCTATTGGCCATTTGATGATTGGACAAATAATGAATGCACACGGTATAGCCCTGCTCGGCTATTTTTTTTGCACAGGCACGGCCAATCCCTCGACTTCCTCCTGTAATTAACACTCTTTTTGACTTCATGCTTTAACTCCAGTAGCGTAAGGCTAAAAATAATAATTGAAATACTAAGTAGAACGGCGAGAAGCTAACGTAAAACACCCGAGTAAATTAAAGGTATTGCCTAACAAAACCGTTAAACCAAACGCTGCTACGATAGGCATAGCACTTAAGCTAAGCAGGCCAAATGACATCAAACTCGTTAGCCCAGATAACAATATCGCGCACAATGTGCTAACAGGCTTTGCCGGCATTTCATAAGTAAAAATGACATAATCCATGCCTAAACCTAACACCAAAAAAAGCGCCATAATGTGAAACAAACTTATAGGAACGTTAAATAAAATTAATACACTCACACTGAGCAATACAGATATAAAGGGAATTAAAACAATGCCGCTAGCGCGTATTTTTTTATAGCGCAACGCTATTAATATCGCAATAAAAATAAAGGCTAATAATAAAAATAGTTGTGCGCTTTCCCTTAAGTGGGTCAACCTGCTGGCCGTACTATCAATGGTATTGATGTACGTGACTTGCTCAAAATCACGCGCAATAGTCTTTAAACTCTCGGGTATTACGCCGCGCTTGATAAGCATAATGGCATAAACAGCATGCTCGCCGCTAAAAATTAATTGCGGTAAAGTATTAGGCTCAAAAAAATCTATGGCACTTAAAATCATATTATTACTACTAATATAATGCGACGCAATAAATTCACGCTGCTCAACCTGAGCACCTGAATTATCTAAAAAGTCTAACCCTGCACCATTAGCGCCATATAATTTTAAATTTGCTTGGTAGGCCGTAGTTTGTGCGCGCGGCCCGCTAAAAAAATCATCTACGCCCATTAGGTGTACATTAGCCGTTAAAGCCTTTTTGCGTAGCGCAGAGATAACATCAAAGACTTCACCCTCACTTTGCCCATGCACAACAAAATAAGAGGCCGGCTCTACAGCATGCGATAAGCTCTGAGCTAAGGCTTCAATCTTGATTCTTTCTTCAGAGGGTATAAAGAATGCTCTTGGGCTATCGGTGAATGTCACCTTAGAAACAGCGAAGCCCCCTAAAATAAAAAAACTTACCGTAAAAAAAACTATACTACGGCTTTTTATTAAATATTGGCTTAACCTAAGACCCCATTGCACAAAAGCCACTAACCATTGATCATTAAATATAGGCTTCGCTTTACGCACAAACAGCTCCCCCAAACCTAATACAGCAAGCCAAGCAACTAGCAGTCCAACAATAGAAAACAGCGCTATTTGCTGTAAAGCGACTAAGCCAGAAAGCCCCAACGCTAAATATCCAATAATACTCGTTACTAAACTTAGTAATAGTGCGCGGTATAACGAAGACAGTGATTGGCTTTTAGCGCGGTTAATATCATACTCTGTACCCACCCATTTCAATGCGCAATAGTAGTAATGTAAAGCGTAATCGACGGCAACCCCAATAAGGCTTGCACCAAAAACAATGGCTAATACATTTAAGCGACCAAAGACAAGATGGCAAATTACAAAGGCACAAAAAACACCCAGAGCAATCGACACAAGCGGTAAGACTAAAGGGCTTAGCCCCCTAAAAATCAAAAAAATAAGTAGTACTATTCCTAAAGAAGAGCCAATACCAATGACTGATATATCTCTCTTTGCAGAGGCTGCAGCCTCTTGTGCAAAAAAAAGTATTCCACTAAAGTAGAGTTCAGCGCGATCTACCTGCTGTTCACCTATTGCAGCTAAAGGATCAGATTCAATACCAAAAGTATTTCTTAATGCGGCCTCCATATCGTTAAGCTCGGTCATCACACGTTGCTGTGCCTGCACATCAAGAGCATTAACAATTAATTGCAAAGAGATTAACGAATAGTGCTTACCTTCATCATCATTCTCAACATCAATCGCGCTCATTGATACCGTTGACGATTCAGCCGCTAGCGCCTCTAACCTGGCAAAAGCATAATTATTAAGATACCCCATAGGGTCTAAACTGAAGGGAATAATGCGCTGAGTATTAAATTGAAAAAGATTCACCTGCGCCTTATTAATAAGCGCCTCTGGTGATAGAGCGTTAATTTCATTAAGTGACTCGTGCGTTAAAAAATTAAACGGATAATCTTTAAGTGCCGACAGGTAACGTTCAAACAATATATCATTACTTTCTAAGCGAAAAGCTAAGTCTTTACTTTCAACATAATCTTCTAGCCAAAAAGCTAAGTCTTCCGCTAGCGCTTCAGAATTCGCCGCTACAACAATCTGTATTTTTTTTTGAGCAACCACAGAGAAGCTATTTAAAGCATTTTTCACATCTGTTGAAAGGGTTAAATCGGGGGCTAGGCTTGCCAAATCTGAATCGATCATAAAGCCTTGTTTTTGGACAATATAAAAACCAACCAAAACACTCAAAAAAATTGTCGCTAATAACCCTCTAACGGCAATAATGAATACAGAATTTTTCACATCTCACCAAAGCTAAATAATTGGCAAGCATCAATAAACTCAGGTAAAAGTAGCTGGCATTTTTTATTACTTAAAGTGTTTAGCGCCTGCATATTAGTCACTGTGAGTTGCATTTTTGAATCTTGTGAAAATCTCACATCAACCTCAATAGCAGCTTTTGACAATGCAATATCAACAACCTCTAGATGCTTTTTTAACCGCCTACTTTTAGGTGTCAACTGCAAGCCGCTATCGACAGACTGCACAAAAAAATTCTTTTCTAGCTCACGTCTATCCCCGCGCATAATAGCATTAAGCAACTGGCCAATAGCTCTATCAACACGTGATTTCAATATCTTTACAGGCTGCCCTAGTGTCAGCGATGCACTGCTTTTTTTTCCATAAAAAATAGCATCAGCAATAGGATCTAATAAAACCCACAACACACCTTGATCACAGGTATACACGACGCGCCCACTGGCCTCGACTGGCCTGACCATACCTGGAACATGCTTAGCTTGTACAAAATCTGCATAATGTGCGCATGTTGACGGAAGATAGGCGCTTAACGGTGGCGCTGTAGTAGCGCTTAGCTCGCTCGATGTTTGCACTACAGCTTGTGCCGCTTGTCGATAACTTAAGCTCCCAAGCAAAAAGAAGGTAACAAATAGTGCAGTTACCCGGATCATTTGTCGCATCTAGAGTGACTCACTTAAGAGTGCGTTAACTTTTTCAGTAAAGCACTCTGGGGTATTAAGCTGCATTTTTTGAGAAAGACTGCTTATTGTGGCTTGAGTGGTTGTGGCTTTGGTCAATACCTCCTGCGTATAGGCATCGCGTATTTTATAAACAATTTTAATGCAGTAGTCCCACTCAACAAGCTGCGCCGTAATATTAATTTTTTGCTCAAACAGCAGTGGCTTTACATATTTAATATTCATATCAACAATAGGAAACATATAATTTGATGCCTTCATTGCTTTATAGTTGTAACCTATTTTATCTAACAACTCACAACGGGCCAGCTCCAAGTACTTAACATAATTTCCATGCCAGACGATATTCATTGAATCTACATCGAAAAATGGAATACTATAATTCATTGAATGTTCAATCATATATACGACCCTTAAATACTGGGAATATTCAGCTAGTCTGCAGCCTTACTCATTCGATAAACCACATCAACAACATCGCTTAACGTTTCAACATCTTTAAAATCTTCAGGCTTTATTTTAGTTACCGTAAACTCTTTGAGTTCGATCATAAGGTCAATAGCATCAATACTGTCAATATCCAAATCATCGTACAGCCTAGCTTCAAGCGTTATATTGGCCGCTTCAACTTCAAACTGGGCTTCTAGTAGCTCACCGATGCGTGTAAAAATATCTTCTTTGCTATAATTTTTAGTCATATCAACACTCTTAATTTAATGTCATATTATTTAATTAGATTCACTGAGGCTCATGGAATATTAAGCCCTAGACCATAGGTTCATGAGTTTAGCCTATGTCACTTTGAAATAATGATTCTAAATGACGCGTTAAGGCTCTAGCTTGGAGCGATGATGGCTGCGAGCTATCGACCCATTGCGCAGGTAATACAGTTTCCATAACCTGATATTCGAAGGTTGATATAACTTTAGGGATATCGTACCACGACTGTCCTTTACGCAGCGCGATAGGATCACAACTGGCCTTAATGGGTATAATCGTGCAATTCGCCTTCAATGCCAAATTGGCAGCACCACGCTTAAAATTAACCTGCCCTATCATCACAGTACGGGTCCCCTCGGGAAAGATAATAAAGTTTCTTTGCTCGGCAATAACTTGCTGTCCTTTTTTTATCATCGCGATGGTATCGATATCATTTGAAATAAAATCGAGCATACGGATCATGCGAGAAGTGAATACATTACGCACTAATGCCGCCTTTACAATACAGCAAGGGTTGGGCACCACGGCCAGTAAAAACACCGCATCGAGTAAGGTTGGGTGGTTAGCGACAATAATTTGGCCGCCATCAGGAAAGTCATCAAAGCCTATAAATTGATGCTTAAATAACCCTAAGCTTTGCATCACAAAAACAAAAAATCGAGAAGCAAATTGCACAATTATGCGCGCATAGTATCGCTTTCGCTCTTTATCTAAAGGCGCGGGATACAATACAAAACTCATAAAGAAAGATATCAATAATGAGCCCACACCAAATAAAAAAAAGCTGAACCCCGCTGCTAAAATGCGCCATGCATGCGTTAATAACAGCATTAAACTTTCGCATCCTTGCAATGCTTACCCTTAAAGCTAGCAGCCTCAATCTCAACTAATAAATTTTCACGACAAATATCGGCCAATAAAAAATTAGTCTGCGAGAAGTCGAATATTTCACTTAGCTGCTGCCGCGCTAACACATAATCACTACGATGACGCAAATAAACACGCACCGCTTTTAATGGTGCGTAGTCGGTGTCGATATCTTGCGTCAACGCTTTTATATTATCGATAGTGGTATTGATTTGTGCATGTAAATTACCGATATGCTGGGTTTTATGGCCTACAATACTGGCCGTACCCGAGACAAAAATGGCTTGATCCCCCTCAATATTGATACTTGTTGCACGCGCGAATGATGGGCTACTGGGGCCATACTCACGAGGGTAATTATAGGCCGCTTGTTGGCGAGCATTCTCGTGATGGCACACCGCTTTTTTGCTTGCTAACAAATAAATAACTGCCCCTTCACTATGATGCCCTAAAGCCGAGGCCGCGGGGTATTGCTGCGCACTGAGCTTGCGCTCATGAAATGCGCGCTCGCGTCCGGCACAAAATAGCTTGTACTGCTCACAATCACCATCACCTGAATTAATATTGGGCATAAAATTCCAAGCGCGTACCAAATACTCAAAACCTTTTTCACTTAATACAGAAAACAGTTTTTGGTACGCCTGAAAACTCGCCACATTCAACGCCTTGCAATCATCAGCATTTAGCCATGTAGAAACGCAAATGACATCATCGATAACACTCCAGTGGCAATCATTCAACACGCCACGCTGAGCCACACTATCGCCATAACAAAGCACCTCAAAGGGCTGCTCAGATAAGGAGTCAAAGCCAACGGGAATAACGCCTATACGACTAGAGGCCTGACAACGGGGCTCAAAGGAAACAACACTCAAAACACCTTTTTGTTGAAGGATGTTTTCAGGTAGAGCTTGTGTGAAATATTGCTGGAACATGCTTGGTACCAAGCCTCGGGTTTAAGTGCGCGCGAGTTTATACGAAAATGTAACGACCGTTAACCCCAAACCGAGCTAAAGGACATACCCCGGCAATAATGATGACACTTTAAGCAATTTGCACAAAATTTAACGCACGCTGTGTGCCACAAGTGATTTTACACACCAGATCCGTTAGAATGCGCGCCTTACTTGCGAATAAATAGTGGCGCATACGCCATCGAAAGACATCTTATTACAAGGCACCTTATAATAAGACTATGTTCGATTGTTTATTCTACTAACAGCTAAAAATATAGTAACTATTCAGAGGTACCAAAATGGGGCTAATGAATCATTGACTGAGCCGTTCAAGCCATCTGCGACATTATGCTCCTGCAAAGTCTAATCTTGCATATCCCTATGCAGGTGCAAAGTCTACCCCCACGCATCCATGCTGGGGCGGGCGCTATAAACGCTCCGGCACTTAAATGCCCAGAAAATAATTCATGAGCACTCTATCGGTTGAGGTGTGCCAACACGGCTGGATAGTTACAAAATATACAACAACTCATTAATCATACAAAAACCAAGAACACAGAGGCTTACAATGTCAGCACAGCATGGATCAACAACACTAACACCCGAGCAACTGGAAATGGCTCACTTATTGGTTGAGGCATTAAACCTAGAGGATATAACCGCAGAACAGATGAAGCCAGAGGATGAGTTATTTGGTGACGGATTAGGTCTTGATTCGATTGATGCGCTAGAAATAGCCCTGGCCATTTCACAGCGCTACGGCGTGCAAATGCAAGCTGAAGACGAGAGCACGCGCAACGCCTTTGCGACACTGGCCTCACTGGCTAATTTTGTTACTACCCACAAAGCGTAAAGTGACTTAACTGTGCAAAATCAAACATCACCGCTAGTAAATCGCCCCTTAGATGAGCCTTTTGCACAGCTTTCACAAGGCAATAGCTTTTACCCACCAGCTCAAAACATGATAACTGGGCATGATTTTTTACATCATGTTACTGCGTTAGCACGTACTTTACCGGCCGCCGAGCACGTTATAAACCTCGTTGATAACCGCTATTTATTTACCGTAGCCTTTTGCGCAGCTATCGTTAAAAAACAAGTCAATTTATTACCTCAAAACCGCTCTACAACCACCATTACTGACCTAGCGGCACAATATAATGACAGCTGGGTATTACACGACAATCAGTTGCCTGAGACTGTACTTAATAAACTACACGCTAATAGCGCGATAAAATTATTTAATATTGAAGGTATTGATGTCGGCGTTAGCTCCTACTCGACAGGTAGCAACAGCCTACCTAGTATGCCGTTTATCGCATTAGATCAATTAGCCGCTATTGCCTTTACATCAGGCTCTACAGGCACGCCAAAACCTAACCTTAAATATTGGCGTACACTCGTTGATAGTACTCTCATTAACGCTCAGTACATGCTTAAGAACACACCAAAACTTTGTTATGGCCTAGCAACTGTACCTGCTCAGCATATGTGGGGGCTCGAGACCTCTGTATTACTACCCTTACAAAGTTCTATTTGCCTGTGTGATGCTAGGCCCTTGTTCCCGATGGACATTGCGGATCAGCTTAGTCAACTACCAACACCCAGAGTACTGATTACAACACCCGTTCATTTGCGCACGATGCTGCTTAGCCAGCTCTCTTTTGCTATAACGCATAATATTCTATGTGCAACGGCACCTTTAACGCAAAGCCTTGCGCAACAAACTGAGCAAGGCTTTAATGGCGAGCTTACAGAGATTTATGGCTGTAGTGAAGTTGGCTCTATGGCCTTTCGCGCAACAGCCACTGAGCAAACATGGACAATATTTAAGGGCATTAGCATCACCCCGCAAGCACAAGGCGCTAGCGCCGATGCCAAGCATTTACCAAGCCCTGTCGTTTTGAGTGATAACCTAGAATTCTCCTCATCAAAGCACTTTACTATATTAGGGCGCGACAGCGATACACTTGAAATTGCCGGTAAACGTGGCTCGCTCATGGAAATGAACAAAATATTATTAGAGCTTGACGATTTAGCCGATGGCCAAGTCGTGATACCTAATGATGGCGCACTTATTAGCCGCCCAGTGGTGCTTGCAGTACCAGTTAAAAGCGACGACACCCAAGTATTAAAAAACACCATTAGCCATGCGTTCGCACAAAAACTGGATCCCGTATTTGTTCCTAGACGCTACTATTTTGTAGAGGCATTACCGCGAGAAGAAAACGGTAAGATTAAGCAACAATCACTTCAGCAATTACTCCAAAAACTGAGTGCAACCACTTAACACGCCGACTGAATACAGGTACCCATTGGCAGCAATGCCTCCACTATTGATAGCTTACAAGCTATCAATTGAGTAGCTACAATGGGTTTATAAAACAACCGACTTACGATAATCGCCGAGTATCTCACGCTCGGTATCACTAATGTTAGCGCCCGCCTCATCATCTAGCATATCAATAACGGCTACAGCAATACGCTGTAAAATACTATTATTTTCTGCCAGCTCTTGCCCGACAGGCTTATCGGGCTGTGCCATTAATACTTGATTAAAGTGCTGCAAGCATGGGATTTTGTACTGGTCCATAAAAATACCCACAGCAGGTAATACTAAGCGTTTTTGTGCGCGCGCACTAAAAGCCGCTTGCAGAGTCTGATTTAATGTTTGCGCCAACATTAAATGCGAGCTGAGCTCGCGCATTAAAGGCATGTTGTGCAATGTATCGCGAAAAAATAGTAACGATAAGACACCCCAATAATAACTATAATCCCAGAGCAACTTTAAGCTCATCATGCGCCTATCACCAAAACCACCGTACTGCCCCACATAGAGTGATAACGTACTATCATAAACTGACCGAAAGACTCGCTCAGAAACCATGGCATTTAATTGCGTATTTTTGCCCTGCACATTATCACTCACCAATTGAGTAATCATGGTATTTGCAATCGCAATAAAATCACTGCCGGGCGAATAAAACGGGTCGGCAAACACGCCCGCCTCACCGGTGATGGCCCAGCCGCTGGCATCCCATAGTCGCTTACAACCATAGGAGTAATCAGGCAATACAACAAAATCTAAAAAATTAGCCTCTTCTATAGCTTGCGCACAACGGCGTTGATTAAGCCTCAGCCAGCGCCTTGCAGAAGGCTCATCAATAATTTGGGCCTGCTTAAAGGCCGCATCATCCATAACAATGCCAATACTCGTTACACCACAGGCTAAAGGAATAATCCACACCCAATAGCCAGGCCCCACTAAATGATTTGTACTTAGCCAGCGCGCACCTTGAGGCGAGCACCTCTCACGCCAATCGGTGTTAGTACTCCATGCATCAATTTCAACTCGGCAATCAACCCTAAACCAAATAGCATTTGATTTATGGCTGTTTGATTGTGCCAACCCTTGTGTACGCTTAATCAATGCCGCTCGCCCAGAGGCATCTAGACACCAATTGGCTTTGACCACTTTTAAGCCGTCAGGCCCCTTTAGAGTAAGCTGTTTTTGATTGCCCGATAAATCTAAACTATCAATACTGGTGCACTGCAATAACTCAACACCGGCTGCCTCGATGCTCGCCGCCAAGGTATTTTCGATATCACCACGATCAATTTGATAGGTAGGAATACCAAAGCTTTGGCTAGCACCGAGCTCATCTTGTTGTGCAAAATCAGCGGTGTCTTGCCCAAAAAACATGCGGATGCCAAATTTCTTTAAGTGATTATGCTGCAAAGCATCAGCAAGCTCTAGATGATGCGCCAAATAATGCGAGCCTATTTCAACCGTAGATTCGCCAACTTTAGCAATCGCCTTAGGGCGAGGAAAGCGCTCGCGCTCTACAACAAGAATGGATAACGTAGGCTCAGCCTTTATTAATTGCTTTGCTAAACCCAAGCCCGCTAACCCGCCACCAATCACAACAACATCGTAGGCCGTACATTTTGCGCGAATATTCACACCCTTCATAATAATACCGTTTTAGAAAAGTGATTAAATAGAGGTGTTTTTATCTGTGAGCGCCTGCAGCGTTAACTGCAAATTTTGGGTGCCGCCCAGCGGAAGCGTGTACTGTAGCTGCTGCGCTTTACCGGCCACAATATCGCCCAACCCCATTAATGTAGGGGCAATTTTAGCGGCAGGGTTAACCTTTGCTAACGCCGCAATCGGGCATGGATCATTATTTGTCTCATTCTGCTGCGAAGCCTCTTGAATAGTGCAACTCATTATTGCTAATGCCTCGGCATCAAGGCGGTAGCCAGCAGGACACACAAGTAATGCCGCAGCAAAACTCTGCTCAACAGGGAATAGGCTTTTATAAGCTGGGCACGCCGCCGCATCAAATAGTGTAATCATTACCGGTACTTGCTCTAGCGTGCACTGCGTTAAAGCCTCTAATACCGACAAGGCCGCTGTATATTGATACGCTGCAATAGAGTTAGCCGCCTGCATACACTCACTACTAATAGTCCAATAACCTGCGGCTGCGTTATGCACCGAGTTATGGAACTTAGTCGGCGATAATTGCTTAAGCTCCGTTGTTAAAGCTCGACACATATAATCAGTAATATCGGTATCACCTAAACCCGAGCCAAAAACACACGCCACTTGATCCGAGCTTAAACCGCTCGCCTGTAATGCCTGCCAACTCACCTCCACCGCCATTTTGACCGGCAGCGGTGCACGGCGGCGCTCATTAGCAGGAATTACTGCAGGTTTTGGGGTATTCGTTTTAACGACAGTCGTATCTACAGCTGTATTTTTTAACGCTAAAAGCTCACTCCACGCATTAAAACCTGGGCCCCAAGCGCCCACACCATAAATTACACATTGATTATTCAAATTTCACCTACCTTTTAAAATAGCCCTAAGCCCAACCCTATTGAATCATCAAATACTCACAGGCGAAGCACCTAAACGTTTGCCTCCGAGAAGATCAAACAGGCGTTATTGCCGCCAAAACCAAAAGAGTTCGACATTACATGATGGACATTTTTTTGGCGATTTTCAGCAAATAATGCCAAGGGGATATCGCTATCAACCTGCTGTAAATTTAACGTGCCCGGCACTAAACCTGTATGCAAGGCATCAACGGCGACTAGCGATTCGATGATGCCTGCAGCACCCAAGGTATGCCCCATCCATGCCTTAGTTGAGCTCGCACAAGCCTCCGCGCCAAACATGTTAGCAATCAGCTTACCTTCAATAGAGTCGTTTGCTCGGCTTGCGGTGCCATGTAAATTAATGTAATCGATATCGGCTGGCGCTAAATCGGCTCTAGCCAGTGCTTGCTCTATCGCTCGGCGAGCCCCCTCACCTTCTGGGTGCGGGTGCGACATATGATGCGCATCGGAACTTTCGCCATAACCTCTCAATAATGCCTTGGCTGGTAAACACGCTTCACCCGAGCGAGCTAACAGGCTAAAGCCGGCACCTTCACCTAAATTAATACCATCACGAGTGTCGTCAAAAGGCTTACAGCGCTGCTCAGAAACCAATTGCAAAGAATCAAACCCTTGTAGCACGCTCAAACACAAGGTATCTGCACCACCCACCAAAACAGCATCTACTAGCCCTGCCTGCAACCACCTTGCGGCACTGGCAAATACCTTGGCCGAAGAAGAGCACGCGGTATTAATGGTCATGTTTGGCCCGCTAATACCCGTCAAATGGGCAAGGTACAAGCCCGGCGCATGAGGGTTAAGCACGTTTTCTTGTTGAAACTCCGGCGCTAACTCTCCGCTTGGCGTTAAATGCCGATAAGCCAGCTCTGAGCGATCAATACTCGATGTACTCGAGCCCATGATGATGCCTATTCGTGCGCGACCAAACTGCGTGGCCAGCGCATCAATATTGGTCAATAACTGGCCTTGGTGTAATGCCAAATGAATGAGCGCATTATTACGGCTATGCCACAACGCATCATTATCAGGCCATCTAAAATTATCAAGTTCAGGTACCCGACCAATCCATGTCGGTAAAGTAGAATGCTCAAAATCATTGGCCCTAAGGCCGGATTGCTGCAGCGCCAAAGCACTGCGTAATTGCGCAACACCACAACCGGTTGCGCATGTTAGCTCGTAGTCCAGTACAGCAATTGGTGCATTTTTTAGTGCATTCACCACACATTAGCCTTTAAGAAATAAAATAAAAGGCGATTATAGGTGGCATCGCCTAATAAATCATCTGCCACTACCACCAAAAAGCAAGGCATAAAGCATTATTGAATAAGAGGGTTCAAAGCTATACTGTCCGCTTTGAGTCGGATATATGAAGACATTAATCGCTATAGTTGCGGTATTGCTTACAGTGGCGTATCCCGCGATGGTGTACTTTGGCCTACAACGCATTAACCCTAGCGCTTTTGCTGTATTATTTCTTGCGCTGGCTGCGGCTAAGCTTTTGGCTTATCGCGCGAGCCTAAAAAAATCCGCAAGCACTGGCACTGAACAACCCAAAGACGCGTCACACACAGGGATGATTGCCGTCATTGTTGGGTTTAGTGTGCTATTAATGGCCACAAACAGCCAGAGCCTGCTCAAATTTTACCCCGTAATCGCCAACTTAAGTATTGCTAGCTTTTTTTTATATAGCCTCACCACACCTTGTAGTTTAATTGAGCGTTTTGCACGGCTTGCAGGGAAGACGATTACACCCAACGCTAAACGCTACACACGTCGTCTGACCGCGGTATGGGGAGGACTGTTGATCCTTAATGCCATCGCTGCCGGCGCTACCGTGTTCTGGGGCTCCTTAGCGCAATGGGCCATGTACAACGGCTTACTCAGTTATGGTTTTTTTATGAGCTTTGGCGCTGCTGAACTCGTCTTTCGCCAGTTTTATATAAAGCGCTTTGGAGCCTAGCTTTTCATAGCCACCTATTACGATCACCTTGTACAACCGCCCCTTACCGGTACTTTTTACCCATGCGTTGAGAATGCTTATTTTTGCACCTTTAGAAAAGCCCTCAATAACTATCCTTAATAACCACTTTTAATGACTAAAGGTCACACACAAGGCTTTTACCGGACATAGGCCTGCCCGATAAAAACCAGTATAGGCCTCCAAGCGAATATCATTACCGAAGAGGGAATCGCTAAATCTTTTATTTGTTAGACGCACTCAGGTATTATGAGCCGCGTTTTTTTGAGCACTCTTTATGAACACCTCTAATCTCGAAACTTTAATGGCAGACTTTTCTGGCAACCAATGGCCAGAATTCAAGGCTATTGAACAACACCAAGATACCGCCAAAATAAGCCTATACATTAGCGAAAGCATTCATTGGTTTACAGGGCACTTCCCTAATGCGCCAGTATTGCCAGGTGTCGTACAAACACATTGGGCTGCTCGCTTGTGCGAATATTTATACCCAGAAGCGAGGGCGTTCACGCGTATCGACAACCTGAAGTTTCAATCTGTCATAATGCCAAAACAGCATGTCTTACTCACAATCAAACATATCCAGCCAAAATCTGCTTTTACCTTTTCTTATACCCATGAAGGTAATCGCCTAAGCGAAGGAAAGCTCATATTTAACAATGTCTAATTCCAATTATTGTCTATTGATTCCTCATTACAATCACGAGCGCCAATTTGTTCATTTTTTACCGCAGCTACTTGCCACCAAGCTGAGCATTATTGTAGTAGATGACGGTAGCTCACACAAAAGCCTCGCAACTTTAGAGCATGAACTCGCTCAACACCCGTCGATCTATTTAATTAAACACCCTCGCAACCGGGGCAAGGGCGCAGCGGTAAAATCAGGCATGACTTATGCCGCACATTTAGGTTTTAGCCATGCCATTCAAATAGATTCCGACGGCCAACATTGCGTAGAAGATATAGCCACCTTCATCACACACAGTAAAGCAGCACCTAACACGCTCATTTGTGGTCGCCCTGTATTTGATGCTTCAGCCCCTAAAGCACGCGTCTACGGCCGTAAAGTCACTGATTTTTGGGTGGCGATAGAAACGCTATCATTAAAAGTAAAAGACAGCTTGTGTGGCTTTAGGGTATACCCGTTAGCGCAATGTGAAAAAGTTTTTGATCGCTACTACATTGGCTCTCGCATGGATTTTGACACCGATATGATTGTTAAAACAGTTTGGCTGAATATTGATACAGCATTCATTGATACACAGGTTGTTTACCCAGAAAATAGTGTTTCTCATTTTAATTATTTACGTGATAATTTACTGCTTATCTCTCTTCATACACGACTAATGCTGGGCATGTTCATACGCTTACCCGCTATATTGTTGCGTCGCACCAAACCAATTAAGTAATTTAACAATGACATCTTCAAAAAAACATTGGTCACAAATTAAAGAAGCCGGCACTTTTAAGGGGCTGGCATTTTTAATAGGCTTGCACAAAATATTAGGGCGCCGACTTTTTAATATTATATTAATCCCTATTACATTATATTTTTTATTATTTGCTAAAAATGCTAGGCAATCTTCTCTAGAATTTCTGCACACTCATTACGCCGCCTACCCTAAAATGTGGCATTCAAAACCAGGCTACCGCCATGTCTTCAAACACCTATATGCATTTGCAAACTCCATCGTTGATAAACTACTTGCATGGTCTGCCCCCATCAAAGAAGACGACTTTGATATCGCAAACGAAGCCGAACTTAAGGCATTTTTAGAAAAACCGGCCGGGCAACTTATTATTGGCTCACATTTTGGTAATTTAGAATTTTGCCGTGGCTTTATGCAGCGCTATAAAAGTAAGACCATTAACGCGCTGGTATATGACCAACATTCAGCAAATTTTGTTAATGCTATGCAAAGTGTTAACTCAGAGTCGCGCATACATATCTATCAAGTTGATCAACTTGATATTCCTACAATACTCACGCTAAAAGCAAAAATAGAAGCGGGTGAATGGTTATTTATTGCAGGCGATCGTATTCCGCTTAGTGGTGAAGAGCGCGCCGTGCCGATTAATTTTTTAGGGCGTACTGCACAGTTTCCTATTGGCCCTTATATGCTAGCAAAAGTCCTGCAGTGCGAGGTGCAATTAATGTTCTCTTATCGCAAACAAAAGAAAGTGTATTTTGAATTAGTCCCCTTTAGCGACAAGGTCGTGATTGAACGCAAGCACTCAGAGCAAGACCTTACGCGCTATGCTGCCCAATTTGCACATGCACTTGAAGCCCAGGTCGCTAGAGCGCCTTACCAATGGTTTAATTTTTACCCCTACTGGAAAAACACAGCAGCGCAAATTACTCACGCCTCACCTGCTGATAAGGAGCAATCATGAGCCGAACGGATAAAGATCAAACCGCGATAACTTGCGCAACCACGGTCCCCGACAATGCTCACCTCGTTGAAGCGCGCATATTAGAGCTTATACCGCATCGCCAACCGATGTTGTTATTAAACCGTATTGTTAGCGTTACGCATAACAGCGCTCAAGCCGAAATAGGTATCACGCCTCACGCCTCTTTTTTTACTCACAATAAAGGTGTGCCCAGCTGGATAGGCATTGAGTATATGGGTCAAACGGCAGCGCTGATAGCGGGAGTACTGCTTGAAGAAGGCGCAGTAGAACCACACATAGGGCTACTGCTTGGCACACGAAAATACAGCACAAATACCGCATACTTCCCACCATCGAGTACGCTAATTGTGCATTGCGAAGAGGCCGCTAGCGTAGGCGGTAATCTTGCATCGTTTAAATGTACTATTTTTAATCAAGCCACTAACACTGAATATGCCAGTGCAAATTTAAGCGTTTTTAGAAAGCCATTAGATAAAGGAACTCATTTTGAATAAACGTGTAGTCATTACAGGCACCGGTAATGTTTGTGTCCTTGGCCATCATTGGAGCGAGATAAAAGCCAGCCTTTTAAATTGTAAAAATGGCGTACGCTATATGACCGAGTGGGACGCCTACCCCGATCTACAAACCCGCCTTGCAGCCCCTGTTGATCATTTTGCCATGCCCGAACATTACGGCCCTAAAAAAAAGCGCGGCATGGGGCGAGTTGCACAAATGGCGGTGGCCGCGACAGAATATGCATTAGCCGACGCACAACTGGCCGGACACCCTATTATTAAAAGTGGTCAAACCGGTGTCGCCTATGGCTCCGCTACAGGAAGCAGTGAAGCGGCGATGGAGTTTTTTAATTTACTAGACAATAAAACCACGCAGTCAATTAGTGGGACCACCTATTTGCGCATGATGAGCCACAGTGCAGCGGTCAACATTAGCGTGCTTTTTGGTACGTCGGGCAGAATGTACACCACCACCAGCGCCTGTACAGCGGGTAGTCAAGGTATTGGTTATGCGTACGAAGCTATTCGCGCAGGTCAACAAACGGTAATGCTCGCCGGCGGTGCCGAAGAGCTGTGCCCAACACAGGCAGCCGTTTTTGACTCGGTGTATTCGGCCAGCCTTAAAAACTCAGAGCCCGAAAAATCGCCACGCCCTTTTGATCGTGCCCGTGACGGCTTAGTGTTAGGCGAGGGCGCCAGCACACTCGTTTTAGAGGAACGAGATTTTGCACTAAGCCGGGGGGCGAATATTCTTGCTGAAATAGTAGGTTTTGCCACTAACTGCGACGGCACTCATCTTGTGAGGCCTAATAAAAAAACCATGACAAAAGTCATGGCGTTGGCGCTCAACGATGCACAGTTAACACCACAAGATATTGGCTATATTAGCGGCCATGGTACAGCCACCATTCATGGCGATATTGCCGAATCGCATGCAACCTATGATTTGTTTGGCGCAGATACACCATTTAGCACATTAAAAGGTTATTTAGGTCACAGCCTAGGAGCATGCGGCGCACTAGAAGCCTCGGCGGCAATACGTATGATGAATGAAGGGTGGTTCAACCCAACGGTCAACCTCGACGATATAGATCCTCGCTGCGCCGCACTAGATTACATTCAACACCAAGCACGTGATGTTAATACCAATATTATGATGAGTAATAACTTTGCTTTTGGCGGTGTGAATACATCGTTAATTTTTAAGCGGCACAAAAGCTAATTACAAAGTAACTATTCAGTCAAGTTAACAAATCCCTCTTGGCAGGGTGCTGATGGGTTATTTTTTGGGCATTTAAGCGCCGGGCCTTGCAGGGAAAGCAAGGGGTAGACAGTGCACCTGCATAAGGATATGCAAGATTAGACTTTGCAGGAGCATAAAGTCGAGGAGCAAATTGTCGAGAGCGCTTATATAGCGACCGCCCCAGCATGGATGCGTGGGGGTAGACTTTGCACCTGCATAGGGATATGCAAGATTAGACTTTGCAGGAGCATAATGTCGAGGAGCACAAAGTCGCAGATGGCTTGAGCGGCCCAGAAAATAATTCATTAGCGCCCAATTACGGCCCCTCTGAATAGTTACATTACAAACCCTATTTAAGCAGGTCCTTTAAAGACCAAGCGATTATTCACATCGCGACTTTTTTGAATAATTGCTTGGTGGTCAACCACCGCGTTACTTTTTGCGAGCCGATCATACAATACAACATTCACCGTCGCAGCGAGGTTCATGCAGCCTATAGTCGGCACATAAACTACCGCGCAGGCTTGATCGACAATACTTTGTGTAATAGAGCCATCTTCGGGGCCAAAAATATACAGGCTTTTATCTGGATGGTTAAATTCAGGTAAGGCGATGGCGCCTTCAGCTAGCTCTACACACACAATACTCACATCGGCGGGCAAGCCTTCGGTTAAGCTATTAACACCTGATAGCGGTATTTCATTTTGACGGTTTTTAGTATCTGTTTGGAATTTAGCCGCACGCGCAAAGCGCTCGCCCGTATAATTGACAGCATCAACACCATAGCAACCGGCCGCGCGCATAACAGCGCCTACATTAGAGGGGCTTTTGGGGTTGCATAAACCAATGGTTACATCATTTTTCATGTTTGTTGCTCACATTTTTTGCCATTTTAACACAGTCCAACAAACAGCTTTAGCAAGCTTTTGAGCGCGCTGCATTTAAAGCTTTTCGTTAATGCATGCTAAATGTCATAATATTCATCAAACCAACCGCCTGCCAACAGCAAGCATAATATCAAACCCTACTGATGTACTGACGTAGTCATGCGGGCTTTTGCTCCACGCGCGCCAAGTGGCTACTAGCAAACATTTGCCAATCACCGGATCATCCAATATGACAGCTGAGCACACACGCTTAGAACTTTGCAATTTATCCATGACCCTATACCCTCAAGTGAAGGCCCTAATGGATAACGTTTATTCTACGTTAGGCGGCGCTTGGCCAAGCCATACGATCGAGTATTTGATTAATGAATTTCCAGAAGGCCAGATTGGTATTTTGGATGACGATCAGCTCGTGGGTATTGCGCTGAGTGTACAGGTGGACTACTCACGTTTTTCTAACCCACATACCTATGAAGACATTGTTGACACCAACGATCAAGTCAACAACAACCCCAAAGGCGATGCGCTATACGGTTTAGATGTTGTCATCGCTAAAAGTCATCGCGGTATGCGCTTGGGCCGCAGGCTTTATGATGCCCGTAAAGAGCTCTGCCGGCAGTACAACCTTCGCGCTATTTTAGCCGGCGGCCGCATCCCCAACTATCACCAGCATAGCCAGCAGTTTTCACCTATGCAGTATATTCGCGAGGTGGGCCAAAAAAGTATTTACGACCCAATTTTGAGTTTTCAATTATCTAACAATTTTCAAGTTAAACGCCTACTCAAAAAGTACCTCCCCGAAGATGCCCAGTCAGTAGGTTATGCAACACTGCTCGAGTGGAATAATATTTTATACGAGCCGCAAGATACCGTACTAGAAACCACTAAATCTATTGTGCGTGTGGGTGCTGTGCAGTGGCAAATGCGTGCGGTTAATAGCTATGCTCAAATGCTAGAGCAAGTAGAATTTTTTGTTGATACCGTATCAGATTATCAAAGTGATTTTATTTTGTTCCCCGAGTTTTTTAATGCGCCTTTAATGGGCTTAAGTGCGCAAAGCTCTCAAACCGAAGATATTCGTCATTTAGCGCAGCATACTGAGCGGCTCAAAAATGATATGTCACGTATGGCTATTGAATATAACGCCAATATTATTACCGGCTCGATGCCTTTAGAAGAAGGCGGCAAACTCTATAATGTTAGCTACCTGTGCCACCGCAATGGCCATATCGATGAGCAGCGAAAAATTCATATTACCCCGCACGAAAAAAATGATTGGATTATTCAAGGGGGTGATACCGTTAAGGTGTTTGAAACCGATGCTGGACGCGTTGGTATTTTAATTTGTTACGATGTTGAGTTTCCCGAACTGTCGCGTATTTTGGCAGAGCAAGGACTCGATATTTTATTTGTTCCTTTTTGGACTGACACTAAAAACAGTTATTTGCGCGTGAGATTATGTGCCCAAGCGCGCGCTATCGAAAACGAATGCTATGTGGTAATTGCAGGCAGTGTAGGCAACTTACCGCAAGTCGAAAGCCTCGATGTCCAATACAGTCAGTCCGCAGTACTGACCCCCTCCGACTTTCCTTTTCCGCATGATGCGGTATTAAATGAAGCCACCCCCAATACCGAAATGTTGTTGTTTTCTGATTTGGATATGGCCAAACTTAAAGTACTGCACAGCGAAGGTTCAGTCAGAAACCTTAAAGATCGCCGTACCGATTTATACAATATTGTTGTCACAAAGAAGCCCCTATAATGCCAGAGCAGCCCAGTTTAGACTTTTTACGCACACTGAGCCAAAACATCAAAACCTGGGGTCAAGCGCTAGGTTTTGATGATGTCGGCATCACCGATACCAACCTCGACGGCTACCGTGAAAAGCTCCAGCAATGGCTTGCTAATGGCTATCATGGTGATATGGCTTGGATGGCCGATCATGGGACTATGCGCCACACACCCGAGGACTTAGTGCCCAATACTGTGCGCGTTATTTCGGTAAGGCTTAATTATTTAGCGCTTAACAGTGACCATATTAAAACGCTAAAAACGCCTAATAAAGCGTATATCGCACGCTATGCGTTAGGTCGTGACTACCACAAATTAATGCGCAAACGCCTTGCCACACTGGCCAAAAAAATTAATACCGCTGCCATAGAGGCTGGGCTTACGCCGCCAAGCCAACGCGGTTTTGTTGATAGCGCACCGGTACTCGAACGCCCACTGGCCGAAAAAGCCGGGCTCGGCTGGATAGGTAAAAATACCTTAGTTATACATAAAGAAGCGGGGAGCTGGTTTTTTTTAGGCGAGATCTATACCTCTTTGCCGTTAATTACCGACAACATCAAAAGTGAAGATCACTGCGGAACCTGTACAGCGTGCTTAAAGGTTTGCCCAACCGATGCCTTTCCTACCCCTTACACGCTAGACGCAACGCGCTGTATCAGCTATTTAACAATCGAAAATAAAGGCGCTATTGCGGTTGAGTTTCGCGAGCCTATTGGCAACCGTGTTTTTGGTTGTGATGATTGCCAAGCTATTTGCCCCTGGAATAAATATGCTCACACCACCGCCGAGCCCGATTTTAACGCCCGCCATCAACTAAACAACATCGAGCTACTCGATTTATTTTTATGGGATGAGGCAACGTTTTTAAGCAATACCGAAGGCTCGCCTTTACGCCGAATAGGCTACAGCGGCTGGCAGCGTAATTTGGCCGTTGGCCTCGGTAATGCACCGAGTGATATTCGTATTATTGAAGCGCTCAAAGCGCAACACGCCAGCGCCGACGCCATGGTGCAAGAGCATATAGAGTGGGCAATAAAGCAGCAAGAGCAACAACAAAACCCCGGCTATAGGCGCAAGCGAAAAATTAAAAACACCGCAAAAACATCCAACCACTAAGGGCGAGGTAATAATAGTTTGTCCGATTAGACTTAGGGTTCTATGTTCTCGGCAAGGGCCGCATGCTGGGGCATGGCATGTAACGCTTTGAGCAACGCATCGGGGCAGGAGCCCCTTATTAGACATTGCAGGAGCATAATGTCGAGGAGAGGAAGTAGAAAGCTAGTGTTATTGGATCATGTATTCTTTCCTCGCCCCTAACCGCAATATGTTTTAACAAATACCTTAAGCCGTCTAAATTCATCACGGCTTAAGGCATCAGCGGCAATACCCCAGCAATATTGCTTGCCATCTTCTCTCACTATATTTAATTCGACCAGCCAAGGCAAAACACGCTGACGGCCCACAAGGTGAATAAGCTCTGGCTCTTGCCCATGACTAAACCCTAAAATTAAATTACCGCTCTCAAGCCTTAGCTGACTATAGCACTGGGTACTCTTTAAGTGACGCCAATAATACACACCGATACCAAGCCAAGCCGCCATAAATAGCATTTTAGCGATAATATAAAATGGCCCCAATAGCGCAAGCACCGCTGCTACCGCCCACAACATAAAGGGCACCCCAACCCTCAAGCGTGAAGGCTTGAGGTTCAACTGAAAATTGGCATTTGAATTGGTCATGATATGTTATCGGAATAGCGTGGATAATTGGCCAGGCTTAAGCGCGAGACTTTTAAGCCCTGCATATAAAGGCACTGCATATGAAGCATTGCCTCTAACAGCAGAACCTTTACAAGCACTGTATTTTTAAAAGCGTTAGGGGCGAGGCAATAATAGTTTGTCCAATTAGACGTAGAGTTCTGTTTTCTCGGCAAGGCGCTCGAAGGGGCGC
>CANLTI010000060.1 GCA_947494095.1 uncultured Pseudomonadales bacterium
AATACGGCATAAAGAATCCTAAAATTATCACCATGGGGCTAGGCAAAGCAGGGGCAATACACGCTGTAAAGTCTGGTAGTATTCTATCAATCGTATTGCTTTCCGCTTATAGAGTGGCAGATTATTTTTTAACAGATCAGGCCACGCTAAGCCAGCTTATTGGTTCCTTGGCCACCGATGTAGTGAAGGTAGGTATTGCTACAGGCGCATCAATAGTTGCTGCATCTGCAGTTGTTGCAATGGGGTTTACTATAGCAATAGGGCCAATCGCAGCGGTCGTTTTGGTGGGAATTGGCACATCTATGGCTTTGGGTGCCTTGGATGAACACTTTGGGGTTACAGACAGAGTTATAGCTGGTTTGGATGACATCGGTAACAGCATTGAAGGTCGAATAGATCAAGTAAAGCAAAACTTATATCAAGATATGGGTAAGTTAGCAAATTCAATTTTTGACTACGCAGTTGAACCTGCAAAATCTGTCTTAATTGATGCGGCTAAGCATACGATAGATAAGTTTCTTACCGGAAGGCCGAGGCTTCAATAATGAATGAGGAACTGCATCCATCAGTTTTAGTTCGGCTTTTGAGTATTGGCTTTTTTCTGGTATTCGCTCTTACTGCTTTAGCATGGTTTGCTCTTAGCATGAATGATCTCACAACCGCCCTGTCAAGTGGTCTCCCTGTGGTTGGTTTTGACAAGGGGTCAACATACATGCTGGGCGCTGGCATTGGCGGTCTTATAATCGTCATTGGGGGAGTGATTCAAGGACTACTCCGGAAAAATTTAACTCCTAGAGCGAAAACTTTGTTTGCGAGAAGTTTAATCTTTAGCTTGATTTTAATGTTCGGGTTTCCTCATATAGCTCATTACGCTGTAACCAGCTACACACAGCAAGAAAATTATCATGTTTGTAGCGATGCTACCTATCGGTGGGCTTTATACAGTAAATTCTATTACACAAAAAAAAAATTAGCTTGCAGTGATCTAGTCGAAAAAAAGAAAAAAATCGGGTAGCCAGGGGAGCACCTGCAAGGACAGGCACTATTTTTAATAACCTCCAAGTATAAACATTCAAAGCTAATATCATTTGGTTTTAACAAACTTACCGGCCACACGTTTAAAACCGTCGGGGATTGATTTCTGAGGCCCTTATGCGTCGGGAACGCGTATGGAGTGCCCATGGATGGCTTGAACGCGCCAGAGCAATCGATACGCGGCGGTGCCACATATCATACTTACAGCATACTTACAGCATACTTACAGCATACTTACAGCATACTTACAGCATACTTACAGGGACAGGCACTCGTTTACCGCATAATATCAGCAACAGCATGCACCCGACACAACACCGTAGCCCACTACCGTTTTTGCCCAGAGCACTTGCGCCGTTAGGCGCAACTTTATTAGCCACTTTTTTACGAAGTGATGAGGCCTCCGGTTGGCACAGTGCAGCTTGGCGCTTGGGTTACTGTGAGGTACGAGCTTACAAGTCATGTGACAAGCGGCGAAAGAAGCTTGATACCCCCCCCATAAACAGGCCTTTGGCTTTTCATGTTTTGGGTTAAAGTTATATGGCCGGAACATGGGTTAAGTCTTTTTCAACTTTGAGCTTCAGCCCTAGGCCATGAACTAATTTAGTGAAGCTGGATAATTTAGGGTTGCCACTGGAAGAAAGCATTTTGTACATACTCTCACGCCCTAAGTGTGAGCGCTGTGCTAAGCCGCTGATCCCGTCCTCTTGCGCCTCAGCGATATTACGCAAGGCCATTAAAATAACAGCCGCATCGCCATCATCTAACGCTTCACTGAGGTACTCTGCTGCGATTTCAGGGTCACGCAAGTACTCGTTGTGTGTTGCTCTTACATTACGCGTCATCTTTATATCTCCGCTTGTGATCTTTCCAGTACGCTTTCGCTTTGCTGATGTCTTTTGGCTGCGTTGACTTATCGCCACCACACAATAGTAAAAAGACTTGCTGACCCTCTTTACCATAGTAAACGCGATAACCTGGCCCGTAGTGAATACGCAACTCACTTAAACCATCGCCTATAGGCTCCACATCACCCAGCAAGCCCAACTCCATTTTATCGACTTGCATTAAGATTTTAGCTTTGGCTCTGTTATCACGTAGACCTTGTAGCCAATCGGCATACGGGCTTTTCCCCTTAGCGTCGGTGTACTCGTTGATTGTATTTATCATATTTGGCATAACCTTATTGTATCCGACAGGATACATATAGCAACTACATTTCTTCTGCTCCTCGAACACTTGCAGGGACAGGCACTATTTTTAATAACCTCCAAGCATAAACACTCAAAGCTAATATCATTTGGTTTTAACAAACTTACAGATACGCACATTTAAAGCCGGCGGGGATTGATTTATCGGGCCCTTATGCGTCGGGAACGCGTATGGAGTGCCCATGGATGGCTTGAACGTGCCACAATTGCGCCAACTCTTACTTGAATTGCGCCAAAACATCATGCCAGCTATCTCTCAACACTTATCCGCCAGCACTCAGCTATTAAATAGTATTCATGCGTCCGCCCAAGGCTTATCGATGGCCGAGCTGTTAACCCACCACCCAAGTATCCCAAGACGCTCAGCACAAAGGCACGTTGCCAACCTGGTCGCAAACGGCCAGGTCATCACGCAAAGCGACGGGAGAGGTACACTTGCAGGGACAGGCACTATTTTTAATAACCTCCAAGCATAAACACTCAAACTAATATCATTTGATTTTAACAAACTTACGGATACGCACATTTAAAGCCGTCGGGGATTGATTTCTCGGGCCCTTATGCGTCGGGAACGCGTATGGAGTGCCCATGGATGGCTTGAACGCGCCAGAGAAATCGATACACGGCGGCGCCATATCAGGCGTGAATTGCATAGATGGGCACTCAAAATAGCGCTCCAATATAGCAAGCCCATAAAGAATACTAAACAGTATGATTTTAGCGATTGAGATGTCTTTGATTGTGCTCTCAGAGAAAACAAAGACTGGATGAACAAAGACTGGACATCCACATCAAGAAAACAAAGACTGGACATCCACATCAAGCTTTCCAAAAAAATATGGCCAGCGACAACTCCCATCACCCATTTTGGGCAATAACAGACTAATCTCATTGAGAAAACACATATCACCACTTTCAGGGACAGGCACTCGTTTCATAACCTCCAAGCATAAACACTCAAAGCTAATATCATTTAATTTTAACAAGCTCACCGGCACGTACATTTAAAGCCGTCGGGGATTGATTTATCGGGCCCTTATGCGTCGGGAACGCGTATGGAGTGCCCATGGATGGCTTGAACGCGCCAGAGAAATCGATACACGGCGGCGCAACCACTTGCGCACTTGCAGGGACAGGCACTATTTTTACTGTCGTTGGGCAATTTTATTATTTGTATTTAATTATGGATGTCTTTAGCCGTTACATCGTTGGCGCTGAAGTTTTTAAAAGTGAAAGCGGTGATGATGCCGCTGCGCTTTTACAGCGCAGCATTTATAATGAAGGCTGTATCGACGGGCGTATTATTTTACATTCCGATAATGGCGGACCGATGAAGTGCTCAACCATGCAGGCGAAAATGAAAGACTTGGGTGTTGTGGGTTCACGCAGCCGCCCACGAGTCAGTAATGACAACCCTTATTCTGAAGCGCTTTTTAAGACCGTTAAATATTGCCCTCAATACCCGAGGGGAGGTTTTTCGGATATCACCAAAGCGCGAGTATGGGTGAATACCTTTGTCACGTGGTACAATGAAGAACATCAGCATAGTGGTATTCAATATGTGACACCCAGTCAGCGCCACAAAGGCGAAGACCGTGAGATATTAAAACAGTGTAAAGAACTCTATGAAGCGGCTAAAGCACAAAACCCTACCCGGTGGTCTCGTGACACCCGCAACTGGAATTTTATCGAGAGCGTAGCGCTGAACCCTGAAAAATTGACAACTGATTAACTTTTTTATGACAACTAGCTTGAAAGACTCCGCTACCCCGCCTCTCTTCCTACCAACGCTGCATGACTCTTTTGTGCTTGCTCTGGAGTCTAGAACTGTCCGGCGTGTTGATTCATTAATAACGTTGATGCTAACTTAAACATATTTTTTGATATTTAAGCTTTTACTTGAACTACAAATTTAAGTAATCGCAGATTACATTCATAAGCAGTGTTATAAAATTAAAATAGGATCTGGAATGTTTATAAAAATAGGTAAAAGTAGTCCAGCTATATTTCTTTTTTTGTCTTCGATGTCAATTTTGAGTGCTTGTTCACAAGACTCAAATGTCGATAAAAATAAAAATAGTGTGGAAACAATTCAAAAAACCGTAAATAAAAAGCCTAATGTACTGGTATTAATGTTTGATGATATGCGGTTTGACACCTTTTCGTATAGAGGTGGGCCTGTAAATACTCCGAATATCGACCAACTCGCTTCTGAGTCAACACGTTTTGATAATGCGATGACAACGACCGGGTTATGCTCACCGTCAAGAGCTGCTTTCTATACAGGCCGATGGGGTCATAAAAATGGATTAGATGACAATGTTGAGCTTTATCACTCGCGCCAAAGTGAATTAAGTCTGGATGAAGGCGGATTAATTAAACGTGCATCCGATGCTGGATATTTAGTAGGGCATGTTGGTAAATGGCATTTAGGCGCTCGCGGTACCGAATTACGCGGCGCAGAAATAGATCTAGTTCAAGGGCATGAACCACGTGAACGATTTACTCGTCAGTACACCCCTACGAATAAAGTGCCAAAAATAGAAGGGTACTACGAGGACAAGTTAGACAAAAATGGTGAAAAGCATGAGTACTACATAACATTAGATGGGAGTTATGAAGATACTGCAGCGTATAAAAAAGTTGTGGCGGGTAAAAAAATGCTAAAACAAATGGCCCATGATGAGAGGCCATTTTTTGGGGTCGTCAGTTTTAATCAACCACATCCAGCTTACCGCGTGCCTGAACCTTATGCCAGTATGTTCGATCCTAAGACGGTTGCATTGCCTGACAATCATTTGGCCAAGCGTGTAAATAAACCATTAGCACAAGCAGGTATTTGGTGGCCTTGGCATGATGTTGGCCATATGACCGATATGGACTGGCGTAAATCTCGCACTTATTATTATGGTGCAATTGCTATGGTCGATCGCATCATAGGCGAACTTTTACAAACGGCTAAAGACGAGGGCGTTTATGATGATTTAAGAATTGTTCTGTTGGGTGATCAAGGCAGTATGTTAGGAGAACATTCATTATACGACAAAGGGCCTTACGCATATGATGAATTAATGCGAATGCCTTTACTAATAAAAGATCCGTCGTTAAAACCCAAAACGGTTAACCGTCAAGTTTCTATGCTAGATATAACACCAACACTTGTTGATTGGATGCAACTTGCAGACGATGGTGATGAAGACGGTCACACATTAATTCCATTAATGGAGCAAGGTGATAAAGCAGAAGAAGGGCAACCAGATGTCTCTTTATATGCTTATGAATGGTACAACGGTTCTTGGTTTGGTATACGAGCGGTCAGGACCCCAGAGTTTAAATTTGTCTGGAATCCAGGCGAAAATTTGGATGAGTTTTACGATTTACAAAACGATCCAGGTGAAGTAACCAATTTAATCAAAAGTAAGAAGTACAAAAAGCAAATATCTAAAATGGTTCAATTATTAAGAGGCGAGCTGAACCGTGTAGAAGATCCAGCTGTTGAAATGTTAGATCACCATGCAAAAGCCTATTTATAAAAATAAAAAAACAGGGTTATGTACCTAATTTGAGGATGATATGAAAACAAAACTATTAAAAACAATAAGTGTCTTATCTTTGTTAGCAAATTCAGCGTTTGCTGCAACAGAGGCACCTAGACCAAATATTCTACTTATCTTAACGGATGACCATGGGTATGCCGATGTTGGTTTTAATAACCATAAAACAGATGTAAAAACACCTAACTTGGATGCATTAGCCAATGAAGGCGTAGTATTCACTGACGCTTATGTTGCACACCCATTTTGTGGGCCAAGCCGAGCTGCGTTAATGACAGGCCGTTACCCACATAAAATAGGTTCAGATTTTAATTTACCAGTAAATGGATCTTCAACAGGTATCGACCCTAATGAAGAATTTATTAGTAAAACATTGCAAAGAGCAGGCTACTTTACTGGGGCTCTTGGTAAATGGCACTTGGGTGAGTTAAGTCCATATCATCCAAATAATAGAGGGTTTGATGAATTTTATGGTTTTTTAGGTGGCGGTCATAAATTTTTCCCTAGCGAGTACCGCCCTCAATATGAACGTTTGAAGAAGCAAGGTGTGAAAAATTTTAATGATTACATCACTCCGCTTGAGCATAACGGTCAAGAAGTAAGAGAGACAGAATATATTACCGATGCACTATCTCGAGAAGCAGTAACATTTATAAACAAAGCATCTGAAGACAAACAACAGCCTTTCTTTTTATATCTGGCTTATAACGCACCGCATGTACCGCTTGAAGCTAAAGATGAGGATCTAGAAAAATTCTCTCATATAAAGGACAAGAAACGTCAAACATATGCAGCCATGGTATATGCAGTAGACCGTGGTGTTGAACAGATCACGAAAGCATTAAAAGATTCAGGTCAGTATGACAATACGTTAATTGTATTTATGAGTGACAACGGCGGGAAAGTATCTAAAGGTGGAGTCAATAAGCCACTTAAAGAAGGGAAAGGTAGTGCGCATGAAGGTGGGCATCGTGTTCCTATGATGATGCATTGGCCTGCGGGAGTTAAAGGCGGTGCGCATTATAATTATGTTGTTTCTGCGTTAGATTTATACCCAACATTTTCTCATTTAGCTGGCGCGCAATTACCAACAAATAAGTCATTAGACGGTAAAGACATTTGGCAAGCGATTATCTCTGATAAAGATGCTAGAAAAGGGGAAAGTATTTACGTTATGCGCCATCGCAAAGCAGCTCATGATGTATCTGTTCGTAGAGATGAATGGAAAGCGGTTCGCACTAAAGCCTCAGGCAAGTGGCAATTGTTTAATATTAAAGACGACATTAGTGAAAAAAATGATGTCGCTGAGAAACATAAACGATTATTACAAGATATGATCACAGATGTTGCCGATTGGAGCTGGTCAAATATTGAACCCCAATGGTTCCATATTCACAAAGAGGGTGATGATTGGCGTCAAGATGATATGCCTAGATATAGTGAAACCTTTAGCCTTAAAAAAGGTGAGTAGCTATCATCAATAGAGCCATTTAGTTAGATTAGACAACCTCGTTATTAATATATGTAACGAGGTTTTTATTATGAATAATCCCCACTTTAAATAAGGTAAACATGTATAAATAAATACACAAAAGAGCACCTGCAAGGACAGGCACTATTTTTAATAACCTCCAAGCATAAACACTCAAAGCTAATACCATTTAATTTTAACAAACTTACCAGCACGCACATTTAAAACCGTCGGGGATTGATTTCTCGGGCCCTTATGTGTCGGGAACGCGTATGGAGTGCCCATGGATGGCTTGAACGTGACAGAGAAATCTATACGCGGCGGTGGTACCACATCAAACAAACACTTGAAAATACTCACAGCAACAGGCGCTCGTTTTACCGCATAATATCAGCAACACCCAACTCCCCTTTTATAAGCACCCAAAGCAAGCGCACGCTTACTTGGTCGCTAAACACTTGCAGAAACACTTGCAGGGACAGGCACTCGCTTAATAACCTCCAAACATAAACACTCAAAACTAATATCATTTGGCTTTAACAAACTTACGGATACGCACATTTAAAGCCGTCGGGGATTGGTTTCTCGGGCCCTTACGTGTCGGGAACGCGTATGGAGTGCCCATGGATGGCTTGAACGTGCCAGAGCAATAGATATGCGGCGGTGCCACATTAACAAGCGCGAGAACAGGCGTCACGCAGCAATACATTAGCCCTATGTGCGGGTAGCGGCTAGAGGTTAAGAAACAGCCAATCACGCTTTAGATACATGGCGTATCACTAGAGGTCACATATTCCCAATCCACAAGATTATGGCCCTTAAGGCAATCAAACGCCGAACCCCTATCATAAATTGGTGGAGCGAGCATATTGAGCGTGCAGCCAAAGGAAGCACGAGCTTGGTGGGCGTAAAAACGCTTAGATTGGCCAATAAGCCGCTTAAAACACAATACTTAAAACACTTCGTAATTTGACATCCCGATAAAAACTCCCATAATGGGAGCCCCAGCTTGCTAAATGAGAATGTTATCCAAAAAGACCTTGAGAGAGTTTTGGCAACAACGTGAATATGCCGATTCCCAAGGCCAACTAGAGGCGTGGCACAATGAAGTATCTAAAGCAGACTGGTCTACACCTCAAGAGCTTAAGGCTCAGTTTAAGAATGCCAGCGTGCTCCAAGACAGCCGTGTAGTTTTCAACATTAAAGGGAACGACTACCGGCTAATAGTAAAGATCAACTACCCGTACAAAATGGTTTATGTGGGCTTTGTAGGTACGCACAAGATGTACGATAAAATAGATGCGGTGACGATATGAATATTAAGCCAATAAAAACCGAAGATGATTATGAAGCAGCCTTAGAGCGCATCGCCGCCATAATGGATGCGGAATTGGATACGCCAGAGGGGGATGAGCTAGACGTTTTAGGTACTCTAGTGGAAGCCTACGAAGCAAAACACCACAAAATAGATTACCCCAACCCAATAGAAGCAATCCGTTTTAAAATGGAGCAATACGGGCTGAAAGATAAAGATTTAATCCCGTATATCGGAGGCAGCGGTCGAGTATCTGAGATACTCAACTGTAATAGAAAATTAACGTTAATCATGATTCGTAAGCTACATAAAGGTTTAAATATATCAACAGAGTGTCTGATACAAGATTATCCTGTTGCAAAAGGTGGAATAAAAACTAATCCTGCCTCCTCATTTCCAAAACCAAAGCCTTTGCCAGCTCTGCAATATTAAAGGTCGCTCCCTCAGCAAATGCTCAAATGCTGGGACAGGCACTATTTTTACAGCTACCAACATCAAACCTACTTTAATTAATTAATAAACAATGTTAATTTTTAAAGTTACCCACTTTGGGGGACAGTACCTGTTTAACCTTTTGTATATTAATAAATCCAATAAAAACACCGCTTATTACACATAAACTAGCAATAAGTTTAATCACCCCAACTTGCTCTTGGTAAAATAAAACACCACCTAACAAACCGAATACTGGAACCAATAATGTAAGTGGTGCCACTGTACTTAAAGGATAAGCGACCAACAAACGATTCCAAATCCAATACCCCAACAAAGTGACAGGATAAGCTTGGAATAAAATAGAGAAAGCAACCCAACCACTGAATTGTTCAGGCAGCTGTGCAAAAACATCAATGCCAGATTGTAAATACACGATACCGAATAGAGGAATTGGGGCGCAGGACATTGCCCATAAGCTAAATGCAAATACCTGCTTAGTGCCTACTTTTTTAATGGTAATACTCGCTAAGCTCCAAGATAAAGCAGCGAATAAAATTAGCATCAAACCCATCTTTGTCACTGAGCCATCAGTCACAGTTAAACTTAATAACAATCCACTTAGTGCTAACGCTGAACCGATTATTTTATTAAGCTGAAGTGCTTCTTTTAATATGAAATACCCTAAAAATAAACCAAACGCCACGTTCATTTGTAATAACACCGACGCCATTCCTGCACTTAATCCAGCATCAATTGACCAAGTAGCCATTCCCCATACACCAATTGCAAAAATCCATCCGTAGGCAATCAAGTACCACCAAGATACATCTGGTTTTTTAACGAAAAATATCGCAGGAAAAGCAACTAAACTAAAACGAAATGCCGTTAACAATAGAGGGTCTATTGCGCTTACGCCTAGTTTGATCACCGAGAAGTTGGTACCCCATATAATCATAACCACAATACCTACTATTAAATCGCTTTTTTTCATATCACGTTCCTTTAGAGCTTCTTATTATAAAGAGCAGCTTCACTACTTGACTCGAGCTGTATTATCAAACAAACTAAAAAAAAGAACAGGTACAAAAATATGAAATTTAAACGGTACAGTTAGTTTATGCGGTATATAAAATTAGCGGAACAATGTATAAAACAAATTGAAGAAGGTCAGTTAGCTCTTCACAGTAAAATGCCTTCACTACGGAGATTTAAGCACCAGCATAACGTTAGTATGACAACCGCTTTAAATTGTTACCAACATTTAGAGTCTTTAGGGTGGTTAATTGCAAAGCCTCAATCGGGTTATTATGTGGCACAAAAATCATTGTTAACAGATAACATTGAATCTCCAACATTAGTGTCATTTCAAAGCTCGATAACAGACCCTAAAGTGCCTAAGTTATACAATCCTTTTATTGACCCTTGTCCATTAGGTATTGCCCGTTACGATCTCGACTTAATTCCCGTTGATAAACTACAACAGAGCTTTAAACGTGCGATGAAGCAACAGGGTAAGCAAATAAGCCATTACCCTAACCCACAAGGGGAATTAGTATTACGGGCAAGTTTAACGGAGCACTTTAAGCCTTTAGGTTTTCACTTTTCAGCGCAAGAATGCGTGATCACCCACGGTTGTTTGGATGCAATTAGAACGGCAATTGAAATAACCACACAAGTCGGTGATGCCGTCGCTATTAGCTCACCTTGTTTTAATGGTTTATTAGAGTTATTAGGTGCAATGGGCCGTCGCGTTGTTGAAATTCCGTCAGTAGATAAGGGCATTGATCTTGATCAGCTGCAAAATCAAATGCAACTTGGCCTAATCAAAGCAGGATTATTTTGTACTTCTCATATGAATCCACAAGGACTTTCAATGAGTGCCTTACAAAAACAAAGGTTAGCTGAACTAGCAACACAATATAAAATTCCAATCATTGAGGATGATGTATACCTAGAACTAGACTATCAAGTCATATTACCGTTGCCGGCTAAACATTGGGATCGAGAAGGTTACATATTATGGTGCGGCTCTTTTTCTAAAACTATTGCCGCAGGTTATCGGTTAGGTTGGTGTTTGCCAGGGCGTTATTTACACGCTTATTTACAATCTAGGTTGATGTCTTATCAAGGTGTGACATCGTCTCTGCAATTAGCTATTTCAGACTTTATTAGACGTGGGGATTATACAAAACATTTGAAAAAAATACGTTTACATATACATCAACAAAGCCTGCAGTTTATTTCGTATTTTCAGGAAAATTCACCAGCAAACTGTAAAATAAGTAAACCTTCAGGTGGCTTCGTATTATGGATTGAAGTCGCTGATTTAAACACAATAAAATTGAAAGAACTTGCACTCAAAAATAGACTTGATATTCGTATTGGAGAAGATTTCAGTACGCTGGCTTTATACCCACATTGTTTTCGTTTAAATATAGGATTTAGCATTACCTCCCCACAAGTTGAGCTAAAGTTAAAAACTTTAATTCAGTTAATTAAAGTCTGCACAAAAAAACAAAAATAAATGCACTTGCAGGGGCAGGCAATTGTTTTTATAACCTCCAAGCATAAACATTCAAAGCTAATATTATTGTAACTATTCAGCATTAATTCCGATAATGCAACACCTCAAATAGAACTCAAGTTATAATAACGCTATATATACTGAATATTGAAGAAAGTATACAGTGACGATCGGCGGCATAAATATAGAACAATCCATTAAGGATGCAAGGAAAGTCATTGAGGCTGATAAAACGCTATCAGCCTCAATGCGCACGGTCTGTGAAATGCTCTTATTGGTGATTAGTTTACTGAGCGATCGCCTAGGAATGAACAGTAAAAATAGTAGCAAGCCACCCTCAGCAGATCCTAACCGCGAAAAAAAGCCCCGCGAACGTAGTACTAAAAAAGTGGGTGGTCAAAAAGGTCACGCAGGTAAAACACTGGTCCAGTATGACGACCCCGATCACACTCATGTGATTAAATTGGATAAAAGAACATTACCCAAAGGCCAATATACCCCCGCAGGTTTTGAGCGACGCCAAGTTGTTGATATTGAAATAAAGCGTTCGGTGACTGAATATAAAGCTGAGAGATGGAAGGATGAAGCAGGCACTGTCGTAGTAGCGCCCTTTCCTGAAAACGTCACAGGTGCTATCCAATATGGCCATCAAGTGAAAGCGCACGCGGTATATTTATCGCAATATCAACTGCTGCCCTATAACCGGATCGAAGAGTATTTTTCTGATCAGTTAGGCATTCCCATTAGTGCAGGAACGATCTTTAACTTTAACCAGCTAGCTTCGGCACTATTGGTGAGCTCCGGTATAGAGGAGATAATTAAAGGCCAGCTAAAAAGCACAGCCTGCTTACATGCCGATGAGACAGGCATTAATGTGAGTGGCGATCGTCAATGGTTGCACTGTGCCAGTGATTTAAGCTGGACCTATTTATTTCCTCATGAAAGGCGCGGCACTGAAGCGATGAATGAAATGGGGATACCCCCTAATTTTAAGGGTGTAGTTTGCCATGATCATTGGAAACCCTATTATCGCTATACTGAGTGTATTCATGCTTTATGCAATGCGCACCACCTGCGTGAGCTAGAGTTTGCCTGGGAGAAAGATGGTCAAGTCTGGGCAAAAGATATGCAGGGCTTGTTAATAAAAATTAATAAAAAAGTAAATGATAATGGCGGCGATTTAACAAAATTTCAATCCGCATACTATCGTAAGAAATATCGAGAACTCCTCTTGAGGGCCGATGTCGAGTGCCCTACAGCCGAACATAAACCACCGAAACGCGGCAGGCAAAAAAAATCAAAATCACGAAACTTACTTGAACGCCTTCGGGAGTTTGAAAACGACGTGCTTCGCTTTATGACATCCAGTGATATTCCATTCACCAATAATCAGGGTGAGCGAGATATTCGCATGACCAAGGTGCAACAAAAAATATCAGGGTGCTTCCGATCAATGGAAGGCGCGATCAATTTCTGCCGAATCCGCAGCTATTTATCAACGTGTAAAAAACAAAACGTCACCGCTACCTACGCATTAGCGACGCTGTTCTCTGGGCAGCGACCCAGTATTTTTGAGAATACTACTGAATAGTTACATATTATTTAGTTTTAACAAACTTACGGATACGCACATTTAAAGCCGTCGGGGATTGATTTCTCGGGCCCTTATGTGTCGGGAACGCGTATGGAGTGCCCATGGATGGCTTGAACGTGCCAGAGAAATCTATACGCGACGGCGCAACCACTTGCGCACTTGCAGGGACAGGCACTTGTTTTCTTCTTGTTTTCTTGCAGGGACAGGCACTATTTTTAATAACCTCCAAGTATAAACGCTCAAAGCTAATATCATTTAGTTTTAACAAACTTACCGGCACGCACATTTAGAGCCGGCGGGAACACAAATGCTGGGGCAGGCACTCTTTTACGCTATACCCCACAGTCCACAGCCCGCCACTGCTAATACCTAATGCACCTTCAACTCATTGATCAGTTATTGAACTAGTTATATCGAATGTGTTGGTACAGGTGAGCTAACCTGCCAAGCAAAAATAAAATTTTAGTGCCATCTCGTACTATTACGTTAATATAGCCTTTAGAATAAGTGATTTAGAGTCATCGATCATTCCTCATTCCATTCACACAAGGCAATAGCTGCCAGTAAGTTAGGTTTATGGCCCATATTTTAATTGTTGGCGACGGCGCCATTGGTTTGTTGCTAAGCCATTTTTTAAGCAAGCAACATAAGGTGTATGTACTCACTCGCAAGAGTACACAGCAAGCTCGCATTTACTGCCGTGATCAGCTTGCACCACAAACCATCAACGCCCACTATGTTACGCTCAATCAATTACCCAAACTACCTACTTTTGAGCGGGTAATTTTTGCGGTTAAAGCTTTTCAGGTTCAGCCTGCTTTTACTCAAATACATCCCCATCTTAGCGCATATAGCAGCATTATTATTTCGCACAATGGTATGGGTAATATTGCAGAAATACAAAAAAGTCTTCATCAAAAGCAAGCACTCTATTTTTTAACCACCAATATAGCCGCTTTTAAAAAAGGGCCTTATACCGTACAGCACACCGGTGATGGCCAGAGTACGCTTGGCGACTGCAATCCATTAGCCACTCATTATATTGCAAAGACCACGTCATTGTTGCAAGCCATACCGGCTTTAAAAGTGAATAAAAATATTCAACAACTACGCTTTCAAAAGCTCTTAGTCAATATCGCAATCAACCCTTTAACAGCAATACATAATATAAAAAATGGACAGCTACGCGACCCACAATACCGCCCTATCATTGAACAACTGCTTACCGAGGCTTGTGCAGTCGCTAAAGCTGAAGGGTTTGATATTCCACTCAAGCAGGCATTAGATCATGCTTATCAGGTTATGGCGCTCACCACACACAATTACTCATCAATGCACCAAGATATCACCCATCACCGGCCAACCGAAATCATGGCAATATGCGGCTATATTAGCGAGCAAGGTGAAAAATACGGTATAAGTACACCGGCAAATAATGGTATGTGCAAAAAAATATGTAATATACAGCGCAAAGGCTCACTACTGTAATATCCTCTGAATAGTTACAAATTAATTTTTAATATTTTTTTGTAACAATAAAACGAAGCTGCCGGCGATAAGCCCCCACAATACTGGGCTTATCGACCACAATGATAAGTCTGATGTGGTAATTAATAGTGTGATGATTGCGGCTTCGCAAGAGCTATTGTGGGTTAATGCTTGCTTGATGCTATTTGTAATGGTTGAGAGTAATGCGATACCCGCTAGGGCGTAAATGAGTGCGGTGGGTAATGCTGAAAATAGTGTTATTAAATACCCCGCAAAAATAGCCATCATGAGATAAAAAAACCCGCCAAATACGGCTGCCCAGTAACGTTGCTCGGGCTTTTTACTGACTTCTTCGCTCATGCAAATAGCGGCGGTTATTGCCGCTAGGTTTATCGCATAAGTACCCAGCGGGGCAGTTATTAAGTTAACTAAACCTGTAATATTTAATATGGGTGATATAGGCGTTTTATAATGGTGCGCTTTTAATACGGCAATACCCGGTAAATTTTGTGCTGCCATAGTAACAATAAAAAGTGGAATGCCAATGCTAATAATGGCATTTAAACTAAATGTTGGAGCGGTATAACTGAAGGTGCTGAGCTGCCATGATAGCTCAATAGGTTTAACCAGTTTTAGTTGCCAAGCAAGCAGTGAACCGACAATTAACACTAACAGCATAGTGAATTGCGGGGCAATTTTTTTGCCGAGCAAGTATGTTATAAACATGCTTGTAACAAGTATAGGCTCAACATTCATTTGGTTAAATACATTAATACCAAAGTTTATTAATACACCGGCCAGCATAGCAGAGGCGAGTTGTAAGGGTAATTTATTCAGTAGTTTTTCAAACCAGCCAGTAATGCCACACATAAATATTAAGGCAGCACAAAATATAAAGCCGGCTGTTGCTTCGTGTAAATCGACGTTTTGAGTATTGGCAATCAGTAGCGCGGCGCCAGGCGTTGACCAGGCGATGAGTATAGGAATACGGTAGTATAAAGATAGGCCAATTGAGGTGACACCCATTGACAGCCCTAGTGTTAATATCCAGCTAGAAGCCAAGGTAGCGTCGCCACCCAAATTAATAACGGTTTGGTAAATTAAAGCTACGGAGCTGGTAAAAGCAACAATTACAGCAATTAAGCCCGCTACGCTTGCGCTAAGAATACGATTGGCAGACATAGGTGGTACCTGTAGTGGGTTAGGCTGTGCGCTATAACGTACGCTGCATAAGGTACCACTGTATGCTATAACGCACAAGCGAGAGGGCTAAATAAAGAGCGGCTATTTAGAGCTACCGAAATCGGGCGCTCTATTAAGCGCTCTCGACAGCTTGCTCCTCGACTTTGTGCCCCTCGACTTTGTGCTCCTGTAAAGTCTAATCTTGCATATCCCTATGCAGGTGCAAAGCCTAACCTTGCATATCCTTATGCAGGTGCACTGTCTACCCCTTGCTTTCCCTGCAAGGCCCGGCGCTTAAATGCCCAGGGAGTAACCTATCATCACCCTATTAGGTGAGGTTTATCAGCTGAGCTGAATAGTGACAAAAATAATCTATTTACACCTATTAGCTAAGGCTTGCCAGCTTGCTAAATAGTTAAACTAAAAAAGTGGTAAAAATACAATATGAAAAATAAAAAAGTGAATAGCGTTATAGGTGCACAGCTAAAGCTAGCAAGAGCAAAAAAAGGCTGGAGCCTTGATGTAGCATGCCAATTTACTGGGGTATCTAAGGCGATGCTGGGGCAGATTGAGCGTGGTGAATCTAGCCCTACAGTGGCAAAATTATGGGATATTGCCAATGGTTTTAAATTACCACTAAGTGACTTTTTAGGTGCAATCGGTCAACATAATACGCCTGAATTTGCACCGGTAGCGGATGAGGGCCTGAGTATATCGACTTTGTTTCCCTTTGATAAAAAAACCAATATTGAGGTATTATCTTTATGTTTGCCTCCTAGTCATCAACATATTTCTGCGCCGCATAATGATGGTGTTATTGAGCATATTTTGGTGGTGGAAGGAGAGATGGAGTATTTTTTAAATAATCAGTGGCAGGCTTTATATAAAGGCTCAGCGGTTAAATTTAATGCGGATAAACAGCACGGCTACCGCAATACCTCAAAAGATTATGCAACCTTTCATAATATTATTTTTTACCCCCAGCACCGGTGTAATCCATGATCGGGTGTCTATATGTTAGCGTGAGTAAAGGCGCAAGCTTTGGCTTTAGTGCTAGCATAATGAATAGTCAAAAATTGTTTACGTCTTGTATGTGTCACCGCCGAGTATTGATTGCTCTGGCACGCACAAGCCATCCATGGGCACTCCATACGCGCTCCCGACGCATAAGGGCCCGAGAAATCAATCCCCGCCGGCTTTAAATGTGCGCGCCGGTAAGCTTTTTACAACCAAATGATATTAGCTTTGAGTATTTATGCTTAGAGGTTATTAAGGTAAGTGCCTATACAAAAGAGTGCCAATGTGACACCGCCGTGTATAGATTTCTCTGGCGCGCTCAAGCCATCCATGGGCACTCCATACGCGTTCCCGACGCATAAGGGCCAAAGAAATCAATCCCCGTCGGTTTTAAACGTGCGCGCCGGTAAGCGTGTTAAAAACAAGTGATATTAGCTTTGATTTTTTATGCTTGAAGGTTATTAAAACGAGTGCCTGTCCCAGCATTCGTCACAGTTATTCCTTTTTTTCGTCGCTGCTTAGCAAAAGCGAGTACCTATCCCAGCATTTGCTGCGTGACGCCTGTTCTCCGCTTGTTAATGTAGCACCGCCGCGTATTGATTTCTCTGGCGCGTTCAAGCCATCCATGGGCACTCCATACGCGTTCCCGACGCATAAGGGCCAAAGAAATCAATCCCCGTCGGTTTTAAACGTGCGCGCCGGTAAGCGTGTTAACGCCAAGTGATATTAGCTTTGATTTTTTATGCTTGAAGGTTATTAAAACGAGTGCCTGTCCCGTCATTTATTCATAACAAATAATTAATACATACTTCATAGATTTTACTTTTTGGAGCCAGTAGCAACTACCGGCGTAAGTTGTATTGTGTATCGCCATATATTTTTATTGGATCGGCATTGCAGTTGTTCCTTTTTCTTCGTCGCTGCTTAGCAAAAGCGAGTGCCTATCCCAGCATTTGCTGCGTGACGCCTGCTCTCCGCTTGTTAATGTGGCACCGCCGCGTATTGATTTCTCTGGCACGTTCAAGCCATCCATGGGTACTCCATACGCGTTCCCGACGCATAAGGGCCCGAGAAATCAACCCCCGCCGGTTTTGAGCGTGCATGACGGTAAGCTTTTTACAATCAAGTGATATTAGCTTTAGTATTTATGCTTGGGGCTTATTGAAACGAGTGCTAAAACGAGTGCCAATGTGACACCGCCGTGTATAGATTTCTCTGGCGCGTTCAAGCCATCCATGGGCACTCCATACGCGTTCCCGACGCATAAGGGCCCGAGAAATCAACCCCCGCCGGTTTTGAGCGTGCATGCCGGTAAGTTTGTTAAAGGCAAATGATATTATTTTTGAGTGTTTATGCCTGGAAATTATTAAAACTAGTGCCTGTCCCAGCATTTTTTTTACGCCCTCAATCAACTGTTGCTCAATACCCAGCTCGTAAGCCTTGCGAAAAGTAATGGTAACGCACTACAGGGTAGTCCAGGTCGGGTGTGCGGCTGCGAGCCTTAACTGCCACCAGAGCTCATGGGGTATTAGTGTGCCCAAGCCGTGAAAAGCCAAAGCAGAGATGAGCGCAATAACCGTTGGGTACTCTTGAGGCGAACAGGGCAAGTTCATGACGTTCGGTAATGTCACTCCCCGGGAACGGTAACGTCCACGAGCGACTCGCTCTATAAGCCCCTTGTACGCCATGCGCGGCTGGTATTCCCGTGGAATATCGCGCACGGCCAAGTCTTTGGCGGTTAGGCTGCCGAGCGTTTGCAGCAGCGCAAGAATTTGGTGTTCTGCTGTTGTGCCCATGATTGTCGCCATGATGCCTGCGTGAAAGTCACAAACTGCTGTTAGTTACAGTTAAGTAACGACAATGTGTGACAATTTTACTGGTTTGTCTAACCGAGCTAGCAAGTTTCATTCTCATATGACCGACACAGACGAATGCTCAAAACCATTGGCAATAAAATCGAGCACTTCCAGGTACGCAGTGAGCTCGCTAAGAATACCGCGACATTGACTTACCAGCTCGGCCAGACAGCTCTCCGAGAGCTGTATCCTTTGGGTGGCTATCCCAATTAGAATATCGAGTGTGGCGTTATGTTCGCCATCTGCGCGGCAACGAGCCAATCGAGTGACATTGTCGCCAAATCGCCGACTTAGTTTATCTTGGGAGCGGTAATCAAGCTCTCTGCCATAGGCGCTGCGCCAAAGGCACGACTGAAGGAGCGGGTCATTAAACCGGCTGAAGTTATCGGGGTCTAGCACCGAATGTTGGTAAACCTGCGCATACAACGAGTCACTTCCCGCTGTTGCCGGGGGCTGCTCACGAAGGTTTTGCAAAATAGCACTAACTGTCACGTAGACTGTGGAGGGGTTGACCTTGCAAGATATATAGCTAGATCCCCAAAACGCAAAATCTTGGTTAAACGCCAGCTTTTCATTATTTGGATCGCAAGAAGTGCCAACAGCATTCATTAGGCCAATTGAGCGTTTCTCTAGAGCAAGTTTTCGCTTTTTGAACACCGGGTGATCAAAGCCACTGATCACATCGTACTCATGCTCCCACGAGTATTTGTCTGACTGGTGACCTACAAACACATGCCTAAAGTTTAAAAACTGATACCTGAAGCCATCCGGACCAAACACCAAGCTATTTTTGAACGCCGTATATTCCACTCGAGTTGGGCTAACGGCAAAAGGGGTAATAAAAATACGTTGCGCACTGTGACCGATAAGTCGAAGGTCGCTATTAAGCTTGACCAATGAATTACCTCGGGTCATAACCGGTAGCAAGGCAATAATAGCGCCATCCTTGTCTACACTGTTTAGCTTCCCTTTAATATCGACGGGTTTTATGCCGTCATCCTCAAGTACACTGGCGAGGTGTTGATAGAGCAAGCAACTAGCCTCATCGTCGGTATCATAAATAACGGCACTGATTGATCGTGGCACATACCAATCCACACTTTTCTTTAGCCAGTTTAGATACTTCTTGTTGAAGTTGTCCTCACAGTGAGCGAATTTTATGAAATCAAAAAAAACTGGGCGCAATTTTTTTTGATGCGACTTGTAAACACAGAAATGCTCTAGCTGATTATTCGGCTCTACAAACTTTTTAATCTCTTGAGGCCCATGTGCCTGTTTTATTAATACTGGTACAGGGTCTTTGACCTGGGCGGTAAAATTTTCTCCGATTATCTCAACCGGTATCTCATAGCCATTTTTTTTTGCCTGAGTATGAGCCGCTGAATACTGGGAAATATTCACCACAATCTGGTCACCGGATCGATGAGATTTTTCTTGCTGTTCTGTATCCGATCCACAAAGGGGCCGTTGAATACCTTGGGAGTCGGTATAGGAAAGCAAAGTAACAATTTGATCGTGTCGTAAGTCTTGCCAAGCGCCAAAGATTTTGACGCCTAGATTATTGGAGCTGGATGCGGAAATAATGACCCAAACATTGTCTTTAACTTCTGGCTTGCAGGCTAAATAGCCTTCGGTTTCATCTTTGCCGTAGGATTGAAAACTGTGATACTGCAGCGGCTTAAAGGTGTCGCCGTTAAACTTGGTGATGAAGTAAATGAGCGCTTCAACATAACTCGCAATGCTGGCGCTATCAATCCAAATATGTTGAATAACATGTTTATCTTCGCGTGCTGGCCGGTGCGCCAGTAGTGTAAAGGCAACAAACTGGTTCTCAGAAAAATCGACGGCTAATTCTGATGCTTTAATAAATTCCGAAAACTTTTCCCCTGAGGGCTTTTGGAAAACCGAACCAGAAGGCGCTTTAAGGATAATTTGATCCTTTCGGCTTGCAACAAGACTGAGCAGGCCATGCTTAATAATATCGCATTTAATTTTTTCTAAATCGGTGCCCTGCTGGCCGCTCTCCACAAGTTCGCGGCACAAGGTCAAATGGGCGTAGCCATCAAACGAATAAAAAACAATGTCGCTAACTTGGGGGATGCGTGTGATATTACTCACCAGCTCGGAGCCTGTGAAAGCCAACATGTTTTCGATTTTTGGCCAAAGGTAGTCCGGGCACAAAAATAAAATGTGATGATAAATTTTCTTACGACCCTTAAGTGTTTTATCAATGATATTTCCGTAGTGGCCATCATTACCTTCAAGCTGACCGGAAAACAGCACTAGCGTTTTGCGGCCTTTAACATCCATTTCGAAGCTATACATGGTGAGTGGCCTCCTGCTTGATGTCGACCAGAGGTAAAACAATGTTGAACGATGCCCCCTCGACGTGTGTGCGCATTTTATGAATGTCTTTCGCGTTAATCTCTAGCGAGCCCAATCCATCAAAGTAAGAGCGGGATACTGCCACAGAGCCAGTTCTCAACCGAAACCAGCCTCTCAGTCGTTTAAGGTCTGTGAGAATATGCGTTAAGCCTGAGCCATCGGCCGCATTAGGGCTTGTAGAGTTGTTTTTAACAAAGCACTCAATAACGGCCTCAATTTCTTCTGCCTGGGTAAGCTCTTCCTTTAGTTTACCCGTCCACCGTTTAGCAAAGCCAGGGCCGGCATCAACCACAGTAATATCTAATACGGGTAAGTTTTTATTATGTGTCTCCATCCATTTTCGCCATTCGGCAGCAAATAAGAGCATATCTTGGCCGCCCACGCTGGAAATTAGTTCACCTAGTCGGGTGGAGGATAAACTGACAGAGTTAAAGATAATACCCCTAAAATTGGTGGGCAAAATATCCCCGCACTCATTTTTTCGGGCGTGCTTGTGGGTGTTGTCGAACAGCTCACGAATAATATTGGATACCCGCTCTTTTGCATCGCCCAAGTAGGCGTTTTTCGACTCTTGCGGCACAACTCTTTCCAATACTTTATGCGTGAGCTGGTTAAAAGCCTCTTTGTCAATGACCTGCTCGCCGGAATAAAGCGGGTTGTTATACTCTCGGTTAACACCGACTGACTTAATAGCCGGGATCGCCACATATTGGCCTTTGAAGGGTGATTTAAAATCGCCGGCTATCATTTGTTTTATGTATTCGAAAGCGGTTGCTAATGCAAGGTTAGGTGCAACTTCCTGTTTGTTGGCGAGCCAAACTTTATCGACAAGTCTTAAAGCGCATATGCCATAAAAACTTGAACTTAGGTTCTCAAAGTTGACCAGCTCGCTGCTTGTCGCGAAGCTGTGAAAAATCAAATTGTTATTATTGTTGCGTAACCAAGTAGCCAGCAGCTGGCAAACTAGCCCCTCCAAACCAAACACACCCGATTCCTTTAATTTATTGGGGAGCCGTAACCTTAGATTGTTATTAGTCTCGAATATCTCGAAGGCATCTTCAATGCCTAATAGGTTGATATCTTTGGGTAGGCTATAGCTTTCCATAATCTTTACTCGGCTAGTTGATAGCTATTTCGGCTTGAGTTGATAAATGTTTTCTGTGCTACATGAATCATCGCGCAACACTTACAAGGACAGGCACTCGCTTTAATAACCTCCAAGCATAAACACTCAAAATTAATATCATTTAGTTTTAACACACTTACAGCATTCGAGGACACCCAAAACTCTCCCTAAAAGCACTTATAAATTTCACTATTTGTAATCAATTATTCGTTCTTCGCCCTCTATGTTAGTGACTACGACACGCTCTAATTCTTTATTTTGGCTATAGCTATATTGAAAGTTGTAGGCATTCTTTGAGGTTATTAGGGATAAGTAATCACCATTAGTATCGGGTAGTGCCACGTAAAAATATTTTTTATCGAGCGTATCTTCGGCGCTAATTTCAAGACCCTTATCACCCGAATCTGTTTTCTCATAAAATATTATTTCATTATTCCTGCCTCTGGGTTTAAGTATGTTAGTTTTATCTATAGTATTTTGCATTGCCTCAAAAAAAACAAACAAATCACCGCCTCCCTGAGTGCACATCCAGGCGCGGCAATAACCTTTTCTTGTGAGTGCTTCTTTATACTCAATAGATTCAAGTGGGGTAACGGGATGCTCGTAGGTCCCCCAACGCTTGAAAAAATATGCTTTACACGGCAGGTTATTATGGTTTTTTTCAACGAAATACATATTTTTCCTTTCTTTTGTACAGGATAGAATAAACAAACTGATAAGCCCTAGCATCCATACTCTCACTACTTCAACACTTTAACATTATCTAATTTCAAGTCTTTCATTAGCTTTTTTTGAAAGGTATGGCAGTGGTTTCCACCCTCAAAACGCCAGGACCACCCTCCAGAGTATGACTGAGCAAACAAGCTAATATTGTTTTCAATGTCGGCCACAATAAAACAGTCGCTACGCACCGACTGATATTGTTCATCACCTTCATCACCCATTAGGTGATGAGGATCTTGTGTTTTTGTACCCCCGAACTCTAAGCCGTTTAAGCTGCCATCAACCCCACCAAATGTTTGGCCTAGACCACTTTCACGCATGGAGTAGATACTTGATTTTGCACTAAATACCGCAGAAGCAAACATATACTGAATTTGTTGGCCTAAAGATGGATCAGTAGGCGGCGGTTGTGGTGGGGTAGGAAGGATAGACGTCGAGTTTCGAGGATCACCCATGGGGTATTTAGGCCACCAGCCAAAACTTGTTGTGGCATTGACTACAGTCCACCAATGACCGTATTTATCCTCACCGTTCATATCTATATGTCGGCGATGGAAAACAATATCACCCACGCTCTTAAATACTTTTAATTCGATCTCTGATAATTCCTCACCTCCACTTACAATACTCACTAAATCGGAGCCTGCAGACTTGGCTTCATGGTTATTTAATACTTTGGGGTAATGAATAATAAAAGTAGAATAGTCGACGTCCTTAAAATGGATTTTAACTTGAATAGATACCAGACCTACCGATAACCCAGTATAAGTCACACCCCCGCTTGAGTCGGTATTTTTTTTATTCCCACCTACGATTACTTCAGCGTCTTTTATAGCATCGCCTGTACATATATCAATGACCTTAACTTTTAGATCACCTTTTTCAGCCGTTGCTGGTACTGGTGAAATAACGGCAACCCCCTCCCCTAATTCTGCCATGTAATCACTCTATCAATAAAATAATTTAGACACTAATAATAACCGCACTGCGATTACCCCCATCGGAAGAACAATATATTAAATAGGGCCATTTACGACCTTTTTTTTCAATATCTTTGCAAGCTAAGCATATCATGGCGAGTCCCGATGCAGCTCCTAGGTCACCGTAACAGTCGGCTGGATGGCGGGTTTCAACATTTTCAACAAAGGCCTTGTGATTTCGAATTAGCATTACCCCAAACTCCTTTGCAAAATAATTTTCGCCATTCATAGATGAATAAATAGTCTGTATTTTCACACCTGCGGTACCCGCTAACGCGTCTTTTACTGCCTTGGCCAATCCCTCGCCTCGATAGGGTTCATCACCCAATAGATGACCGTCTTCATAACTGAAGCCAAAATTGAAGATGAAAGGCGTACCTATTCCCGCTGAACGGTTAGTTTTGGTCAGGACTATGAACGCGGCGCCTTCTCCAGGAACAAATCCATCCTCAGCATTAACCGTTAGTAGCCGTTCTTGTTTTTGTAGGTATTGAAGAGTCTCATTATCATAAAAGGTATCCACACCACCTACAATTACGTATTCGCAATCGCTTTCGTCTAGATACTTAATTGCATAGGCAAGCGCCTCAATCCCGCCGGACCTCCCTGTTTGGACAATTTGGCTATTAACTAAATCGATCTGAATCTCGGATTGTAAAGCTAGATTTTCAATGAAAACCCTATCAATTACAGGCGTTGAGTGGTCGATATGCTCCGATGCAGACAGAAAAAGTGGTATTGCCCTATCGATGTTAATAGAGGTTCCAATTTGTTTAATCGCTAGGCTGGCAATCATAAGCATGCGTGCATGCTTATGATGTAGCACCCCTTGAATGATTAATTCATTAAGACTTTCGCTTAATAGATCCTCAGGAATGGTGGCCATTTTAATATTATTGTAGTCGGCATCGTAATAGTTAACGTCCTGAAAGACATTGATTTCAGCCTGAACTGCAGTATAAGTGGTATTTATATCCCACCCTACAGGGGATACTATTGCGACACCCACAATAGATATTTTATTGCTTTTAGACACCATTACTCCCTTTGTATTTGCGTGTACAGTTAAATACTACCTTCTTATAGATAACACCCATCATATTGTAATAGTTTGGTATTCCGTCATCCATGCCAGTACATACTCTAACAGCAATTCTTATCGGCTTAGCTTCGGGAGACTCCACCCCACTTTTTCCGATGTTTTTTGCTTTTTAAGCCTATGATTTCCTTTTCTTCAAGCACTCAGATAGCAGGGGCACTCACTCGTTTTTATTCCCTAAGATCACAAGCCTCACATGCTAACAACTTTTAGCTTGTTGTGGCAAACTAAATCTGGTCACCCCTTAAGAGGTGTTAAAATCACCTCACTACTTAAAAAGGTGCACTATGAG
>CANLTI010000061.1 GCA_947494095.1 uncultured Pseudomonadales bacterium
GCAGGAGCATAATGTCGAGGAGAGGAAGCAGAAAACAAGTATTATTGGATAATGTATTTTTTCCTCGTCCCTTAGGGGGTTAAAGGCGATAATTAAGGGGTTAAAGACAGTGCGCAGCAAGGCTCCATAGCTTGATCTTCCATGAATCATTTGCTGGGCCGCTCTGTTGTGGTCAAGCCATCTGCGACTTTGTGCTCCTCGACGTTATGCTCCTGCAAAGTCTAATCTTGCATATCCCTATACAGGTGCACTGTCTATCCTTTGCTTTTCCTGCAAGGCCCGGCGCTTAAATACCCAAAAAATAACCCATTAGCACCCTGTTAAGAGGTTTTTTGGGTTCGGCTGCATAGTTACACGAAATATTTTATATTTTTACGCCGTATCAGATCGCGATACGGCAACAATAGTGACAGTCGCTTTTGATACGAGCTTTCGTTCATCGCCCAAATAACAAAATGCTTCTGACTCGACCACGATAAACTGAGACCCCGCCTTTAAAACTTGTGCTCTACAGCCGATTTTATCACCGAGTGTTGGCCGGAGTAGGTTGACTTTAAACTCTATTATGACGGGGTTAGTTTGAGCTGGCGACACGGTAAAAGCGGCGGCACCTGCTGTATTGTCGAGTATTGTGGCAAGAACGCCTGCATGCACAATTTGGCTATGTTGAAGGTGTCGTTTGCTTAGTGCTAATGTCGATTCACACCACCTTGGCCCAAAGGCTTTGTATTCAATGCCTAAATCAGTGATGAAATTTGAGCTGTCCCGGAGTGCCTTTAATTCTTGTGTGTAATTTGCGTTGAGTGCTTTCATGTTTATCCTAGCTTAAATCAAGCGCTCTTAATCGTCAGTGTGTATAAAAGGGCCGCGGCTTTACCTGTAGTATTGCTTCGAGTCATCACGTAAAGCCCTTTCTATTGCAGTAATATTACACGCTTAAACCCGATGAGTCAGTGCGTATATGGGCGCGATTAAGTCGTTATTCGGGAAGTCTTAAGGGTGATGTGAGACTTTAAAAATACTAGTGCACCATTCAGTGAAGGTTAGCGCATGCATAAGTGAGAACTACTTTGCAGCCTTTCTACTTCTTTGTGCAATTGATTGACATAATAGGCGTTAATTATTAGTTTGAACATTATGAGTGCAGGCGTATTTTTAATGCATTTGCAATATTTAACCCCAAATACACTATTTACAGTCCCAGCTTAGGTTGGAGAGGACTACAAATGAAGCTAAAAAACTTCGTCATAGGTTGCACTTTAGTACTGCTTTCGGCGTGTTCGGCAGAGCCAGATAATAGCTCAAGTGGCGGTACTGTCTCGAGCCAAACACAGCAAAACTCATCACAAGTGACATCATCTGCGCCGTCTGCACTTGATGGGGCAGCGATTTATGATACTCAGTGTAAAGTGTGCCATGGTGCCAATGGTACCGATGGGTTCTTCCCGCTAAATAACGATGCTTTAAGCTTTGAGCAAATGGTTGTCGAAACGCGCGATACCATGCCCGATAAAAAACCCGAAGAGTGTGACGACGCTTGTGCTCGTGCGGTCACCGCTTATATCAAAAATGACTTGTTAGCGGGCGTCACAACGCCACCATCGAGCCAAGGGCAAAGCTCTTCACCAGCAACGGTTGACCCGAGTATGTTGACGGGTAAACAGCTGTATGAAGTTGACCTAGGTGATGGCTCTTGTGCTTCATGTCATGGCCTTAACGGTGAAGGTATTGATAGCCGTGGCGGTGCACTTATTGAGCAAGAGTGTGAGTCTTGCCAGGTGTCGCCTGCTAACTTGATAGCCGAGGTTGAAGCGACTATGCCATTGCGCTCAGCGCATTTATGCGTAGGTGAGTGTGCGACCAAGGTATCGCAATATATTTACGAAGCTTTTGCGAAAAAAACTTGGGTAGTGACTGCATGTACCAATGAAGTCAACAAGGCATCACCCATGCGCCGCTTAAACAAAGGCGATATCGCCAATGCTGTGCAAGATGTCTTTGGCACGGGTGCCGCCGAAATAAAAGCCGCTTTGCCTAACGAGCAAGAAGTGATTGGCGGTTTTGCTACTGTCGGTAGCGCGCTAACCACCTCAACCGATTGGACCACGGCGTTGCTCAAAGGCGTAATTGATGCTGCCGATAAAATTGTTGATGGCGGTAGCTTCCCTAAATGTAACGGTGCAGGCCCTTCGATGGTCGATACAGAACCTAAATTAGGAGAGTGTTCGAGTACCCCGCAATGCCAAGCTATGTATACCGGCGCAACCGATTGTAGTAACGGTCAAGGCGGTGTCTGTTTATGTGGTGCTGATTTGTGCTCTGCCAGTGCTGGTGGCGGTACACCCTCTACAGGTGCTTGTTTTGATGAAGCTTTAGCGACCGCGGGCAAATTATTGTTCCGCCGCACACTGAGCGCGCCTGAAATCACCCGCTTTAAAGCCATTCGCGACAATATCAGTAGCAAAACTGGCTCTGATGCTAATGGCCATAAAGCGGTTGTTGTTGCCCTGTTGAGCTCGCCTAAGTTTGTCTTTTCTTTAGCGGCCGATAAAAAGACCGCCGCGCGTAATTTAACCGGTGGTGAGTTAGCCGACCGTTTAGCCCTAACGTTGTGGGGTTCAGTGCCTGATGAGGCGTTAATCGATGCTGCAAGTCGCAACCTGCTCAAAGGGGCCGAGCTCGAAAAACACATTGATCGCATGATTGCTGATGCACGTTTTGACCGCTTTGCTGAGTTCTTTGGTGACGCATGGTTAGGCTTAGATGGCTATTTGCTTAAAGGCGCCGATGTCAATAAAACCGATGCCCAGTGGAGCGATTTGTTAGCCGACATGAAAACCGAAACCCGGACCTTTTTACAGCATATTATTAAAAATAACTTACCGGTCAACGAAATATATACCGCTGAGTACTCTTTTCTTAATGCGCGCCTAAAAGAGCATTACGGTTTTACCGTTAGCGGTAACAACACTAACTTTGTTAAAACAAACTACCCTAATAGCAGCTCGCGTCGTGGTTTGATGACTCAAGCGGCTATTTTGGCTAAAGCGTTTGATGGCTCAAAAACATCGGTTGTTAAGCGTGGCGTATTACCCCTAGAGGCCTTTACGTGTACCGCGCCTAGGCCACCAACAAACAATGCCGACGTAGAAGAGGCGATTAACGAGCAAGCTAATTCAAATGCCACCGAAAAATCGAAAGTCGCTGATCGTGCAAGCAAAAATGCATGTGCGAGTTGTCATGCCGTGATTGACCCGCTGGGTTGGGTATTTACCGAATACGGTAATGCCGGTGAAGCGGTTAACTTAGATCCTGATGGCGATGCGTTAAATACCTCGGGCTCTTTATATAACCAAAACTTTGCGAACGCGCATGGGATGGTCGACATTGTGGTAGAAGAAGATAAGTTTGCGAGCTGTTTTTCTAATAAGTTCTTGATCCACTCGTTAGGTCGTAAGGTGAGTTATAACAGTAGCTTCGAAGACCAATGTGCGATTGATCAAGCCATCAAATCGGTAACGGTAGACGGTAATGTCGGTGCGCGTGATTTAATTAAATCACTATTGCGCAGCAATATTGCAACACTCACTGGTACCGTTGAAGACCTTTAACCTGCGAATAAGAGCCTTAATTATGAAACGTGATCTTAACCGCCGTACGTTTTTGCGCTCTAGCGCAACCGGCATCAGCACTGCTGTTGGCCTTCCTTTATTGGAAGCCATGTTTAATTCGCCTAGCGCATTTGCGGATGCGCCCGGCAAACACCCACGCTTTTTTGCGATGTACGTGCCTAACGGCATCATCGAAGAAAAGTGGTTTCCAACACGCAATAGCAAAACTGATTTTAATCTGGCAGCCTCATCATTAAAGAAATTTGATGAATATGGGCTTAAAAATGACATTAGTCTTTATCGTGGTATGCAGAACGTGTGTCGTTCTGATGGCAGTAACGGCAATGCGCATATGATTGGCATTTCAAGCTGGCTAACAGGTGTGGGAATCCAAAAAGACTCATCACAAACTCATCGTCCATCACTCGACCAAGAAATTGCCGATGCGATGCAAGCTGAACACGGGCGCACTAAAGTGCATTCGCTGCAATTGGCCGGTAACTCGGAGCTTGATAAGCCAAACAATAACAATTACTTTAACCCGCAAAAAAATGCCTTGAACTGGGGCTCGAATAACCGCTTATTGCCGTTAAAGTCAGCGCTCAAAAATGAGTTTGATAAGCTGTATGCTGGCGGTGGCTCGACCCCGGGTGCCGGTGTTGATCGTCGTTTTGAGACCAAAATTAGTGTGCTCGATGACATTAAAGATGACCGCCAAGCTATGCTTAATCAGCTAGGCGCCTCTGACCGTGCGCGTTTGGATCAATACTTTGAAAGCTTGCGCGATTTAGAAGAAAGCCTGAATGCGCAAATTGATATTGGCGACAATGCGCAAGAGTGTGCAAGGCCAGCAGGCGTCAGTGATATCCCTAACCCAACTAACGGTGCGCGCAATAATCGCTTTGGCGACCATGCGCGTATTGCGGCCAAAATCACAGCGCAAGCGTTTGCTTGCGGGCTCACTCATGCCGTTACTTACTGTACGCAGGGCGAGGCCGCAGGTTGTCATTACGAAGATATCGGTATTAATACGCATTTCCATAATAGTATTAGCCATAACCGCAGTGGACGCTTGAACGATTGGGCAAAAATCGATACCTTCCATGCCGATTTGTGCGCTGAATTTATGTATCAAATGAAAAACACACCGCATGGTGCCGGTACATTGCTCGACGGTACGGGCATTATGTTTGGCTCAGGTCTGGGTAATGGAACCAATCATTCGCATGACGATTTAGCATTAATGGTGGGTGGCCACTTTGGTAACTGGAAGCACGGTAACTACCATACCTTTAGTGGTAACCGTAGCCACGGTGACTTAGTCGATACGATTCGCGCCGAAATGGGATTGCCTGATCTAGGTAAAAACAAAGTGCCTATTCAATAAGTGGGTTTTGTTTGTGTTAGCTAAGCTAACACAATAATAAAAAAGGGGCTCATAAGAGCCCCTTTTTTGTCTGTAATATTCAACACTTTGCTATCAATACTTAGGTGTAAAAGTAGATATGATGGCGTTGAATCATGTTTTACCGCTATTTGAAGGTTGAATTCATAAAGCGAGATGGAGTGGTTAAAAGCACATACCGTGCGCTAAGGTTTTTTAAGTTGTGCGGTACAAGCGATGAAAAGCCACTAAGCTACCGGCGATACTGACATTGAGCGACTCAACGCCATTAGCCATGGGAATGCCTAATGTATGCTGACAGGTTCTGATGATCTGCGCGCTCACCCCGTGGGTTTCGTTACCCAGAACATAAATATTGCGGCCTGTTAAGGGTAAGTTGTGCAGCGTATGTTCGCCGCCGCCAGCGAGTGCAAAGGCTTGGGCGCCGCTTTTTTGTAGGCTCACAATAGCGCTGTTTAAATCGCGACAGCGAATAATATTGGCTTTAAATAAGGCGCCAGCACTGGCTTTAATCACTAAGGCATCGAGCTTGGCGCAACCTTGTTCAGGAAGCAGTAGGGCGGTGCAAGGCGAGGCGCATACCGAGCGAATAATCATGCCGAGGTTTTGCGGATTAGTGACAGCATCAACGGCGATAATATCAAAATGCTCAGGTAAATTGTGTTCGAATTCGCTCAGCGTAGTAAAGCCTTGGCACTGGATATCTAATGCGACGCCTTGATCTTGTTTGCTGTTTTTAGAGATGCGGCTCAGTGCTGCGCGCGAGTGGTAAAGAACCTCGGCGCCTTTGGCTTTAGCTTGCTCGGTCATGGTATTAATAATGCCAGCAGGCTTGTTGCTGTCGGCAAGGTGTAAGCGGTAGGGCGCAATCGCATTTTGCTCTAGGGCTTCGGCGACAGGTTTACGCCCGTAAATAGTTAAAATTTTGGCGAAGGCGGCTTTTTTTTGCAAATATTCAGCGCTGTCTTGTTTGGGGTTATTGTTGTTGTGTGTCGAGTCGTGGCTCATGCGCAAATATCCAAGTAGGCTTTTAAGGTGTGGTCGATACCCATTAATAGGGAGTCTACAGTAAATGCATGTCCTATCGAGACTTCAGCCAAATGCGGAACGCGCTTAAAATCTGGCATGTTGGCTAAATTTAAGTCGTGCCCTGCGTTAACCCCTAGGCCTAAGGCGTGTGCGGCTTTTGCAGCTTGCTGGTAGGCTTCGAGTAGGCTATTCAGAGTGGCGCTTTGGGCTTGGTGGGCCGCCGCAAAAGGCCCCGTATAGAGCTCTATACGGTCGCCACCGATATCGGCGCATAACGCTATTTGCTCAATAACCGGGTCCATAAACAAGCTGCTGCGTACCGCAAGGGTTTTTAATTGAGCCACAATGGGCTGTACGTGGTGGCCGTGTTGTTTTAAGTCAAAACCGTGGTCCGAAGTAAGCTGGCTGTCACTGTCGGGCACTAAGGTGCACTGATGCGGGCGCGAGTCTTCGACTAAGGCTAAAAGCCCAGGGTAGTCACCGTGTGCCGGGGCAAAAGGGTTGCCCTCAATATTAAATTCGGTACCTGGATAATCGCTGATTAATGTGCGTAGGGCATGAATGTCGTGGGGTCGAATATGGCGGCCGTCAGGGCGCGGGTGCACGGTTAAGCCTTGCGCACCGCCGTCTAAACAGCGTTTACCAAAGTCGACGACGTTAGGGTAGTTACCCTCGCGGGAGTTACGGATAAGGGCAATTTTATTTAAATTCACCGAAAGGGCGATGGGCATTGATAACAACCTATAATCTGTGTGCGTAGAGAATACAAAAAACGTATGGGTAAATACTCATACGGTAAATAAGGCGCGTGCATGCACGCGCCTAACCCTGTGGGCTTTATTTATTTATTTGTTGCGGGCGCGCTAGGCAGCGGTGTGTCAAAAACCAAAGGTGCGCGAGGCTCGATACGCTTGGCCGAGGTAATGATCACCGAGGTGTTAGGTGCGTTGCGATAGCCCTGTGATGCATATTGACCTTGCGGCAGCTGGGTGATGTTAGGCGCTACCTCTTGGCCTTCGATGACCGTGCCAAATACGGTGTAACCGGGCTGGCCATTGCGCGCATTTAAGTTGGTATTGTTTGCCACGTTAATATAAAACTGTGATGAGGCGCTATCGGGCGCACTCGTGCGCGCCATGGCGACAGAGTGTTTAATATTAGGCAGTCCACCGACTGATTCATTAACGACCGTGCCTAATGGCTCTTTGCGGATAAAGCCGTCATTAAAGCCGCCGGTTTGCGCCATAAAATTAGGAATCACGCGATGAAAAATAATATTGTTATAAAACCCAGCATCCACATGCTTTAAAAACAGCGCCACGGTTTTGGGCGCATAGCTCGGGTGCAGCTGCATAACGATGGTGCCTTGGTTGGTCGTCAACTCAATAACAGGCTCGGTCGGTTCTTTTTTACACGCTAACAAGCTGGTACTGCTTAACGTTAAAAAAGCAGTCACACTCAGTATTTTGGCGGTTTTTTGGAGTAATGTGCGGCGTGAAAGCATCAAAAGTATCCTTTGTTATTTTGGTCAGTGGTGTTGTTGGCGTTATAAAATTTGATTGCTACGGCGCTTAGGTGGGCGCAATGCAGGAATAATTAGCGTTAATACAACGCCTGCAATAATGAGCAAAAAGGCGTAAATCCAATGCTTGACGGTTTGGTCGTTGCGCAGCATGTCGTTTTCGGCTTTTAAGGCGTCTTGCTGGGTCATTAATACTTCGTGCTCAGCCAGTAAGTTGCGGTAGCGTGTATTGAGGTTGACGGCATCTTCTGACAGCATTTTAAGGTTTTGAAAGCGCGCACTTAAATCGGCAAATTGCTTGTCAGTACTGCCGCTATCTTTTTGTAAATCACTGTGCTGAGATTGCAGCTGGTTGAGTAAGTTGGTGTATTTAACCAGTTTTTGCTCGGCTGTTTTTTGAGCGGTTAGTGCGGCATCTAATTGCATTTTTGCCGTTGGGCCGCTTAAAATATATTGCTTGCGCATCCAGCCTTGTGTACCGCCTGGTAGTTGTATTTTTGCCCAGTCACCCGGTGGGTTTTCTAAGATAATCAGCTTGGTACCACTGCGTATGCGGCTATTGGTAATGCGAAAGTCGTTGCCAGCGCCCGAGCGAATAGGTACAAAAAAACTATCGCTCACGTAGCTATCGGCGGCTTGGCTATTGAGGCTTACGGCGGTCAGCATCAAGGCGCACAGTGCGAATAGGGTGCTTTTTAGTGGTGGCATAATGTGTGTTCCTAAAGGGGCGTTAAGCGTTTATGGCAACACTTGTTTAAAGGGTTTGATAGTAACTTTAGCGTAGACACCTGCGGCTACGTAAGGGTCGGCGTCGGCCCATTGTTGCGCGGCGTGCAAAGACTCAAACTCAGCAACCACTAAACTGCCGGTAAAAGCCGGCTCGGCACCGGCGGTATCTGAGGCCGGGTGCGGGCCTGCCAGCAATAAGCGCTGCTGTGCGTTAAGGGCTTCTAGGCGGGCTAAATGAGCTGGCCGTGCGCTTTGGCGCAATGATAAGCTATTGGCAACATCTTCACTAATAATGGCGTAATACATGGGTGTCCTTAGTTTTATATTCGTTGGATCAACGGTGTGATAAATAATTGTTTGTCACTATTCAGCTCAGCTGACAAGCCTCACCTGATAGGGTGCTGATGGATTATTTTCTGGCCATTTAAGCGCCGGGCCTTGCAGGAAAAGCAAGGGGTAGACAGTGCAGAAGCAAGCTGTCGAGAGCGCTTGTATAGCGACCGCCCCAGTCAATGATTCATTAGCGCCCAATTTCGGTACCTCTGAATAGTGATAATTTTTTTGATTGTGCCGTGTTAGGTAGCATCGCTTTATTGTTGAGCTATTTTATGTTTTTGGGTCATCGGGGTTGATCAGTATGTCATCTAAACCTAGGCCGGTGTGTTTTTTGATTTGGCTAAACAAGTAAAACATCGCAATAAAAAATACAATCAGAGTCGGTACGGTGATTACGGGGAAGCTCATGGCGGTCATTTTGCCCAATTCGGCATTAAACGCTTCACTGCCGGGCTCGCTAACAAGCAGGTATTTGGCCAAAAAGTAATTTAAAAAAGACGATAGGAAAAACGAGCTGGCCAACATCAATGAGGCATTGGTCAAGGTGCGCTCGAAGCGTGCTTTGCTTTGGCGTTGCTCTAGCGCATGCTGAATTTTATCGACGCGCATCATTTTGGGGTTGAGCATAAAGGTTTTGACAAGGGGGTAGCGGGTTTTGAGCGAGCCTAATACCGCCAAGCCAAATAGCGCGGGAATGGCGGCCTCTTTGATGGCAATGTATTGTGGCGGTAATTTTAGCAAGGTCATGCCACCGGTTAACATGACGCTGACAACACCTAGCGCAGAAAAAAAGTTAAGTTTACGTGTTTTAAGGTAATCTAGTACGCCGTAACCGATAGGGAAAGCCAGTGCTACCACTAAAGCCACGGTTGGCCCTAGCTTATCTTCACCGCTAAGCTTCATCAAAATAAGCGTGGGAATCAAGACATTGACAATAACGTTGACCCACATGTTTTCTTTGGGTGGTTGTGCCGGTGGCTTGTAATCTGGTGGCGTATTGTCGGCCTTAGCACCATTAGGCTGAGGAGTGTTGGTTTGAGAATTATTAGAAGCGTCGGTCATTATTGGCTCGTAAGCGCCTATATTAAGGCGAAGTTATTCGTGATATTGAGGATTTATTGGTGATTGCAGACTTACACACCCATAGCACCGCGTCAGATGGTATTTTACGGCCCTCTGAGCTGGTGTCGAGAGCAAAATTGCATGGCGTCGATTTACTTGCCCTTACAGACCACGATACTTTGGCTGGGTTCGCTGAGGCAAAGGCCGCTGCGACCTCTGAAGGTATCCGTTTGGTGAGTGGTTTAGAGTTATCGACATTGTGGCACGGTCGCAGCATTCACATAGTAGGGCTTAACGTTGATGTTGAAAACCCAGCATTGCAAGAGGCTATTGCTAGCCAAGCGGCTGTGCGCCAAAAGCGCGCGCTTATTATTGGCGAGCGTTTAGAAAAAGCCGGCTTTAAGGGGGCTTATGAAGGTGCTAAGGCCCGCGCAGGCGATGCTGAGATAGGCCGCCCACACTTTGGTCACTTTATGGTCGAGGCAGGATATGTGAAATCGATCGACCAAGCGTTTAAACGCTACTTGGGGGCAGGCAAAATAGGCGATGTCAAACAAGATTGGCCCGAGGTGAGCCAAGCGGTTGGCTGGATTAAAGCCGCAGGGGGCCGATCGGTCGTGGCGCACCCTGTAAAGTACAAGCTAACGCGCACCAAGCTACGCGAACTATTAAAAGACTTTAAAAGTTACGGGGGTGACGCCATTGAGGTTATTAGCGGCTTGCAAACGCCGAATATTACGCGCGATTTAACCTTACTGTGCAAGCAATTCGAGCTCATGGCCAGCTGTGGGAGCGACTTCCATACCCCAACGGCGGGCTGGCAAGCACTGGGGAGTTTTGGCAAACTAGCCCCCGAACTCACGCCAGTATGGCATGATTGGGCACAAGCGAGCTAACCGCAGCAGTACTCAAAGCAAAAAGCATACAAAGGCTGCATATTGTTTATTAAGTAGGCGACTATGACAAAAATACTGACGATCCACCCCGAAAACCCACAGCAGCGCTTCATTGACCAAGCCGTAGAGGTCATACGTAAAGGGGGGCTTATTGCCTACCCAACCGATTCGGCCTATGCGCTAGGGTGCCACATTGGCGATAAAATGGCGCTTGATCGCATTCGCGCCATTAGGCAGCTCGATAAGCACAAAAACTTTACATTAATGTGTCGTGACTTATCAGAGCTCGCCACCTATGCCAAAGTGAACAACAGTGATTTTAGGCTGCTCAAAAGCCACACACCGGGTGCGTATACCTTTATTTTAAACGCCACACCCGAAGTGCCACGGCGTTTAATGCACCCCAAGCGTAAAACCATTGGCATGCGCGTGCCCAATAACCCCATTGCGTTGGCGATTATGAGTGCGTTGGGTGAGCCATTAATGTCGAGCTCGTTAATTTTGCCCGGCGATAGCGCGCCCTTAACCGACCCTTATGATATTAAAGACGCGTTAGACCACCAAATAGAGCTTGTCATCGATGGCGGGTTTTGTGGTTTTGATGCAACCAGTGTCGTGGATATGACTGGCGATGAACCCGAAATCACTCGCCGTGGCTGCGGTGATGTGAGCGCCTTTGAAAGCTAGCAAACACTAGCGCCTGAATCAGTGAGGCTGGTGTATTATAGCCTTGCATTCAACCCTTAATATTTGCAATAAAAAATACGCTTATGAGCAATTACAACGCACAAGACATTGAAGTACTTACCGGGTTGGACCCGGTCAAAAAACGCCCAGGCATGTACACCGATACCCAGCGACCCAACCACTTAGCCCAAGAGGTAATCGATAACAGTGTGGATGAGGCATTAGCCGGCCATGCGACCAGTATCGAGGTTGTCCTGCATAAAAACCACTCACTCAGTGTATCTGATGATGGTCGCGGCATGCCGGTGGATATACACCCCGAGCAAGGCTTGCCTGGAGTCGAGGTGATACTTTCTACTTTGCATGCCGGTGGTAAGTTTTCGAATAAAAACTATCAGTTTTCGGGTGGTTTACACGGCGTGGGTATTTCGGTCGTTAACGCCTTAACCGACGAACTGCTAGTCGAAATCAAACGCGACGGGCAAGTGCATCAAATCACCTTTAGTAATGGTGAAAAAACCAGCGATTTAGCGGTAGTCGGCACTTGCGGTAAGCGTAATACCGGTACTAAAGTTACTTTTTTACCTAACCCGAGCTACTTTGATAGCCCTAAGTTTTCGGTATCGCGTATGCGCCATGTTTTGCGCGCTAAAGCGGTGTTATGCCCAGGGCTTAAAGTTACGTTTAAAGATGAAATTAATGGTGATAAAGATGAGTGGTATTACGAAGACGGGCTTAAAGATTATTTGGCTGCCACCACTCAAGGCTTTGAATGCGCGCCGGCATCGCCTTTTATTGGCCAGTTTACCGGCAAAACCGAAGCGGTCGATTGGGCGGTACAGTGGTTGTTAGAGGGGGGGGAATGCGTACAAGAAAGCTACGTTAATTTAATTCCTACGGCCCAAGGTGGCACGCATGTCAACGGCTTGCGCACCGGTTTGCTCGATGCGATGCGAGAGTTTTGTGAAATTCGTACGCTATTGCCGCGTGGCGTAAAGTTAGCGCCAGATGATATTTGGACCGGCTGCGCGTTTGTATTGTCATCTAAGTTGGCTGATCCTCAGTTTTCCGGTCAAACCAAAGAGCGTTTATCATCACGCGAGGCGGCGGCATTTGTTGCCGGTGTCGCCAAAGATGCCTTTAGTTTGTGGTTGAACCAGCATACCGGCGAAGCTGATCAACTGGCTGAATTTTGCATTAATAATGCCCAAAAGCGTGTGCGTAGTGCTAAAAAAGTGGCCCGTAAAAAAATCACTCAAGGCCCCGCATTACCCGGTAAATTGGCCGATTGTTCAAGTGATGACCCCGTGCGTGGTGAGCTTTTTTTAGTCGAAGGAGACTCTGCCGGCGGTAGTGCCAAGCAGGCACGTGATCGCGAAAACCAAGCCATTATGCCGCTGCGCGGTAAAATTTTGAACACCTGGGAGGTCGACAGCCAAGAGGTACTCGCCAGTCAAGAGGTACACGACATATCGGTAGCGCTGGGTATTGACCCTGGCAACCCTAATATCTCGGCACTGCGTTACCATAAAATCTGTATTCTGGCTGATGCTGACTCGGATGGTTTACATATCGCCACTTTGTTATGCGCGTTGTTTTTTCAGCACTTTCCCGCCTTGGTAAAGGCCGGCCATGTGTATGTGGCGATGCCGCCTTTGTACCGTATTGATATCGGCCAAGACGTTTATTACGCCTTAGATGAAAGCGAAAAGCAGGGCGTTTTAGATCGCATTGTGGCAGAAAAGAAAAAGGGCAAAGTGAATGTACAGCGCTTTAAAGGGCTGGGCGAAATGAACCCTTTGCAGTTACGCGAAACGACGATGAGCGCCGATACGCGTCGCTTGGTACAATTAAGTGCCGACGACGATAATGCGGCGCGTCAAATGTTGGATATGTTACTCGCCAAAAAACGCGCACCCGATCGCAAAGCTTGGCTAGAAGGCAAGGGCAATTTAGCTGAAGTGGCCAGTTAACGCGTTATTTATTAATAGCATGCTAATAATAAGCCGCTGACACAGCGGCTTATTTAGCGGTTTATATTGCTTATGTCGCTAAAACTCAAATAAAAGGCCTATTTGAGATGTGTGGATGGAGCCAAAATCAGCCTCTGTAATTGCGTAAGAATAAGAGAGCGCTATTAATGAATTAAAGGCAAAATTAAGCCTCAACTTATAGGTTAGGTCGGTGCCATCGTATTCTTCTTTGGCTTCGGGCCCTGAGTTGAATAGTGTGCCTTCATTAGCCTTTAAATTCCATCGTGAAAACCCAATAAACGGCACAAGGCTTAAAGCGTGCGTTAGCTGAAAGGAGTACCCAACGAGACCTTTTAGCTCGTCGACTTGATAGTTTTCGAATGCTGTGCCAAAAAAATTAATCTCGTAGTTGTAAACGAGGTTGGCTTCAGCGACAACATTATTGGCAAAGTGGTAACCGGCTACATAACTGAAAGGAAAGCCTCTCTCACTTCTATCTCCATCTTCACTGGTATCAGTAATGACAAAGTCTTCGTCTATGCTCATACCACTTACGCCTATGTCTAAGCCAAGCAGTACCTCGCCTTGACCGGCCTGTGCACTAAAGCTATTCAATAATAGGGCGAGTGAGCTAGCGGCTAGAATTCTTTTCATTGTTTATTCCTGTAATTAGTTGACCTTAGGGTAGTACGTCTCGCGTTGCTCCTAGGGAGGATTCGATATATCATAATCGTATGGTTACTTGAGTCTACGGACATAAAAGGACGTTTTAGTAGATCATGGTTGCTGGCGTGCCATATTGTCATTTTTTGCGTCTTTTTCGCCAGCGCTGGCCCAATAGGAGCTTTTTATGATCTTGGATGTAAGAGTGAGATGTGAGTAATTTAAAAACTGTTCTTTTAAATAGAATACAGCTTAAAGAGATAGTTACTAATCAAACAATCAAGCATGCTTGGCTTGCGAATGCAGTTGGTGTTAGTGAAAAAACACTTACACGCTGGCTAAATGGTGATGTGACAAGAATAAGAATCAATAACCTCAGCAAGCTGGCGAGCGCTCTAAGGTGCTCAAAAGAAGATTTGATTGCCGCCTCAGAAACCGACGCTTACCCCAGCGAAAAAAATCGTGATGTATTGATTAATGAGCTCAGCAGTGACGGCTTTTTGTATGAGCTGATGATGAGTAGTAAAATAAATCTGACGGTCTCTTTGATTAAGTCGACGTTTCATCCTCGGTTGCCTAGCGCTATTGTGGCTAATTTTTATATTAAGTTAGGCTATGCCTCACTGATTCATCGCAAATACAAAAAAGCCATACAGTACCTCACTAAAGGTTTGGATAAGGCTACTGGCGTGGACGATCGAACATTAATGTTCTCGGCGAATTTAGGTTTGGCTATTACTTTGTTTTGTCATAGCGAATTGATTAAAGCGCATACGTATTTAGCTTTGTGCAAAAAAACAATCCAATATGCAGGGCAAGAAAAAGCCCACTTTTACAGTACCTGTGCGCTATATGAATTGTATTGTGGTCACTTTGATGCCGCCATTAAAGCGGCTAATGCATGCTTGAATGAGTGCCTGCCGGCCAAGCCTGCTATCGAAAAAAACGTATTTAAAGGCACAGCGTTACAGATATTGGGGGCCTGTTATTTATTTAGAGGCGACACCGATGCGGCGTATAATGCATGCGTTGAGTCGCTAAGTGTCGCAAAGCGATCGGGTTATAAGCGCAACGTGGCGCTTTCTAAGGGGTATTTGGCCGCTATTTATTGTGCGAGAGATGACTTTGAGCATGCCGAGCAACTCATAGAGCAAAGCTTACAGCTGGTTAACCCTGAGGATATCTCATTGCCGAGCTTACTGGGTATTGCTGTATATATTAGTTATTGTGCCGGTAATGCCGCGAAGTACAGTGCTTATCAGGCCGAGATAAAAGCAATATGCTCAGCCGATACCGTAGTGTCTGTGTTTGCGTCTTATTTGATGTTTGCCAGCGGCAAAAGGCAAGACGATGCATCTGCAGTAACCGTACAGTTAAGTGAGATCGATCAGGCTTTGGATCAATTGGGGCTTACTTACTGGCAGCGTTGGCTCAAAAATACGCATGCTTAACAATTTCGGTGCCTCTCAATAGTGACCTTGTTTTTTTGAGCGCCTTTAGCTTACAGATGTATGAACAGTTTCATAAAAGACATGCCCATTGGCGCTATAAAAGACTAAGCGTGAAGTGTTTACGCGCTAGATAAAGATCTGTTATTGCACAATAATTCTACTGTTTGTTGAACTATTGCCAAAAAACGCCGTTAATTTACCTGATTATATGATTTTGTGCTGCACGTTGCGCTATATGCCTTACAATAACTCCAAAAATCATTAACATTAGGTATAAACCTTGTGAGTTGTGCTTATTTATTGGCTTGCACGGTAATGTATGTGTTAAATGTTGAGCCTGTCTGAGCTGAAATATGATACCGATTAGAAATTTTTTGGGCGCTAACCCCATTAATCATTGCCGTTACAATGAAAAATACTTGCTACATTTATTACGGCTTAAGCAGCGCGGTAGTAAAGCCAGCCTTGCGCGCCAAACAGGCCTAACGGCCGCTGCTGTGGGTGGCATTATTAAGTCTTTACAAGAAAAAGGCTTAGTGGAGACTGTGGGTAAAGTACAAGGTGATATGGGTCAGCCAGCCACTTTGTTTTCGCTGTCAAAAGGCGGTGCTTACGGTTTGGGTGTGAGTATTAATCGCGGCCATATTGAAACGGTATTGGTTAACTTTGTAGGGGATGTAGTCGCAAGTAGCAAACATGAGATTATTTTACCTAGCCCGCAAGAAGCTTTAGCTTTGGTGTTAAAGGATATTGATGCATTGGTGTCCTCGGTAGCCTCTAATATTAGTAGTCGCATTGCAGGTATTGGTGTGGCACAGCCCTATAATATTGGTAGCTGGAAGCAAGATAACGCCGATTGGAGTGCATGGGATAGCTTTAATTTAGCGGCTATGTTGAGCTCTGGTACCGGAATAGCCGCGTACAGTCAAAACGACGTTAATGCGGCTGCTATTGCCGAAATGATTTATGGCGCTAATACCGGCCATGATGATTTTGTGTATGCTTTTTTTGGCGGCTCACAGGTGCAGAGTTTTGGTGGCGGGCTTATTCTTAATGGTGAATGTCATAATGGCGCTTCAAATAATGCCGGTGATATTGGCTTGATTCCTGTGCCTTTAGGCGTGATTCCTACAAGCGGCTCTAAAGACGGTCATGCAACCACTTTTTTAACCAATCGCTGCTCGCTGCATTCACTGGTGCGCTATTTACGCAGTGAAGGGGCGGCTATACAGAATGCCGAAGAGTTTCATCTGGCGATTAACCAATACCCAAAGGCGACAACGGTTTGGATTAACGATTGTGTGAACGCACTAGAAAGTGCGGTGTATGCGATACAGGCGATTGTTGATATTCCCGAGCTGGTCATTGATTGTGAAGACAGTGATCTACCGATTGTTAAGCGTATTATTCAGCAGCTGGGTATTAAGATCGCAGGTTTTCATCATCGCGGGTTGATTATGCCGTCGGTACGTAAAGGGACTTTTGGTAGTGCTGCAGCGGCTATTGGCGCTGCGACATTGCCATTGGATTCAAGCTTTTCGCCTAAGGCAACAGCACCTTAACACTCCGATAGTTTCCTGCCATTGCGAGGGGCTTGTGTTGCGGGTCACATTTTTTTGCGCTTTAGCCAAAAAAGAGTTGTGGCCATGGGCGTGTGACAGCATAATTACTAAATGAATTTTAATTAGTTAGTCGTTCCTTGGGATGATTCAGTTGTGAGCTTTACCCAGTGGGTGTGAAGCCTCAGTTTTACGCGATATTTGAACTCTAAGCGAGAGATTATGGTCAGCAACACACTTATTACGGCAAGTCTGCGCTTTCAGCAGTGGATGGCGAATGAGGCACTTCCTTTATGGATGAGCCGTGGCATGGTGCCTCAAAAAAATTGCCATTACGAGCGCTTGACAGCAAATGGTGAGCCGGACCTGCAATCAAGTACACGTGTGCGCGTACAGGCGCGTCAAGCTTTTGCTTTTGCCTCGGCTTATAGCCGGGGGTGGGCACCTGAAGGGCAATCTTTAGCGGTGCAGTTATGCGAGTTTATCGAGCAAAATGCGCGGCATCCTCAGGCCGCAGGCGGATATGTCCATCTGATGGATAGTGAGTGGAATATTGCCGATCATAAGCAAGATCTGTATGACCATGCGTTTTATCTCTTAGCTTTTGCTTGGCTGTATAAAATCACTGGTGATGCCATTTACTTAGATCGCGCCGAGAGCTTACAAAGCTGGTTGGACGATACCTTTGGTTCGCTAGTGGGTGGCTGGCTAGAGGGTGATTATGAGGCCAGTGCCCGTCGGCAAAATCCTCATATGCATTTATTTGAATCGTATATGAGTTTATATGAAGCAACCGAGCAAGCGCATTGGCTCGCGCGTGCAGGTGAGGTATTCGCGCTTTTTCAAACGCGCTTTTTTGATGCAGAGCATCAAGTACTCCGTGAGTTTTTTGATGAAAACTGGCAACCTCATCCTGACACGGGCAATATTATTGAGCCCGGCCACATGGTGGAATGGGTGTGGTTGTTGCGCTGGTACGGTCGCTTAAGTGGCCGTGATGTATCTAAGTGGGCTGATACGCTGTATCAAAAGGCGTATGAAATAGGCTTTGCCCCTTCTGGCTTAATGTTTGATGATATCAATATAGATGGCTCTGCGCGCGCTAATAGTAAACGCTCATGGCCTCTCACCGAGGTGATTAAAGCCAATATCGCACAAGCTAATGCTGGGCATAAAGAGTGTGAGGCGCGTGCCGGCGAAGCGATTAATACATTATTTACCTATTACCTCGATGCCGCATCCGTTGCTGGTAGCTGGATTGACCAGCGCGGCGCCGATGACGAAGTCATCAATGATTTTGCACCGGCTAGCACACTTTACCATTTAATGGTTGCTTGCACCGAGGCCGTCGATTACTGCGCTGCCAATGTTCAGCGCTCAATATAGCAGGGTGTCATAATTCCTGGTCGAGAGTATTTTTTTAAAAGTGCCTAGATTTTAGGGGAGTTTAACAAATACCTTTAAACGGTATTTGTTAATAAAAATATAACAATAACATTCAATGGTGCAAACATATGCAATTGGCGATGCTCGATGTAAGTATTATCCTTATTTACATCATCGGTACTTTAGTAATTGGTTTTTGGATTGCTAAGCGTGCCTCTAAAAATATGAATAGCTATTTTTTAGGCGGTAATAAACTATCTTGGTGGACATTAGGTTTATCTAATGCATCAGGCCAATTTGACATTAGTGGCACAATGCTGATGGTTTTTTGGCTGTTTGTTTACGGTATGAAAAGTATTTATATTCCTTGGCTATGGCCTGCGTTTAACCAAATATTTTTGATGGTGTTTTTAAGTATTTGGTTGCGACGCTCGGGAGTAATGACCGGCGCTGAATGGATTCGCTTCCGTTTTGGTGAGAGTCGAGGTGCCACCTTATCGAATATTATTGTAATCGCATTTGCGCTATGTCTAGTGTTGGGCTTTTTGGCGTATGGCTTTATCGGTATTGGTAAGTTTGCCGCTGTCTTTTTGCCTTGGCAGCTCAGTGCCGATGCTTATTGGAATGAGGTTTATTACGGCGTAATTATTACAGCGATTACGACGCTGTATGTTGTGAAAGGTGGTATGTACTCGGTTGTTTTTACCGAGGTATTACAATTTTTTATGATGACAATTGCCTGTATTGCCGTGGGTGCTATTGCGATTAACTCTGTCAGCCCTGAAATGATTAGAGCTGCTGTGCCAGAAGGGTGGTTTGATGCAGGTATTGCGTGGGAGCTTGGCCATGATTGGTCCTCTATGTTGCCTGCAGCGCAAGATAAAGTAATTGATGAAGGTATGAACCTATTTGGTATTTTTGTTTCTATGGTTTTACTGCGCGGTATTTTGGTGAGTTTAGCGGGGCCTGCGCCCAATTATGATATGCAGCGTATTTTATCGGCTCGCTCACCTAAAGAAGCGGCGATGATGAGTGGTTTTGTTAACGTAGCGTTATTGATTCCGCGCTATATGTTAATTGCTGGTTTGACGGTTTTGGCTGTTGTCTTCTTTATGCCTGAATTAAAAGCGATGGGGCCAGATATTGATTTTGAAAAAATCTTACCTTTTGCTATTCGTAATTATATTCCAACAGGCTTAGCGGGTTTATTAATAGCTGGCTTAATTGCAGCTTATATGTCGACTTTTGCAGCGACCACTAATGCGGCGCCAGCTTACGTAGTGAATGATATTTATAAGCGTTATATCAACCCTAATGCAGAAGATAAAACGTATGTGAGATTAAGCTACTTAGTGTCGGTCATTTTTGTTGTGGCGGGATCATTAATTGGCTTACTGATACCCTCTTTAAACGTTATTGTTTTGTGGATTGTGGGTGCTTTGTATGGTGGTTACACCGCCGCAAATGTTCTGAAATGGTATTGGTGGCGCTTTAACGGCTACGGCTATTTCTTTGGTATGTTGGCCGGTATTTTAGTCGCTATACCCCTAATGTTTTTAGATATTAACGAGTTGCATGCTTTCCCTATTATTTTAGCGTTTTGCCTAACAGCTTGCATTGCTGGCTCGCTATTAACGCCGCCTGACGATATGAATGTACTCAAGAAGTTTTATTATCGTGTACGCCCTTGGGGTTTTTGGGGGCCGGTTTACGAAGCGCTTAAAAAAGACTGCCCTGAAGTGAGCAAAAATAAAGACTTTTGGCGCGATGCACTCAATGTTGCTTTGGGTATTGTGTGGCACAGTACTTTAACAAGTATTGGTATCCTTCTGGTTTTACAGCAATGGGATGTTTTAGTGTTTGTTGTTGGTGTAGCCGTGTTAATTAGCTTCTTATTAAAGAAAAGTTGGTATGACAATCTTGAAGATTATCCAGCTGACTACTCGGAAGAAAAATTTGAAAAGCAAGTGGGTGCACACTAAGCGTATAGTGCGTTACATGCCATCATTAATGGTGTGATCAATAAGTAACGCTGGTATTTATATCAGCGATTAAGACAGAATAGGTAATTATAATGAGTGAATTTAAAATAAAACTTGGCCATATGGTTTCGGAGCATAATGCTTTGATCCAAAAAGAAAATAAGCCTAGCGCATCAAATAATGGTGTTTTTCAACGCTGGGAAAACCCAGTTGTCACCGCAGCGCATGCCCCTATTGTTTGGCGCTATGACCTTGACGAAAAAACAAACCCGTTACTAATGGAGCGCATTGGCGTTAATGCGACCCTTAATCCAGGCGCTATTAAATTTAATGGTAAATACGCGTTGGTTGTGCGGGTTGAAGGCAATGACCGAAAGTCATTTTTTGCGGTTGCCGAAAGTGATAACGGTATCGATAACTTCATATTCCGTGATTACCCAATTGTTATGCCAGAAACATCTGAGCCCGATACCAATGTTTATGATATGCGTTTAACGCAGCATCAAGATGGCTGGATTTATGGATTGTTCTGTACTGAGCGTAAAGATAAATCACGGATGGAAGATACCTCTGCGGCAGAGGCGCAGTGTGGTATTGCCCGTACTAAAGATTTAGAAACTTGGGATCGCCTACCGGACCTTATTACCCATAGCGGACAGCAGCGTAACGTTGTGTTACACCCTGAGTTTTTTGATGGTAAATATGCTCTTTATACACGCCCACAAGATGGTTTTATTAGTGTCGGTGGCGGTGGCGGCATTGGCTGGGGATTGTGCGATGACATGACCAACGCCGAGGTAAAAAGTGAAGTAATTGTTGACGGAAAAATTTACCACACCATTAAAGAAATCAAAAATGGTCAAGGTCCTGCACCCATTAAAACCGATGATGGCTGGTTGCATTTAGCGCACGGCGTCCGTAATACGGCTGCCGGTTTACGTTATGTGCTTTATATGTTCATGACCGATCTTAATGAGCCTTGGAAAGTAACACACGCACCCGGCGGGCATTTTATTGCCCCAGAAGGCGAAGAGCGTGTAGGTGATGTAAGCAATGTTTGTTTTAGTAATGGTTGGATACAAGAAGGCAGTGACGTTAATATTTATTATGCGTCATCAGATACTCGTATTCACGTTGCAACCACCACGGTTGCTCAGCTTATCGACTACGTGAAAAACACTCCTGAAGACGGATTGCGTTCTGCTTTATCGGTTGAAGCACGTTGCGCTCTTGTTGAAAAAAACTTGCGTATCTTAAGTGAAGCCGGTGAATAAGCTTATGAGTAAACAGAATTTTTCTGACATTAAGCTTTTAAAGAAAGAGCTGCTGTCAGAATTTAATTCTATTAATAAATATTGGCTATCAACCGTTTTAAATGACCATAGCTTTTCGGGTGAAATTAGCGCAACAGGTGATGTTAATGATGATGCCGATAAAGGCATTATCTTAACAACGCGTATGTTGTGGTATTTTAGTGAAGCCGCGCTTTACGCCCGTGAACCTGCTTTAATTGCTGCAGCAGATAAAGTGTATGACTTTATTGCTCAGCACTTTATTGATAAAGAGCACGGTGGTGTTTTTTGGTCGGTTGATACTAACGGTAAAGCACTAAACGGGCGTAAACAAACCTATGCCCAAGCTTTTGCTGTGTATGCATTAAGTGCCTATTATCGATTGTCACGCAATATGGCGCCATTAACATTGGCGCGCTCTATTTATCGTCTTATCGAAAAGCATGCTTACGATACGGTTAATGGAGGCTATTTTGAAGCTTTTGCTCATGATTGGGGGCATCTTGATGATATCCGCTTGAGTGAAAAAGACCTACCTAGCGCCAAAACAATGAACACTCATTTGCATATGCTAGAGGCCTTTACCGGCTTGCTACAAGCTGAGCGAGTTGGAGCCAATGCTGCGGCTGCAACCGATGTGGAAAATAGTTTAACGCACTTGCTTGAAACCTATGAAAAAAACTTTATTGACTATAGTAATGGTCATTTAAAAATGTTTTTAAGTCGAGATTGGGCGGACGAAAGTATAGAGTTAAGCTACGGTCATGATATTGAAAGTAGCTGGTTGGTGTGGGAGGCTTTGGAGGTATTGGATGTTCCAGCGCTAACGCAGCGCTACCAGTCTCAGGTTGAAACATTATTCTCAACTTGCTTTAAAGAGGGTATCGCGCAAGATGGCTCTGCTCTTGAAGTTTTTGACTTGGATACCGGAAAAGCTGTTTATGAGCGTATTTGGTGGGTTCAAGCTGAGGCGATGGTAGGCTACTTTAATGCTTGGCAATTAACCTCAGATGATAAATATTTACAAGCCGTATTTGGCTTGTGGAGTTTTGTTAAAGAGCAAGTTATTGATGCCGAGCATGGCGAATGGCATTGGGTTGCAAAGTGTGATCAACATGCAGAGCAGTCCTTTTACAAGGTCGGTTTTTGGAAGGGCCCTTACCATAATGGCCGCTCGTTGATTGAGCTATGCCGCCGTATAGAGTCATTAGATCTTGCATAAAGGGCATAGCGCTGTGCGCTAGCGCATATTCTTATATACAAACTCTAAGTGGCGAGGAAAGAATACATGATCCAACAATACTTGCTTTCCACTTCCTCTACTCGACCTTATGCTTCTGCAATCTCTAATAAGGGGTAATAAGGGGCTCCTCCCCGATGCGTTGCTCAAAGCGTTACATGCCCCGGCATGCAGCCCTTTGAGCGCCTTGCCGAGAAAATAGGGCCCTGCGTTTAATTGGACAAACTTAAATACCCAGAACACAATCCATCAGTACCTTATCGGGTGAGATTTGTCAGCTGAGCTGAATAGTTACGTTTTTTGATTGTAAGATAAGGGCTTTGAGGGGCTATATTATATAGGTAATGAAAGCTCCCGATTGCTAGCTAAGCGAGTAAGGAGCTAATATTGAGTTGTATTTTTAACGCGTACTTTAGTTACGATTTAGAGTTCGAGCTCGGAATATCTTTTAGCGTTACAGTATTATCGGCGTGATAAAGTGCATTAATCGCTGTTTCGGTATTGTCATGAAAGGTTAATTCTGACCAGCTCATGACAAAGGTCCACAGTGGTTGCTCTTTTAAAAGCTGGGGCGTGGGTAGTGTTTTTACCTCACCTAAAGCAATGGGTTTACCAGCGGCTTTAGCGACCAATAAGTCATATTTTTTTTGAGAGAAGCCTGTACCGTCTGAGTTGTAATTATCAAAAGATAAAATATCCCAATACTCACCACCAGGGTCATAAGCTTCTAGGTCGGTCTCTAGTGTGGCAAAATCTTGTACATTCCACTGAAACGTCAGGTTGGTCAATTTTTTATCATTGACTAAGTAGTCGTGTGTTAAGCGATAAAGCCCAGCGGTATATTCAGGTTTCCCCTTGAGGGACCACCAAAATAACGTTTGATTCATTTCGTGAAAAGGGCGTAACAATACTTGTATTCCCTTTGCTTGCAAGGGCTTTAAATACGATGACATATCATCAAGGCGAGCCTTCCAGATATCATTAAGGTTTCCGCCTGAGGTGAGTAGATCTTGCCATTGCTGCTCTGATAAGTCAGAAAGCAAGCTGGTTTCTTCCCCCTTCCATGAGCAGGGTTCTACCGTTGTTGGCGGGCAAACATGCATCATGATATTAATCAGCATGCCTTGCTCCCAGTGTTTTTGTGCTTCGGCAACTAAGTGTTTACGCCGCTCTATACCTGCTGGGTTATAGCCTATATCGTAACTCCATAGCGCGGGCTGTAAGCCGGTAATGCGACTCACTTTATCGGTCCATTCACTGGGTTTTCCGGCTGCTGTTTTTTCATCATTATGCACACCAATAACTGTTTTTTTGCCTTGTATTTCGTACAAATAAGTCAGCGGCTTTGTGCGAGTTAAGGGGGGAGTGGATGTGTTGGCGTCGCTGGTGTCGTTTAGCGCTTGGCAGCTTGCTGTTATTAGGCATAGGCCACCGATAAAGCTATACAGTAGTGGAATTTTCATCGTGTCTCATTTTTTAATTATAAAAAAACGGCTCTTCTCCGCTTTAATGAGGTGACTTAGAGGGCGGAATAGAACATGGATTGCTCATCAGGCATCGAGGACTGCC
>CANLTI010000062.1 GCA_947494095.1 uncultured Pseudomonadales bacterium
TGCAGGAGCATAATGTCGAGGAGAGGAAGCAGAAAACAAGTATTATTGGATAATGTATTTTTTCCTCGTCCCTAAGGCAGGGTAAACCCAGCATAGCGCCATCAGGTATCGGGCATCACCAACTGATAACCCTGCCCGCGCACAGCCCGAATCACATCCAGCACACCACATTGCGCTAATTTATGGCGAATACGACTCACATGCACATCAATACTGCGATCATATTGCGTGTAATCACGACCTAGTGCCTGCTGCGTTAACTGCGCCTTACTCAGTACTGTGCCTGCATCTACTAAAAAGCAATGCAGCACATTAAATTCGGCTCCGGTTAGGTTAAGTGGCTGACCATGGCATGTGGCCACTAAAGCACTGGCATCAAGGCTAATACCATACAGGCTTATGGGCACCGTATTGATGACCGCCTGAGTATCGCTACGGCGCATAATGGCACGTAAGCGCGCGGCCAGCTCTCGGGGGTTACAGGGCTTACCCATATAATCATCGGCGCCCATTTCGAGCCCCACAATACGGTCAATATCATCACCGCGACCTGTTAGCATAATGATGGGTGCGGTTATGCCTTTACCTTGGCGCAACACTTGCAACAACTCAAGGCCGCTCATACCCGGCATCATAATATCCAACACAATCGCACTCACAGGCGGTGCACCTTGTGCCAGCCACTCTAACGCTTGCTCGCCACTGTGTACCGCTGCTGGCGCAAAGCCTTCACCGGTTAAGTACTCGCTCAGTAAAGTGCATAGTTCGGTATCATCATCGACTAATAAAATCGGTTTGTTCATGGCTTTCTCTTTATTTTAATATCCCGCGTCAGAGATGTCGCACCGAGGCACTCGTGTACTGTCAACCCATGTACTGTCAACCCATGCACTGTCAACCGCGGGCGGCGCCTTGCATCATAGCGCGTACAATGACCGGCCCCCAACACACCAAAGCACCTTTACATAACTTTACAGTGCCTTAACCCTTATTTGCAGTCCATGCTCGTACAATTCACTTAAGCCAACCAAACAACCTTTGGCGGGCTCCTCAACAAACAACCCAACAGTTTTAATAGGACTTTTAGTATGAATATGAAACAAACTACCGCTGCATTTCTCGCAACAACGGCCTTAAGCTTTGGGATGGCGGGGCTCAGCACTCAAGCAATGGCAAAACCTTATATGGATGGCCACGACAAAGCCCACCAATGTGAAGATCGCAAAGCCAAAAAGACAAACAAGCACTTAAAGCGCATGACCAAACACCTTGATTTAACCGAGCAACAAGTCACAGCCATAAAGGCGATATACGAAGAAGATCGCGCTGAACGCACCAGCACTCAATCGCCCAACAAACACGGCGGCCTTATGGCTTTAGATCCAAGCGCATCCGACTACCAAGAACAAGTCGAAGCGATTGCCTCAGAGCGCGCCAATGCCGTCAAAGCACACATTTTAAGACGCGCACAAACAATGGCTAAAATACACGAGCTACTCACCCCAGAACAGCAAGCACTAGCCAGCGAGCGTAAAGCCCGCCGACTAGAGCGCTTAGAGCGTTAATCGCAGCTTAGATTTGATCGCTAAGGCAAGCATACGCTTGCCTTTTTTATGTCGCTGCTATTCCTACTTAGCAGCTTGTGTATAGGCTGACACTTTGCACCACACCTATAAGACACCGAGATAAATACAGTAACATTGATAAAATAACGCTGAAAGCACACCTACCGCCAACGCCCCACCCTCTCACCCGCACCCGTTCACTGCCCCCCTATTTTGTGCCTTGCCACCATAACAAGCCGGTATTGTGTTGTTACGATAATAATTATTATCGCTATAACACCTCGTCATCTTATGTAGTTTTAAGCAATACATTGGTGCTCTAAGAGCGTATTTTTAGACTAAAATACTATTGATTAATGGTTATTCCCATCCTGTAATATTTATTTTTATGTTTTAGTAGCATAAAGGAATTAGCAATTTACTGCTTATTTCGATATTTTAAAAAATAGTAAAATTTTACAATATCCGAAAAATAAATAGTGTTTTTATTTTTAAAAACGATTAATAAATATATTATTTATCGACCTACACATAGATATGTTGATTTGCTGCTTTTATGGGCCTTCTGACATTTAAAGGGTTTATATGCCACAAGAAAACTATTTGAGTCCATGCGATAACGCGGTTATTGACTACTGCCAATCCTTTTTTAGCCGTACACTTTCACTGTGCTGGCAAGACCTACCCGTCAATATGCAGGCTAACCGCAACGGGCTATTCACACTCAAAGATCACTTTTTTGAAGTACTCAATCATGACTTTATCGGTGGCGCAAATAAACACATGCACGCTGTTAAAACAACGGAGAATACAGCAATAGAGCCGTTAATTAGCGCCATCGCACTAGATATGACGGGCAGCTTAACCCAAAGCAGTACTCTGAGCTTACAGGGTATTCATCAGTACCTTAATAATAATGGGCATCACAATCCGCAAGTTTTCACCCCAAAAAGTATTGCAACATATTTAATAAAAGCCGGTATGCTCAGTCAGTTTTCAAAAGATACTCTTCAAAAAATATGCCTGAGCTTTAGTGGCGTATTTAAAGAGCGGGCACATACTTTTTATTCAACGCTGTTAGATGTTATTACAACTGCTCAAAAAAATACCCCTGCTTCATTTTCGCGCCAGCACGCTTTTCAACCATCGCCCCATGATGCACCTCAGAGCCCTCAACAGCAGCACCCAAGCACACAAAGCCCCAGCATCAATACCAGCTCAAACACCGAAATACTAACCACTTATATCCAAAAATTTTACTGCGTTAATTTATACATTAAACCTTCACACCCTGTTCTTCATAGTATTCATCAAAATATCTATACGCAGCTTATTGATTACAGCCGCTCAGCGCAAAGCAATACCTGTGAGTCGCTAGGGGACAAGTCTGAAATTATTAGACATACATTAAATGCACTGCTTGCTTTAACGACTTACCCTGATACTTTTTTTGACCAAAATGCACCGCTTATTCATTGGAAATTAGAAGCTTTATCTGTAGCTGATAAAACTCACCGTATTAGACTGCAAAGGTTTTTTGATGACATAGCCGCAATTACTCATATTACAACCGAGCCAGAATCAGCAGAATTACGATCTTCCGAATTACAATCGCGAGAAAAAAGCCAGCCGAATAGCCCGTCGCAACACCAAAAACTGAGCCATCACTACGCCCGAACAGGAAAAACATTTAACCACGTTAACAGTATTATCAATGCCATCAATGATGAACCTCCGGCACAAGAGATTCATCATTTTATTCAGCAGTACTGGCAGCATGTTTTATTAATAACAGGCCTGCAATTTGGTGTAGACAGTGAAAAATGGAATGATATTTTGACAACACTACAAGCGCTGGTCAATGTGCCAACAATGCTCGCTTGCTCACAAAGCATTCAAAATAATATATTGGAGCACATGCAAGCACTGGGCAAACAGTATTTAAGCTTTAACCACTTTATAGAACAAGAGGGCTATTCACTAGAGGTGCAAAACTGCAAAATAGTCAGTAGTCATTACGCCAGCTAATTAGCCTCGCATAAGAAGGCCCAGTCAAAAGACCCCAATAATACACCCTAAAAAGGATAAAAAAGCACGGCACGTTAAATCTATCACCTGTCATGGTTACCACTTTTCAAATAGATGACTGAAGAGATCATTGCATAAATGGCTAAAAAACAAGCCCTTCTAAAGCTTCATCCCACTGGCGGTTTTTGCGGTCGTACATACGAAAAGAACCATCGTCATCCCACAAGGTACCGGGTATACCAAATTCTTTTTGTAACTGCGTATGATGATGCAAATAATTTTTGCGGTCTTGCTCATTACACATGTTTTCTGGGTGCTCAAAATCATATAAAGCCACACCAAATTCATTCACAGTAGCAGGAATACCGTAACCTTCTGCCCAGTCTGCCACTGTTTGATAAATCAGGCGCAATGCCTCTTTATCGCTATCACTCCCCCAGCGCCGCGTACATTGCCCCCCAAAGGCCCACGGGTCATAACTGTGAAAGTTAGCAATCAAATTAGTCCCCGCAGGGACCTTAGCCGCTATCAAATCACTATGAGGCGTATAGCCGGCACCCGAAAATACGACCGCACGGTTAGGGTTAGTTTCTCGCATAATCGCGAGTAATCGGGGGTTAAGGTTGTCAACTTGCGCCGTCGTCATACCAAACGGCTCATTTAATATTTCAAACACTAAGCGCTTAGGTTTGATTTTGAAATGGTTAGCGACTTGCCGCCAAATAGCTTCTAAACGCGCGTTGTTTTCGGCAATAACGGCCGCTTGTTCAGGGGTTGGGGTATCGTCGGTAGGCTTATCATTTTTGGTGGGGTAATTTTCTTTAAACCATTTTTCATGATGCGCATTAATAATCACATACAAGCCACTGGCTAGGGCCCAATCAACGGTTTGTTCAACGCGGCTCAAAAAAGCGGGGTCGATGGCATAAGGTGTACTTTCACTCACCCAATCACCCCAAGTGATAGGAATGCGTACATGACCAAAACCCGCTGCCTTAAAATCATCAAAAAAGTGCTGGGCCTCCGGTTGCGCCCCCCAGTTGGCACCCTTGGGCTGATCAAGAGTGTTGCCCAAGTTAATACCCGTGCCCATACGCTGTACAATATCACTAGCAGTTAGCGTGTCATCTTCAGTCGATGTGAGCGTCAAGCCATCTAACTCGGCACCGTCGTCGTCAAAGCGAATGGTCAAACGATGCTCGCCGCCACCAAAATATACTGTATTCAGTGGTGCTAGCCCCCACGCATCCCCTTGCACATTAACAGTACCCACAGCTTCATCATCGACCAATAGTGTCAGCTGCGCAGTGCTCGCATTCGCACTCACTTTACCGGTCAATGCTAAATTATAGAGCCCTCCCTCGCTCACCATTAAGGTGTACTCAACATATTCACCCTGAGCGCTTTGGCCAATGTAACGTCCGTTTGATGCATCAACACCCATCAAAACATTGATTTGACTATTTGCCTGTGCCCCAGGGCTTGCCGAGTTGCCACATCGATCAAATGCCTCAGCTTCAACAAAGGTGACTTGCGCACGGTTTTGTATATTAGTCACAGGACTGGTTGGCTCACACAAAACCACCTGACTCACACTCGACGACTGAACTGATTGAGCAGATTGAGCAGATTGACTCTGAGCTTGCGCCTCAATACCGCCGCCACCAGATGAACCACACGCAGTAAGTAAGACCAAACTGCCAAGCCATAAAGCTGGTTGTAATATTTGCCGATTCATAAAACTACCCACATAGAGACGCTCAAGCATAAAATACGCTGAGCCCCTGTTATTTATTATTGTGATTTTACTCTATAAGCGCTGGTCAATTTGTTACTATTTAGGGCACCGAATTAGACGCACCAAAACTGGGCACTCATGAATTATTGACTAGGCCACTCAGTCTATGCGGGTGCTATTTAAGCACTATCGGCAGTGTGCTCCTGCACTGTCTAACCCTTGCTTTCCCTGCAAGGCCCGGCGCTTAAATACCCAGAAAACAATCTATCATCAGAACCCTATCGGGTGGTGCTTTTCAGTTTGGCTGACTAACATAGCTGACTAAATAGTTACGTTAATTTTAAGTATATTTGGGGGTTTTAGCGCCATAACTCACAAAAATAACGAATCAACGCACGCATCTGGCATCTTACCTCACAAAAGCAATGTCTCAACTAAAAAATACAATGTCTCAATCAGCGAATTTTAAAACCTAAGACGGTGCATAGCTCACACAATGCTCGGCGTTATGTGTGCGATTAGACCTCACTCAATGCCACATCACTTTGCTTGCGATAATGGCTTGGCGTCATATCAGTATAGCGCTTAAAAATACGATTAAAGGTCGCTTTACTATTAAAACCCGACTCTTCAAAAATTCGCTGTACAGGCCAAGATTCTGTGGCCAATAATATTTTTGCTCTGGCTACTCGCGCTCCATTAACACACTCAAAAAAGCTTTGCTCCAAAATGCTATTGAGTAAATAGGATACCTGCCGCTCAGGTAAACGGGCAGCACGCGCAAAATCTTCCAATGTTAACTCTGGGTTTAAGTACAATTGCTGATCGACTAACAGTTGCGTGAGGTGATGAGCGGCCTGAATATCTTGCTCACTGGGTGCAACATCTTCTTTTACACCTGCATTTTCACTGTTTGAGTCAACCTCGGTTTGCCTATTTTGTAGTGGCCTCACAATGGCAGACTTTAATAAACTGTAAGCAATTAAGGCTGTAACAAAAGCAAAATTTAAATAATTGGAGAGTATGCCAGCAAAATGGTTAACAATGACCCAACCAGCAGAAGCAAAAAGCCCTTGCGCTAAATGAAAAATAGCTAATATCATAAAACCCACCACAATAATGGGTAACCACAATGGCTGCGCGCTCACAGGATTATAAAAATTTTGCTCTAGCCGCTTATAATTTTTTAACATAAACCATACACAAACACTGCCGTAAGCTGCCACACTAATTTTCTGCATCCATAATAAAGCATCAAACACTGAGCTTTTAAATAAAATACCAAACGTAAACAGGCCGTCAATCATTCCCTGCGGGCCTAACTGCACAGCGATGCCCCATACAATCAGCGGGTACGATAGTACTGGTAACATGTGCTTGGCATCTACCAAGGTGATGGTTTGACCGGTGAGCTTTAAGCGTACATAAGCAAGTAATAGAGGCCCTTCGACTAAAGGCGCCCATTTAAATAACCAAAATGGCCACACGCCTAGCTCAGCAATAATCGTCTTGACTGGTACGCTCCAATAAATTAATACATCCAGTGACTGCATAGCAAATGCTATCAATAAGGCCGCCAAAATTCCTTTCCCCTCACCCGACTTTTCGCGAGAGAGTATTAAAATAAACGCCAGCATACTGCATTGAGCAATCATCAATAACAACGCAAGGTCATTAAGATTAAAAAGAAGTGTATTCATAATAATTAAAGTATTAAAAAGCGAAAAGTTATAGATACATATCAAGTGATACCTACCAAGTAAGGCCGCCACTATACCGTTATAATTTTTATTGCGCTGCGATAACTAGCATCAATATTTTATTGCACAGCCAAAATGACCCTTCATTTTTTAGCATTTCCCAATTTACGCCATAAACACGCAAATATGGTAACCCTGTCACCATCAGGATAATATCTCTCTTATGCACCTTGCATATTATTGCCTTCATCGCATAGGATCAAAAATGTAATACTTCCAAGCATCATCGTTAAGCGCCCTGTATTTTTATGATTAATGGATGTTTTTACCTTCACCGGTTAGTTAACAATGGCTAATCAATATTCGTTAACAACATTGAGATAAACATAAAAATGATCGCACTTGTCCGCTCTCTTCAATCTTTGCGGCGCTATAGTGGCTCCTTGGGTAGTTATAGCCGTTCGCTAAATAAAGTTAACCGACCATCAAGGAGGTATCGCTATACCGCCTCACTGGTTATTGCATTACTACTGCTTGGGGCTTGTTCAGGAAGCAGCACAGCACCCAATAATAGTAGTATTTTACCCGCTAGCAGTACCGCAGCAATAAGCAGTACCGTAGTAATAAGCAGCAGCTTGGCAGCGAGTGAATATTCAAGCAGTACGCCATCAAGCGTAGCCACCGAGAGTAGCGCTTCGAGCGCAACCCCAATGGTCGAGGACCAATGCAACTCAACCAACCAATGCCGTGTTACTTACGGCGCAGCAGCAACCAATTGCAAAAACAGTGCAGCACCTACTAGCATTTGTTTTTGCGGCAATACACGCTGCGATGCGCTCGACACCAGTAGTAGCGAGCCCAATACGCCCAGCTCATCAAGCAGTGCCCAAACTAGTAGTGCGCCGCCCACCGGGACTCAAACACTACGCCCTGGCGACCCAGGTGTTACATTTGACATGAGCAAAATGGACTCTCGATTTCCTCAAATGCAAAAATGGATCACCGCAGGTGCTCGCGGAGGGATTCCTTTTATTGACTCACACACCATCAAAGAAACACTCGACGGCGGTGACAGCGAGGCCATTAATAAAGCCATTGCCGATGCAGCAGGTAACGGAGGCGGTGCCGTCTTATTAAAAAACGGTATTTATCGCATCGACAAAACAGTCACCATGAAAAGTAACGTAGTCCTCATTGGCGAATCTCGCCGAGGCGTTAATGCCGTGATCAACATGCAAAAGGGTAACGCTTTTTTCTTTGGCGACGGCGTACGCCACTCTGGTATTTACCGCATGACAATTGAAGGCGGCTGGGGTCGTCCGAAATACGACTGGAATATTGGTACTAATGCCAACTTTGAGCTAGAAAACAATGAGAGTGTCTCGGTTATGTTCAAAAACGCAACCGACAGCTGGCTTGACGGTGTTGATTTGCTCAATAGCGGTGACTTCCCACTACGCTGCAATGCTAAACACATCACAATGCGAGACCTCAACGTAGACGGCGTACACAATAAAAATGGTGGTGCGCACGGTTATTTCTTTATTCTTAACGGCTATAACCTCATCACTCAATCAAAAATCACTCGCTTACGGCACATTTCGTTACAGGGCGATGACGTTGAATACAACGTACTTTACGACAATGACCTACGCCAAGAGGTGAGCTACCACAGCGGCGATTACGGTAATAACCTCATCGAAAATAACCGTATTACATTACCTGCCGATATGCCTAACGGGTCCAATGGGCCAGGCTATCGAGCCATTATGGGGCCTTGGTCTACTAAACATCATAAATCGCGTAGCGCTAACTTTAATTATGACAACTGGATTCACGAAGAGAATCGGGGTAAGCCTGCAGGAATCTGGATGTCGGATAACGAGAAGGTTTATGCCGGCCCAATCTATGACAAAGCCGTAGGCGAGCAGCAACTCGATGGCAACTTCCCTCCCATGAAAAATGCCAGCGGGAACCTCATAGTACCTAAAGGCAAAACCCTGTATCCAATTGTTTTAACCCAGTAACGCTCACTACTAGAGCCTTAGGGGCGAGGTAATAATAGATGCCGGTGTAGGGCTCGAAGGGGCGCATACCGGGGCATGTAACGCTTTGAGTAACGCAGCAGAGGAAGCAAGTATTATTGGATCATGTGCTTTTCCTCTCCCTTAGGCCTAAAAGGTCGGTTTAACCCGATTTTTTAGGCCTTTTTTACGCCCCTAAAAAAGTAGGTAACTATTCAGAGGTACCGAAATTGGGCGCTAATGAATCATTGACTGAGCCGCTCAAGCCATCTGCGACTTTGTGCTCCTCGATTTTGTGCTCCTGCAAAGTCTAATCTTACATATCCCTATGCAGGTGCACTGTTTAACCCTTCCTTTCCCTGCAAGGCTCGGTACTTAAACGCCCAAAAAATAATCCATCAGCACCCTATTAGGTAAGGTTTATCAGCTGAGCTGAATCGTTACAAAAATAGAAACACCTACAAAACCATTTCGCTGGCACGCTTCAGAAGGTGCCCACATATCTAAAACTATCAATAAGTCCCAGATCAATTCATATTGAATCCCAATACATTTCCTATAGGTAGCATTAACCCACACCGTGAGTTGAGCCCTGCACTCAACAAGACTGCTTCATATACTTCTTAGTAGCCATATGCACACACGCTTATCGCGCCACCCTTTTTGATTTAGAGGTAGTCATGAACACACAAAGCCTAAACCGCAGGCCGATTACACGCATTACCACATTAGTATTGAGTGTCATGTTAGCCGCTTGCTCGGGAGATGAGACATCACCGAGCCTACCTGCTAGTAGCAGTACCGTAACACTATCAAGTAGTAGCAACCTTGCTGTATCGAGCAGCGAAAGCTCAATAACTGCATCGAGTAGCGAAGACTCAGTGGCCAGCTCAAGTGCACCAGTTCCTTCCGACTGCTCTCTCGCCGAGGTACAACAAGTATTTACCGATAACAGTTGTATGTTTTGCCATAACGCGCAAATTTTTGGTGCTAACGGCGGCGGCTTAAACCTAGAAAGCCCCAATCTGGGCAGAGAGATCTCGGCGTAGCAAGCCGTTACCCTGGCGCCAGCTGCAGCGACGAGCTCTTACTTGACCCCGTTGCGCCTGAAGACTCTTTGTTACTTAAATTAATTAATGAAGATTTACACACAGAGCTCAGCCAAACCGATTGCCAACGCCAGCCTATGCCGCAAACACGTAACTTTATGTCGGATAGCGAGTTTCAATGCGTGAGTAGTTGGGTCGAGCATGTCGCCGCCACACAGGTGCCGGTGTCTAGTTCATCCGCAAGCAGTACCGCAGCCTTTATGCCCACAACCCCAGCCCAAGCACTAAGCACTAAGCAAAGCTAAATATATGTTGCACGGCGGCGCACCTACTGCCGAAGAGCTCGCCACATTTGACGGCGACAGCACTGCGACACCGGCAAAAATGAAAGCCTTAATTAAACAGTGGGAGCAAACCCCCGAATATCAACATAAGATTTCGCGCTATTTTAAAGTCGCCTTCCAAGTCGCTACATTGGGTGAGTCTGGCCGCGACCGTTACATTCAGCAATTTTGGAAGCTCGGCAAAACATCCGATGAGTTTAAACCCTTTAGTGAAGCCATGATTGCCTCGCTTGATAATACTTCGGTCAATACCGCCTTAGATATTTACAATAACGAACGCCCGTTTACCGAGGTTGTTAACGGCCGTAAATGGCGTGTTAATACTGCAGTGCTAGCCGCGCTTGCTTACGCAGATGATGGCAAGGGTCGCTCATCCATAAGACCTTATGGTAATCCCATAGCACAAAGTATTAATTTTAAAGCCAGCGACTTTACCGATTGGCGAACAGTAACTATTGCACAAGGCAATAGTCCGTTTGCCTACGAAGATTCAGCCGCCTATTTGGACTCTTTGCGTGCAATTAATGATGGCGATACCATCACAACACGCTACCCCAGAGTTGGCTTTTTTAATAGCCCTGCATTTTTAGGTACGTGGAGCACTAACGTCGATAACCAATTCCGTGTGAATGCCCATCAAACCGTTATTGCTGTACTCGACAAAACCTTCGACCCCTCTGATGCCACCGCGCATTTACGTTCAGACGGTATTCCACTCGATCATGCTGGCGAAGAGACAGCATGCTTTCAGTGTCATCGCCATATGGATACCATGCGACTGGCCTTTATGAATGCGCAAAACATCAATAACCATTCAACGCCCCTGTCCACTGATTTAAAGCCTACCTTTTCTTTTTTTGGTGTGAGCAAAAACTTTACACTCGATTCCGAAGTTTTGAGCACTTGACTTGCTCAGCAGGAACCTATTTGAAGGGTGCCGGTCTACAATTCACGCTCCGAGCTTCGCCATGCAAAGCACAATCAACGCCTGAAAAGCAGGCCGGCAAAGCATTCTGCCCTTCGACAATAAAAAGAACAAGCCCCTATCGTGCTCATCCAATCTCTTCCTTGCGCTACCACGTATATCGATCAACTTTGCGAAGCTCTGCGAGAACTTAGAGCCACCGCCAAACTCTCAAAGATACAAAAACTTTGGTTAACCACTGTGTTAATGGGTATCGTTGTGACGCGAAAGTTAAATTGGGCCGCGTTTGAGCGCAGCACGCTTAATGAGTATCGACAAGATGGATTGCGATGGATGTTCAGCCATTCAAAAATGCCTTGGGAAAGCCTAATTTCTGCAAGCACTAAAGCGTTAATCAAACATTACGGCATCACTTCCGGAACATTAACCATTGATGATAGTGACAAGCTGCGCTCAAGAAACACCACCAAAATAGCCCATGTTCACAAGGTAAAAGATAAGTCGACGGGAGGTTATGGCAAGGGCCAAGAATTTATGTTTATGGTCATTGTCACGAACACCGTCACTATCCCTGTAGATTTTCGATTTTACACACCCGACCCAGCGTTGAGCGCTTGGCGAAAAGAAAATCATAGGCTTAAAAGACAAAAAGTACCGGCAAAAATGCGCCCAAAGAGACCGAGCCCAAATTTAAGCCACCCAACTAAAGAGACCTTAGCGCTTGAAATGCTAGAGAGCTTTTCTCGGCAGTATCCAGAGATTAATGTTAAAATTATCACCGCTGACGCACTGTATGGTACCGGTAGTTTTATGGATAAAAGCAATCAATATTTCCCCCATTCACAGGTCATTACTCAACTCAGAAAAAACCAATCAGTACGCTGTAAAAAGGGTCGCTGGACGTCCCTTAAAACATACTTCTCTCGCAGCGAAGGTGTTGAGGTTGAGCTTATTGTAAGAGGTCGGAAAAGTAAAAAAGTCACTATGCTCGGCCATCGTTTAGAGGTGAAAGCGCATGGGGGAAAACGTTTTGTTATTGCATTAAAGTATGAAGGGGAAAGTGAGTATCGCTATTTAGTGGCCAGTCATTTATCTTGGCGTGCGATTGATATTGCTAGAGCTTACACGCTGAGATGGATAGTCGAGGTTTTTATTGAGGACTGGAAAAGTCACTGCGGCTGGAATACGTTGAGCAAACAACAAGGTGTCGAGGGAGCCTCGCGTGGCGTGATCCTGAGCCTGCTGTGCGATCACATGTTACTGCTGCACCCTGAGCAATCCGCCCGCCTTAAAAATCAGCAGCCCGGGTTGCCCGTTGGCTGCATGATTGAACGCATTAAAGCTGAAGCTCTAGTCACAACGATCGAAAAAGTAGCCCTCTCAGATAACCCCAGAAACGCCTTTGAATCTATTAGTCGAGCCATTCTAGAAACCTTGCCCAATAGGCCATCCAGCAAACATATGGCAGGCTGCGATTTAGGCCGGCAGGAGCCAACCGAGTCATTAAAATATAAAATGGCAGCTTAGGTCATACTCTAGCTTTGCCTGTCAATAAGTAAAAACTTCGGAATCGAGTTTACATCAATGGATGAGCTAGCCAACATTTTGGCCAACCACAGCCAGTTCCCTATCGCATGGATACAAAAGCTGTGTATGTGGGGCAACTCGCAACGCTGCGAAGAAACTGATGATGAATTTAAACGCCTTGTGAAGTTTTTCAAAAATAAAAACTTTAACTATCGCCTAACCGTACGTGAATTTTTTAGCTCAGCTTGGCGCGCGGTGATCACTTATGCAGCGCCATGGAAACCCGCCTTAATGCCCTTAAAGCAGCCAACAATACTCAAGGCTTAGGGTATCGAGGCAATGATCTACAAGTCTGCCGCTTACCTAAAGGCTACAAAGGCTTCGCGCTCGATGAAAAACACTTTGGTATCGTACCACCTGATAGCTTTAACCGAGGCACAACAGATTTTGTGCAACTCACGCAAGTGGGTGCCTTCAGCACTAAATCATTAGATTTAAAATGTGCCCAGTTAGCTCAATACGTTATAACTAACGATAACAAAGGCATTATTAACGTCAATCAAGATATCAATACCACTTATATGCAGCTCGTCGAGCAGGTAATGGGGCTACCGAATAATCACCCGCGCCACAAGAAAAACAAAAATGAACTCAAGCGTATCTATCAGCTTTCCACGCACATGACCGCCTGCGCCAGCGACCAAGCTGCCGTAGAGCAAAATAGTATTAGCTGTGGCCTTGGCCTCGATAAATTGCAAGCCGTGCGCAATGTATTTTTTGCCGCTTGTACTTCACCCGATATACTTTCAGTGGGAATGTAACGCTATGAAAAAGACACCTAATCTCTCTCGTCGACAAGCCCTCGTTAAATCGGCTCTGTGCAATTGCAATCGTTGGTTACAGGCTTACCTGTAGCCGCACTTGCCAGTGCTGCGCCGCATGCCTGGGCCAATACCGATGAAGTTAAATACACTATTTTGTCTCACCGCCACGAAGGCGACCCCAATAATACCAACGCACCGGGCACCTATGCCGATAACGCTAACGACCCTCGCAGTCAAATTGAACGCGCCACCGTTCAACAGCTTGGCGCCAAAGCCGCAGGTTTTGAAACACCCTCAACCTTTAACCTGGGCAATCAAAGCGTTAAAGCCGCAGCACCTTGGGCCAGCTTTCCCGATGACTTGCGCAGCCGTCTAGGGTTTTGGCACCACAGCACGCAATCTAATGCGCATGCCGACCACCAGAGTGTTTTACGCTTTCATGGTTCTTTAAAGGACGCGTCGGGTAATGGCAGCGCGCAATTATCAGAAATGATCGCACAAGAAACCAGCACCTTACTCAACACAGCACTTAAAGAGCCACTATCAGTGGGCGGCAGCCCGGTTAGTTTTGGTGGTCGCCCTATTCCGGTGCTAAACCCCATGGATATCAAAGAACTCTTTAGTGCCTCTTTTCAGGGCATCGAGCAAATGGTGCTATTGCGCGATAAATTTATTGACCGCTCTTATAAAAACCTAAAAAACCAAGGTACTTCAGCACAAAAAGCCTTTTTAGATCGTTATGCGATAAGCCGTCAAGAAGCTCAAATTATCGCCGGCAATCTCGGTGAGTTAATCGACGATATCGACGATAACTCGGCTGTTAGTCAAGCCAAAATGGCCGTTGCTTTAATTCAAACGGGCATCGCTCCTGTGATTACTCTAGGTATGATTTTTGGCGGCGATAATCATGGTGACGATACTTTAGCGGGTGAAGTTGCAAATACAACAGCGGCAATGCCCGCACTCACAACACTATGGGAAAAACTCAAAGCCGCTAATATAGAAGATAAGGTCGTCTTCTCATCGCTTAACGTGTTTGGCCGCACCTTTTTGCGCAATTCTAATAATGGCCGTAACCACAATGGCAGGCATCACTGCATGTTTACGTTTGGCTCTACAGTCAAACCTGGCGTTGTAGGCGGTATCGAGCCGGTCAGTAAAGACGGTAGCATTATCGAGTTTTCGGCAACTGGGATTAACGCTGCTAACGGCAAAACCCGCAATGCTGATATCCCTTACGATCAAACATTAGTGTCGGTCGGTAAAACCCTTGCACGCAGTGTAGGTATTAGTGAAGAGCGCATCAATGTGCGCTTTAGTGGCGGTAAAATCATTACCGGCGCGCTAACGGTCTAATCACTTCAAACCGCCTAGTATTGAGTTTGCTTATACTCAATCTAGGCTATTCTCACCTACCAGCACCGCCCCTCCCTGCGCAGGCATTTCATACTGAATGTCTATTTTTTATTCCCTTCTTGCCCTTAATATGCTTTTGCAGAGTGTCGTAATCTAGCATTTATGGTCGCCTGTAGTATGGTGAGCGAGATTTAATGCATACCTCGGACTCAGCTAAAAAGAAGCCACGCAAATGGTATCGCGTGCACCAAATAGGCTTTTTAGGGGCTTAATTCCGACATTGGGACGCTACTGAATAATATGGGGCAGTGTGCTGTAAAGCCAATGAAATGAAGAAATTTTACGTCCCACTTTGTTATTTTGGCACAATGGTTTATATGACATATGATAATTGATCACCAAGTCACACTCGGACGGTTTTGTTACGGCCTGAATTACTCTAAATTGTACGCATATTCCTATTTATCTACATGCGTATTTGGATTTTGGGAATTGCAATGACTTAAGCCTTTTCCTGAACAAAAACTGTAGAGCAAGCGCTCTGCACCAAACAGGCAAAAACACTCGTAAAACCACCAAAAGGTAATTATTTATGTCCTCAGACCATACCTTTGCTAGGGCAACACTGATCAAGTACCTCGCTTGCTTTGGCGCGATTAGCTTACTAGCTGGCTGTGCGGGCGAAACAGACGACGCCAGCAGCTCGCCGAACGTCTCGTCTTCGAGCGCAATAGCGATAAGTAGCGCAGTACCTAGCAGTACCGCACCTATCAGCAGTACACCTACATCTTCAACCGCAAGCAGCGTAACGCTAACCGATAACGATATGGATGGCACCTTAAACACAAGCGATAAGTGCCCTGATACTGCTCTTGGTGAAAACGTTGATGGCGAAGGCTGCTCAAGTTTTCAGCGCGGTGCAAAACTCTACGCTTCAGACTGCCAAGTTTGTCACCAAGCAGACGGCAGTGGCGCAGGCCCCTTCCCGGCCATTAAAGATCACAAATGCACCAGTAAAGTTGAAGGCGCTTGCGCAGACGTAGCTAAACTAGCGACTTATATTGCCGGCTTTATGCCCTCCCCCGGCAAATGTACCGATACTAACGGTTCAACTTGCGCAACCGATGTATCAAACTTTATGGTGATTGAGTTTGCACCTACAGTTGTTGCTGGTGACCGAGACAAAGACGGTATTCAAGATGCTGTAGATACTTGCCCTGACACCCCCGAGGCCGACCTAAAAGCTATCGACCATACTGGCTGTAAAGTAAACAACGGCAGTAAGGCCAGCATGTTTGCCATTAATATCGGCGGCGAAGCCTATACCGCAAAAGATGGTACAAAATATATTGCTGATGACGCCAAATATTATACAAACTCCTTAGGTGCGACAGCCGGTAACCCTACACATCAAATTGCCAATACCCAAGACGATGTGCTTTACCGCAAAGAGCGCTGGGGTACCAACCTCATTTATAACATTCCTTTAACTGCTGGCTCTTACGATGTGGTTTTACACCTTGCTGAAGTCTTCCATACTGAAGCGGGCAAACGCGTTATGGATATCCTTGTCGAAAACAACAAGGTGCGCTCAGGCTACGATATTTTTGCTAAAGCCGGCGGTAAAAATAAAGCCAAAACCGAGCGTATCAACAACGTTGCCGTGAATGATGGCACGCTGAAGATTAACCTTAAAGGCACCACCAATAACGGCAGTATTGTGGCCATTAACGTTATAGGCTTACGCGATAACGATGGCGATGGCGATGGCATCCCGGATAAAAATGAAACCTGCCCAGGCACCAAACCTAATGCCACTGTTAATGCACAAGGCTGCTCTGACTTACAACGCGATAGCGATGGCGATGGCATTTTAGTCCCCGATGATATTTGCCCAGACACCGCAGCTAACGAAAAAAGCAGTGTTGATAGTACTGGCCGCTTAGCGGGTTGCTCTGCGCGTGTACGCGCTATTGATGCCGACCAAGATGGTGTTGCTGACATTATTGATAACTGCGCTGGCACCCAAGCGGGTAAGCAAGTGGGTGTTACAGGTTGCCCAGTACAAGATGCCACTACCGGTGAAGGCTTACCGACAGGTAAGGTTGTTAGCCCGCAAATGCGCTTAACTGTTACGGAATATACCAACACCATCAAAACAGCATTCGGGGTTAATACTCTGCCTAATGCAACGTTTTTAAGTGATAACCCGGGTCCATTCAGCACTTACATTAACAATGCTTCTGATAAGTCAGCCGATTTCGGTACTTTAGTTAGCGCGGCAAACTTAATGTCAGTAGCCTTAGCCGCTGAGTATGCCAATAAATGTGATTGGAATAGTACGGCCAACAACTGTGCTAACGCCCAACTTTCAGATCCCATAAAAGCCTTATTCCGCCTTAATGCTGTCCCTGCAGATATGCCAAAGACTCTTGGTGATATTATTAGAGGCAGCCTTGCTAAAGGTGCATCGACTGAGCAAGCTGTTGCAGCAGCTATTGCGCTTCTTTTAATTGATGACCGCGCGGTTTATCAAGTTGAAGTTGGTGGTAACAGTGCTACAGCCGGTAAAGTTAAACTGTCGGACCGTGAGTTTATTAACCGCTTGTCTTATTTGTTACTAGATAACACCCCCGATAGCACACTGGTTAATGCACGTGATGGCATTGTGAACAACAATAGTAAGATTGAGGCACAAACCAGCCGCTTAATGAATAACGCCGAATATAAAAATACTGTTTTCAACTTTGTTGCTGAGTGGTTAGGCATGCCCACTAAAGCCCCTGGTACCAATTTAGGTCAATTAGATGCAGCTTCGCTACATGAAACACGCTTGCTCGTGAACCACGTGATTGATAATAACTTACCGCTTACCGAGTTATTTACCGCTAATTACAGCTTTATTAACAAGGTATTAGCCAACCATTACGGTGTACCCGAGCCAACCACTAACTGGGCGCGTTACGACTTCCCCGAAGAAGCTAAACGCCTTGGCATTTTAACTCACGCTAGCTTTTTAACCGCAAATGGCAAGCATGGTCGCGATGTCAACACTATCTTCCGTGGCAAGGTTGTCTTTGAGCGTCTATTTTGTGATGCCATGCCGCCAGTACCTCCGGCCGATCAATCGGTAGACCTTGCCGACCAAATCTCTGACCGAGGAACAGCCCCAGCGTGTCGCGGTTGCCATCAAGTTGTCGACCCAATAGGTCGTATGTTTGACCACTACGACGACTACGGAAAACTCTTTGACAAAGCCGAGCTATTTGGTGGTCTTTATATGGATGTTGATGTAGCGGATGATTACGACGGTGCCGTAGAATTTGCCCAAGCCCTGGATAATAGCGATTCATTCAAACACTGCGTGAGTCGCCAGGTCTTCCGCTTTGCTTTAGGCCGCGATGTTATCAAGAACGAAGCCGATAGCTTTAACAGTGTTTATCAAGCATTACAAAGCACTGGTACCATCAATGCGACGTTTAATGCACTGGTATCAACAGACGCCTTTAAGCATGTGCATTCAAATACCAATACAGCACAATCATGTATGGTTGGGAGCTAATAATGAAAAGATTTAATCAACTCAATAGACGTGACTTAATTAAGCAAACAGCCGCATTGGCTGGCGCTGGCACATTATCAACCTCTATGGTTGAGCGTGCGCTAGCGGCCGACACCAACTTTAAGCGCGTTATCTTCTGGTATGTTCCAGAAGGTTGCGCACAGCAAGCCTTTTGGCCACGCAATACTGGCAGCTTAGTGATTAACCAAGCGGCCAGTATTAACGGCAAAAACCCAGAAAGTAAAGGCAGCTCCATTCGTGGCTATATCGATGCTAACCAAGCAACTTATTGCTTACAGCCACTCAAAAAACACGAAGCCGATATTTCGCTTTATAGCGGTTTTAAAAACAATGGCTCCGATGCCGATGACCCGCATAAGCAGGTCATCAATAGTGCGCTCACTGGCGGTAAGTCAAACGAGGGCAGTCTGGATCAAATTTTAGGCAAAAAGCTACAAGGTAGCTCACCGGTGCCTTCAATTTACTCCGCAATTTGGGGCCACCATGTGCACAACCGTGGCGCCAACGATGATTACCTTTCACCTGTTCGTAAAGTGGGCGGTGGTACAACGGGTAGCTCTAACTGGAACCCAATGGAAACGTATAAGTTTGTCTTTGGTAATAACGGCATCCCAGCGCCTTCTGGCAACGGAACCGTGCCTTACGGCGAGCGCCAAACAACCGTGCAAATCCTTAAAGCGATGGAGTCTCGCTTAGAGGCTATCAAGTGTGTAGGCGGTGCAGAGGCGCATCAAAAGTATGAAACACTGTTAGCGTCTTACACCAAACTCGAGAAAGAAACCTCAGCACTATTGATTGCCGATGAAGAGGCCGCTAAAAATAATGGTCCTGACGTACGATTCGCTATTCCTAATGGCTGGTTAAATACCAACGGTACGCGTACCGACGCCAATAAATACTGGAACAAATCTGAAAACTTTGAAAAGCTGATGGATATTGCTATTCAAACAACAGTGGCTTCTTTTGCATTAGATCGCACACGCGTATCTATGATGCAATTTAGTGGCAGCGGCACCGATAAGGGCCCTGTATCTGGCGATCACTACCGTAAAGCCGGTGTGCCGGGTTTAGAGGCTGGCGATGTGAATGATCACTACCTAGGTCATGACCCCGATGCTAAGCGCCGTCGTAATCAAGCCCGTATATTCCGCTGGTATTACAGTAAGCTTTCGCAATTGATTGATCAGCTAAAAGCCGTGCCCGATGGCAGCGGTACACTGTTTGACAGCACCTTAATTGTGACGGCCTCTGAATTTAGCATGTACAACCACCGCAGTAACGATATGCCTTATATGTTGTGCGGTAGTGCTGGCGGTGCTTTTAATACCGGTCAATATTTAGATGCGCGCAGTGGTGGTAACTTTAGAAACGCAGCCGATTTCTTTTACGGTGTATCTAAAGGGCTTGGAGCCAACCTCAATCACTTTGGTACCTCCACCAATGCCTATACTGGCATGCTAAGCTAGTCCGTCTCAGTGTTATAAATCTGCCCATAAACCCGCTAAAGAGTCATCTGTAGCGGGTTTGTTTTTTTGTAACTATTCAGAGGCACCGAAATTGGGTGCTAATGAATCGTGACTGGGCCGTTGAAGCTATCTGCGACTTTGTGCTCTTGCAAAGTCTACTCTTGCATATCCTTATGCAGGTGCACTGTCTAACCCTTGCTTTCCCTGCAAGGTCCGGCGCTTAAATGCCCAGAAAATAATCCATCAATCAGCAACCTATCAGCTGATACTTTTCAGCTTGGCTGAAGAGTGACCTTTTTAAATCTACCAATAGGCGATGACTATGATCAAACCTCTACTCTCATGGCAAAAGCCAGTTGCCCTTACCTTACTCGCTTTTGCAATTTCAGCCTGTAACGCGACCTCAGCACCTAATAGCTCTAGCGCACAAAGCTCGGCACAAATATCTAGCCTACCAGTATCGAGCTTACCGACGCCCTCTAGTCAGCCAACGTCTAGTGCACCACCTTCAAGCATGCCGTCCACTAGTTCATCGCTACAAAGTAGTGCATCGGTCATCGTTAGCAGTAGCTCACAAGCCATGAGCTCCGTCATTATCAGAAGCTCAGCTCCTGCCTCAAGCTCTATACGCTCTTCGAGTAGCAGCCAAATGTCCAGCACGGCTTCTTCAGCACCCGAAGGCTGTGCAGTACAAATTGCTGCGGGCAAACAAACCTATCAAGAAGATTGCACTGGCTGCCACGGTAACGTGCCCACCAATGGCAATAGTCAATGGACTTATAACGGCAGCACAATTGATATCTTTGATAGCAATAACGATGGCTATAAACCTCGTGGTAACGGCGCTTCACAAATGCTAGCCCTTGGCGATTTTATTGCCTTGTATATGCCAAGTATGGGCAACGGAGTAGCTCAACCTAAAGGTGACAACATTGCAGCTTACTTTGCCGATAGCGCAGGTCAGCCTTGGTGCCCAGGTGAGCAGTGGCCTCCAGAAGTAACGGCACCACCGGTGAGTAACTTTCCGTTAAAGGTTGGCAAACCTAAACAAGATACAATTATTGGCTTGGGTGGCTATGCCGCATGTGTAGTAAATGCTAACAACAAAGCAAAGTGCTGGGGCGGCAACTTTATGCTCCCTAACGATAATGTTTGTCGTAATACACCTGCAAACTGGGGTAAAGGCGACTGCGTATCACGCGCGGTGCCACCCAATGATCTGGGCAATATTATTGCACTTAGCGGCTCACATGCCGGGGCTTGTGCTATTCGTAAAGCCCCTAAAAACGGCAGCAATGTATTTTGCTGGGGCGCTAAAGATCGCATTAAACACACACCCAACTGGAGCGATACAGTAAGTACCGTTGGTGGTAATTATTTTTCATGTGCGTTACGCAGTACAGGCAAAGTGAAATGCTGGCCAAACAGTAAACCCGACGACGCTTACCCCGAGTCTCCGGCCAACTTAAAAGCTAAAGCTATTGCTGGCACACATGAAGCTATTTGCGCAATTAAAGATAACGACAGTGTTGTTTGTTGGGGAAACAACCCTCCAATACCTCCAGCTAACTTAAGGGCTAAGCACATCAGTGTCGGCGGCACTAAATCTGGCACTGCAGGCGCGCCTTATATTTATGCTGGCTACAATGCCACACATCATGCGTGCGCGATCAACATGAAAGACAAAGTTGTCTGCTGGGGCAAAGGCGCTGGCGCAAATGCACCGGCTAACTTAAGTGTAAAATCGGTTGCGGCATCGGCAGATTCCTCATGCGCTGTATTAATGAACGGTCAAGCGCAATGCTGGGGCCCATTAACCGATACTGGCGATAGCACCATCGCGCAAAACGGCAAAAAAGGCCCCCAGGGCAATACCTTCGTTAATGTTAACGCTTCACGCTACGCCATTGTATTCACCAAACAAAATGGCGATATTGTGAGATTCCGCGATTACAACATTAAAAAGAAACTCGAAGCAATGCCCGCCACTGGAGCCACAGACTTGCCGGCAACCATTAAAGTGCTGATTGCGCCTTAAAATCGACAGTACTCAACCCTCTAACCATGCGGTTAGAGGGTCTTTTTCACTGGCTCATTTTTAGACTACTGAGAGATAAAGTAATGATAAAACCATCACCTTGGAGACGACACTTAATACTTCCCTGTGCCGCCATGCTGTTGGCAGCATGTACAGGCACGACAACGCCCAAAACTCCCAGCAGCTCTACTGTCAACAGCTCTTCCGACGCCCCCGTAGTCAGCAGCTTAGCCTCTAGTAGTGTTAAAAGTTCAAGTGTTGCGCCTAGCTCCGTCGCTGTAAGCTCTACACCCAGCTCGGCCCCCTCTTCTACAGCATCATCAATTAGCATGGTACCTGTCGTCAACCAGTGTAATAGTACTGGCGAATGCCGCGCGCAGTGGTCTAACGCCACCGACTGTAAAAATAGTTTAGCCAATAACAGCGTATGCCTGTGCGGAGCTAACCGCTGCGATGCTCAACCTGCACAATCATCAAGCAGTGCCGCCTCCTCTGCGCCAGCAGGTTGTAGTGCTAATATTACAGCCGGTAAAAATGCCTACCAAGAAGACTGTACCGGCTGCCACGGTAATGTACCCACCAACGGCAACACACAGTGGCAATTTGGCAATGCCAAGATCGATGTCTTTGACAGCAACAACAATGGCTATCAAACACGGGACGGAAGCAATCAAATGCTGCCGCTCGGAGACTTTATTGCCATGTATATGCCCACTACCAGCTTAAGTGTTGAACAACCTATTGGTAATAACATTGCCGCTTATATCAGTGATGCCGTAGGCCAACCTTGGTGCCCAGGACAAGACTGGCCCGATGCCGGTGCACCCGCCCCTAAAGTAAGCCTACCCCTACAATCTGTTGGCATGGGGCCTTACGGCACTTGCGCCATAAAACCCGATAGCACAGCCAAATGCTGGGGCGGTAACTACTTGCTACCCCGCGATAAGTGCGACAACAAACCGGGTGAATGGGGCAAAGGCCCTTGTGTTGGCCGAGCCAGCGCACCTAATGATTTAGGGAAAGTAAAAGCCTTATCGGGTATGCATACTGGGGCTTGTGCTATTTTACAAAACCCGAGCAACCCGCAAAAAGCGATTCGCTGCTGGGGCCCTGAAATCAGCCAGTCACCCGATTTTGCAAACCCCGTGCAATTAGGCGGCGGTGATCGTCAAAGCTGCGCCATGAACAGTGCCGGTAAAGTGATTTGCTGGGTTGCAGATACTCGCTTTAATAACACCGTACATACAGTGCCTAACGGTTTAGTCGCTAAAGCATTATCAACGGGCAGTGACTTTAGCTGTGCTATACAAAAAGCCGATGACAAAGTCACCTGCTGGGGACCTAAAAAGAGCAATCCACCCAATGGCTTAAAAGCTAAACGTATTGCTGTAGGTGGTGGTTATGGCTCCAATCCACATGCTTGCGCAATAGACCTTAACGATAATGTTGTTTGTTGGGGCGAAGGGACAGGCACCAATGTACCGGCCAACCTCAAAGCCAAATCAATCGCCTCTGGCGAAAAAACCAGCTGTGCGGTAAGGCCTAACGGTAGTGCAGTGTGTTGGGGTGCAGGCGCTAATGCACCCGGCGGTAATGATTTTATCGAGGTATACGCCAACAGAGGCGCTGCACATCTTGTCAAAAAAGATGGCACTGTTGTGCAATTTAGAAACTACGGCAGCAATAAGCGCGTGAACATGCCCAATGACTTTAAAGTTAAATTACCCTAGCGACTATACCTATTTAGCCACTACAGCTCTTTAGTCACTAAAACTTTTGCATGAATAATAAACAGCCCTGCAGCCATTTGGTTGTGGGGCTTTTTTATACTAAACAATAAAAGTTACTATTCAAAACACTGCAGACAGTTATCATGAAACTATAAGCCCGTAATCACTTAACTCCTCGTATACATTACAGACTTTAATCGATTTCAGGCTTAAACCTAGCCTTTAAAAAACTCTTGAGAGCAGATGCTGGTTGGACTTTCGTCGTTTCCAGCTCGCTATCGATATGACTGTTTTCCCAATCGGGCTCTTCTCCGCTTTAGTGAGGTGATTTAGTGGCTTTCATAGAACATGGATTGCTCGTCAGGCATCGATGATTGCC
>CANLTI010000063.1 GCA_947494095.1 uncultured Pseudomonadales bacterium
GCGCCCCTTCGAGCGCCTTGCCGAGAAAACAGAACTCTACGTCTAATTGGACAAACTATTATTGCCTCGCCCCTTAAATTCACACCATTCAATTGCTATTTATGTGTAGGCGTCCAAAACCAAGCAATACCACCGCCGGCTACTGCACCACAAAAATGTGCCGCCCAACTAATGCCCGGGGCGGCGTACAATAGCGAAAAAAACATTGTGCCATAAAATATAAGCACCACTACCGCTATCGCAATAGCCACCAATGAACGACGCTTAATACCGTACACAATAAGAAAAGCCCAATAGCCAAATACTAAGCCCGAGGCGCCAATCACTGTCGCCGGCGGGCTAATTAACCAAGTGCCTAGGCCACCTAAAACAATAATAGATAATGTCGCCTGCCAGTACAGTTTGCGCCCTTGCATGCGCAATAAGGCACCCAGCACTAATAACGGGATAGAGTTAGCACCTATATGAAATAGGTTTTTATGCGCAAAAGGTGAACCCACAACACCCCACAAACCCGTTAGCGTACGCGGCTGAATGCCCAATATATAATTTAAGCTTGGAATAATAAATGCTAAAAAATAAAAAAACCAAATTAATGCTAGCAAAAAGCAAGGCTCGAAAGTTATTATTTTTTTTATCGCCATAATCAATACTCGCTACCTATTAGACCATAATAGCCAAGGCCCAATACAAAAAAGCCCCAGCAAGAGCCAAGGCTTTATATTTTTAATCACATCCCAAAACACACCGTATTATTCAACCCGTAATTTTGCAAACTCTTCAAAATAAGTAGGAAAGGTTTTAGAGGTGCATTTGGGGTCATTAATCGTAATCTGTGCATCACCAAAACTCGCAAGCGAAAAGCACATAGCCATACGGTGATCATCATAGGTGTCTATCGCTGCACTCGTAATATCTGTAGGCGGGGTAATGTGAATATAGTCTTCACCCTCCTCGACGATAGCGCCCACTTTGCGCAACTCAGTCGCCATAGCGCTTAAGCGGTCGGTTTCTTTAACCCGCCAGTTATAAATATTGCGGATGCGTGTACTACCTTTAGCAAAAAGGGCTGCCGTTGCAATGGTCATTGCGGCATCAGGAATATGGTTTAAATCAACATCAACCCCGTTTAATGCACCAGTGCCAGTCACCTCAATCCAGTAGTCGCTGTACTCTACCTTAGCACCCATTTGCTCGAGTACGCGAGCAAATGCAGCATCGCCTTGTACGCTGGCACTGCCAGTACCGTGTACCTTAACTGGGCCATGGCCAATCGCAGCTGCCGCTAAAAAATAACTCGCCGATGAAGCATCGCCTTCCACCATAATATGCCCTGGTGCGGTATAAGTTTGCCCGCCTTTGACCACAAAGCTTTGGTAATTATTGTTGGTCACACTGACGCCAAATTTAGCCATCGTGTCTAAAGTAATATCAATATAAGGCTTAGACACCAGCTCGCCATCAACTTCAATACGCAAATCACTGTGCAATAAAGGCGCAATCATGAGTAAAGCGGTCAAGTATTGGCTAGAAATATTGCCGCGAATACTCACTTTACCACCAGCAAGTGCCTTGCCTTTAATATCGAGTGGCGGGAAGCCCTCGTCTTTAAGATAGGTTACATCGGCCCCTAATTGCGCCATAGCATCAATCAGGTCGCCTATCGGGCGCTCATACATGCGCGGCTCGCCAGTAATTTCGAACTGCCCAGTACTAACACATAGCGCGGCCGTCAAAGGTCGCACCGCTGTGCCTGCATTACCCAAAAACAAACTAACCGGCTCAGCGACATTAAAGACTCCACCCAGGCCTGTCACGGTACACTCGGTGCGCTGTGTGTTTAGCTCATAGCTCACACCCAGCTGGGTTAGCGCCTTAAGCATATGCTTGACATCATCACTATTGAGCAAGTTAGTAATACGTGTTTGCCCCTGGGCAAGGGCCGCTAATAATAAAATACGATTAGAAAGGCTTTTAGAGCCCGGCAAAGTGACTTCGCCACGTACCGCTTTAAGCGGCTTAAGGGTTAGAGTTTCCATCAATACAGACCACAACAGCTTAATTTGGCTAAGCATTTTAGGCAGTTGGGGCTTAAAAAGCCACTTATTGCATTGGCGCATACTCCAAACAGTACCCACCAGCCAATAGTCAAGGCGCACAATCGCTGCGTGCGGCTAAGGGCAAAGGGGAAATACATGATCCAATAATGCTTGTTTTCTGCTTTCTCCTCTGCTTCCTCTGCTACTGCGTTGCTCAAAGCGCTATACCGCGGCATGCCCCCTTCGAGCGCCTTGTCAAGCTAGCAGAACCCTACGTCAATTGAATAAACCATTATTGCGTCGCCCCTAAAGCGCTGCCGCCAATCTTTCAGCAACTTGATGCCTGTATTGGCGCAACGCCTATAAATTAAAAATTTGGCTGTCATATAAACGACCTGTCATATAAAACCTGTTTTAATACACTATTAATTTTACCTATCATCGCTATAGCAATAAAAGAGTGTCACTGTGGTTAACAAGTTTTTATAGTTCACCACAGTCGCAAGCGCAATATACGCAACACAAAAAAACTGCCGCGCCGTACGCCGCGCAAAGCGATTAACATATTTTATATTGTGGCGTCTTTACCGACGTAACAAAACCACACCAAAACCAAACAAAACAAAAACACTCACAGAGAACGCACCTCATGAAATTATCTAAAACACTCAGCGCCTTGGCTTTAGCTGGGCTCTACAGCACAAGCTATGCCCCCTTAAATGCCATAGCCGACCCCTCAAGTATTAGTAAACCCAAAGGGGCAATAGGCAGCGGCAGCGCATTAGTTGGGCAACCTAAATCCAATACTTTTTGGTGGCCGGAGCAGCTAGATTTAGCCCCCTTGCGCGATCATGATACTCGCTCAAACCCGCTAGGCTCAGATTTTAATTACGCCAAAGCCTTTAAAACCTTAGATTTAGAGGCCGTTAAAAAAGATATCGATACGCAACTCACCTCGTCACAAGATTGGTGGCCTGCTGACTTTGGCAATTACGGACCCTTTTTTATCCGCATGACGTGGCACAGCGCCGGCACCTACCGCACACTTGACGGGCGTGGCGGCGGCGACGGCGGACAACAGCGCTTTGACCCGCTTAATAGCTGGCCCGATAACGCCAGCTTAGATAAAGCTCGTCGCCTTCTTTGGCCCATTAAGCAAAAATACGGTGCCGCCTTGTCGTGGGGTGACTTAATTATTTTAGCGGGCAATGTCTCACTCGAGAATATGGGCTTTGAAACCTATGGTTTTGCCGGTGGTAGAGCAGATGATTGGGAGCCAGACCTTGTATACTGGGGGCCAGAAGTCGCCATGCTTGCGAGCGACCGCAAAGAAAAAAACGGTAAGCTTCAGCGCCCATTAGGGGCAACACACATGGGATTGATTTATGTCAATCCCGAAGGCCCCATGGGCAAGCCAGATCCACTAGGTTCGGCTAAAAACATACGTACAGCCTTTACCCGTATGGCCATGACCGATGAAGAAACCTTAGCCCTGATTGCCGGCGGCCATACCTTTGGCAAAATGCATGGCGCCCACAAACCCAGCGATTGCGTCGGTGCAGAGCCTGCAGCTGCGCCACTAGAAGAGCAAGGTCTAGGCTGGAAAAACAAGTGTGGCAAAGGCCATTCAGAAGACACCGTTACCAGCGGCCTTGAGGGCGCCTGGACACAAGCGCCCACACAATGGACAACACTCTACTTATCTAACTTACTCAATTTAGAATGGAAACAAGTGCGCAGCCCTGCTGGCGCTATTCAATGGGTGCCCACTGATGAGTCTTTTCACAACTCGGTACCCGATGCCCACGTTAAAGATAAGCGCAATCCGCCGGTCATGACCACTGCCGATTTAGCCCTAAAATTTGACCCCGCATACAAAAAAATAGCCGAGCGTTTTTTAGCTGATCCTAAAGAATATCAATTAGCCTTTGCTAAAGCGTGGTATAAATTAACACACCGCGATATGGGGCCAAGCACTCGCTACCTCGGTAATGAAATGCCTGCTGAAGAGCTTATTTGGCAAGACCCAATTACCGTCTCTGACAAAAAAGTTATCGCTGAGCGTGATATCAAAAAACTCAAAAAACAGATTCTCAATTCGGGTTTAACTGCTCAGCAGTTAATTCATACAGCGTGGGCTTCAGCCTCTAGCTTTAGAGCGAGCGATATGCGCGGTGGCGCTAACGGTGCACGCATTGCTTTAGCACCCCAAAAAGACTGGGCCGTTAACGAGCCTAAAACATTAGCCAAAGTGATTAAAACACTCACCCAAATACAATCTGACTTTAACCAAGATACTACTCGCAAGCATGTATCATTGGCTGACCTTATTGTATTAGGTGGTGCAGCCGCCGTAGAGCAGGCAGCGAATAAGGCGGGCGTTAAAATTGATGTGCCCTTTATACCTGGTCGCGGTGACGCAACACAAGCTCAAACCGATACGCGCTCATTTGCGTTACTTAAGCCAACAGCCGATGCATTCCGCAATTACTTTGATACCGAAAAAAGCTATCGCACACCCACTGAGATGCTGGTTGATAAAGCCGATCAATTAACGCTTAGTGTACCCGAAATGACTGTTTTACTTGGTGGCCTACGCACATTAAACATTAATAGCGGCGGCACAAAGCACGGTGTACTTACCGGTAACCCAGGTACACTCAGCAATGATTTCTTTGTTAACTTACTCGACATGGACACTCAGTGGCACAAAACCGAGCAAGCCGGTATTTACCAAGGCGCCGACCGCAAGACAGGCACAATCAAATACACGGCTACACCGGTCGATTTGATTTTTGGCTCTAACTCAGAGCTGCGCGCAGTAGCCGAAGTTTATGCCTATAACGGAGCAAAAGAACGCTTTATTAACGACTTTGTCAAAGCTTGGGTTAAAGTTATGCAGCTCGACCGCTTTGATCTTAAATAGTTAATTACATGTAACTATTCAGCTCGGCTGACAAACCTCACCTGATAGGGATCTGTTAACTTGACTGAATAGTTACAAAATAAAAACGCCCAAATAATCTAGTAATACTGAGCTTAAAATTTTGCGAGGATACACGATATCATCAAAGAGTAAAACGTGGTGATACTAGCCTAGGGGGCGAGGCAATAATAGCTTGTCCAATTAGACGTAGGGTTCTGTTTTCTCGGCAAGGCGCTCGAAGGGGCGCATGCCGGGGCATGTAACGCTTTGAGCAACGCATCGGGGCAGGAGCCCCTTATTAGACATTGCAGGAGCATAATGTCGAGGAGAGGAAGCAGCAAACAAGTATTATTGAATAATGTATTTTTTCCTCGCCCCTAGGCTACTCAAGCAATACTTTAGTTAGTAAATACGATGTATGACCTTCTGGATAATCAGGAATTGTTGCCTCTAATTGATAGCCAAGCTTTTCATAAAAGGGCTTAGCTTGCCAGCTTGTGGTAAACAATAAAGCACGCTTAAAATCTTTGCTCAGCGCAAAGCGCTCAGCTTTATTAACAAGCAGGCTGCCCACATGAGCACCTCGAGCGCTTTCACTAACCCATAATAATTCGATATGCAGAGTATTCCAATAACATACCGCTCTTAAACCACCGACAACCATAGCGCTCTCATCACGAGCAAACACAGAAAACTTAACCTCATTATCTTCGGGCTCAAGCGTAGGTATCATGGCATGGTTATAGTTAACAATTCCCTCGCTAATGGTTTTTGCATCTATCGCCGACGGCGTAGTAGTTAGCTCAATATTCACAGACGCTCCCGTCAAAATTATTGTATCGAGCGATTATGGCACGTTTATCACTATCGCATGATTAGATAGTAAAACAGAAAAACAAGCTGTATAAAATAGCGAGAACTTTTTAGCCTATTAAAAGTTCTCGCCAGCTAAGGGACGAGACAATTATTGTCGCTTAGCGTCTCATTCACTCTAGGCTCAATTGTGACAATCGACGGCGGGCGTACCTTCTACAACGGTCGCAAAATGATAACTATAATCTCCACCTATATCTTGTGTACCGCCATTACCTGCTTGCGAGCCTATAATATAGGTGTCTTGGGCTGGCAAACCGGCTCTGGCGTATGCATTGATATCGGTAGCGGCATTACCGTAAGCGCGCACAATATCCAATCGGGCATCGTTGATTAAATAATGAATGTAGTCCGTTTTATAATTTTCAGTATCCAGTGATAGCAACCCGCCACTAGAGGGGTTAGTATGCAAGTGCCTAGGTATAATGTTTTTTGTTTTAAACCATTGACGAGTGTCTTCGGTGACCCAATAAGGACGACCTGTTAGATAAATAATCTGGTAGTTTTTTGCTGTGTAGGCCTTAACAACCTCTGTTGCATAAGCATGTGCGGCAGCCACTTTACTACCAAAATAGTCTCCCACCCCTTCAAAATCATTTAATGTCAATGTGCCGTCAATATCAAATAAAATCGTTTTACGGTTGGGCTCTACAACATTTAAATAGCCCGTTGCCGAGCTAAGGTCGCCTTCAACCACCATTTTAACCATATATTCACCGACCGGGCGATCGGCTATTGGCACGTAAACCCTGCCGTCTCTATTGGTAATTGTTGCACCAATATATTCCCATTGCGTCATACCTTGACTATAAAGGTATGTATGCACTTTTTCGCCCTCTAAATCTTTGTGTAAAATAATATCATAATCAAACTTTCCAACTAAGGTTGCTGTTTTACCCTCAAGCACAATAGCATCTTGCACCATATGAAAAGGCTTATAAAAACTAGACAACAACTGATTACCAAAATACTTAAAAGACTTTTTTTGTGGTGCATTAAACTGCGGCAACACATTAAATGCGCCGGCATCTGGGCAGGTAGCGGCATAACCGTTTAGTGCAGGAATAACAGCTAAAATTAAAGCTATTTTTTTATACAACATTTTCATTATACGATGCTCCTCATAAAATAATTATTAGGTTTAGCTGTTAGTATTTCCGCAAAAAACTACGCCTAAAGGCATTCCATAAAGAAAACCTAAAAAGCCAGCTCAACAGCCAAATAATCGTATAATAGATATATTAATTTTTTATTAAAACTATGGTAGCTATTTAGAGGCACTTATTATTTCGGCTAAATAGTTACCATTAAAAATGGCATAGTCTTAGCGAGAAAAAATACGTGATCCAATAATACTTATTTTATGCCCTCTCTACCCGGCATTATGCTTCTGCAATGTCTAATTAATAAGGAAACTGGCCCGATGCGTTACTCGAAGCGTACATACCTCGGCATACCCCCTTCTTCGAGCGCCCTGCCGAGAAAACAGAACCCTACGCCTAACTGAACAAAGTATTATTACCGCGCCCCTTATCGCTCAACCTAGCACCTACATTTAAGGCACAACAAAAATACTCAACTGCAACAAGTAATCTCATCATATAATGAGTGTCCCAAAATAGTCACAACGCTATTCTTTGATAGAAAGTGAGCGTATACGGCTATTCAACTTTTTCAATAACATTCAATAACAATTAGGATACATTAAATGAAACACATCGTTTTTAGTGCTGTGCTAATCAGCCTTGCGCTACAATCTCTTAGCGCTCAGGCGGACTGGTTTTTTAGAGGTACGCCTAACAACTGGGGCACTTCAACTATGACCGCAGGAAGCGATGGTATTTACTATACCTGTCAAAAATTTGGTGGCGATAGGCCTCGCTTTAAAATATCTCGCTATAACAATTGGGATGAAAGTTACCCAAAAAGCGACTGGAGCGTCGAACCCAATACATCACAGCTCATCACAATTAACACCTCCAGCAAACGCATCAGCATTCATACGGTGTCTGATTGCAACAACCTTGACCAGCCCTACTTTACCGATACGCTTTACGCTCAGCGCGGACCTTACTTACAAACGCTCACCCACAGCTCTGTCATTGTACGCTGGCAAAGCCGTATACAAGGTAAAGGGTTTGTGCGCTACGGCTCAGACCCCGCCAACATGCACTTGATAGCACAAAGCAACGCCAGCAATAACAATGAACATAGTGTGCAAATCGACAACCTAACACCAAACACTCGCTACTACTATGCTGTGGGCTTATCACCACAAGCTAGTGTGCACGATAAGGATATGTTTTTTGAAACAGCGCCGCGCACAGGGTCGCGCGAGCCTGTGCGTATTTGGGTGTCTGGTGATACCGGCGACTCAGGTGCCAATAACGGCGGCTTGGCTCGCACCTACCAAAGCTACCTCAATGATGCCGGTACTCAATATACTAATGTTTGGCTAATGCTCGGTGATAATGCTTATCATCATGGTGAACAAAGTGAATACCAACGCCATTTATTTGATATGTTTCCAAAATTACTCAAGCAAACCGCGCTATGGCCAACCTATGGCAATCATGACGCTCACCGATCCAGTGCAACACGTCAATTTGGTCCCTACTTCGACATTTTTAACTTACCTACATTAGGCGAAGCTGGTGGCGTTAGCTCATACAGCGAAGCGTTTCACTCGTTTGATTATGGCAACATTCACTTTGTTAACCTCGACTCTTCCGAAAGCGCAGGCCGCGACTTAGACAATATGAAAAGATGGCTACAAAACGACCTTGCTGCCAACGCAAACAATGAAAAAACCGATTGGCTAATTGCCTTTTTTCATCACCCACCTTACTCAAAAGGCTCTCACGATTCCGATAATGAACACGACGTTGATGGCACTAATGACAATTGGGGCGGCGTTTCAGAAATGAAGTTAATGCGCGAAAACTTTGTCAATATTTTAGAACAATACAGCGCCGATTTAGTCCTTACCGGGCATAGCCATACTTATGAGCGCTCAATGCTGATTGGCGGCCATTACAAAGAGTCTTCTGAGTTTAGTCATAACCCGTCGCAATTTACCATCAGCAACCATCAAAGCGAATACTTTAAACCACGCACAATCAATACCGATGATGACAAGCGAGAAGGCACTATTTATGTAGTGGCCGGTAATGCTGCCAAAAGCAGTAGTAGTGGCAGTTTGAATCATCCAGTTATGGTCAAAGGCATGCGCGACTTAGGCTCTATGGTGCTTGAAGTTGAAGGGCTCACGCTTAAAGCCAAATTGATAAGCGATCGGGGCGAGCAAAAAGATTATTTTCGTATTATCAAAACCGACGAGATTAAACCCGCTCATAGCACGCCATAACCACACAGCCGCTAACAATAAGGCTCAATGGGCGCAAGGAGGCGCCAAAAACCGCACTGCCACTAATCATCACCCTGCGAAAAGCAGCCGACATTTCACTTCAACTAAGCCTATTATCGGCTCAACAGAGCCACTATGCAGCGACCACAAAGCAACAATAAAAGTAACTATTCAGCCGAATCAAAAACCCCTTCTTAACAGGGTGCTGATGGGTTATTTTTTGGACATATAAGCACCAAGCCTTGCAGGAAAAGAAGGGTTAGACAGTGCAGAAGCACACTGTCGAGAGCACATATATAGCGCCCAATTTCCGCACCTCTGAATAGCTACCAACACAACTACCATAACAATAGGTCGTCACACATAGCCAAAACCTCAGCCGTACAAATTTTAAGCAGACACGCAGCTTTGAGCCCATTTAGTTGCAGTTATACTCTCTTGGCTTTACCATCAAAACCCTCTTGAAATCATCTAAGGCTGCCTTGTGTTAAAAATAATCAAGCAATTTTCGCTCTCTCTACTATTAATGGCTGCTGCCATTAATACCCAAGCCAAACCGCTATCATTAGATCGCATTTTTGATGACCCAAGCCTTTCGGGCAAATCGCCGGTACAGCTTAAGTTTTCGCCTGACGGCAGCCGTGTGACTTACCTACAAGGCAAAGCCGATGATTACAACCGCTACGATTTATGGGAATACAACCTCAAAGACAAAAGCAATCGCGTTTTAGTCGATTCGGCACAATTGTTTGCAGGTACCGAAACCCTCTCTGATGAAGAAAAAGCCCGCCGCGAGCGCCAGCGCATTTTTGGCAAGGGCATACTCGAATATAAATGGTCTACCGACGGGAGTGCATTATTATTCCCACTTAATGGCGACCTTTATTATTATGTATTAGCCACTGGCAAAAGCCAAAAACTCACCAATACCGAAGCCTTTGAAACCGATGCACGCTTTTCTCCTAAAGGCCGCTTTGTGTCTTTTATTCGCGAGCAAAACCTTTATGCGTTAAATATTAAATCGGGCAAAGAAATAAAACTCACACAAGATGGCGGCGGCGTCATTAAAAACGGCATGGCCGAGTTTGTCGCGCAAGAAGAAATGGGCCGTATGACAGGCTATTGGTGGGCCGATGATGACTCTAAAATTGCATTTACACGCGTAGATGAAACACCCGTTAAAGAAGCCATACGCAACGAAATTTATGCTGATGAAGTCAAATTATTTAACCAGCGCTACCCCTTTACCGGCACCAGCAATGTCACTATCGCACTCGGTGTAGTCACACTCAGCAACTCAGCCATAGACTGGATTGACTTAGGCAAAGATAAAGACATTTATATTGCCCGCGCCAAGTGGCTAAAAGACAGCCAAACCCTATCTTATCAGTGGCAAAACCGCTCGCAACACGCACTAGAGCTACGCTTTTACAATAGCCATACCAAAACACAAACCGTCGCACTCACCGAAAACAGCAATACTTGGATCAACCTACACTTTGATCTCAAATTTTTAAAAGATAAAAAGCACTTTGTATGGGCTTCTGAACGCGATGGCTTTAAGCACTTATATTTATATAACACCCAAGGTCAGCTTATTCGCCAAATCACCCGCGGCGACTGGGTTGTTGATAGCCTAAAAGGGGTTGATGAGCAAAAGGGCCTGGTGTATTTTGCAGGGCGAAAAGACACCCCACTTGAAAGCCACTTATATCAAGCGCCTTTATTTAAAAAAGGCGCCATTACGCGCATCACCGAGCAAGGCCAACACCATAGTGTGGTATTAGCAAAAGACAGCCAAACATTTATTGATAATAGCTCATCGGTGAACAAACCTTACGCCGCAGCATTACGTAAAGTCAATGGCGACTTTATTACTTGGCTAGAAGAGAACAAACTTGACAAAAACCATCCGCTAACACTCTACCTTAGCGATTTGGCGCAACCTGAGTACGGCACCTTAAAAGCAGAAGATGGCCAGCTCATGCACTACCGGTTATTTAAGCCCAACCATCTTACCCACAAACCTAACAACCTAACCCACAACAAAAAATACCCTGTGATTGTCAGCGTTTATGGTGGCCCTCATGCACAGCGCGTGACAAATAGCTGGCGCAGTAAAAACCTGTACTTTCAATATATGGTGCAGCAAGGCTATGTTGTTTTTCAGTTAGATAATCGCGGCTCGTACAACCGTGGTAAAAAGTTTGAAGATGCCATTTATAAAAAATTAGGTGTTGTAGAGGTGGCCGACCAAATTAAAGGGGTAGAGTTTTTACGCACGCTCGATTATGTAGATCCAACACGCATTGGCATCTATGGCCATAGTTATGGCGGCTATATGGCATTGATGGCCATGTTTAAGGCGGGCGATTATTTTAGCGCGGGCGTATCGGGCGCACCGGTGACCGACTGGGCACTGTATGACACACACTACACAGAGCGCTACCTAAGCCACCCAAGCACTAATGCAAAAGGCTATCAAGCCAGCGCTGTATTTCCTTATTCAGAAGGCTTAAAAGGCCCCTTAATGATTTATCACGGCATGGCCGATGACAATGTTTTATTTACTCATGCCACAAAATTATTTAAGCAACTACAAGATCAAGAAAAACAATTTGAAATGATGACCTATCCAGGCTCTAAACACAGCCTGCGCGGCAAGCAAGTACAAACGCACCTGCATCAAACGATTACAAACTTTTTTAATCGTCATTTTAATGTGAACGGCCAATAACGTAATAAAGGTCACTGTCAGAGGCGCCGCAATTAAGGCGCCTCTGAGTCACTAACTGCGCTGTACGAGCGATAAGCATAACAAAACCTCTAGCGCCTTTAGCCTCACTACAGCAATCTAGTCTCATCACAACAACAGCTTCACCACAACAATAGCTTCACCACAACAATAGCTTCAACACAACAACCGCCTCATCACAACAATAGCCCTGCCACAACTACGAGCTTCACCGCAAAACGCTAAACCCCCCTGCTCTATTGACTACCCTATTTAGTCCTCAGCTCATCAACAAAGCCATTACAAACGTAGACTAACGCCAAACTCAGCATTAAACTACCGGTTTTGCTTGTCGGGGTGCTGCGCTAGGCGCATGCTGAGATCGTAACGAAACCCGCCGAACCTGATCGGGATGACACCTGCGTAGGGAACAAGTCATATGCCAATACCTTCTTCAATTGCCATTGCTGGCGCTGGCCTTGTGGGCAGCTTGCTCGCTTGGCGGTTACTCGAAGACGCTCAGCAATCTGGGCTCAAGCGACGCGTAGAGCTGTTTGAAAAAAGCTCACTAAAACACCCCCGTGCTGCCGCGCATACCGCGGCCGCCATGATATCGCCACTGAGCGAAGTGGTCGTCTCTGAACGCGCTATTTACGACATGGGAATTCGCTCTTTGGGGCTCTGGCCGCAATGGCTCAGCACCTTAAATCAGCACAGCACAACACCGGTGGCCTACAACAACCAAGGTAGCCTTGTTGTGGCACACCCTAGTGATGAAAGCGAGCTTGAACAATTTGCACAAGATTTGCACTTTCATTTACAGCACGAAAATACCGCCATTTGGCTAAGTGGTCACGAGCTGCGCCAACGTGAACCCGACCTGAGCCAGCAATTTAATCGCGGTTTATTATTACCCGACGAAGCCTTTTTAGATAACCGCCAATTAATGATCAATTTGCATCAGCGCATTGTGGCACTCGGCGGTAAAATTCACGAAAATGCTGCGATGAGCTTTCAACCCCAAGCCGTATGCGATGGCTTTGACTTAACACACTTTGAGCTTTGTGTTGATGCACGCGGTGTGGGCGCAGCCCAATCACAAGCGGTGCGCGGGGTGCGCGGTGAAGTGCTTTGGGTGCAAACCCCCGAGGTTAAGCTACAACACGCCGTGCGCTTAATGCACCCGCGCTACAAGTTGTACATAGTGCCCAAACCTAACAATAGCTTTATTGTGGGCGCCACCGAAATAGAAAGCCAAGACAGCTCCCCGGTTAGTGTGCAATCGATGATGGAGCTTTGCAGTGCCCTCTATACCCTTAACCCAGCCTTTGCTGAGGCACGTATCATAGAGCTCGATGCTAACTTACGGCCAAGCTACCTTAACAATATGCCAGCCATTAACCATCAGCCGCATCAAGGCACAGCCAGTATTAACGGGCTTTACCGCCATGGCTATTTATTAGCGCCGCATTTAATTGAGCAGTTTATCGACACCTTAAAAAGTGCATAAAAACCCTGTATATTCACCTGATTTGGCCACACAGTGACATTATGACTAGCCCAACAATCACTTTAAGTATTAATGGCGACACCCACAATACCGCTCACACCAGCCTTAGCGCCGTGCTCGCCACTTTAAATACTGGCGACCAATTTGCTGTTGCGCGCAATGGCGAGTTTGTGCCTAAAAGCCAACACGCCACAACCACGCTGTGTGATGGTGACACCCTTGATATTGTGACTCCCGTAGGAGGAGGCTAACTATGAGTGCATTTACACTTTACGGCCAAACCTTTAATAGCCGATTTTTACTGGGCACCGCTCTTTATAGCTCGCCACAAGCCATGGTCGATTCAGTTAAGGCCGCCCAATGCAATATTGTCACGCTAGGCTTGCGCCGCCAAAACCCACAAGAAAAAGACGGCCAAGCCATTTGGAATGCCATCCGCGATACAGGCTGCACCTTGCTCCCCAATACCGCAGGGTGTAAAAGCGCTAAAGAGGCCGTCAATTTAGCCGAAATGTCGCGCGAAATATTCGGCACCTCTTGGATAAAACTCGAAGTAATTGGCGATGATTACAACTTACAACCTTGCCCTTTTGGCTTAGTAGAAGCCGCCGAAGAGTTAATTAAACGCGGCTTTCAAGTATTGCCCTACTGCACCGACGATTTAGTACTGTGCCAGCGGCTGCTCGATGCTGGCTGTCAAGTACTCATGCCTTGGGGCGCACCTATCGGCACTGGCCAGGGTTTACTCAATCGCTATAATTTACGCACTTTACGTGAGCGCCTGCCCACCACGCCTTTAATTATTGATGCCGGTTTGGGCGCGCCCTCGCAAGCGTGCGAAGCCATGGAGATGGGCTTTGATGGTGTACTGTTAAATACCGCCGTCGCTAAAGCGCAGCAACCTGCGGTGATGGCTAAAGCATTTGCCAATGCCATAGAAGCTGGCCGCGCCGCCTACGAAGGTGGCCTCATGGTCAAACGCCAAACCGCCAGCCCCAGCACACCCACTATTGGCCAGCCATTTTGGCATCAGTAGCCTGAAAAGTGACAGCAATAAAGACCCATGAATGACCTATAAGCCAGTAACTATTCACAGGCTTATTACCCCCACACAGGCAATATTTACTTTTATGCCAGCGCCTTAGGGGGTTATCGATAGACACTCACTATAATTGAGTGTCTTAAAATCCTCTAACATGTAATTAAAGTGCGGAATTTAAGTAACGGGTTAGTCTGCCAAAGGCGCTTATATTGGTGTAATATCTTGTTAATTAACTAATGCAAGCCTATTGGATGCTTTGGGCCTGATACTCAAAGGCCTTAGGCACGTCGCCAAGCTTATTAAAAGCGAGCTTGGCTATTAAATTGTCACCTTACTTGAGAACAACGGATGTTTACCGCCTACACCTTACACAGCCGTTTTAATAAGCAATACCGCATTATGCTGCCAGGATCAATGTCACTGCCTGCCGCTGGCGAACCATTACGCTTTCGCGATTCAGCCTTAGCGCTACAGTTTTTGCACAACCTAAACGCGCCGGTTAATTTTTGGCAAAACGCGTTACACAGCGCTTTGGGGCATACTGCCAAACATCAAAATGAGGCTGCCGTGTATAAAAATGTGGCTTTCCTTTTACAAACCGGCCGCATTCGAGTAGTTGAACTCCCTAAGAGCCCATCACAGCACACCCCGCAAAAGCACAGCTTTGAAGACGCTCACCAAAATAAAATCCAGCTTATACCTGCCGCACAACTTTTTGGCCAAGGGCGCGAAGCCAGTCGGCCAGCGATAAACATGCGTGAAGCATTTAAAGTGTTGCACAGCTTGCAAACAGATGATCAAGCCCTGCGTAGCATTGCAAAAAATTTAGGGGCCAATGCCAGCGTATTAGCCGACGCCGAAAAAACCAAAGTGGCCATAGCGCAAGCCATGTGCTCTGGTGCCTTAGCCGTTGTTGTGCAACGGCAAAACCAAACCACGCTCAAGCAGAGCGAAGCCGCACAACCCGCCGCACAACCTAAGCAAAAAACAATGGGGCCGCATACCGGGGCCACATCGTCTCAAGCTCAAGTGGCGCCACCACAAACAAGAACAACCCAACCCGCGCAAGCCAATAAAGCGTCTTCACCACAAGCGAATACCGATACTGCCCCACCATTGCGCGATGATAAGGCCTCGGCCGAGGCATTAACCCGTGCATCCGAAGAGGGCGCATCCCTTTGTGAGGAGTGTGAAGCCGCTTAAGGTGAAGGCACAACAAAATCGTACAGCAATCACCATACAACAACAGCGTGTCCGCTAAATGCGGAGTCTGCCTAGCGTGTTTAATATCGGCGCTCCATGCCCTTTTATATGGCGCCGCGCTCGTAAAAACTATGCACTAAGCCGCATTGGTAGAGCGTGACTTAGCCGCTGGCGGCAGTGCATTTGTATTACTTTTAAGGATTTAGGATGCCAGTTGAATTACAGCCCATTATTGATGCCTTATGGCACCCTCAGGCCGATGGCGCCATGCCCAATGTGTATGCCGTGCTCGATTGTGCACGCGATAAACGCATTGAGCCTTTGGTCAATAACAGTCAATTACCCCATGAATGTTTGTATGCAGGCAAACTCACTTATGTGCTTAAACGTGCCGCCCCTCATATTGTTAAGTTAAACCCGCATGCCGAGCTCACCCACACCCTCATACGTGAAGGCTGGGGTAATAGTTGGGGTATTTTTTATATTACCAGCCCCTCGGTAAGCCTTGCCTTAGTGCGTAATGCCTGTAGGCGCATTGCTAAAGTGCAATCGCCAGAAGGTAAAACAATGGTGTTTCGGTATTATGACCCTAGAGTGTTGCGGGTACTGTTACCGGCGTGTGACGAGCAAGAATTGCGCGCTATTTTTGGCCCCGCCGACCAAATCATTATGGACAATCAACAACAGCTATTGCGCTTTACACTAACCGAGCTAATCGCTTTACAGCACGCACAAAAAACCCAAGGGAGCCATTGATATGGATGCAAAACTAAAAGAAATTGGCGATGAGGTGGGCGAGGCTGTTGTGCGCCAGGCACAAGCCCTACTTAAATTAGCCCCGTTAACCAATACCGACCCTAATGATTTAGACACCATTGCTCAGCGGGTTGAATATGCCCTATGCCTTGTGAGTGCATTTAAGCTGACCCCTATTGATGCCGAGACGTTAAAAGACTTAGCCTTAGTGATGGATATGTGGGGCGAGAATATTTTTAAACAGCGCAGTATGCGGCGCCCTTTTTTAGACGAAAACGAAGATACGCGCGAGCAAATATCGGAGCTATATCGTATCCGCGCTTTTGAAGATATTGGCCCCAGCGCCTTAGACTTCGCTGCTTATTGCACCCTTCGCTACAAAAAGCACCACACCAACCACTACAACAATCAAGATATACACACCGCTGCACACATGGGGCTAAAAATAGCGCAAGCTCACGGTATTAAAGATTTATACGGCAGCTACTTATGCACAGAAATGGTACTGATGAGCGGCGAAAACTTTATTGAAGAAGCCGCTTTTGCGCCGATGAAAATAATACTTGAACAAGAGCTAAGTGATACAGAGCCAAAAGTGCATGAAGCGTATAACTGGCTCATCGATTATTTAGAAACCGAGGCAGCCAGCGGCCTACAGGGATAACAATGAGTACACAAGACTACTTAGAGGGTATGGCGCAAAGCCTCGATAATGACAGGCAAGATACTGCCAATAGCGATACTTCACATCGCGCCAAGCACAACCCCCTGCTCAAAAATGCCGGCATGCAAAAAAGCCAGCGCAAAGCCTTCCGCAAAAAAAATCCCGGGCTAGATGAGCTCTACCAACAAACCTATCAGCAAATGGATGATAGGGAGATGCGTGAAAAATTCCATAGTGATGATAAAAAAATCATTGCCGCTATGGCCATCGCATCCCAGCGCACCGCAAAAGACAATCATATTACCGCAAACACTATAGCCAACTTAGATGCCAAAACCCTCTCGCAGTCAAAATTTAAAGAGCACTACGAACAGGCGCTTAAAGATATTGATGAAGGCCTGGTCAACATCAACGCACCCAACAAATTTTGCTCCAGCCAAGGCTTGGCAGAGCTAGACGAGCAAAAAAAGGTAGCAGCCCTCAATAAGCGCTCTAGCGCTAATGGCCGCACAAGTTTGGTGAGTACTCAGGTGGGCTGTAAAACGCTAGAATGCCAGCTAACAAAGTTTACCATTAGCCATACACCCTCGGCTTACGATGAAGCCCTACTCCTGCCACAAGCCGCCCGGGCGAGCAATAGAGTGAACGAGGTACTCGAAGAGGTGGCTAGCGATGCCCCCGCAAGCAGTGATTTTACGCTAAATGCGTTAACCGATACCAACGCAGAGCATCAATTTCACTTTGTCGGCGGTTATCAAAATCAGTTTTCGGCGGCGTTTAACATTGCCGTAGGGGGTAGTTGCAGCCATGGGGATCAAGCCAATTGCCCAGGCTTAGACATACAAAGTAAGCAAGCTAAAATTGATGACTTAGAGACGCATGAACATTATTTTAAAAACACCGATGCCAAACTAAAACAACTACGCTTAAACCCCGTCAGCAGTTGGAATGATAGAAGCCTGGCTGGATTAGATAAAGTCATCGCGCAGCTAAAGCCTAAGTTTCTCAATAAAACCCCGGCAAGGTATAACTTTATGCTCACCAGTTGTGTAGGCAGCGGCGAACAGCTATACACCGGTTACAGTCCCATTGTTTTTATTCATCCGCAAGTGATCCAAAAACTATCACTCACACTGGTTTTTAAATCGACCTTTTCGAGTAAATTTAGAATTGAGCCTAGCTTATCTTATGTGGGCCGTTTTGATGGTACCACCTACAATTACAGCATTGACGCCGACGAGGCCGTAAAGTCAGTAGAAAAAATCATGAGCAATATACTGGGAGATAATGCATTCACCCAGGGCTTGCATAAAACAGCTGAGCTATTGCACAGGCTAAAACAGATCGACAAGTCAGATGAGCTAGAAGCTTGCGCTCAGCCTGCAGAAGATGAAGAGGAAGAATTTGAGCTGTCCTCCATCGGTGGCCTGGACCCTGCTATTAACTTTTCTTATTTTCGTAAAACAGTCAACCGCCCCGATCTAAACTACAGCGAAGTGGGTATTTACCAAAGTGTTTTTGTATCGGGCTCGCCGCTGTTTAAATTCGAAAAAGAAGTTAACATACTCAGTTTAATATGGCGCAACGCGGCACGTTTGTCACTAGCGGTTGCCACCGGTGGCTTATCAGTAGCGGCGCGCTGGTCTATTCAGCAATTAGGCGTAGAAGAAAACCTACAAGAAAGCTTTGAGAACTTTGTCGCGTTAATGAAAGATGCCGTTGTCAAAGAGGTGAAACAAGCTAAACAATTTGTTATAGATGGCCTGCAAGAGCTGAGGGGCATAGACCCCGGCGCCGAGCAAGACAACGTTACCAGTGATGAGGTGAGTGATTTTTGTTCTGGCCAAGCCGCCGAAGGGCAACCCGGCACCAGTGTTACATGCATATTAAAATTTAATAGCGCACTAGAAACCGATGACCCTAACGGTGGCTTAGTGTGGGATAAAAAACCCGGCGACGATCAATTCACATTAAATACAGCCAGCAGCGGTTTGTATGCTGGCATTAATGCCACGGTAGAGGGCGAAATATCATCAGACCTACAATTTTTAAAATCTTTCGGCCTTTCGCAGGCACAAGCGACATTTATGAGCGGTGGCATTGAAGCCAAAGCCCTTGCGGCCGATAAAACCGGCGAATCCCGCTTGGGGATAACCTTCGGCTATGTGCGAGAAGGCGATAAAGCCTACGATGCCGAAAAAGGCATTATGGGGCTATGCCGACAAACCTTCTATTCGGGCCTAGCTATTTTTATTGATGGTTTTGTGTGGAAGACGAAGTCGGAGACGGCTGCGAAATCAAGAGGGACTACAAGGTCAAGCCGGGGTGGGGAAATACAAGAAGGCACTGTGGATGATTTTGTTGGTAGTTATAAACACTATGTTAAAAGCCTAATGAATTTCTGCTTAATTAAACCTTGGGAAGGCGATATGACGCCTATCAAACTCAACCCATTTAGTACAACAATAACGGAGTGAAAGTGATAAGAAATATTGTAAAGCCTGTTTATACTGTAAAAATAAGATCTAGCCGCTGTGGTTTTAAGTTATTGATCAATGGCTGCCTTGAAGAGGTTATTGGTGGAGAGCCGGTAAATCAGGAATATCTGATCAACCAATGGCTAAAAAATGGAACAAATACTATTGAGCTGCACCAGTGTAATATCCACGATGAATCAACAGGTAAAGCAGGCATACTGCTTGATGCCAAACTAAGCTTAGAGTTAAGAGTTAAAGAGCACGGCACTAGCGAGTCAATTCTATTATCGACAACACTATTTGATGCTAGCAAATTAAAGCGGACTAATGTCTTGGGTGGCCATCGTGTTGATTATGATGATGTGCCTGCATTGTATACCAGTATTGAAGGTTCTAGCCCTGCGCAACATTTTAATATTATCGATGGTGAATTGATTGACTCCGAAAGCGGTGCGTTTTCTGTGGGCGATTATGAGTTAAAGAAAGGTATAACAAATGCGCTGCAAGTCACTCAAAAAGTGACGTTGCCCTGCCCCTTCCCTGAATGGAAGTTTTTTTCGGCAGATACAGTGCCTTATCATGTGACGCTATCTGATGAGGACTGGAAAGCCACCCGCGCCTTAATGATTAAGGAGGCCTACCAGCCTGTTTGGGATGCCATTAATAACAAAGATATCGACGCGATGCAGGCGCTATTTCGCTCGCGCTGCGCCGAATACGACCAAGCTTTTTACACCCAAGAAGGGCAAAACCTGTACGAGTTGGTTGTGCATTTAGTGGGTATTATTAATGACCCTGTATGGACGCAACTTCGTTTAGACTTTGATGATGTTGATCTCCATGTAGCGATGAATGAAAAAATATCGTGGCTGCATACTTGGGAGCTCCCTATGGTATCTGCATTCAAATTCGAGCATGTCAGTGCTAATTTAGAAAAGCGCATACCTATGATGTTCTCCAAATTCAACGGCCAATGGGAAATCGTCCGTTAATGCTGCGCCTTCGCCCACAACACATGATCCTGCTGCAGCAGGATCAACAGCGCCAAACCAGCCGCCGTATTGCGGCTGACTTACGGGTGCAATACGCGCCCATTTTTCAGTTTTATAGTGCTGCTCAGATGGAAGTATGGGTGTCGCGTCAAATTGATTATCTGGCTGAGTATAAGATAACCGAAAAACACACCTGCCTAGCGTTCATCAAACTATTTGCACTGTTTGGCGAGCGTTTTGAGCGCTGCGCAGACCCAACTTGGGCACGCGTAATATTACAAAAAACCACCGAAAACGAGCAAATTAGGCTATTAAAAATTTCGCGCTTAGCCGAGGTACAATTGCACAAACTGGTTGAGTAATTGCGCATAACCCCCTACAAGCGATGCACACATAGTCGGCAACACCCATACCCTACCCTTCTTTAATAAAAGCGCCGTACATTACGGCCTTGCCTGTACGCTAATGGGGATGGATTTATTTTGCTGAGTGGTTTATTTTACATATTTGGTGTTAGCGGGGTAAATGTGATTTTGCGCTGCGTAGATTTATCTCGCAGCCTCAGCCTTCACGACACAGGGCCGCTACAAGTTCATCCCTGAAGGCTGCACGCGGGCGTCCTGCCCGCATAGCCCGCTGAGTAGTGAAGACTGAGGCGCTGGTAAACGGATATTGTTCAGTACGCTTTTATAAATGGCGTGAAAGCTGAGGGGCATAGACCCCGGCGCCGAGCAAGACAACGTTACCCGTGATGAGGTGAGTGATTTTTGTTCTGGCCATGGAAACACAGGGACAGGCACACCAAAAACACCTTTCGAGTATAAAGAACCCAAAACCTAACACAAATAGCTATTTGACTGATCAGCCAGCCTTATCTAACGTTAAGCCATAAAGCACTGGATAAGCAGACATGACGCAACCTCGCAAGCAGCTGGTTTCGATAGACGATACCGCTTTTTACAACATCACAACGCGCTGCGTAAGGCGTAGTTTTTTGTGTGGCTACGATAAATTTAACGGTAAAAGCTACGAGCATCGACGCAGTTGGATCGAGCAGCGCATACGCTTATTAAGCTCCATATTTGCCATCGAAATCTGCGCCTATGCCGTCATGAGTAACCACCTGCACCTTGTCATCAAACTCAACCCCAAAGAAGCGACTCAATGGTCTACCAAAGAAGTTTTAGAGCGCTGGTGCTGCTTGTTTAAAGGCGCACCCATTGTGCAGCGACATATAGCAGGTGAGGAACTTTCCAAGGCTGAGCGAGAAGCCGTGAGTGATTGCATTGAGTGCTATCAAAAGCGACTACAAAGCTTAAGCTGGTTTATGAAATGCCTTAACGAACCCATTGCGCGCCAAGCCAATAAAGAGGATAACTGCACAGGGCACTTCTGGGAAAGTCGATTCAAATCGCAAGCCCTGCTGACCGAGCAAGCCTTATTAAGCGCGATGGCCTATGTTGACCTTAATCCTGTACGCGCCTGCATGGCTGACACGCCCGAAGCCTCAGAATATACCAGCATCAAAGAGCGCATTAACCCCACCTTTGATTTGACCGAAGCGGTTAAGCAACAAACCGTACTGCAATCTATTCGCCAGTTCGACCTCCCACTTAAGCCATTACTTAGCTTCGAGGGCAGCCTTAAAAACACCGCGCAAGCAGGCATTATTTTTGGCCTAGCCGATTATATTGATTTAGTCGATTGGACGGGTCGTGCTATTCGTGATGACAAACGAGGTGCTATCGCCGCACACTTACCACCTATATTAGAGCGCTTAAATATCGATATTGACGCCTGGCTATTACAAACACAGCACTTTGAGCGTGAGTATCAGGCCTTATTCGCCAA
>CANLTI010000064.1 GCA_947494095.1 uncultured Pseudomonadales bacterium
TCGGGAACGCGTATGGAGTGCCCATGGATGGCTTGAACGCGCCAGTGAAATCTATACGCGGCGGTGCCACGTACTAGCCGTGAAATTTCAGGTAAAACACTTGCAAGTACTTGCTGGGGTAGGCACTCGCTCTAATAACCCCCAAACATAAACACTCAAAACTAATATCATTTGGTTTTAACAAACTGACGGATACGCACGCTTAAAACCGTCGGGGATTGATTTTTCAGGCCCTTATGCGTCGGGAACGCGTATGGAGTGCCCATGGATGGTTTGAGCGCGCCAGTGAAATCTATACGCGCCGGTGCCACGTCAAGCCGTGAAATTTCAGGTAAACACTTGCCAGCACTTGCTGGGACAGCCACTCGTTTTCTCCAGCGGATGCGATTCGGTTGAATTGCTATTGGGCGCTAAAATGGCAGGTCATTACCCTCTGCCTCTGCCTCTGCCATTTCGCCCTCTTGCATCTCTTGCGCATGCAGCTCCTCATATAGCCCTATTTGGTGTAATAATATTGGGTTGGCATTTTGCGGCATAAATTCACCTGCCGCTAAACCATCAATCGTTTGCTCACGTTTGACCCTGACTTGTTTACCGCCCATTAATACCCACTGGTATTTTTTTTGCCGCTCGGCTTTCGGCGCTTTTTTAAGCTGTTTTTGCGCTTGGCTAAGCGCCTTTTTAACCTTTGCCATTAAAGCGCATTACTGCCATTAAAATATTCGACCTACCTGCTACAATATTGCGCCCGATGATTAATGCGTTGACCCATGGAAAATTCCGCCCAAAATCGCACCGAACACTACATCCATATGCGCCAACAGCACCCCGCGTGGCAGCTGCTGGCCTCTCGGCGTGCGCCCCTTGTACTCGCGTGTTTGCAAACCCTGTTTGAACAAGCCCACGATGGTATTGCGGTAGAAGATGCCATGCAAGCGCTGGCCGATATGCTCGGTGCCCACGCCAATAATGATGACTACCAAATTGAACCCGAAAACACCCACCTGCAAGCCGGTCGCGAACTGCGCAGCTGGATCAAACGCAACCTAGTCATCGAGCGCGAAGGCAAACTGTTTGCTACCGATGCCCTAGCCATGGCCATGCAATTTGCGAGCGGCCTTGATAACCGCATGATGACCTCTACAGCCTCTCGCTTATCGGTGGTGCAACGGGAAATCGAAAACCTTGAAGTTAACCTTAATCCCAACGTCGATGCCCGTATCAGCAGTTTAAAAAGCCGCATACAATTATTAGAAAAAGAACTCCAAAGCGCACAAAGCGGCCATATCACCGTACTCGACAATGCCAGCGCCGCCGAGCGCATTCGCGAGGTGTACTCTTTAGCGACCGGCCTACGTGCCGACTTTCGCCGGGTAGAGGATTCTTGGCGCAGCGCCGATAAAGCCCTGCGACAATCGATTATTAGCGAGCAGTACCACCGTGGCGATATTATTGACCGCCTGCTCGATGGCCAAGACGCCCTACTCGACACCCCCGAGGGGCGCGTTTTTGATAGTTTTCAAGAGCAGTTGCGCCAAGCCACCTCATTAGCCACCATGAAAGCCCAGTTACGCAGTATTCTCAAGCACCCAGCCTGCCATCAAGCCTTAGACTTGCAACAACTCCAAGAGCTACGCTGGCTGGTTATTGGGTTGGTTAAAGAGTCGCAAGCGGTATTTCGCGCCCGCGCCCGCAGCGAAAAAGACGTACAAGGCTTTTTAAAAACAGGCCTCGCAGCCGAGCACCACCGGGTGGGCAATTTATTAGCCGAGGTTATGAGCTTAGCCTTGCAGCTAGACTGGCCACGGCAAGCATGCCGCCGCCAAAGCACTCCCTTACCGCCTTTGGGCGTGGCCTTAGCGGGCCTACCCATCGTCGAGCGGCTGCGCTTTAAATCATTAGAGGACACCACCAAAGAACAACTCAATTTACAGGTTAACCCCGGCGATTTGGCGCAACTAGATGATGCCTTTTGGCAAGCCTTTGATGGCCTAGACAGAGATACGCTAGTGGCCGACACCCTGGCCCTACTGGCCGAAGCAGGCCAACCGCTGACCTTAGCGCAACTGGCCAGCCAACTACCACCAAGCCACGATCTAGAAACCTTTGCACTGTGGCTGGCCATGGCACGCGAAGCTGGTATTACCATTGACGAATCAGCACAAGAACACATTACACTCAGTGATGATGACGGCCGCCGCTGGCAATTTAGTGTGCCCGCCACCGCACTTAACCACAGCGCATTAAAAGATATTATTTGGGAGCTCTAGTGACAGGTATTTTTGATCAAATCACACAATCCACCGCAGCACTTCAGGCCGACGCACCCGATGCCAACGCACAAAATGCCGCACCCACAACGCCCCCAACCGAAACCCCCAACGCGCCCGCGCGCACCCCCCAGCGCCTGCGCGATGCCTGCCAAGAGCTGCTTAAATTTGGCCACCTAGAAGAGCACCAAAAACCCAATGTGTACCGGCTTATAAGCACGCATACCGCCGACATTAGAAAGATGCTGGAGCCACTCGACCTAGACGTAGGGCTCGACGATATTCGCGGCCTAGCCTTTGTCAAAGTACTGCGCGCCACCCCTGCAGCCCAGCACAATACGCTCGATACCCACAATAGCGCCGATGCCAACAACGAAGAACCCGATGATTGGTCACACCCGCTCGTGCGCAAGCTGCGGCTTAACCTTGAACAAACACTGCTTATTGCCATTTTGCGCCAGCACTTTATTGCCTACGAGCAGGACTCGGGCACCGGCGCCAACGCGGCGTTTGTGAGTTTGGATGAACTAATCCCTCAACTGCAAATTTACCTCGGCGATACCGGTAGCGAAACCAAAGAGCGCACCCGCGTCATCAACCTGCTCGAGCAGCTCAAAGGTCACGGCTTAGTGTCCAGTGCCGATGCCCACGACCGCGTGGCCATCCGCCCGATTATTGCCCACCTAGCCAACCCCGAAAACTTACACACATTGGTCACATGGCTACGGCAACAAACCACCGCTAGCACGCCTAATAACAATTCCTCTAACAACAGTCCTTCTAACAACAATCCCTCTAACAACAACCCCTCTAATAACAGCCGCCCTAACAGCACCTCTAATAAGGCGCCGTCGCTATGAGCACAAGCAACAAGCCCGATAACCCTGCAGACCTTACCGACAAAGCAATCGCAGCCGAATGGCACCACCCCGAAACATTTTATTTAAGCGAGATAGCGCTATTTAACTGGGGCAGCTTTAACGGCCAAATTCACCGTGCTACCTTTGATTTAGCCGGCACCGCCGTTATTGGCCCAACCGGCAGTGGTAAAACCACCTTAATTGATGCCTTAATGACGCTGCTGTGTGCCACGCCCCGCTATAACCTCGCCTCTACGGGCGGCCATGAAAGCGACCGCGATCTCGTGTCTTATGTGCGTGGAGTATCTGGCCCTGGCGATGGCGGCGCCGACCTTAACCGCACCGCAAGGCCCACTAAAACTGTGACCGCCATTGCCGCGCACTTTAAAAATAAAGAGCCCGGCAACGAGCAGCATATTTGCCTAGCCGCTTTATTGTGGTTTGATGGCACCAGCTCATCGCCTAGCGATATGAAAAAACTGTGGTTATTTGCCGACCTTAGCCAGCCTATGGCAGCGCCAGGTTTAACCCACACCCCCATACAAGATGCAGCGCGCAACCCAACGGCACACCTAGAATATTGGTTAAGCCTGCAACAAGAAGGCGGCATGAAAGCCCTGCGCCAGCACATTAAAGAAACCCAAGGCCTGTGGGGCTTTACCAGTAAAAAGGCCTACCTAGCCCGCTTGCGAGATTACTTTGCCGTGGGCGAAAAAGCCTTTAGCCTGCTTAACCGCGCCGCCGGTTTAAAGCAGCTTAATAGTATTGATGAAATATTTCGCGAACTGGTACTGAATAATAATGCCGCCTTTGACCGCGCAGGCGAAGTTGCCGATAGCTTTAATGACCTGCAAGGCATTCATCAAGAACTCGACATCGCCCGCCGCCAACAAAAATCGCTCAGCCCCGTTGCCGAAAGCTGGCAGCTTTACCAAAAGCAACAGCGCCAATACCAGCAACACGATGCACTCAAAACCTTATTGCCGTTGTGGTACGCCCAACAAGCCCAGCAACTGTGGTTAAAGCGCGACCAACACCTGCAACACAACCTAGCCCAAGCGCGCCAGCAAGAGCAAGGTATTCATCGCCAATGCCAAAGCCTGCAGCAAAGTATCGAGCAACTACGCCAAGCCTACTTACAAGCCGGCGGCGCCAATATAGAGCAACTGCAAGAGCGCATTAGCGAATGGCAAAACATACGGCGCCAGCGCCAGCGCTACGCCAAAGAATACCAAGACCTGTGCCAACAGTTAGCGCTAAAACCCGAACTTAACACGCAAACGCTCCACCACAATCAGCAACAATTAGCACAGCAACAAGCGCACAACCAAAGCCAATGGCAGGCCCAACAAGAGGCGGCTTTTAACTTAGGCGTTAGCATGCGCGATAGCGCTAACCAGTGTGCGCAATTAGCCGGCGAGCTCAAACAAGTACAAGCGCGCCCAAGCTCCAACTTACCGCCACAGTTTCATCACTTTCGCGCGGCGCTAAGCCAGCACCTTAATACCCACCTTAAGCTCGATTTAAGCGATAACGACCTAGCTTTTGTCGCCGAGCTGGTCCAAATCAAAACCGATCAGTCATTGTGGCGCGGTGCGATTGAACGCGCGATTGGCAGCCACCGCTTGCGCTTAATCGTACCTGCCCACGTTATGCCGCAAGCGCTAGAATGGGTTAATCAGCGCCACAACCATTTACATGTGCGCTTACTGTCGGCACAAGAGCGCCCGCGCAAACACTTTTTAGATGATGGCTTTAGCCGTAAACTGGACTTTAAACAACACCCGCTCAACGAGGCCGCCAAAGCCCTTATTGCCAATATCGACCGCCATTGTGTGAGCGATGCCCAGCAGCTGCTCACCACCGAGCACGCACTCACCCCACAAGGCGCTATGTCGGGTAGGCGCCACTATTTTGATAAACAAGACCAAAAACACCTCAGCGCCGACTGGTTTACAGGCTTTAATAACCGCGACCGCCTAGACGCCCTCAACACCGAGCTGGCCGAAGCTCAACACAACCACCAGCAAGCGCAGCAAAAACTGCAAGCCGCCCAAGCCTTGCAACAGCAGCTCGCCGATAAGCTCATCTTGTGTAAAAGCCTGGCCGCAATTCACTTTGATACCATCGACCTAACTAGCGCCCAAAACAAGCTCAGCACTTTACAGCAACAGCTTACACACTTAACCGCCGCCGATTCCCAAAGTACGCGCCACCAGCAAGCGCTACAGCAAACACAAGCAACATTGGCGCAACAAGAGCAGGCCTACCAGCAAGCGATGAGCCATAGCGCCACCTGTAACAGCCTATGCGAGCAGGCCACACGCGAATACCAGCACGCCAAAAAGCTCGCGCCAAACGCGCTAACACAAGAACAGCTCAGCCAAGTACCTGTACAACCAAACCAAGCCCAGCGCGGCGAAACCCAACAACATTTTGCCCCCCTAACCGACAAGACGCTAGAGCACTGGCAAGACGTAGAGCGCAACGCAACACGCACCTTGCAAAGTAACATAGATAACATTCGCGACCGCTTAGAAACCACCCGCCGGCAGCTCACCCGTAGAATGTCTGATGCCAAAAATGCAGACCGCGGCGCCCTCGCCGAAGTGGGGCGCGAGCTGGACGATGTGCCGGCCTACCTCGAGCGCTTACAAATACTCACCACCGAAGCCCTACCCGAAAAACTCACACGCTTTAAGCACTACCTCAATCGCTCATCCGATGAAGGCGTCACACAGCTATTAAGCCACGTCGAAAACGAAGTGGCCGTCATTGAAGAGCGCCTAGAAGACCTCAACAAAACCTTGCAAAAAGTCGACTTCCAAAAGGGCCGTTATTTGCAGCTAGTGTCGAACAAAGTGATTCACGAAAGCTTACGCAGCCTGCAACAAGCGCAGCGCGAACTGGCCTCGGCGAGGTACCACGCCGAAAGCGACGACGGCGAAAGCCAATACAAAGCACTGGCCAAACTCATCGCCTTACTGCGTGATGCCTGCGACCGGCAGCGCACCCAAGGCGCAAAAGCTCTACTCGACCCGCGCTTTCGCTTAGAATTTAGCGTGTCGATACGCGAGCGCAGCAGCCACCAAGAGATCAGCCGCTTTAAAGGTTCGCAAAGCGGTAGCGGCGGTGAAAAAGAAATTATCGCCTCTTATGTACTCACCGCATCGCTCAGTTACGCCCTATGCCCCGCAGGCAGCAGCCACCCGCTGTTTGGCACCATTGTATTGGACGAGGCCTTTTCGCGTAGCTCGCAAGCGGTGGCCAGCCGTATTATTGCCGCCTTACATGAATTTGGCTTGCACGCGATTTTTATTACCCCCAACAAAGAAATGCGCCTACTGCGCAACCATACCCGCTCGGCCATTGTGGTACACCGGCGCGGCCCTTACTCTATGCTCACCTCGATGAGCTGGCGAGCCCTTAACGACCTACATCAACAACGCTAATGAAAACACCCAAGCAATTGCGCCAATACCTCATCCGCCAGTGGCAACAAGCGCCGCAACGCGAGCAACGTTTATTAACGGGTACAAGCTGGCCGTGGCAGCTGGGTATTGGCAAGCCCAGCGCACAGCAATTAAGCCAACAGTTTCAGCACGTACAACAGCACATTGCCGCTTGGCGGCAAGTCACGGTAGGGCAAGTACTTTGGCAGGCGGTGAATTTTCGCGCGGGGGCGCAAGCGGTCGAGCTGCCCGTGCACTGGCAAATCAATAGCCCCAGCGAATGGGCCAGCGCTAGCGCCAATCAAACCGTTCAACAAGAATTTAACCAACTCGAAACACTCGTTAGCCAAACCAATAGCGCCTTTACGCGCGCCCTTATTCGCAAGCATTACCTGTGGTGCAATAAACCGCTAGATGAGGTCATTAAAGCCACGCAGCTGGCCCTGCAATTAGAGCCCGGCTGCGCCCAAGGCAAGCCTTTGCGCTTGTTAGCCGGTTACGCGGTCGATACCAAATTTTTTGGACGCCATGCCACCTTGTTGTGCCACCTGTTAGATGAGCGCTTTGATGGCGAGGCGAGCAAGCAAGGCTTAACGGCCTTTTTGGGCGCCGAAAATCACAGCGAACACTGGCTATTATTAGCCCCACTATGCCAAGGCCTACTCCCCTTTAAACGGCTACGCGTTACCGCCACCGAACTACAAACAACCCCCCTTGCCGTAAAAAATATTCTGCTAGTCGAAAACGAACACGCCCTAAAATTATTGCCACAACGGCCCAACACCCTCGCTATTTTAGGCGCGGGCCTACATTTAGAATGGTTACGCAATAGCTGGCTATGCGATAAACACCTGTATTACTGGGGCGATATTGATACCTGGGGCCTCACCATGCTCGCCAAAGCACGCCGCCAAGCCCCCAACCTAACCCCCATATTAATGACGCAAAATGTTTACAATACACACGCCCAATACGCCGTCAACGAAGCCTGCCCCGCCACACCAATCCCCGCCGAACTCACCCCGCCAGAAGCCGCGCTATACCAGTGTTTACTGCGCCAAAATAAAGGCCGACTCGAACAAGAATTTATACCCCCGCATACCGTTGCCAAAGCGCTAGAGGTGATTAATTAAGAGACGGGCACGATTCAAGCACCTAGCCAATTATCCAAGCCGTATGACGAAGAGCTTATAGCTGATCCCTATTTAACCGCTTACTAGCGGCGAAATATTTTAATATTCGTCTTGCTATGAGGATTTATTCATAGGACTCAGTGAGGTAACATCACTGTAAGCTACGAGAGGCTGGGCTTGGGCTTTTTTTTCGTGAAAATGTCAGCCGGGAAAAGCGTCTGACGGATATACAAATGTTATGTTTTAAATCAACCTTAAGGAGATATACTTTGAAGTATATGGTTTTGCCGCCTGCATCAAAATAGTTGTCACCTCATAAATTCACGCCCACGCTGGGCGTACCAAGGCCATGCAATCTGACTCCGCTGGCGCGTTAGCTAAAATCGGATATAACTATGATTCCAAATACAAAAATATCACATACAATTCTGGAATTTGGGAAACCAATCATTTTCCAGTTGCCGGACAGCCACTCTAAAGAGGAGTTTGAGGCCGCGATCTCCATCGTCATTGCCGCTTGGAATGTTGTGGTGATAGATGCTTGGAATAAGACAGACAAATTTGAACGCAAGCTACTTGAGACACTAAAAGAAGGCCCCAAGCAAGCTGAAATTGAAGTAAAGAGGCTGATTAAACGAAAGAAAACAAAGTTTCCAACCGATCTAAGGGCGGTTGGAAACCACTGGGTTAGGGAGCAAGATGGCGAATATATATTCGGATGTGAGGCACGAGGAAATGTTGAAAACTTTCCGGCAAACGAAACCAAGCACTAAATGCCAGTAAGGCAGCTAACCAAGCTAGCAAGAGACCTCCGTTCCGGTGTTAAATTCATGTAATAGATGTTTTGGAGGTAGCGGGAGTTGCTTTGAATCCATCGCCCTAAGTGTGGGTTAAGTGGTGTGACAACTAGCCTGACACATAGGGTTATATTTAAAATAGTGAGTTAACTCGCCTATAACTGTAGTAACTAATTACGTAACTATTCAGCTCGGCTGACAAACCTCACTTGATAGGGTGCTGATGGATTATTTTCTGGGCATTTAAGCGCCGGGAGCGCTTATATAGCGACCGGCCCCAGCATGGATGCGTGGGGGTAGACTTTGCACCTGCATAGGGATATGCAAGAGTAGACTTTGCAGGAGCATAAAGTCGAGGAGCACAAAGTCGCAGATGGCTTGAGCGGCCCAGTCAATGATTCATTAGCGCCCAATTTCGGTACCTCTGAATAGTTACCTAATTACTTGATCTCTACAGTGGATTTAAGTAGTGAGTTAACCTGCCAAAAACTGTATTAACTAACAACTTGATTCCTTAGGGTGGGATTAAGTGATGAGTTAACCCGCCTAAAGCTGTATTAACTACCTACTTGATATATTGAATAGCGTTAAGTGGTAAGTTATACTGCTTAAAACTGTAGTAGGTAGGCACTTAATTATGAAGCAAGAATTAGCAATTCAAAGACTGAATGAATTAGATAAGAAAGGGCGCTATGTTTATATGCATCGTGATTTGTCTAAAATCTTTCATGAAGACTCAGCACGCTCACTTACCGATAGCCTTGCACGTCTAGTTAAAGGAGGCGTTATGGAGCGAGTAGCAAGAGGCGTTTATGTTTACGCATTATCTCGACATAAAAACAGCTCGAATACTCTCGATTTGATTGCTATCACCTTAAGGCGTGGAGATTATAATTATGTGAGTTTAGAGTCAGCTTTGTCATCATATGGTGTAATTTCCCAAATCCCAATCGACAGGTTAACTCTAATGACTACTGGGGTTAAGGGGGAATATAAAACTCCTTATGGAGTTATTGAATTTACACACACTAAGCGTGCTGTTATGGATATTCTTACTCATATTGTTCAGGAAAATAGACCACTAAGAGTAGCATTAAAGGCTACAGCACTGAGAGATCTAAAGCGAGTTGGTAGAAACAACCATTTAATTGATATGGAGGCAATGTATGACCACTAGTCAAGAAAACTTTAATTATTTAGTTGAAAGAGCTATGGAAGAAAATGGAGGTTCAGGTAATAAACCTGTAATCGAAAAAGAACTGCTACACTACGATATTTTGTTTGCACTCGACCAAGCTGGTATGTTGGATGATATTGTATTTCAAGGAGGCACGAGTCTTAGGTTATGCTACGGTTCCGGCCGATATAGCGAAGATCTCGATTTCGCTGGTGGCTATGATTTTAACACCAAGACATTATCTAAAATAAAAGATGTTATCGAAAAATATATTGGTGGCAGATATGGTTTGGAAATTACAGTTAAGGAACCGAACTCACTCAAAGAAAACCCTAAATACGCAGAGTTAAGAATTGATAAATGGCAAATAGCAATCGTAACAGCGCCAAAGCAAAAAAATATTGCCCAACAAAGAGTCAAGCTTGAAGTTGCTAATATTCCTGCTCACACGAAAGTACCCCTCCCTCTAAAACAGAATTATCAGTTCTTACCAGATGGTTATCGAGATACGCTTATTTATGTTGAGACATTAGAAGAAGTTATGGCAGATAAGATTATCTCGCTTCCAGCTACTCAAAGATATGTTAGGCACCGAGATATTTGGGATCTTATGTGGTTGCAACAAGAAGGGGCTACGATCAATAAAGGATTAATTGAGAAAAAAATTATCGATCATAAGATAGAAGGGTTTATGGACATGCTTGACGCTAGAATCTCTTCAATTGAAGGCATTATCAACGGTTCAGATTTCGATCAAGAAATGAAGCGGTTTTTAAGCCAAGAAGCTTATGACCGTACCTTAGGCAAAGAGAAGTTCCGTGAGTTTTTGATATCAAACTTAGTTGGATTGCTTTCGTCGGCTAAAAAGGAACTGAGCGCGAATGCTGATAATGAAGCAGATTTTAGGCTTTAGTGCCAATATTCTCACTTTCTTTATGATTGTCCTCTATGACAACTAGCCTGACACATAGGGTTAGGGCCCTCATAAAGCATCATTCACAACGCTAATAAGCCGTTACTCGTTACGCCTTTATCTTGCTAGTCGTAACCTAAACATTATCACAGACGATGAATCAGGCGCTATTTTATCTCAAGGCCATCAAAGTCACACCCTCATTCAAGCTCAACCACCTAAGCCCAAAAGGCTTTTAACCGCTAATACCTGCTTCCCACTTTATTCTGGCGCAATTGCCCAGTTCATAAGGGTTTCAGAGACAAGCTTCAATTTTTTTAACGTCCCATATTAAGGTAAACGCTAAATGAATAAGTTTTTTAGCGATATGTGTGGCCATAAAAATGATTTGAAAAACATCACATTTGCCTTAGAAAGCATCACATTCCCCTTAAAAAATATCCCTTAAAAACTAATGATAATTTAATCACATTTGATTAAAGCTCTTAATGCTAACGTAATAGTCCGAATACATTTTTGCCTTGCCCATGCCTTAAGTATTGGGTAGGTATATTTGAATCACGCGTAGACAAAGCTCAGCGTAATGAGGAATACCCATGAATAAAATTTTGGTTGCACTTAAAAGCCCTACGAATAAGTTCGTGGGGCTTTTTTGTAAGCGATCTACAAACCCTGCTTACACATCTAGCTCACCTGCCTCAAACTTACTGTAAATCACAAATACATAAACAAAGCTTTTGCAGTATAAATAAGCGCAAACACCGCATCACTTAACTTTGCACACTTCAAGGCATTCTGCCGCGCAGCATTAGTGAATCCCTTCACGTCAACTTTATTCGCCAAGTACAGGTAAAGACCCAGCACGCGGCCTAACATCCGTCATAAAAAAAACCTTCCAGTATTACCCAAAATCACTCTTGCTCAACCAAATAACCCAAGTTATTAACTTGGGTTATTGATGCTTTTTATTAATTTAATGCGCTAGTGGCTATTATTTTAGCGTGGCGATACACGATCAATATAGAGTCGACAAAACTGAGTGTCACTTTTTTTGCGAAGCCTGTCCTTGATTTTTACATAACTGCCAGTTGTGGAGATGTTAGATCTGACAGGTACATTTAAAGCTGTTTTCCTCTATTTTATTGACGCCATATTTTGCGTGATGCGGTTAATGGCCAACGACGCTTTATTTGCATAGCAAAGACGCTGTCATATGTAACAGCTAACCAAACCCTTCTTCACTGGTTAATCTAGAAATATTAAAAACGTAGGTGGGACCTCATGAGCGCACAATTGCAACCAATTACACTTCAGCAAGATCAACTTCCACAGGAGTTGTTGTTAACCTTAGATAAGGCGCTGCTAACATCCAAGCATTCTGGATGGGCTTGGTCACTGAATAGACATAACCGCCGAGTGTGCTCGGGGTCAGGCATGTTTGGCTACCCAGCCTCCCAGCTGACTCACATGATAGAAAGCCATACTCAGGCCACTGCCCTGTATTTATCGGCGCCATTGCACTGTGGTTTTATTACCTTAGATGAATTACTCCCCAACCTAAAGGCGGCGGGTATTCGCGAAATTAATCTTCCGTGCATAGACAATGCTTGGTGGATTTTTGGTAAAGCGGAAGATAAGAGTGTCGAATCCGGCATTGTCATCAATTACTTCCCAATCAATCACATTGCCAGCCAAGTCTATTATGGCCCCTATACAGTTAAAACTAAGAGCCGCCCCTGGATAACCTGCATAACAGCAACCAATATGCGAGGTGGCCATGTTGATATGCAGGTTTTTAGTAATGATTTTGGTTTCAAGCAACGCATAAGACAAAGCGTAATGAGCTGCCATGCCGTCATCACAGATAGCAGTGTGAGCAGTAAAGCTTACCAAGGACTGCGTAATTCGGCAGGCTGCGAGTTGCTGCTACATGAATACCAAGATGAAGCCAGTCTACGAGCATTTTTTACAAATTTAGCAACAATGCAACTGTCGACTGCTGTGGTCATTGCCAATTACACCACCTGCATACAATTACAGCAATTGGGCTTAGTCGATGAGTTTCTACTTAGCTATCAATTGCTGGATAGCCCTGACATTGAGCCGACTCCTTCGCCTCAATCCACCCTAGCTAACCTAGCTGAATGGACAGTAGTTGATAGCCACTTGCTGTCTCTGGGTGTGCAAGTGGAATTAATAAAAAAACCTTTTTGAGCTGTGTCAGATTAATTTTTATATTTGGAGAGAAACATGGACAGAATAATCACTCAACGCCGTTCACCCAAGCTTAAAAAGCTGGCTGCCACCGCAGCACTGGTGCTGACGATTGCCTCGGCGGCTTATGCTATTACAGCATCAAACACTGACACCATTTCGCAACGTACTTCATTAGGCACCATTAGCGTATCTACAGTGAAAACGGGGCTCTTTGAAGACAGTTTACGCCTGCGCGGCAATATCAGGCCAAAGACGACCATATTCTTAGATGCCATCAGCGGCGGCCGAATCGATGAGAAACTGGTTGAGCAAGGTGAGTTTGTCACCGCAGGTCAACCTTTGGTCGCACTGTCCAACAGCTCGCTGCAATTAGATGTGATAAGTCGCGAAGCACAAATCACTGAGCAATTGAATTTCCTCAGAAATACTCAAATGACCATGGAAACCAACAAGCTCAATCTAAAACGAGATCTACTAGAACTCGAGCATCAAATCAGTCAGCTCGCTCGCAAGCTAAAACAGGCAACCGCCTTGAGTAAACGGGATCTTATCCCAAAAGATGATCTGTTAAACCTGCAAGACGATCTTAGATATTATCAGAATCGCCGTGAGCTCACGCTGGAGCGCCAACAGGCAGAAAACCTTATTCGCCAAGCGCAAATTACCCAGCTGGAAGACAGCGCTAAGATGCTCAACACTAATTTAGACTTTGCCCGTAAGAATCTTGAAAACTTGTTGGTGCGTGCTCCCGTTGCCGGTTACCTCAGCGACTTAGATGTAGCCGTTGGCGAATCTAAGAGCCAAGGCGCCAGATTAGGTCAAATTGATCTGCCAGGGGAATACAAATTGGCGGTAGAAGTGGATGAGTATTACCTCAACCAGGTGGAGCTCGGCATGCTGACCGATGTGCATTTTAATAACCAGGTCATACGCTCCAGCATCAGTAAAATTGATAGCAGGGTCAATGCGTCGCGATTTCTTATCGAGGTGGACCTTCCCAATAACCTTGAGGGCATCAAGCGGGGTCAAAGCTTAGATTTGGATCTCATCCTCAGCGACTCACAAAGTCACTCGACCCTATTAAAAAAAGGGGCCTTCTTTAATACCACTGGAGGACATTGGGTCTTTGTGGTCAATGAAGATAACTCTAAAGCCTATCGCAGACCCGTAAAGTTGGGTAAGAAAAACGGCGCCGTATATCAGGTGCTGGAAGGTTTAGAATCCAATGACAAGGTCATCATCTCCAGCTACAGCAACTTCGACAATGCCGACGAACTCATACTCAACTAAAATTTAAGGGAATAAACATGATCACACTAACAAACATTCAAAAATCTTTTCGTACTCATGATGTTGAAACCTTGGCCTTGGATGCCCTAAATCTCACAGTAAATCAAGGTGATTTCATTTCCATCATGGGGCCGTCAGGTTGCGGAAAATCGACCCTATTGTCCATTTTAGGCATGCTCGACTCCTGTGATAGTGGCCAATATCAGTTTATGGAGCAGAATATAGAAGGCTATTCTGAGAACCAGCTGGCTAAGCTGCGCAGCCGAAACCTTGGTTATATTTTTCAATCTTTTAATTTGGTCGACGATCTGACTGTGTCGCAAAACATCGAGCTGCCCTTGCTTTACAACAAAATCAATAAGCAACAGCGCCTAGAACGCGTTAAGTCCATTATGGAAAAACTTAACATCAGTCACAGAGCCAATCACCTTCCACAGCAGCTTTCTGGTGGGCAACAACAAAGGGTCGCCATAGCCAGAGCCTTAGTCATCTCACCAAAGCTTATCCTTGCCGATGAACCTACCGGCAACCTGGATTCAGAAAATGGTCGCGATGTGATGAATTTGCTCACCGAACTCAATCAGCAAGGCACCAGCATAGTCATGGTCACCCACTCAGAAACTGATGCCCAATACGGCAACAGGATTGTTCATCTTCTCGATGGCAAGGTGGTATCAAGAGAGCCTATGGCCGTGTTGAGCGAGGTGACGTATGCTTAATAGCTATTTATTGACTGCACTACGTTCCATGTTGCGCCAGAAAAGCCACAGCCTGATGAATATAATAGGGCTTTCTATCGGTTTAGCTGCCGCGATATTGATAGTCCTGTATGTGAATTACCATCAGTCGTTCGACAAGTTTCAACCCGAGCCCACCAGCAGCTATCGGTTGCAACAACAATGGCCCAGCATGGGACTGCATGCCCCCTTGGTGAGCAGCGCTTTTAATAGCGAACTGAGTAAAATTAACGGCGTAGAATTAGTATTCAACCTGTTCGATCTATCCAAACAAATTGATTCCGCAGTGGAATATCAAGGTGAAAAATTACACTTAAGCAGTTTATTTGCCGCATCCGACAATATTGAGCAGCTCATGCTGTTGCCCACAGTGGCTGGCGACTTACAACAAGCCTTGACGGCCCCCTACCAATTAGCCCTGTCGGTTAAAGAAGCCCAGCGTCTATTCGGCCGCAGTGATGTAATAGGTAAAAGCTTGCAGAGTCAGGATGCAAGCTGGACTGTGACAGCTATTTTTGAAAATCTGCCAGATAACACCCATTTTCATTTCGATGCATTAACCTCGGCAAACCCTGCCATCATAGGGACCCCAAGTATGGGGGCCAACAATAGCTATACTTATGTTCGCCTTGCTAACAGCACAAATATTGATGAAATCAGCAAAACATTAACCAGCCTTTACAATAATCTGGCCTACTCGGGTCAAGACATGGTGCGAGTCGAGCTGCAGCGACTGGACAAAATCCATTTAAACGCCCAGTCACAGTTCGAAATGAAAATGAACGGCTCTCAATTCACTGTCACTGTGTGTACTGGCCTAAGCCTACTCTTGATTGGCATTGCCATGATAAACTTTATCAATATGAGTACAGCTCAGGCGGGTAGACGAGCCCAGGAAGTTGGTGTCAAAAAAGCCATGGGAGCCAGCCAGTTCCAGCTTATTAGTCAGTTCCTGTTCGAATCGACCCTGCTTTCATTTATCTCAGTGATGATTGCCACCCTATTAGTTCAGCTAACCTTACCTTGGTTTAATAACCTTACCGAAAGCCATCTCAGTCTTACAGCCAGCTTAGATAGCTTGTTATTCTTGGCTTTTTTAACCTTAGTCATAGGCATCACAGCCGGTCTTTACCCCGCGCTATTTATGTCATCATTTAGCGCAAAACGAGTATTGAGTGGCGATCTACAAAGAGGAAAAACGGCAGTGCTTATCCGTAAATCACTGCTCACGCTACAGGCGGCACTGTCGGTAGGCTTAATTGTCGCCGCCGCGATACTCTTCCAGCAATTGGATTACCTTAAACAATTGCCCGTAGGCTATGAGCGGACTCAACGAATTGAAATCTCAGCGATTGCTGCAGACATGCTGTTCGAGAAGAGTAATAACGCCATCGTCTCTCGACTGTCTCGAATTGAGGGAGTCTCTGACATTAGTTTCAGTGACGCTTCGCTGACCGACACCACTAACACTTCCACTAAACTGCTATGGCCAGGTGCCGATGCCGACTCCCCTTTCTTACCCTTTATTGGTAGCGGATATGGCATAGTCAAAGCTCAAGGGCTTAAGTTATTGGCGGGGCGTGATTTTTCCGCACAATACGGCAGCGACTGGTATCAAGAAGATACTCAAGGACAAGGCTTTGCCGGCATCATAGTCACTGAATCTATCATCAAAATGGCTGGACTAACGGATCCTCAGCAAGCGATTGGTAAAATTTGGCAATTCAAGGCAGGTAAAGAAGACAGTGATAAGTTTGATGTGAAAATCGTTGGTGTCGTGGCAGACATTCAGGTGGGTTCAGCTCGCAACAGCCTGTCTCCCTTGCTGTTCATCTGTGGCTTAAGCTGGATGCCAGAGGCCAATATAGTGGCGACCCTCAGTCAAGATCAACGACCACAGACCTTAAATCGCATTAAAACAGAGCTAGCCCAGCAAACTGGCAATGACGAATTTACCATTAGCATAGTGGAAGAAAACTATCGCCAACTGTACCGTGACGATCAGAGGGTGGCCAATTTTGTACTGATTTTCTGTGGGCTTGCGGTTTTCCTAACTTGTGTCGGTATATTTGGGCTGTCATCTTACAGCGCTCAATGTAGAGCTAAAGAAATGTCTATGCGCAAGGTATTAGGGGCCACTAAGTTAGACTTGATTAATCTATTAGCCAAAGAGTACCTGTGGCTACTGGCTGTCAGTATCTTATTGGCGGTACCGGCGACTCATTACTTATTAGGCCAATGGCTTAACGGTTTTAATGAGCGTATTACTCAGCCACTTTGGGCTTATGTCGCTGCAGCAGCGCTGGTAAGCCTGATAACTTGGCTCACTGTCGCTTCGCACGGCATTAAATCTGCCAGTGAACGACCAGCGAAAATATTAAAAGCAGAATAAACAAAAATTCGCGATAACATCAGTAAAAGTATGGCTTCCAACTCGGGAGCCATTTTTTATACCCATCTCCCACTGCCGCCAACTAACCTCCTAAGCGGTTAATCTGAAAGTGTGGTTTTCAAGTTTATTAAGACTCACAAAGCACCTAAATAAACATATTCAACAACCCGTAAATGCTCATTTATATCAGGTGAATTCTGGCTAGTGAGAGCTAGGGCTAATATAAGTACTCTTGTTAACTAGCCATTGTCACCTAATAATTTAATAGATAAATCAATTCTCTACACTCGCTCATCCCGTCCTTCGACTTATCGCCCTTGTGCTCCCTAGCCGTTATCAAGGGCTCAGCCGCAACCGTTATCAAGCTTAATTAAATAAGTTAAATATTTAACTCGAATTATTCTAGCGGTTTAGCATTTAATTTCACACAGGAGCTTAACAGGGCGCTTGCTGTTTATTGTTAACAGGAGTAGATTATCCCATATTTCGATTAGCAATAAAGAACAGGTGATTTTGTTATGGATAGTAAGATCTTCTTGCAGCTGGTGCAGAACCTAGAGTTACTCAAATCAGAGGATCAATTAAAAACTGCCTGTGAAGAGTTTTGCCAACTTGTGGACGTTCCATTTTACTTAACGGGAATAGTCTCCCAAAACTCCCTATGCGCACCTAAAACGAATGTGTTTAGTAATTATCCTGAAGAATGGGTGGAAATTTATTTCAAGCAAGAAAAGCATAAGAATGACCCGGTTGTCGCCTACATGATGAACAAGCATGCTCCAATTCAATGGAGCCAGCTAGTGCAGATCAGCAAGTTTAATGATGCCAGCAGCCAAGCGTTAATGGAGGAAGCAAAAAGCTATGGCCTTAAAAATGGCCTAAGCATACCCATACGTTCGACCTCTGGAGAATTTGCTGTGTTCAGCCTAGCCATAGATGATGACACCGAACAAGGCTGTGAGAAACTGAATCAGTTATTGCCCTTCGCTCATACTTTTGGAGTTAACTTGTTCGAGTGTCAGCTGGCTTTGATGACCTCAGAAACTTGTGAGACCAATCTAACGAGTCGCGAGAACGAGTGCCTTTTTTGGGCTTGTGAAGGTAAAACAGCGTGGGAGATTTGCCAGATTATCAATATCACAGAACGCACTGTGCTATTCCATTTAAACAATGTTACTAAAAAACTAGGGGCTACCAACCGTCAGCACGCTGTGTCTTTAGCCATGCGCCACGGCATGATAACCCCCAATGTCTAATTTTTATATTGATGGCTGTTGAGCTATTTTAAGTGTCGCTGAGGGTCTTGGCGGCCGTGTAGTACGCGGATAATTTCTACCGTATCAGTAGTGACTCTGTAAAAAAGAGTATGGCTTTCAATGGGTAGGCTTCTGGCGCCTGATAAGAGTTTAGATCGATCTACGCCGATCAGGGGTTGTTCGGTAAGGGCCCAGAACTGTTCTTTTTGCTCTTAAGATGACTTTCGGACTGGGTTTGTCCCCATTGCCGCAGCCCATACTGGTAGGTATCCTTTAGATCAGTTTTGGCGGCAAGAGCTATAACGAGCTGGTGCGCTGGCATGTGGTTTAAGCCTTAATGTCGTCGAACAGTGAATCTAAAGCAGATTTTGATTCTATGGTGATGCCTTCACCGCGATCTAGCTGGTCAGTGCCAACTTTAAGTTGTTCACGCAGGCGGGCCAATTTCACTTCGTGGATCCAGTCTTCGTGCGTGTCCATAAAGCGCAGTGCTTCGCGGATCACTTCGCTGGCATTGTTGTATAGACCGCTTTCAACTTTTGCTTTAACGCGAGACTCTAGCTCGTTAGTCAGTGACACGTGCATCATGAACTCCAAGGGCAGGCATTTATACATATCACGCTAGGATCAAATACAAAGATTGTTAATGTTTGTATTGTTGGGTGGGTGCGATGCTGGTCGATGAGTTGAGGCGATAAAGGCTGGAGGCTGGAGGCTGGAGGCTGGAGGCTGGTCAATACTATCTACGAAGACAGAGGTTATTCCGATAGCCATATGCGGCGTGCTAATTTTCGGTTGCGGCTTAATGATATCAAGCTTGGCCTCATCGTTATTTCAGGCTAAGAGCGATTTCGAGGACACCCCAAACTCCCAGTACTGTCGATTTACCCACACCCATCGCTTCAGCGGCTTCTCGAATACTATAATCTTGCTCTAATACCAAATTAGCCACCCTCAATCGGAAGTCGCATCGTATCAGGGTCGTGTTTGTTTGCTCATAGCGCACCTTTTTAAGTAGTGAAGTTTTTATGGGTGACCAGATTTAGTATGCCACTACAACCACTACACGGCGGCTTTTGTGTGATGGAGTAAATGTATTCCTCATGATTTTATTTCGTACTTTGATGTGGCGCCGCCACGTATCGATTGCTCTGGCGCGTTCAAGCCATTCATGGGCACTCCATACGCGTTCCCGACGCATAAGGGCCCGAGAAATCAATCCCCGACGGCTTTAAACCTGCGTATCTAAAACGAATGCCTATCCCTGCAAGAGAGCCACCTGTAAGAGAGCCCTCTAAGTGTGGGTTAAGTGGTGTGACAACTAGCCTGACACATAGGGATAGTGAAGAGTTGGGAGCAAGCTAGGCGCTAGGCCTAGAATTACGCGTATACTGTAAGCTGCTGGCCAAATGGGCCAATCCAATATAAAACCATACTCGTTTGATAAAATGCCAATATCTATAAGCCATATCACGCACCTAAATAACCTAGCCAGCATTATTGCTGAAGGCTGCCTGTGGTCTGATGTGCAGCGCATTAGTAAAAACTTGGACAATGAAAATATTGGCTATTCGCATATCAAGGAACGACGTAGACTTCGCCCAGTTAAGGTAGCTAAGCGTGGCACTATTGGGCAATATGTCCCCTTTAACTTTTGCCCTCGGTCAATCATGTTGTTTGTGATTCATAAAGGGCACTCAGATTATAATGGCGGTCAAGAGCTGGTTTTACACCTCATAAGCGATGTAGATACGGTAAGAGAGAGTAACCCGCACTGCTTTTTTACAGATATTCATGCCGACTTAGACTATGCCGAGCAAATAGACGATTTTAACCGCCTACAAGAACTAGACCTTAACCGTATTAAGACCAAGCGCCAATGGCAAGATTTTAAAGAAGAAAAACAAGCAGAATTCTTAGCCTTTGAGTGCGTGAGATGGCAAACTATTCAGCGAATTGGTGTCAAAACACAAGCGGTAGCAGATCAAGTACACAGGGCTTTAAACAGCAGCCCACACAAACCTAGAGTTGAAGTACAGCCCAGTTGGTATTACTAAACACTTGTAAAAACAAAGAAAACACTGGATATATATTTGAGCATTCATGATTAAGTACTTGCAAGGCAACATACTGCACGATCAAGCCGACACTATTATCAACACCGTTAACACCGCAGGGGTAATGGGCAAAGGCTTGGCTTTGCAATTTAAAAAGGCCTTCCCTGATAATTTTAAAGCTTACAAACGCGCCTGTGACAATAAAGCTTTAGTTACCGGACAGGTTTTGGCAGTGCCTATAGAGTCGCTTAATCCTCCGTATTACATCATTAACTTCCCCACTAAAACACACTGGAAGGGGAAGTCTAAACTTGAATATATCGAGCAGGGATTAGAACACCTGAAACAAGAAATGGTGCGCTTAAACCTGCAATCGGTCGCTATACCGCCACTGGGTAGTGGCTTGGGTGGTCTCGATTGGGCCCAGGTGGAACCCCTTATTCACAAGGCTGCCACTGATATGCCCGATGTAGAATGGCGAGTCTACCCGCCGCAAACGGCACCTAATGCAAACGCTATGATTAATACAACAGCGCGACCGGCAATGACTGAGGGGCGAGCCGCAGTGATAGGGCTGATTCAACAATATACATCTACAGGCTTTGGTTATCGCCTATCTTTATTAGAAGTACAAAAGCTAGTCTATTTTTTAACCGCAGCCGGTGAACCACTCAATAAAGTAGTATTCCAAAAACATCATTACGGCCCCTATGCGGACGTACTACGCCATGTACTCAATCGTATGGAGGGCCACTTTATCAGTGGTTTTGCCGATGGCTTAAATAAACCCGAAACCCCTATCGAGCTTAAAATCGATGCCGCTGAAGAAGCCCTAATGTTTTTAGCTGCACACAAAAAAACAAAACAGCGATTCGACAAAGTCGCTACGCTTATTGAGGGTTTTGAGTCTCAAAATGGTATGGAGCTGCTATCTACCGTACATTGGGTTGCCACCCAGGAGTCAACCGAACAACTTAGCGATGAGCAAGTGGTAGAGCGCGTTCACGCTTGGAACCCAAGAAAAGCAGCAATGAAACCCGTGCATATTCTTGCCGCCTGGAGCAGGCTACAGGAGCAATCTTGGCTCGATCTTAAAGCGCCAATTTCACAGGCAGCTATTTGACTCACTCGTTCAACAGCCCTTGTTAAAACTCAACAACTAATTTATCGAGCACTTGCAGGCACTCGCTTTATTATTTCGTATTTGATGTGGCACCGCCGCGTATAGATTTCTCTGGCGCGTTCAAGCCATCCATGGGCACTCCATACGCGTTCCCGACGCATAAGGGCCTGAGAAATCAATCCCCGACGGCTTTAAACCTGTAAAACGAGTGCCTGTCCCTGCACAAGAGCGTGTCCCTGCACAAGAGCGTGCAAGAGCGCAGGCAGCGTTACGTGGCGCTAAACCCGTGTGCGCACGGCTAGTAGCTGAGTGTGACAAAGGACTTAATCCATGAGATTATGTGATTTATTTACGCCACATTGAAGTTGTATGTGTCGATGTGGCTATTGATTTTGACATGGAGTTGTATATGCCTAGCACTACCCCCCTCTTCAGCCCCCGCACAAAACCCTACTGGCTCACAACCTAAAACCCTTGGTAGCATGATTGGCGAGCTGGCACTTAAAGAGCTTGAATGGCTATTAATGCCTACTGTGGTATTAGGCCAGTATAAAATTTTTAAAACGAGCAAGGCAGCCGAAGTTAAATTTAAGGCCAAAGGCCTGATCAAACAACCCGGCGGCACGTTGTGGTTAGGGACGAGGAAAAAATACATTATCCAATAATACTTGTTTTCTGCTTCCTCTCCTCGACATTATGCTCCTGCAAT
>CANLTI010000065.1 GCA_947494095.1 uncultured Pseudomonadales bacterium
TCGCTTGGGTTTTAACCAATCAATAATATGATCTTTTTTACCCAACTTAATCCCTCGCCTAAAGTCCGCTTTCTTTTTAGGGTGGTTTCTCGATAGAAATGAGACCCCTTTCAATTGAAGAGTCATTATAATCGCATAGGAGTAGTAATAGCGGTCTGCCAGCAATAAATCATTCGCAGTCAATGAGTCGATAAGCTTGCTAAATAGCGATGTTTCACCGGTTCCCTTTCCTTGATATTCACCCATAGCATAGTCAACAACAGTCCCTGCACCTAAGGAGATTAGGCCTATCAACCTGGCTATGGGGAAACCTAAACCTGGCTTTTGATTTTTTTGTTGGGGGTATTTTTTTTGGTTTTCTTCGGTATCTGGCATCAGAATTGTTGTTCCATCAACAAGCAATACACTTAAGCCCTTCCAGTTCCATATTCCCCCCGAATCGGTATGTAATATTAGCCCAATCCGTCGGACTTCCTCAACGATCCAAGACAATGACAAGCGTCTTCTCGCCTTACAATAAGGGCCCGTGTTAAATGAGTTGGCTTTTAACCCTTCGCTAATCCTCTCTGAAATAAAATGAGCAATGGCTTGCTTACAGCTTCCATTATCATTAAGTACTTGCCAGAGAAAAATATTCAGTGTTACAACGGGGGTAAAAATTTTATCTCTATAACCACCTGATATTTCAGCCAATTTAGCAAGGCGTTTTGAGCAAAGAAGGTTATTAAAATCCCCATGCCCTAACTGGAAGAATGAATGTTTCACATTTTTAATTTGATGTTGAATTCGGCTTCTCATAGAATAGGGCAACGCTAGACTCTTTGGGTTGGGTGCTTGTTCGCTTAGTCACTTACAAGATTACCCTAAAAAGAGTTTGGCGTTCCTAACTTATTGATTAAAATGGGGTTTTTAACTCCGGAGGGGCTCTTCTCCGCTGTCGGATTGAGCTGAGGTAGCGGTATTAATATCAGAGACTTACTTGCACGAAGACGACAACTTATGGAAGCGCGAACACAAGAGCTTAACCGCAAGCAAAAGGCAACGACAGCAATTAAAGCAATGCATGAGCGTATGCTTAATTTTCTCAAAAAAGAAATTGAGAAAGTTGATGACCAACTCGCCGAAGAAGTCTCCAGCGTATCCGAGTGGCAGGAAACACACACCTTACTGAAAACAGCCCCGGGTATTGGTGACGGCGTTGCTTTCACATTATTGGGGGAGCTACCTGAGCTGGGCTCCTTAACGAGCCGCCAGGTTGCAGCACTCTGCGGGCTAGCACCTTACAACAAAGACAGCGGATCGATGAAAGGGAAAAGGCGGATTAGAGGCGGCAGAGCACCGATAAGAACAGTGCTCTACATGGCCATGATGAGCGCCATTCAGTACAACCCTATTATGACTAAATTTTATAACAGACTAGTCGAAGCTGGTAAGCATAAGAAAGTTGCACTCACCGCTTGCATGCGAAAAATGATGACTATTTTAAATGCGATGGTACGTACCGGGCAGCCCTGGTCTGAAGCTTGATTAATTATTGAATAACGGTAACTATTCAGCCCTAATTACGATAATGTAACACCCCAAATAAAACTCAAGTTATAATAACGCTATATAGAGTTGATATTGAAGAAAGCATACAGTGACGATAGGCGGCATAAATATAGAACAATCCATTAAGGATGCAAGGAAAGTCATTGAGGCTGATAAAACGCTATCAGTCTCAATGCGCACGGTCTGTGAAATGCTCTTATTGGTGATTAGCTTACTGAGTGATCGCCTAGGAATGAACAGTAAAAACAGTAGCAAGCCGCCCTCAGCAGATCCTAATCGCGAAAAAAAGCCCCGTGAACGTAGCACTAAAAAAGTGGGTGGCCAAAAAGGTCACGCAGGTAAAACACTGATACAGTATGACGACCCCGATCACACTCATGTGATTAAGTTGGATAAAAGAACACTCCCCAAAGGTCAATATACCCCAGCAGGTTTTGAGCGACGCCAAGTTGTCGATATTGAAATAAAGCGTTCGGTGACTGAATATCAAGCCGAGAGATGGAAGGATGAAGCAGGTGCTGTCGTGGTAGCGCCCTTTCCCGAAGGCGTCACAGGTGCCATCCAATATGGCCATCAAGTGAAAGCCCACGCGGTATATCTATCGCAATATCAACTGCTGCCCTATAACCGGATCGAAGAGTATTTTTCTGATCAGTTAGGCATTCCCCTTAGTGCAGGAACGATCTTTAACTTTAACCGGCTAGCTTCGGCATTGTTGGTGAGCTCCGGTATAGAGGAAATAATTAAAGAGCAGTTAAAAAACACAATCTGCTTACATGCTGATGAGACAGGCATTAATGTGAATGGCGATCGTCAATGGTTGCATTGTGCCAGTGATTTAAGCTGGACCTATTTATTTCCGCATGAAAGACGCGGTACTGAAGCGATGAATGAAATGGGGATATTACCTGATTTCAAGGGTGTCGTTTGCCATGATCATTGGAAGCCCTATTATCGTTATACTGAGTGTACTCATGCTTTATGCAATGCACACCACCTGCGTGAGCTAGAGTTTGCCTGGGAGAAAGATGGCCAAGTCTGGGCAAAAGATATGCAGGGTTTGTTAATAAAGATTAATAAAAAAGTGAATGATAATGGCGGGGAATTAACAAAACTTCAATCCGCATACTATCGGAAGAAATATCGAGAACTCCTCTTGAGAGGCGATATCGAGTGCCCTCCAGCCGAACATAAGCCACCGAAACGTGGCAGGCAAAAAAAATCAAAATCACGAAACTTACTTGAACGCCTTCGGGAGTTTGAAAGCGACGTGCTTCGCTTTATGACATCCAGTGATATTCCATTTACCAATAATCAAGGTGAGCGAGATATTCGCATGACCAAGGTACAACAAAAAATATCAGGGTGCTTCCGGTCAATAGAAGGCGCAGTCAATTTCTGCCGAATCCGCAGCTATCTATCGACGTGTAAAAAACAAAACGTCACTGCTACCTACGCATTAGCGACGCTGTTCGCTGGACAACGACCTAGTATTTTTGAAAATACTACTGAATAGTTACGAATAACGTTGCTGTAGGCTTGTTTTTGATCACAGTCGCTTGTTACTATTAATGCCGTGATCTTTTAGTTTTGCGCTCAAAATATGTTGATTTTTCTTGATGTCAGAGTTTAATACGTAACACGTACAATACACTGATAGTATGAAAGAACTTGACCAATACAAATTGGTAAAAATACGAGGTTGATCAAAATGCGCTGTCTTCAATTTTCACTGAAAGCCATTCTGTGTTTATTTTGTTCGTTTTATTCATTCTTTTGCTTTGCTGAATATGAAATATTCAAGTCAAAAAAATTAACTATCAATACCGGAATACAGGTAAATACCGTGGCATTTAGTCAAAATAATCCATGGTTTGGAATGGATGAAGAGAATTTGGGGGTTAGTGTTGATGAGTGGCTAGAAACTGCCGTCACCCCGGAAATCGGTTTTTCATATACGGGAATTGATGGTTATGAAATAAACGGTGAAATCAGTTTTGTCTCTACTAAAACATGGGGAGAAAGTGCGGATGGGATTGCCGCTGGTTTAGATGATCCTAGCGCCAGCACAATCGAAAAAGCCTTTTTAGGGGTAAAAAGGCACTTCAGCGAGTCACGCAGTTTTGAAGTCATGCTTGGCAATTTCGACTACGGCATCGGGTCTGGCTTTTTAATTAAGGACGGTGGTTCAGATGGAGGCAATAGAGGAGGTTTTTACCTTGGTGCGCGTTCCGCATTTAGAAAGAGCGCGCTAGCGCGATACGTCAATGATAACTGGCTAGTCGAAGGCTTCTTTCTTGAGAATAATCCCCGTAGAGATGGTGTTGTAGGAGACATTGCAGGATTTAATGTGGAGTACAATTTTAACGATATGGGAATGCTAGGGTTTAGCTATATAGATGTAGTTGAGGCAGATGAAGATAGCCCAGAGCCTGATCCTATCGGCGAGAAACTAAATACCTATGATATTAGAGGAGAATTGAATCTTTCAGAGCAATTGACGCTTTCAGGCGAGTACGTTTTCCAATCGGGTGGAGATGTGTTTGACGGCAAGGGATATTGGATGCGGGCTGACTACGCATTCAGTGATGTGCCCGGAAAGCCGAGTCTAGCTTATCGTTTCGCAGTGGTATCTGGCGATGATCAAAACACCACAGATTTTGAAGGATTTGAGCCCCTTGCTTATGGTTTTAGTGACTATGAGGCATGGTATCAGGGGGAAATCGCTGGAAACTGGATTTTTGCTAACACTAACCTGAAAACTCATTTACTAACGGGATCTTTTGCAATCTCTGAATCTCTCTCGACTACTGTCGCCTATTTAAATTTGTCAATTGATGAGCCGGGTTCCTTGGGTATTGAGAGTGACGATTTTGGTGACGAGCTTAATGTGTTTTTAGATTGGGAGGCCACAGATAATTTGTTTCTTTCAGCAGCCTATGCAGTGTTAAGTCCTGGCGATGGTGCTAAACAATTTACTGGCGGCGATGATACTTGGTCTCACTTTATGCTTTATGCAAGTTACAGCTACTAGGGGGAAATGATGAGTGAACAAAATACACAACCTGAAGAGTCTGCGGTGGATAAAAAAAGTAATTTTACCTTCCCGAGCGCCTACACAATTCTATTCCTTTTAATTGCTCTAGTGGCAATTGGCACATGGGTTGTGCCAGCTGGAAAATATGAACGAGTGGCCAGCGAAGCGCTAGGTAAGGATGTCCCTGTTCCGGGTACATATCAAACGGTGGAGGCTACGCCACAGAATATAGTTGACGTTTTTCTAGCGCCTATTTCAGGCTTTTATAACCCAGATAGTTATCAGGCTCAGGCAATCGATGTTGCGTTATTTGTTCTTTTCATTGGTGGTTTCTTAGGCGTAGTGACCAAAACTCGCGCTATTGATGTCGGTATTGAACGTGCTATGTCAAAGCTTAAGGGTCATGAAAATAGAATGATCCCCATATTAATGGCGCTATTTGCAGCGGGCGGCACTAGTTATGGGATGGCTGAAGAATCTTTGGCATTTTATTCTCTTCTTATCCCCGTTATGTTGGCTGCAAAGTACGACTCTGTAGTTGCGGTTGCCACTATTCTATTGGGTTCTGGGATTGGTGTACTTGGCTCGACAATTAATCCATTCGCGACAGTCATCGCTTCAAATGCCGCAGGTATTGCATTCACCGATGGTTTGTATCTCAGACTTTTTATTTTGATTGCCGGTTGGGCTATTTGCTCTTTTTATGTCATGCGTTACGCGGCTATGGTCAAAGATGATCCGTCCAAGTCTATTGTGTATGACAAGCGCGCAGAAATAGACGCACAGTTTGGTAAAGACGCCGAGTTGCACCCAGATTTAAGATTGACCACTTCACAATCTATCGTGCTGGTTATATTTGCACTGACGTTTGTGATTATGATTTGGGGTGTATCTAGCCAAGGTTGGTGGATGGCTAAGATGTCCGCGCTATTTTTAGCCGCTTCAATAGTGGTTGGCATTATCGCCAAAATGGGCGAGAAAGGATTTACCGATGCGTTCGTTGACGGTGCAAGAGACTTGTTAGGTGTTGCTTTAGTAATAGGCATCGCAAGGGGTATTGTTGTAGTGATGGATGCCGGAAATATGACAGATACTATCTTACACGCTGGAGAGTCGTCTCTTAGCGGGCTTTCCCCCGTAGCTTTTATAAATTCAATGTTTGCTATAGAACTTGGCATGTCATTCTTTGTGCCTTCATCATCAGGGTTGGCGGTATTGACTATGCCAGTAATGGCTCCATTAGCTGATTTTTCTGGCGTTGATAGAGCGCTGGTTGTCACAGCTTATCAATCTGCCAACGGTCTGGTTAATTTGTTTAATCCAACCTTTGCAGTGGTGATGGGAGCGTTGGCGATAGGCAAAGTGCCTTATGAGAGATGGTTGAAATTTATATGGCCGCTTCTCTTAATCTTGTTAGTACTCATTGTTGGGGCAATTAGCATAGTGGCGGCGACTGCCGGATGACATCAGAGCTGACCAATGTTAACCAAAAGAAAAGTAGCGCTAAGAAAATTGGTTTCTGGGGCTGCTCAGCCTTAGTGGTGGGTAATATGATTGGGTCAGGTGTATTTCTGCTGCCTTCAACACTGGCAGCATTTGGCTCCCTTGCAATCCTTGGTTGGTTATTTACGTCTGCCGGTGCAATTGTGTTGGCGCTGGTGTTTGGCAGTTTAGCTCGGCAATCAACACGTACCGGTGGACCTTACGCCTGGACGAAGGATGGGTATGGTGAGTTTCCTGGTTTTTTAGTGGCTTGGGGTTATTGGATAGCAATTTGGTCGGGTAATGCAGCCATCGCTGTGGCGTTTTCTGGTTACATTGCCTACTTTTTTCCTGCTGTCGCTGACAACAATTTGTTGGGACTTTTTATCGCACTGAGTGCTATTTGGACGGTTACCTATATTAATATCCGTGGAGTGCATAGCGCAGGAGTTTTGCAGATGCTAACCACCGTTCTGAAGATACTGCCACTGTTTTTTATTATTCTTCTGGCGACCGTTGAATTCAATCCGGCACATTTCACGCCTTTTAACCCTACAAATGAAAGTACAGGTGCGGGTATAGTAGCTTGTGCTGCCCTAACCTTATGGGCGTTTCTGGGGTTGGAATCGGCAACCGTTCCGGCTGACAACGTTGAAAACCCTTCACGTACCATCCCGATGGCGACAATTTGTGGTGTTGTATTCGCTTCTATTGTTTACATTTTAGTGACGGTAGCAATATTTGGTTTGATGCCACGTGATGAGTTAATGCAATCAACGGCACCGCTAGCTGATGCCGCCAATATAGTCGTTGGAGAATGGGGCGGGTTATTTATTGCCATAGGTGCTTGTATAGCTACCTTCGGCACACTAAACGGGTTTACATTATTATCAGGTCAAGTGCCACTTGGTGCGGCACGAGACCATGTTTTTCCGAATTGGTTTAGTAAAGTGACACCTCAGGATACACCTGCGCGCTCATTAGTCATTTCAAATATTCTGGCTAGTCTTTTAGTTATTATGAATTTCAGCAAAGGACTGGTGGAGCAATTCACTTTCATAATCCTCTTGGCGACCCTTACGACATTGGTACCTTATATTTTCTGTGCTCTGGCGGAAATTATGATTTGGTTAAGACAAGGCTGCGATAGCGATAAGAAACCTAAACGTGTCACTATTTTTCTATCAGCTGTGGCTTTTTGTTATTCACTTTGGGCTATTTATGGCGCGGGAAGTGAAGTGGTTTTTTACGGATTTTTATTCCTTCTAGCAGGCGTCCCATTTCATGTGGGTATTAAGTGGGCGGCTCAGAACAAACAATATAAAACAGGAGAATAGTAATGTCTGGATTTGGTGCTCATTCTGAAATTGGAAAATTGAGAAAAGTGATGGTCTGCCAACCTGGGTTGGCGCACGCTAGGCTTACTCCTTCTAACGCATCTGATTTGTTGTATGACGATGTGTTATGGGTTCAGCAGGCTCGAACGGATCACGCAGACTTTCGTATGAAAATGGCTGGTCGAGGCGTCGAAGTGCTGGAATTCCATGAGTTATTGAAAACGACTGTCGAAAATAAGGCCGCCCGTGATTGGATTCTTGATAGACGCATAACCGAACTTCAAGTGGGTGTTGGGATGCTAAATGAGCTACGTAGTTGGCTCGATGAAATGTCAGCTGAGCAACTTGCGATCTTCTTGATTGGTGGCATAGCGACATCCGACTTACCGTTTAAACCAGCAGGTATGTTTGGTAATTACTTAGGCACTACCGGCTTCGTTATTCCTCCGATCCCTAACACTCAATTCACCCGCGATAATAGTTGTTGGATATACGGCGGTGTAACGGTGAATCCTATGTATTGGCCAGCACGTCGACCTGAAACTCTGTTGGTTACGGCTATTTATAAGTTTCATCCTGATTTTGTTGATGGAGATTTTAAAATTTGGTGGGGCGACCCTGATAAAGACCATGGACCGGCCACGGTTGAAGGGGGCGATGTAATGCCTTGGGGGAACGGCAGTGTTCTCATCGGTATGGGCGAAAGAACTTCTCCCCAGGCCGTTGGCTTGATTGCTAAATCATTGTTTGAACAGGGTGCTGCTACTCGTGTAGTTGCCTGCCAAATGCCCCGTTCAAGGGCAGCGATGCACTTAGATACTGTCTTTAGTCACTGCGACCGTGATGTAGTCACTGCTTACTTAGATGTATGCGATGACATCCAGTGTTTTAGCCTGCGACCTGGCGATAATCAGAATCAAATTGACTTCCGTAAAGAAAGTAAACATTTATTCGATGTTGCTGCCGAGTGCCTTGGAATCGATAAACTCAACGTAGTACAAACCGGTGGAGACGCCTATAACCAAGAACGAGAACAATGGGATGACGGGAATAACGTGGTTGCTTTAGAACCTGGTGTTGTTGTTTCTTATGATCGCAACACCTACACCAACACCTTGTTACGAAAAGCAGGCGTTGAGGTGATTACCATTAGCGGTTCTGAGCTTGGCAGAGGACGTGGAGGGGGTCATTGCATGACGTGCCCAATTTGGCGAGACCCAGTTGACTACTAATAATTTTGAAATTTAATCAGTTTTTGGAGAAATAAAATGGCTTTTAACCTTCGCAACAAGAATTTTCTTAAGATTATGGATTTCTCTCAAAGAGAGATGCGCTATTTACTAGACCTTGCCCAAGAATTAAAACGAGCTAAGTATGCAGGAAGTGAGCAACAACGTCTAAAAGGGAAGAATATCTGCTTAATTTTTGAGAAGTCTTCCACACGAACTATGTGTGCCTTCGAAGTGGCGTCATTTGACCAAGGTGCCCAGGTAACTTATTTGGGGCCTTCTGGATCTCAAATTGGTACAAAAGAGTCAATGAAAGATACGGCTCGCGTTCTCGGGCGGATGTATGACGGAATAGAATACAGAGGCTATGGTCAGGATATTGTTGAAGAGTTGGCAGAGTATGCAGGTGTGCCGGTTTACAATGGATTAACAGACGAATTCCATCCTACCCAAATGTTGGCAGACTTGTTGACGATGAAAGAGCACAGTGAAAAGCCACTGAGTCAAATATCTTATGCTTATGTAGGTGATGCGAGTTCAAATATGGGACATTCCTTAATGATTGTGGGTTGTTTGATGGGAATGGATGTGCGAATAGCGGCTCCCAAATCAAACTGGCCAACGGATGAATATCTGGAGCCCGCGAAAGCCCTAGCAGAAAAATACGGCGCAACATTAACCTTAACAGAAGATCCTAAAGAAGCCGTGAAAGGGGTCGACTTTATCCATACTGATGTGTGGGTATCAATGGGTGAGCCGGATGAAATTTGGGAAGAACGAATTAAGAACCTTTCCCCATATCGTGTAGACAGCGATTTAATGGCAGCAACGGGTAAATCGACAACCAAATTTATGCATTGTTTGCCTGCTTTTCACAATACAGAAACTAAAGTGGGTAAAGAAATTTTTGAGAAGTTTGGCATTTCTGAGATGGAAGTTTCTGAAGAAGTATTTGAGTCTCCAGCAGGCATTCAGTTTGAACAAGCAGAGAACAGAATGCACACAATTAAAGCTGTACTTGTGGCAACTTTAGGGAGTTAACCCATGCGTGTAGTCGTTGCTTTGGGCGGAAACGCCCTGCTTAAACGAGGTCAGCCAATGACCGAACAAGCCCAGCGGGAAAATATTAAAAGTGCTTCTGTGGCGCTGGCAGCTATTGCTGAAAATAACGAATTGGTGGTGACTCATGGTAATGGTCCTCAGGTCGGATTGCTTGCGCTGCAAGGCAATGCCTATAAACCTGATGAACTATATCCATTGGATGTGTTGGGTGCTGAAACCGAAGGCATGATTGGTTACATGATTGAGCAGGAACTCGGTAATATTATGCCTTTCGAGCGTCCCTTTGCTACCTTGCTCACTATGATAGAAGTTGACCTTGATGATCCTGCGTTTGCTAACCCAACCAAATTTATTGGACCTGTTTATGCTAAGCAGCAAGCGGAAAAACTAGCGTCAGAGAATCAATGGTCAATCAAGCAAGATGGAGACAAGTGGCGAAGAGTTGTTGCATCTCCGTTGCCAAAACGTATCTTTGAGTTACAGCCCATCAAATGGCTATTAGAGAAAAATACCATCGTTGTTTGTGCCGGTGGCGGCGGGATCCCTACAGCGTATGATGGCAGTAAAAAACTAAAAGGTGTTGAGGCGGTCATAGATAAAGACTTTGCTACCGAGCTACTCGCTCGTGACTTAGAAGCCGATTTATACATTATGGCCACTGATGCACCAGGCGTTTACGTTGATTGGGGATTACCATCTCAGCGCCTCATCAAGACTGCGCACCCAGATGCATTAGGCCAGTTGAATTTTGCGGCAGGTTCAATGGGGCCAAAAGTCGACGCGGCGTGCCAATTCGTTAAACTGACTGGCAATGAAGCGGCCATAGGCGCGCTTGATGATTTAGGCAATATTACCAGCAAGACCGCTGGGACTATCATTACCAATAGCTGCGAAGGTTTGCACTACTATGATTAGCGATGCTTTGAGTTCTTGCACAGGAGTTATGCCATTGTGAAAGCTTTATTTCGGTATACCAATGTTCTGGAAATTGTTGGAGATATTGTCAAAATCAAGGTGCCTTTGAGTGAAAGCGGGCAAGAATCGGCCGTTAAATTTGGCGATTTGGCGATACTTGATAACAGTCATGGAAAGTCCTCAACCGCGCAAGTTATCAGTATTAATCGAGAAGAGGTTTCGTTGCAGGTTTTCTCTGGGACTAAAGGTGTGTCAACAGAATCAAGCGTCAGGTTTCTGGGGCATCCTATGCAAGTTACCTATTCTGAAAATATTTTAGGGCGAGTGTTTGGTGGCTCGGGAGATCCTATCGATAATGGCCCTGATTTATCATCCGATGCAAAGGTGGAAATTGGCGGTCCATCGGTTAATCCCACCGAGAGGATTGTACCGAAGAAAATGATACGCACAGACGTTCCCATGATTGATGTCTTTAACTGTTTAGTCGAAAGTCAAAAGATCCCTATCTTTTCTGTGTCTGGCGAACCATTCAATGCGTTTTTAGCGAGGATCGGCAATCAGGCAGATGCTGACATCGTTATATTCGGTGGTATGGGATTAATATTTGATGACTACCACTTTTTTAAAACAAGCTTTGAAGATGCTGGCGTATTTTCAAGAACAGTGATGATGGTAAACCAAGCATCCGATCCCATTGTCGAGAGACTCTTGATACCCGATATGGCCTTAGCCGTGGCAGAAAGATTTGCGGTCGATGAAGGTAAACGGGTATTGGTTTTGTTGACCGATATGACTGCCTATGCAGATGCGCTCAAAGAAGTCGGTGTGTCGATGGAGAGAGTGCCATCAAACCGAGGGTACATGGGAGATCTATACTCGCAACTTGCCAGACGTTATGAAAAAGCATGCGACTACGCCAAAGGTGGGTCAGTGACTATTCTTTCAGTCACCACAATGCCCGGAGGCGATGTCACGCATCCAGTGCCTGACAATACTGGTTATATAACCGAAGGGCAGTTTTATTTGCACGATGGAATTATTGACCCATTTGGCTCTTTGTCCAGGTTAAAACAAAATGTCATAGGCAAGGTTACACGGGAAGATCATAGCCAGATTATGAACACCATGGTGCGTTTCTATTCCGGCGCAAAAGACGCTGAGCAAAAGATGGCGATGGCATTTGAACTGGCTGATTTCGATCATCAACTGCTTAAATTTGGCGATCTTTTCCGCAAGCGCTTTATGGATATCAATGTATCGATCAACCTGGAAGACGCATTAGATCTTTGTTGGCAGACTCTAGCTGAGTGTTTCGAAGCAGATCAATTATTAATGAAAAATGAGCTGATTAATAAGTATTTCCCTAAAAACATAAGAGCAGAGAATACTGATGGCACGGCTACAGCTTAATAAATCTTCATTGGCAAATGAAGTAAAGAGTTTAGGCACTTATAAGCGTTTTCTTCCGTCTCTTGACTTAAAACGTCAGCAGTTAATGGCTGAGCGAAACAAAGCCAAAGTGATTGTGAGTGAAACGGTTACCCGGATTGGCGAATTAGAGCTTAGAGTTGGTGATCAATTACCCATGCTGGCTAATCAAAATATAGACCTGAAGGGTTTAGTGCAATTGACTCATGCCAATTTAGGCACTGAAAACATAGTAGGCACGCATTTACCTACTTTGAGCGGCATAGAAGTGAAAGTGAAACCTTTTTCAGTGATGGCCACACCTCATTGGGTTGATAACGTCGTCGAAACCTTAAAAGAGATGCTGGAGCTCAAGATACTTGTCAAAGTTAACGAGCGAAGGTTACAACTGCTGGACAAGGCCGTTCGGACCATTACGCAACGGGTGAATCTGTTTGAAAAAGTGCTGATCCCACAAACGGAATCCAACATTAAACGCATTAAAGTGTATCTGTCGGATGAACAAATGGCGGCAGTTGTGCGCTCGAAAATAGCAAAGCGTAAACGCCAAAGCATGGTGTCAGAATGAGTATTCTACAGCAGCAGAAAATCACTCTATTCGGCCTAAGTAAGCAGAAAATGGCACTTTTAGAAGGCTTGCAGTCACTAGGCTGCATGCACGTATTGCCCTTAGTGCCCGCGCCCAAAGAAGCTGAAAAGGTGATTAACCCTAAAGCAGAAGATGCGCACAAAGCACTGAAATTCTTAAATGATTTGGAGACTAGAAGACGCCAGATATTGAGCAAAACCGATTTTGATGTTGAAAGCTTTGTTGAGGAAACTTTGGATTTACAACTCAACATTCGTAGAGCATCCGACAAAAAAGAACTCACTGTTCAACGTTTAGCTGACATAGAGCCTTGGGGCAACATCGATTATCCACCCATTGCTGACCTGAAGGGTTATCGTTTGTGGTACTACATTTTGCCACTAGACAAGCGTAAAGCATTGTCTGGCATCGATCTTCCCTGGTCCGTAGTGCACAAAGACAATAAAAGTGCTTATGTTGTGGTTGTTTCTAAGTCCGAGCCAAAGTCTGACTTGCTGCCTACTCCGAGAGTGCACTTAGGCTCTAAATCAAAATTGGCACTGCTTGACGAGTTAGAAGAGCTTGAGCTGTTACTAGATGAATTAAACGCCAAGCGACAGAGTTTAAGTCGATTCATCTACTTGCTGAGTGTAAATGTTGCTAAAGCAGTTGATAAAGCGGCTTTAGGGAATGCCTCGCAAAAAATATTTGAGGATAAGGATTTAGTTGCCTTACAGGGCTGGGTGCCAGTTGAACGGCAAAATGAAGTGGCAGAGTTTGCCAAAAAAGCTGGATTTGCCTGTTTATTTTCTAAACCTGATAAAAATGAAATTCCGCCAACGTTACTTAGCCAGCCTAAGAAAATGGATGCAGCTAAAGATCTTGCGTTGTTCTATCAAGTTCCCGGCTATTACGGTTGGGATCCAAGTAAGTTGCTGTTTGTTTCTTTTTCTCTCTTTTTCGCCATGATCCTTGCCGATGCTGGCTACGGCTTGCTGCTCTTGGGCGGATTACTTTTGGCATGGAAGAAGCTCGGTAAAAGTGATAAAGGCAGAGCATATCGCTTGCTGGGTATGTCTTTGACGGTTTCAACCGTTGTCTATGGCGCGTTGGTAGGAAGTTACTTTGGAGTATCGCCAACCGCGAGTTCTATGCTCGATCAAATTCATATTATCGATGTGAATAATTTTGACGTGATGATGAAGCTGTCGATCATTATTGGCGCAATTCATATCGGTATTGCCAATATTTCGATGGCATACGTGAACAGACATAGGCGCATTGCGTTCGCTAAGTTGGGTTGGTTATTCGCTATTTATGGAGGGTTGCTTTACTGGTTAGTAGGGGGAAATTCGACTGGGCAACTTGTGAGTTATTCTCTTGCAGGTTTAGGTGCATTTCTCATTATTCTATTTAACAGTGAACGGCCAATTAACAAACCCTCAGATTATCTGATACGTATCCTCGAAGGCATATTCAGTCTAAAAAATTCGCTTAATGCCTTTGGCGATGTCTTGAGTTACATGCGTTTATTCGCCTTGGGTTTAGCTAGCGCTTCTTTGGCAATTACCTTTAATGACTTAGCACGAGATGCGTATTCTTCAATATCTGGGGGCGGATTATTAATCGCTATATTAATTTTATTAGTAGGACATGCATTGAATTTAGCTCTGTCTCTTATGAGTGGGGTGGTGCACGGACTGCGCTTAAATTACATTGAATTTTATAATTGGGGTCAAGCAGAAGAAGGAACAGAGTTCCAGACGTTTACCCGCACGGAGGTTAAGAAATGAGTGATAACGATTTTATTTTAATGCTTGGATGGGTTGGGATATATGCACCTATGGCACTTGGCGCAGTTGCCAGCGCTATTGGCTGCGGGATTGCTGGTCAAGCTAGTATCGGAGCGATGCTTGAGTCAGAAGGCGGCTATGGTCGTTACATTGGTTTGTCGGCATTCCCGTCTACGTTTGTTATCTACGGCATAGTGATAATGTTCACGTTAAATCGAGCCATAGACATATCAAACGCAGGTGGCATTTTTGCTGTTGGGTTGTTTTCAGGTTTAGCGCTTTTGTATTGCGGAATGTGGCAAGGAAAAACGGTCGCATCTGCTATTAATGCAACACGAGAAAAACCTGAAATATTTGGCTTATCTTTAGCGCCAGCAGCCATCATTGAAGGGTTTGGTGTATTTGTCTTCGTTTTCGCTCTAGTGATAAGTGCAAACATTCCTGGAGGTGCGTGATGGGTGGAAAACCAACTGATTCTGAACAAGTCTCACAGGGCGTTGATGAACTCATCTTGAAGTTGCGTCAAGAAGGTGTAGATGCAGGCGCTGCCGAAGCTGAGAAAGTGCTAAAGGCCGCACAAGAAAAAGCAAAGGCAATTTTGGCAGATGCTGAAAAGCAATCAAACCAGAAAGTCAGCGAAGCGCAAAAAAAAGCCGATGCACTACTAAATGGTGGGCAAGAAGCATTAAAAACAGCTATGCGAGACATGGTACTGACCTTAAAGACTGAGTTAACTGAAGGATTCAGGACAGATGTTAAACGCTTGGTTGAGCGTGAATTGGCGAAGCCCGAACTGTTAAAAACATTGATATTGGAAATCGCAGGTAAATTGAGCGCCGATGCTGATATTGATAAAAACGCTAAGCTTGAATTTATCTTACCTGAAAATGCAGTGGGTCTTAGCGACCTGCAAAACTCTCCTGAACAAATAGAGAGTAGCCCGTTAACTGAGTTCGTATTTGGTCTAACACGCGACATGTTAATTGACGGTGTCAGCTTTACAACGAGCACTGATGTAAAAGGCGGAATGAGCGTGAAGCTAGAGGATCGCGATTTAGTTCTGGACTTCACAGAGCAAGCTGTCGCGTCTATGTTGCTAGAACATTTACAACCGCGTTTCCGAGCGATTCTTGAAGGCGTAGTAAGGTAGATAACGAGATAAATTAATATGCCCAATACCGACGAGTACGTTAGCTTAATATCGAGTCTACCTAGCTCTGAGCGTTTGTTTTTAACGAAGTTGCCACCTATCTCGCGTTTGAGACTTGAGCAGCGTTTGAAACAACTAACAGATGACGACTTTAGAACGTTGCAACAAGTCGAATCAGTTCTGGATTGGAGTATGCAAGATCTCGCGTCGACTGATCAGGAACTTATTAGCCATGCAAAAAAGGTGTATGCCGGTTTTGAGAGCGAAACCTTAAAAATTCTAGTGCGAGACAAAATGGAGCTACGTACATGTGTAGCGGCGTTAAGACACAGAATGCAAGGCGAAAAGGCCCCTGACAATACCCATTGGGGGTTTGGACGATGGGTGAGCCATATCAACCGAAATTGGAACGAAACGCACTTTGCGCTAGAAACCGTGTTTCCGTGGCTACCTCAGGCTAAAGGCTTTTTGGATAAAAAGGATGCCGAAGGCATGGAACGTTTTATATTGGAACGCGCTTTTAAACAACTTCAACGTTTCGCCAATCAGCACTATTTTGACCTTGAAGCAGTGATTATTTACGTACTCAAGTGGAACATTATCGACAGGGGTACCCGTTACAACATCGAAGCGGCAAAGAATAGATTTACCGAATTAGTGGAAGAAGGGCTGGGAAATTTTGCAGACCCTATATTTGAGGATTAGCTATGAAAGCCAGCAGCCAAGCTGACAATACAAATATTGATATCGAGCAACAAAGCGCTCCCGTAACTGCAAGAGTTGTGGCAGTTCAAGACGATCTTGTTGAGATACAAACTCAGCTTGATAGTGATGGAAAATCCTATCAATTGGTCAAAAATGAAGTGGTGTATATTTGCCCTCGTTCTACTAATAACCTAGGTGAACCGGAAAAGCTCAAGGCAGAAATATTGCGGGTTAGAGGAAATTGCGCCGATGCTCAAGTGTACGAAAGCACTCAAGGAGTCGCCATTGGCGATCCAGTAGAACAAAGCAGTGAATTGCTCTCTGTGGAGTTAGGACCGGGCTTATTGGGGCAGGTATTTGATGGTTTGCAAGCACCACTGCCTCGGGTGGCATCAAAGTACGGAATATTCCTACCCAAAGGGGCGCAAGTTGAGCCACTTGAACAAAGCGCTAAATGGTCATTTGTGCCAACCGTAAAAACCGGCGATACATTGTCGGCTGGCGATACGATAGGAACGGTACAAGAAGGGCAGATAACGCACAAAATAATGGTGCCGTTTGATTGGCCGAATAATTACTCCGTTGACTGGGTTCAAGAAGGAGCATTTACCAGCAATCAAAAGGTCGCAGAACTTAAAGATGATAACGGTAAAGTGCATTCTATTGCGCTATCTCAGACTTGGCCTGTTAGACGTCCATTAAACAGCGACTTACTCAAACGTAACCTTTCTAAGCGTCAGTATCCGAGCGAACCAGTTGTTACTACACAAAGACTTATCGATACGTTTTATCCCATTGCCAGAGGAGGAACAGCATGTATTCCAGGACCATTTGGTGCGGGTAAAACCGTACTCCAAAATGTTATATCGCGTCATTCATCAGTGGATGTGGTGATTGTTGTCGCTTGCGGTGAAAGGGCGGGCGAAGTGGTTGAAACCATCAATGAGTTTCCACAGATGTCAGATCCCAAAACTGGCGGTACGCTGATGGATCGCACCATTATTATTTGTAACACATCCTCAATGCCCGTTGCCGCGCGTGAGGCATCCATCTTTACTGGCATAACGCTGGGCGAATATTATCGTCAAATGGGGTGTGATGTATTGCTGATTGCCGATTCCACTTCACGTTGGGCACAGGCCATGCGTGAAACATCAGGCAGACTTGAAGAGATCCCAGGAGAAGAAGGATTCCCCGCTTATTTAGGATCTTCGATAAAAGGATTATATGAAAGAGCCGGATTAATCGAAACAAATGATGGAACATTGGGAAGTTTAACGATGATTGGCACAGTATCACCCGCAGGTGGAAATTTTGATGAGCCTGTGACCCAAGCTACCCTTTCGACTGTAAAATGTTTTTTAGGTCTTTCGGCAGACAGAGCGTACAAACGTTTCTATCCAGCTGTTGATCCCTTAATCTCCTGGTCGAGATACCTTGATCAAATGGAAGGCTGGTTTGATAAAAACCTAGAACCTGGATGGACCAAGAAAGTAAATGAAATGAAAGAGCTTCTGGCAAAAGGTGATAGCACGTTGAAGATGATGCAGGTGACTGGTGAGGAAGGCGTGACTCTGGAAGATTTTGTTGTTTATCAAAAATCACTGTTTTTAGATATGGTTTACTTACAACAAGATGCCTTTGATAAAGTCGATGCTTCAGTGTCACTCGAACGCCAAAAGTTATCTTTTAATAAAGTGTATGGATTAGTGAAACGAAGCTACGCTTTTGAAGACAAAGATGTGGCCAGAAATTATTTTGTAAAACTCACTGGCTTGTTCAAAAACTTTAACTATGCTGCTCCTAAAACGCCAGAGTATAACAACTTGCTTAAACAGATAGATGAATTATCTGACAACCAATTGTAGAGAATTAAGGATTATGATAGAAACGACTTATCGCCGACGAGTAAGACTAACCTGGTCAATGACAAATAAACATAAAGCCCTTCTTCTGGAAAGGTTGGAGGATGTTGCCAAAATCAGTATTGAGCCACGGTATGTATTTGTTGTTGCTCTTTCCAAGCTATATCCATGGTAAAATCCCGACATAAGAAGCTTCGAGACTTTTAGATGAAAAATTTAGTCATTATCACCGCAATATCTTTCTTGACTGCTTGTACAAATAACCATTCCTCTGAAAGTAAACTCGACCACGAAACCATCTCCAAGCATCTCCAAGTAAAAGGCCTTCAGGCACCGTCATGTATGATCCGCAAAAGTCGAAAATGGCATGCGTGGATAGATCGTTATACGAGTAATCAGGCTGTCTACCGCCTTAATATCTTTGGTGAAGTGGACTTGCCGTCGCCTGGCTACACTCTAACCTGGTCGCGGGGAATCACTGACAGAATGCAGCCACCGGGACAAAGGCTAACCCTTCTTGCGACGCCTTCACAAGGCATGGAGATACAAGTTATTACCCCAACTGAAACCAAGTTTACAATGGAGACACCCATACCAAAATTTAGACATGTCTCCATCTATTGTGGCGAAAGATTGCTCATTTCAATACCCGATGTTGTTCTTACAGATTAGCACGAGTATATTGATAATATGACTTATCTAAAACTACTTAATTAAGGCTAACGCAAAAATGAACAAACTTCATTTACTTTTTTTGACGTTGTGTTTTTTGGTGTTTTTTGGGTGTACTACTGGTAAACCATCCATCTCTGCGAATCCAAAAATAGATCAGCATGGATTAGTTGAAGTTAATGATGGTCCGTTTGACGAGGTTTTTGTCAAACAAGATTTAGATTTGAAATCGTATAAAACAGCAGGGCAATCGCGCTATTAAGTGAGCACGTTCTTAGTAGATCGAAGCATTTGGCTGTCATTTCAAGAAAACGCGGACCGAAATCACTCTTTTTCAGCTAATTAATAGACCTTAAGTCATACCTAACCCAATTAAAACGGTATAATTTCGGTATTATCAATAGATTGAAATTATACGATGCCCATTAAGAACACCCTACTTAAAACGATAGAAACTCACTTTTCAAGCCTACAAGATCCTCGAATGAAGACTAAAAATACCCGCCATAATTTTATTGATGTCTTATTTATTTCGATCTGTGGTGCCATTTGCGGTGCTAATTATTGGACTGGAATTGCTGCGTATGGCCGATCGAAAGAGGAGTGGTTAAAGACATTTCTTGAGTTGCCTGGAGGGATACCATCGCACGATGTCTTTAATGATATTTTCATAAAATTAGACGCCGATCAGTTCGAAAAATGTTTTATTGCATGGGTGGCCTCTATATCGGAATCAATTGAAGACGATGTTATTTCCGTTGATGGTAAAACACTTCGACGCTCACATGATAGTTCGAAATCAAAGAAAGCGATTCATATGGTAAGTGCGTGGTCCACGAGTAACGCATTAGTTTTGGGACAGCTAGCAACCAAAGAAAAATCAAATGAAATCACAGCAATTCCAGAGTTACTCGATAGATTGATTATTGAAAACTGCTTAGTGACGATAGATGCTATGGGATGTCAGAAGAAGATAGTCGATAAAATTATCGAGCGAAAGGCTGATTATCTACTCGCAGTAAAAAACAACCAGCGGAATTTATATTCTGCTATAAAAAATCTGATGCATGAGTCAGATGACGCTGATTTTCACCGTGATTTTTCGGAGGAAGTGGAGACCTCAAATAAAGGGCATGGGCGAGAGGAAATACGCCGATGCTGGGTATGTACGGACCTTAATCGGCTAAATTACGATGTGAGTGAATGGAGGGGAATAAGGTGTATTGTTATCGTGGAATCTGAGCGGAAATTAAAAAACAAGGATTCTACAGTCGAGCAGCGAGTCTACATTTCAAGCGCTAATAAATCAGCGGAATACTTCCTCAATGCATCGCGAAATCATTGGCATATAGAAAATAAATTACACTGGAGCCTTGATGTTTCATTTAGGGAAGATGAGTCGCGATTACGCGAGGGTGATGGGGCCGAGAATTTTTCAATCATCAGGCGGATAGCCTTAAATTTATTAAAAAAAGAGAAAACGGAAAAAACGGGAATTGAAACTAAGCGTTTGCGAGCCGGCTGGGATAATAATTATTTAAAAACAGTGATGAGAGGGCTGGCTACATAGAGCGATTGCCCTGTATAAAACAGTTATGTTAGATACGATTGAGCTTGAATACGCGCCATCAAAAAATGACTTCCAAATAAATTCAGAGTCTCAGCAAGAGATTTTAAAGCAATTTAGAGAGTTATTTCTGGCCGAATTAAAAAGCACTACGGGCTTATTGGTAGTAGATACAGCTTCTACGGACACACTGGAGTTATCAATATCTGTGACTGGCTTAAAGATAAATGTACCGAAAGATATTGAGAGAAAAGTAGGGGTGAAGATTTATTCTACTGATCCCGTTGAAATGTCAATTTCAGGCGCGTTGTTCCAGGCAAAACCGTCTCAAATATTGGTTTCATTTTCCGACTTTAAAGATGCCGAATCGATTGTTTTTGAAGAGGTCAGCAAAGCATCTGTGAGTGCTGACCTGAATAGAATAATGGAAAGATGGGCAAAAACGATTAGCAAAGGAATCGCAGAACTCCAATAAATGTGTAGATCGAATGAAATACTTGAATGCACTCGGTACGAACTATTTGGAGACTGTACCAATAACTGTGTAACTGCCTATCATTAACCCTCGCTGAGGAGATAGGCATGAACCCAAAAGATCTCGAAGCCTTCGCTAAAGAAGCGGCTAAAGGCATCAAAACCGAAAAAGACTTAGACGATTCCCGAAAAATGCTCACCAAGGTGACGGTCGAGGCGGCATTGAATGCTGAGCTAGATGACCACCTTGGTTACGAGAAGCATGGCCAGTCCGGCTCATCAAACTCACGCAACGGTAGCGGTCGCAAGCGTCTTACAACCGGAGTCTTTCAAGCTAGTTGTCATAAAAAAGTTAATCAGTTGTCAATTTTTCAGGGTTCAGCGCTACGCTCTCA
>CANLTI010000066.1 GCA_947494095.1 uncultured Pseudomonadales bacterium
TTAGCATAGCCGTGCTTGTTGCGCCAAACCCAGTGGCCGAGGTCACTTGTACCGTAAGGCTTTGGCCGGCGCTAATGGTGCCAGGCTCGCGGGTATAAGGCCCCTCATCAATACGATACAGCCCGTTACTAATGCTCACAGCCGCCGCTGTATTTATGCCTGCCACCACTACCTGCGCCGACGTTACGACCTTGGCAGGCTCAACATTTTGCACTGGCGCAAAAGTGAATGTATTGGGGGTTGTATCGGGCGCTTGGGTAGTGGCTTTAAAGGTTTCGGTGGTATCGCCAACGGTAATACTGGCCACCGTTTGTTGCTCAAAATCACCGGCGGTGAGTTGCAAGGTTAAGGTTTGGCCGTTATTGATAACACCATCGGTACTCACAAAATCGCCATCGTCAATTTGATACAAACCGTTTTCGATCGAGACAGGCGCAGCATCGTTAATACCGGTAATGGTCACGGTATTAGAGGTCACAGTCGCGTCTTTGGCCACATCATTTTGGGCGGTAAAGCTAAAGGCTTCGGGGGTAATATCGGGGGTTGGAACAGGCGCAACCGACGAGCTACTTAAAGCACTAGACGTTAACGAAGCACTAGAAGCCGTTTGTGAAGAAACGCTCGAAATCGTTTGTGAAGAAACACTAGAAGCCGCTTGTGAAGCAAGACTAGAAGCCACCGTTGCCGATGAGCTATTAGGCTGCACATCTGCGCCGCCTTTACCGCCGCCACTGCCACAGGCACTTAAACTTGCCGCCAAAATAACCATCGACGCCAAAGCCGCCGGTGCTTTAAAGGCCGATAGGCCTTGTTTTAACAACACATTTTGTTGATCTACACGAAAAGCCATACGGCTGTTTTCTCCATCAAAGGTATGAATAATTGCTAGAGAAGACAGTAAAACCAAAGGCGTAAAACCCCTTATAAAGACCCACAACGCACAAAAACACGTTAAACATAAGCCATCCCTGCCCCTCCATTCCAAGCGGCCAAGTATAGCAAAGGTTTTTTAGTGTGTAGGGGTTTTTTTGAGTGTCGCTTGGAGTTTACTGGGTGTCGCTTTATAGTGTAACTCATAAAAGGCTGTAACTATTCAGCCAAACTAACAAGCCCCCTTCAAGCCCCCCTTTGATAGAGTGCTGATGGGTAGTTTTCACAGACCACGCCGCATTAAGTACCTAAGCAACCGCCGCCTTGGCGACACCTACAATCTAAAAGGACTCATAGAAATGAATGTCATTGACTACTTTGATCAAGCAAGAATCATCAGCATGCTAACAAGAAAAGATCGACGCGATGAAACCCTCGCAGAATTCACCCATAAAGGGTTTCAAATTAACGCTAATACTGTGAAGTTTTTTGATGCTATTGCCCCTAAAGAATCTAATGGCTTTACAAACCCAGGCGTGCAAGGGTGCTTTCTTAGCCATTTAACCATACTAGAAGAAGCTCATCATTTAAAAGCCAATAATGTGTTAATTTTAGAAGACGATATACAGTTTTCTAAACATATTAATACCTATGGCAATAGGGCGATTGAATCTTTAAAAGAGATGGACTGGGATATTGCTTATTTTGGCCATACACTCAAAAGTACGCCCAATGATTTAAAATGGAAAGCTGTCAGCGAACCCATGCAGCTCTCTCACTTTTATGCCATTAACGGCAAAGCAATCGGCAAATTTATACACTGTTTAACTGAAATTAAAAACAGACCCGCAGGCCACCCCGATGGCGGCCCCATGCATTATGACGGCGCGCTCAGCACCATCATGCATCAAAATAGTGATATAAAGGCTTATTATTATTCTGTGAATTTAGGCTTCCAAAGAGCCTCAAAAACCGACTTACACAAACCCTCATTTTTTGATAGCTATGCAATGTTTAAACCCATGGTCAGCATAGCCCGAAAGGTAAAGCGCAAAGTCGCCAGTATTACCCGTTAATCACCTCTGACTACTCAATAAAGTAGTATCGGCTTAACTGGGTAGTCAGGGATAATTATTGGCTTGAATTCAACTATGAGGTACAAGCCTTACAAAAAAGAAGGTGGCAAGCCATTATGACTCGCCAAAGTCGCCCCAATCAAAGGCTTTTTCATGCGTTTTATCGCGGTATTTAATTTGAATACCTTGCAAAAAATTACGTAAAACCTGATCTAAACATTCGCGATATTGCTTGTGACCGGCCTTTCTAAAAAAAGCACTTAGCTCATGCTTACTCAATTTAAAGCCCGCTAAAGCCAAAACCTCTAATACATCTTCGGCTTTAAAGCTGAGCGCTATTTTAAGCTTTACTAACACCATATTATTATTTAAGCGTTGCTCGGGCTTGGGCGGTTCTTCTTCGCGGGCACCGCGTTTTTCAATAATTAAGCCATTCAAAAAAGTGGCCATCGGCTTATCGTTAAGGCTAACGTACTGAGGGTCGTCATCTTTTTTGAGCCAGTTACTAATTTGCTCACGCGTCACCTCTAAACCGCCTAATGCAAATAAGCGCATCACTTTGTCATCACTAAAATCAAAGGTGTAACGCAAGCGGCGTAGAATATCGTTGTTTTTCATAATAAGCGGTCTTTAATGTATAAAGGCGGCATTATGCCTGATCACAAGGTGGTGCACCATGTATGAATGCCAGTTGGACCTGTACGATCAACCCCTACAAAAAGCACATTAACACTAGGCATCAATAATGCTAGTTAGGGACGAGGAAAAAATACATTATCCAATAATACTTGTTTTCTGCTTCCTCTCCTGCGTTGCTCAAAGCGTTACATGCCCCGGCATGCGCCCCTTCGAGCGCCTTGCCGAGAAAACAGAACTCTACGTCTAATTGGACAAACTATTATTGCCTCGCCCCTTACATCTGCTGCCAAGCAAAAACCACCATGCCATAGCGCGCCCCTTTACCCACAGCCACCAACACAATAAAAGGCCACCAGCGTACGCGCATTACCCCAGCTGCCAGCGTTAGGGCATCCCCTACTACTGGTAGCCACGCAAGCAGCAAACTCCAATAACCGTAGCGCGCAAACCACTGCTGGCTACGCGCTAATTGCACCGCACTGACCGGAAACCAACGCCGGTCTTTAAAATGTAGGCAATAGCGCCCCAGCAGTGCATTAATCACCGAGCCCAGCGTATTGCCTAAGGTGGCAACAGCCCACAACCATCCTGGCGCATAATCATGACTCAACAGCCATAAAAGCGTCGCCTCTGACGAAAACGGCAATACCGTTGCTGCACCTAAGGCGCTCAAAAATAGCAGTAAATAGTCCAAAAGTTAGCGCGTGCCCTTTAATAATTGATAGGCTATTATTGCACATAGGCACACGACAATGACTCGCCTTTAAAAGCCTGCCAGAGCTTAGGGGACGAGGAAAAAATACATGACCCAGTAATACGTGTTTTCTACTGCCTCGGCGGTGTTGCTCAAAGCGTTACATGCCCAGGCTACGCCCCTTCGAGCGCCTGGCCGAAAAAACAGAAACCTACGTCTCATTGGACAAACTATTATTGCCTCGCCCCTAAGGCTAACTATGCACCCTCATCAATGCGGCTACAGCTCTATTAAAAAGCGTCACATCACATCGTACTCGGTTTAACAGTGTCTATAATGCCAGCACACAAGGCGTTATACTAAGGTTTTAGCCTGTCGTCGTCACTGCGAGTAAAGCCTGCACAGCACAATACGCCAGCCACTTTATATTACAGCCACCAAAAGCTTACCCATGCCAACCAATACACCGCCCCAAAAAGCCGCCTTAAAAGCCAAAAATCAGGCCGCCCCCAAAAGCAAGGCTAACCCTAAAAGCTCAGCGCATTATCAGCGCGAGTTTCGCAAGCGCTTACGCGAACAAGGTTTAGTCAAAAAAGAAGCGTGGATTATCCCCGAAAACGGCAAACTACTCAGCCTAATCGAAAAGGACTTACGCCAGCACATCGAACCGCCCACCATCGGTAATGCAACGGCACTCGTGGGTGACGCCATGCTGGCACACAACCCACCGAGCTGGACGATACAGAGTTTATTTGAGGCACTTTGCACTACCGATATGGTCACACAAGCACAAGCGAAAGTGACTATTTTAGATGACGCCAACACCCTCGAAATTATTTTGCATGAGGCGGGTGATCTCCCCTTACTGCTGACCATCGCCGGCCAGCAAATGCTGGTTGAAGCGGTTTTATGGGCTGTCGATGATGTGCAAGACCCTGCTATTTTTGATGCCGCAGTATTGCGGACTCATAAATACTTTCCACTGTCGACAATTGGCATAGAGACCTTTGGCGACAATCAAGATTACTATACGTTATTTGGGGCGCTATCTACTTGCTCGCTACTGGCCAATATACTCTTAGAGATTGAAACCCTAGGGGCTAACGTGATTCAAGCGGCTAATGCTTATTGCCACTTTTTAAAAACTGATTTGATCGAACCGTCGCCCGAACACTCGCCCGCACATTTTTAAAGACCGAGGATATTATGCAAGCACTGAATACTTGGAGTACGATTATTGCAAAATTGGCCGCAGCCCCTAACGGCCACAACCCCGTGCAAACCCAAGCCGAGGCGCTTATTCAGGTTAAAACAGAATATACCCGCGTCAAAAAAGGCTTTGACGGCAGTGCCAAAGACTTACAAACGCTCGAGCAGGCCTACCAGCAAGCTAAGCTTGCGCTCAGCCATTTAGAGCAACAAAACCACACCGTTGAACAAGACACCCAAGCGGCTCTAGCGCAGCAAGAGCCGCAAAAAGCCCTCGCGTTAGCCCAGCACATTGCACAAATACAAGCCAGCCTTAGCGACAATCGCCAAAAGGTCGCTCATTTAGAAGAGGACGTGCTTGCACTAAAAGGGGCTGTAAGCCACAACCGCTATCATTTGTTTCGATTAGAGCAGCAATTAGACACCCTTAATGCCACCACGCAATTACAGCAAGCCCAAGCGCAACAGCAAGCCCACAAAGGGCTACGAACCGCGCTGCATTCGATGGCCACACTCAATGCCCGCGCCGCCAGCAATGACGCTAACACTCGCACCGCTCAGCGGCATACAACAGCACCCTTAGCTCGCATTGAGTCAGTCTATGAAATTGTTGCGCGCTTAAAAAATTAAGCCTGTCACTATTGAGTCGCTGATACAACAAGCGGCTGGAGCGACCTAAGGCATTAATATGAGTGTGCTATAACTGCTCATAGTAATACCTAACTTGTATTATATGAGACCCTAATATAGGAGTGCCAACTTGGCCGCTGACGTGACCCTCGCAAAAATAGGCAAAAAGGTTAAAATAACCCACCTGATAACCAACTTTTAAAAGGTTTAAGTATGAGTGATATCAATCAGCCCCTATCTGGCAGCATAAAAAAGCCTTTAGTGTTATTAATTCTTGATGGCTTTGGCTACTCTGAAGTCAGCAAATACAACGCTATTGCCAATGCCAGCACCCCCGTCTGGAAAGATGTCTGCGCGACATCACCACACACAACCATTGCCACATCAGGTTTAGAGGTGGGGCTGCCTGAGGGCCAAATGGGCAATTCAGAAGTGGGGCATATGACGCTAGGCGCAGGCCGTGTAATTTACCAAAACTTTACCCGCATCAATAAAGCCATTACCGACGGTGATTTTTTTACTAACCCCGCGTACACCCAGGCGGTCGATAAAGCCGTTGCCAGCGACAAAGCCGTGCATATTTTTGGCTTGCTATCAGACGGTGGCGTGCACAGCCATGAAGACCATTTATTAGCCGCCTTAAAATTAGCCGCCGAGCGCGGTGCCAAAAAACTCTATTTGCACGCCTTTTTAGATGGCCGCGACACGCCGCCACGCAGTGCTAAAAGCACATTAGAAAAAGCCGAAGCCACATTTAAGGCGCTCGGTGTTGGCCGTATTGCCTCTGTCATTGGCCGCTTTTACGCACTCGATCGCGACAACCGCTGGGACCGCGTAGAGCAAGCCTACGATGTTATGGTAAATGGACAAGGTAAATACACCGCGCTCAGCGCGCAGCAAGCCCTTGCCGACGCTTACGCGCGTGACGAAAACGACGAATTTGTCGCGGCAACGACCATCGTGCCACAAGGCCAAAGTGCCGTACAAATGGAAGACGGTGATAGCGCCATTTTTATGAACTTCCGCCCCGATCGCGCCCGCGAAATCACACACGCCATTATTGATGCTGAATTTGACGGCTTTGAGCGCAAGCGCACAGTCAAACTAGCCGATTACGTGATGACCACCGAGTACGCCGCCGACATCAAAGCGCCTTGTGCCTTTCCGCCGGTGCCTGTCATTAACTCGCTTGGCGAGGTGTTACAAAACACCGGCAAAAAGCAATTGCGCATTGCCGAAACCGAAAAATATGCACACGTCACCTTCTTTTTTAGCGGCGGCCAAGAGTCCTTATACGACGGCGAAGAACGTATTCTTATCCCTTCACCCGATGTAGCCACCTATGACCTCAAGCCCGAAATGAGCGCCGAAGAAGTGACCGACAAACTCATTGAGGCGATCGAAAGCAATACTTTTGATACTATTATTTGCAACTACGCCAATTGTGATCAAGTTGGCCACTCAGGTGTTTACGACGCGGCAATCAAAGCGGTAGAGACCGTCGATTTTTGTATGGGTCGCATTTTTGCCAGCCTCAAAAAAGTGGGTGGTCACGCACTGGTAACAGCCGATCATGGCAACGTCGAAGAAATGTTTGATGAACAATCAAACCAAGTGCACACCCAGCACACCACGCTACCCGTGCCTTTAGCGTATGTAGGCCCGGTTGCATTAGATTTAAAAGGCGGTGGCAGCCTAGCCGACATCGCCCCCACCATGCTAGCCTTAATGGGCATTGACCAACCGGCCGAGATGACGGGTAAAAGTTTGGCACAGTTAAAATAACCCCGTTAATTAACATGGTCCGATAAATACAATACTCCTGTAAATACAATGCCCCTTTAAATACAATGCTCCTGTAAATTAAATGGCCTTGTAAATTAAATGACCAACAGCGATTGATAACGGCTAAAATCATGGTAGCGCTCCTTTGGGGCGCTACGCACATTCACGGGCAAACACCCCGTCATCCACAGCACTCAAGGAACCCTCCTATGCACTCAACTGTGAAGCGCGCCAAGCAAATAGCACTCGCTAGCCTTAGCGTTCTGCTTTTTTGCACCGCCAACACCCTATGGGCCAACGACGAAGCAGACCCACGCGAAGCAAAACTCAATGAATTGCGCCAAACCATCGAGCAACTTAAAGGCGAATTAGGCGGCATTAAAGGCAACCGTGATGCGCTGCTAAAGGAACTCGAAGAAAGTGAAAGTAAAATTGGCGAATTAAATAAAAAAGCCAAAGAGCTCGAGGCAAAAATTGACAACAACCAAGCACAGCTTCTTGAGCTAAAAAGGGAAAAGGAGGCCCTTGCCAGCGTAAAAAAGCAACAACAGCGTCAAGTCGCCGAGCAAGTTAACACCGCTTACAGACTTGGCCAGCAAAGCCATCTTAAATTAATCCTTAACCAGCGAGATGCATCGCTGGTTGCTCGCAACCTCAAATATTTTGATTACGTGGCTGCCGCGCGCGCCGAACAAATAGCCGCGGCCAACCACACACTTGAGCGCATTGAAAAAATAGAACCCGAAATGGCGGCCGAGCAACACAGCTTAGTGAGCAACAGTACAAGCTTACGCACCCAACAAACCGCCCTGCGCGCGCAACACAAAGAGCGACAAAGCACCTTAAAAAAACTGCAAGCGACCATCACCACCAAAGACCAACAATTAAAAGCTAGCGAAAAAAACCAAAAGCGCTTACAGCATTTGATCGAGCGTGTTGTGAGAGTCTCTGGCGACCTCGAAAACCCCGTCAAAGCGCAAGACATTAACACCCTCAAAGGCCGCCTGCCCTGGCCTACCAAAGGCCCCATCCGCCACAGCTACAACAGCCAGCGCATCAGCGGCAAAGTGCGCTGGCAAGGCATGGTTATTGGCGCCCCCAGCGACTCCCCCGTCAAGGCAATACATCATGGTCGCGTCGTCTTTTCTGATTATTTACGCGGCCACGGCTTACTGGTGATTGTGGACCATGGCCACAGTATGCTCAGCTTATACGCGCACAACAAAACGCTCTACAAAGCGCTCGGCGAGTGGGTCAATGCAGGCGAGGTGATTGCGGCAGTGGGCAATACCGGCGGCCAAACACAAGCCGGTTTATACTTTGAGTTACGCCACAAAGGCAGCCCAACTAATCCGCACCACTGGCTCAAAAAGTCGGCCTAACATACAATGGTGGATTAACTGGCTTAATCTTAAGCCTATTACCCTAAAAACAACGAGGAGCCACCATGCCACGCCTTTGGTTTTGGTTATTTGCGTGCAGCACCATTTTTACCGCTCAACTCTCATCTTTTGCGGTAGCCGAACCCGCCACACAGGCCGAGTTCTTAGTGCCCACTGTGCTGGCCTCTTCACAAACCCCTCCAGCGTCAACAGCGCCAGCACAAACACCACCACTCACCGAGCATAGCAAGGGCGCTCTACCGCTCGAGGACTTACGCGTTTTTACGCAAGTATATGAGCAAATTCGCCAAAACTATGTCGATGAAATTGACGATAAAACGCTCTTAGAATACGCCATTCGCGGTATGCTCGATAAACTCGACCCTCACTCGGCCTACCTCGACAAATCATCGTTCGATGACTTACAAGTGCATACAACGGGCGAATTTGGCGGTATCGGCATAGAAGTGAGCATGGAAGACGGCCTGCTCACCGTTGTCTCACCCATTGATGATACACCCGCTGATGCCGCCGGTATCGAAGCGGGCGACAAAATTATCAAGCTCGATGATATATTAGTAAAAGGCTTAAGCCTTGAAGAGGCCATCGATAAAATGCGCGGTATTAAAGGTAGCGATATTAACTTAACGCTTGTCCGTGACGGCGTAGATGCCCCCTTTAATCTGACCCTCACCCGCGATACCATTAAAGTGCGCTCTATTCGCCACGAGATCATCGAAGAAAACTACGGCTATATTCGCATTGCGCAGTTTCAAACCCGCACAGGCGCCGACATGATAACCGCCATCAACGACATGCAAAAAGAGCATGATATTCACGGGTTAATTTTAGACTTGCGCAATAATCCAGGTGGCGTATTACAAGCCTCCGTAGAAGTTGCAGGTGCCTTTTTAAATGCCAAAAAAGTGGTCTACACCGAAGGCCGCAGCCCCGGCATGAACGAAGAATTATTTGCCAGCGCTGGCGATGTCACCCAAGGCATGCCGCTGGTTGTTCTGATAAACGATGGCTCGGCCTCGGCCAGCGAAATTGTCGGCGGTGCACTGCAAGACCATAATCGCGCCGTTTTATTAGGTACGCGCAGCTTCGGTAAGGGCTCGGTGCAAACAGTACAGCCCATTACACAAGACAAGGCCATCAAACTCACCACCGCCTTGTACTACACCCCCAATGGCCGCAGTATTCAAGCACAAGGCATCGTACCCGACATTATTATTGAGCGCGTCAGAGTGACAGCAATTAAAAGCCGAGTCCGCATTAGCGAAGCCGAACTCAGCGGCCACCTCAACAATAAAAAAAGTGCCGAAGTCAGCCGCAAAGAACGCCAAGCCGAGCAAAAGCCCACCGAAACTAGCTTGCAAAACCAAGATAACCAACTGTATGAAGCCCTTAATTTATTGAAGGGCTTGAGTATTTTTAATAGCCTAGAGCACAACCACGGCAACCCTGAATCCACATCATCATCAACAACAACACCTTAAAATGACTCATTCACGTCGTACACGGCCTGCTAATACTCGTTCAAAAAAGCGTGCATCACCCAGTGGGCGGCGCGGGCGCGCCAAAAAAGCGCCCGCCAAAAAACAATACTTACCCGCACTAGGCATTGCGGCGGTTTTTTGTGCGGGTATTATGCTTGGCGCCTTTTTAATTAGCCGCACCTACACGCTACACCTAGAGGCCGTAGAGCTACGTGAAGCGCGGCAATGGGCAGCCGAGCGCGCCAAACAAGCGACCCTTCGCGAAGCCAAGCTCGCACAAGAACGCGCCCTTGCCCGTGCACAAGTGCACGCCCCTCTACAAAAACCACTATCAGCCAATATTACGCAGCCGGCCACTCAACAGCGCCAGGCTCAACATTCATCTCAGTCTCAATTAGCTCAGTCTCAACCACTGAAGCCTCAAACGCCCAAGCATCAAATATCTAAGCTTCAAACACCCCAGCCTCAAACACCCAAACCTCAACACCGCACAGCCCAGCGCAACAAGCCATCCACATTTAATACCGCACAGTTTTCATCGTATACGCCGGCACAAAGCAGCAATATTATGGCCATTGTGATTGATGATATTGGCTACCAACGCCGCGAAGGCCAGCGCACACTGAATTTACCCGGCAAGCTAACCATTGCTGTTTTACCCTTTACCCCATTTGCCCAAACACTGGCCAAGCAAGCACCCAAACTCGGTAAAGAGGTTATGCTGCACGCGCCAATGGAACCTAAAGCATTGCAACACTGGGGCGAGGGCTTAAAGGCGGTGATGACAGAAACCGAGCTGCGCAATGATTTTATTGCCATGATTAATGACATTCCTAATTTAATTGGTGTCAATAATCATATGGGCAGTGGGCTCACCGAAAACGCACAGGTTATGGACTGGCTAATGGCCGAGCTTCCCAAGCGTGGGCTGTATTTTATTGATAGCCGCACCAGCGCCAAAAGCGCCGCGTACACTGCCGCTCAAAAACTGGGCATACCCAGCTACAAACGCGATATATTTCTCGACAACAACCGCGATAAAAAGGCCATTAATCAACAGCTCAACCGCTTAATTCGTGCCACCCAAAAAACCGGCATGGCCTTAGGCATTGGCCACCCCTACCCCGAAACTCTCGATGTACTCGAGCACCGCCTACCCGAGCTAAAAGCGCTAGGCATAGAGCTTGTTACGGTATCGGAGCTTTTAAATGCTAGCAGCCGGCGCGCGGCATTAACTTTGGCACATGAGCCTTAACGCATGAGCTTCGACATATTCACTTGAACCGCCAATCAAACATTATTTGGCAAAGCTGAGTGTCTCATAAAATATATTCCACTCCGAGTGGCCGCGCGGGCGCACCCGCTCTGTTATCAGTAAATGCGTATTGGGCAACGCATAGCTTTGCCGATTATAATAATGGTTATAGCCCACTTCCCATGTACCAAACACATTGTGCGTAGGTGTATCCGTGTCACAGACGCCCAGCATGGTTCGCGCTAATAATTGATGGGCCATCAGCTCCATTGTTGCCATATAGCGCTGTGCATGCTCACGGTATACATCCACCCCTTGGTTCCAAGCCACTTCAGCGGCATGCAATGCCGAGGCTAACGCGTATTGCGCATGATGATTGTTATCGCGGCAAGTTTCTTGGGTAAGGCCATTTTGCCATTTAAGCGGTTGATGCCAAAACATGGCTAAGTTTTCAAAATCACCGGCAATAGCAGGGATAGCCCCATTAGCTGGCTCTGTTTTATAATAAAAATAAGCCGCACTACGATGGTGTAGCCTTTTTAAGCCGGTATTAAAGGCCTTTACATCATCATTAAAAACCGCAATATTTAATAGTGCATCAATTTGTGTTAAATCGACATTGCCATTCCAACCACTCATATTTAAAAGCTGAGGGTAAAAGGCACGCTTAAGCATCTGCTGTAATTGTTGTTGCTGTGCCAGTGGCCAGCCGCTGTACAGCCTTAAAATTTCTGCGGCAGGGCCAAGCAATGCGCCAAGCCAGCCGGCTAGTAATTTATCTTGATCAGTACCGGCATTAAAGCCTTCTAATTTTTGCCAGTTAGCTAATAGGGCTATGCCTTGCTGGGCAAATTTCTCATCGCCAGAGTAAATCCACGCTAAAGCATTGGCATAGGTTTTTTTAGCTAAATACTGCGCCGCTTCTGCGGTATTTTTATTGCTGGCGTCAATCCAAGTAAATTGAAAAGCGCTGGGTGTCGCCATCAACTTTAGCTGTGCAAACTGGTTGACCCAAGGGCTACGCCCTAAAGCTATTTGCTTTTTAACAAACTGTAAATCGCCTATATTATTTAAAGCGCCAGGGTGCACAAACGCATGGTCAGCCAACAGTAATTGCGGCGCGGGCAAAGCTAATGCTTGCAGCGTCACTCGCGCCGGTGCTGTAGGCTGTAATGCCGTACTTTGCATGCCGTCGCAGCCTGCGGCTGCCCATAAAAACATAACCACTCCTGCAACACCCACACACTTCTTACGATGCATACTCTTCACGTTTTATCCTTCACGTTTTGTCCTTTTTTGTTGGTGTACTTAGCGCAATACTGTTACAAGGCTTTCACGGCGTTGCGCTCAAAGGTTGCCGTACTCGGCGCCAACCCCACAGCCGCAGGTAGCACTACATTTTGCGTACTTAACAATAATTTGACGTAAGCCACATGGTGAATTGTATGATTCATCAAATATAAAAGTTCGCGCGCCAATGTTGAATCAAACGGCAATAATACTTGCTGTAGGCAGTCCACTTCTGACTCAACACGTAGCGTTTGATGAAAAATAGCCGCGTATTCGGGCAGTTGATTACACCATAAAAATAAAACATTAAGCTGCTGTATCGAGGCCTCAATATCAACCTCAAGCAAACCACCACGGTTGCGTAAATTGTAATCGATACAACCGCCATTCACGCCTTGCTTAACCGCTAAAAAATGGTCGTAAATATGCCTTAAATGTTTACCCACACCCAAGCCTGAAAAATATTCTTGGGCTTGGCTTTGAGGTGATTTTTGTAATGTTTTTAAAATAATATCGACTTGCAATAAAACAGACACCAAGCCTTCGGCCAACACCGCTTCAGGTGTTTTAGGGGCTTTAAGCACATCAGGTACTTTAAGTGCCGTATTATTGGGAGCCTTACAAAGAGTTTTAGCGGGCATTACTGAGCTTCCATTGAGCATTTACATTAAACTTTACTAGACTAGGCTGCATCTTTTTGTTCCCAGCGCGCTTTGAATATTGCAGCACCGCTAGCACCTAGGTAGCGTTTGAGATAGCGTTCGGGGGTTTGTCTTAAATCGACATAAATCAAACCATCTAACGACTGATTAAAACCATGGTTGACCGAAAAATCTATAAACTTGCCCTTTAAAGCCGCGTAGTGACGAATCAATGCCGGCACGCGTTGCTCGTAGGCGCCTTGCCCTAATAGCTTATTAATAATAGAAAAATTCGCAACCGTGGTGACTAACTCTTTGGACCAAAAGCGCGCCTTAAAAGTAAAAGGGCGATGCGCTTTAACCAAAGCACGTGTTTTATCATCAGCGCCATACCCCTCTAATAAAGCATCGACCAAAACAGCCCGCGCAATAGGCGCAAAGGTTTGCGAAATACTCACGCAACCAAACAACGTATGGCACTGAGGGTGCTGTAGTAAGTAGTGACCTAAGCCGCACCACAAGGTATCTAACGCGATACCGTCGCGCTGGTAATCTTGTGTTATAAATGAGCGCCCCAGTTCAATAGCGCCGCCTAAGGTCATTAATAGGCGTTTATCGTAAGCAAATAAAGAGTAGCTATACAAACCCTTTAAACCTTTTTTATCAACTAAGTGTCCAACATTAGCCGCTCGATAACCACCGACTATTTTTTTATACTGAGTATCCCAAATAAAAATATGGTCGTAGTCCTCATCAAAGCGATCAACATCGCTCACCAGCCCAGTACCCTCACCAATGGCTCTAAAGGTTTGCTCTCGCTCAATAGCCAACAGCTGTGCAACAGGGCCCAGCGCAGTATAAGGTGCCACGTAAACATTAAAATTGCCACGCGTCACCACACAATACTGAGCCATATTATTGAGATGTCTTTGTATCGCCTCTAGGGCCGATGCATTAACCGCTAAGGGCGCAACTTTTTTTTTAGCGGCTTGCTCAACGGTTAAAGCAGCATTATCATCGGCCAAAAACTCACAGGCTAAACGCAAATAATCGGTGGCCGCTTCTGGGGTAATTTTACCCCTTTCTAATACAATAGGTTCGCCGATTGTTGCTCGAATCCAATCGTTTTGCTTTGAGATCATCGCACGTGGCAATAACAATGTTCGCAACCTAGCATGAATAAGACCCGTCAAATAAAAAGCTCGACTGTTTTTACCTGCCACATGAATAGGTACGCACTCGGCTTTATATTTCATCGCTAAGCGGCCCACAATGTCTTGCCAAGGCGCATCGATAACGGTCCATTTTTTGGTGAATACTTGGGGGGCCTGTACATGGCCTACCGTCCCCGATGGAAAGACCAACAAAGCCCCGCCTTTACCCAAGTGCTTAGCAATTGCACGCATGCCTTTAGCGTTTTCGGCTTGCTTATTAGGGTTTAATACATCTACCCCAATAAATAACTCATCAAATTCTTTAAAACATAACAACATTTGATTGGTTAATACTTTAAGGTCGGGGCGATAGCGTAATAATAAACGGCTTAACAGCATCCCCTCCAAGCCACCTAACGGATGGTTAGCGACAAATACAAGAGGCTTATCTTGCGGAATGTTATTAAGTAGCGATTCATTAAGAACCTCAAAGTTAATACCCGTTTTGCCCAAGGTATAATCTAAAAAGTCTGCCGCATCGCCACCGCTACCCGCCAGCCATTCGTCATACCATTGCTTTAAAATATCTAACCGCGATAATCGATTGATCACCCAGCGAATGGGGGCCGAGACATCTGTTAGCGCTAAAGGGTTTGTCATGGGTTTACTCACGTCAATTTAAAGTAAAGGTAATAAACTACAGCTAATCTGTGACAGGGTAATTACGTGTTAGGGCGCGCTCTTTACGCCAAGCGCGAATAAGGGCGAGTACGCCAGGCGGTTTAACCCCTTGCGTGCGCTGATAAGCACCCAGTTTAAATAAAGTACTGTATTGCCATAATAAAGCTTTAATCGCATCGCGTAAGCGTGCGCTTTTATCCCAAATATGGATAGACTCACTGCTAGCGCCGTTGATTTCTACAATTTCTAAATCCAAGCCTTCTCGCAAACGCTCTAGCGTTGAAAACTTAACATCTAAGCGGCCATAATAAAAATCAGGCAAGTCACCCATTATGCGATTTAACGCTTGGGTTAGCGCCGGGGTTATGTGATCGCGGGCATCGGTAAATACCGCACCACGGCAATGGCTTGCCGAAAACAATAAACGATGTCGCTCGCCCGCTTTAAAAACGTGCTGCCAATATTCTTCATTGCGCTCACGATATAGCTCAAGTAATAACACCGCTCGCGGGTCATCTCGAACCAACTGCTCGAGTGTTTTGAGGCCGTCACCAACGACTGTTGGTGTCTCTTTTAATGTTAGCGAGGCTATATAGCCTTGTGGAGCTTGTGGATGTCGCACATAAAAAACCCCCACTTCAGGCTCATAACTGGCCAGTTGCTGGCATAACAAACCGGCCCCTTTAGGGTACACAGCTATAACAGCCTCCAACTGGGCTAATGTTCTAATCAGCTTAACGCCTGAGCCTCGGCAGCCAATATCGGGTTTACACACAAAGGGTAAATGAATACCTTTTTGGGCCGAACGTAAAATGCAGGCTTTAGCTTGCTGCGCGGCGGGTTCATCGCGCACCTCCCAATACAGCCAAGGTAAAATGGCCGCTTTACAGTGGCCAAACGCATAACTCATTAACTCATCCTTAGAGCCACCAACCATACCGCTAAGCGGAATAATAGGATTGGCAATTAAAGGGAGTGTGAGCGAGCGGTAGCGCACCGCCAAACCAAGCCATTGCACCAGCACAGGCAAATACATTACCCATGTTGGCCAAAACTCAAAAAAAGAGGTCGTTTTAGCCTCGGGGCTTGGTGGGGTAGACTTAGAAGAAGCATTGAGTGATGACGGCGAATTCACAAGGGTCTCTTTCGTTTGTTAATGAATAGTGCTTTGCACCTTTAACCAGTACAAAGAGCCGCTAGCCTACCTTAATCTGGCTATCTAAACATTCACAGTTTTATAAAATATGACCTTTAACATCCCTACCAGCCTCGCTTACCCACCTCATTGGCCCGCCGTAAAGTGATATTAAACTCGCGAGAGGCTGTAGCCGCGCGCCAACGCAATCAACACAGCGCGCAATAACGAACAAATAACGAATGCAAAAGGCTTCAAAAATAGCCAAGCACAAGGCATAAAAAAACCGCTATACAGCGCACTGTATAGCGGCTCCACAGCATTATATGTTCTATCGAGCTTGAGTTATATCGAGGCTTATTGCTGAGGAAACATCATTTTACCTAAACCATCGGCCACCACAGCCATACCACCGAGCATCCAACCACCATCAACAGGGATGATCGCACCATTAATATAAGCGGCCAACGGCGACGATAAAAACACACACGTGTTCGCAATATCGCTCGTTTCTCCAAAGCGTTTTAGCGGCACTGAGTTTTCGCAGGCTTTTACCGCAGCAGGCGTAGGGGCTAAGCGCGCCATGCCTTCAGTGCCCGCAATAGGGCCAGGAATAATACTATTGACACGCACACCACTAGGACCCCACTCATTCGCTAAGTTACGCGTAATCATATCAACACCTGCTTTGGCTGCACACACATGGGCCTGTGCAATCATAGGCATTTGCGCCTGCGGTGCCGATATATTAATAACACTCGCGCCGGGCTTATTAAGCAAAGGGTACACCGCACGCATCACGTGAAAGGTACCTAATAGGTCAATATCAATCACCGATTTAAAGGCATTAGGCGACATGCCGTTGACCAGTGCCGGGAAATTACCCGCAGCGCCAGAAACCACTACATCAAAGCCACCTAAGGTTTGTGCAGCCGTTTTTAAGCCGTCTTCTAATGCCTCGTAATCTCGTACATCGGTGGCAAAGCCTAAGGCTTTTTTAGCGCCTAACGCGGTTAACGCAGCCACAGTATCATCGACCTTATCTTGACTGCGGCTAGCCACCACAACACTAGCGCCTTGGCTTGCAAATAATTCAGCAATACCACGGTTAATACCACTTGTACCACCAACTACTACTACATTTAATGCACTGCAATCAATTGTTATCATTTTTATATTCCCGTTATTATGGGTGTATTTTAAAGTGTAAAAATAGCACGACTTCAAGCGCCGTGTTGCACTTTATCGATTAATATCCTCGTTATAGGACACCATCATATTCTTTTTATTCGACTAAAGTTGCTGATATTTTTATTATTAATACCCCAACCCCCACCTTAAATAACCTGTTCATCAACTGAGCCCACCAAAGATAGCATTTATTGTGCCGTTTAACTTAGCGCCACTTAACTTAATGCCGCTTAACTTAATGCCGCTTAACTTAATGCCGCTTAACTTAAGTACAAACCTAAAGCCTAGGTTTGTAAAATGGTTTTAGACAACGCGCTTAGAAAATGAATTGACACCCAAAAACACCACAAACCTAATTCAGACACCTAAGCGACATTATCAATAACCATACTCATCAAAAACGCGATAACGGGTACTAGCACATGCATTATTTACGGGTAAAAAAAGCCGCTATTGCCGCGGCAAACTCCTTACCCGATAACGCCTTAGCAAATACCTGAGCCTCTTGCGTCATACAGGTATCAATCGCCTGCTTGTCATTGGCTTTTAATAATTGCTTGGTATTAATTAACGCCTGTGGCGGCATGGCCGCTAACTTAGCAGCATGCTCAAGTGCAGCGGTTAGCGGCTCTTGCGCCACCGCATTAATCAGCCGGCCGTGCAAGGCCTCTTCGGCACTAAAGGTTTCGCCCAGCATTAACCACTGTGCTGCCTGTAAGTACCCAGCCAAACGTGGAATAATAAAACTACTGGCATACTCAGGGCACAACCCCAACTTGGCAAAAGGCATAGCAAAACTGGCGCTTGGTGCAGCAAATACCGCATCGGCATGTAACAGCATCGTCGAGCCAATACCCACAGCTACCCCCTCTACCGCCATCACCACAGGCTTTGGACAATCGCGTAATGCCAACATAAATTGCCACAAAGGTGACTCGCTCGATAGCGCGCCATCGGCGCCTGCACTGGCAAAATCGGCTAAATCGTTGCCACTAGTAAAGCAGCCTTCACTGCCTGTTACCACCAAAACGCGCGCTTCGGGCTGCTCAACAAAGCCCGCCAATATATTAGCCAAATCTTGATACATGGCTAAGTTGAGCGCATTTTTGCTCGCAATACGCTCAAAGCTCACCTGCCATAGCGTGTCATCTTGCAAAGTTTGCGCTTTAATAAAGCCAGAATCTAATGAAATATCCGATAATTTTGTCATTTTACACCTGTTTGTCGTCAACTGAATGATTTTGCTTGCATGCCATTACGTGGCCGCTACAATCGAGCCATTTTCTTAAAGTACAGTGTAGTGAATATGAGCCTTCGTCATTTATTATCGCACCGCGTTAGCCTTGCCATGCAAGCTGCGGGCATTCCTGCTGAGTGTCAACCCCATGTTGCTCCCAGCAAAAACGCCAACTTTGGCGATTATCAAGCTAACGGCGCCATGGGCGCTGCAAAAGCCATGAAAAGCAACCCGCGCGCTATTGCCCAAAGTATTATTGAGCATTTAGATCTCGAGGGTATTGCCCATAAAATTGAAATTGCCGGCCCAGGTTTTATCAATATTCACCTAGAGCCACAGTGGTTGGGAGCGCAAGCTTTAGCCTTAACCCCTCGCTCGGGCGCCATCGCTGCCAACAGCGAAAAAACGATTGTTGTGGACTACTCGGCCCCTAACCTCGCCAAAGAAATGCACGTTGGTCATTTACGATCGAGCATTATTGGCGATGCCGTTGTACAAACTCTAGAGTATTTAGGCTATAAAGTGATTCGCCAAAACCATGTGGGCGATTGGGGCACACAGTTTGGTATGTTGCTGGCACATCTTCAAAGCCAAATGGCCAAAGGCGAAAACCCAACCCTCGCACTTAAAGATTTAGAAGTGTTTTATCAGCAAGCCAAAGTACGCTTTGACCAAGAACCTGAATTTGCCAATACCGCACGTGAATACGTGGTAAAACTACAAGGCGGCGATGCAAAGATACTGGAGCTTTGGCATCAATTTAGAGAAATCTCGCTAAACCACAGCCAAGACATCTACCAAAAACTTAACGTGTCACTCACCGCCGATGATATTCGCGGCGAAAGCGCCTACAATGATGACCTTGCAGTTTTGGTTAAAGGCCTACAAGAGCAAAAACTTGCCGTCACCGATAACGGTGCACAAGTGGTGTTTTTACCCGAGCTCGCCAATAAAGACGGCGAACCTTCACCGGTAATCATTCAAAAAGCCGATGGGGGTTACCTGTATGCCACTACCGACCTCGCCGCTTTACGCTACCGTGTTAACACGTTAAATGCCGATCGTATTTTGTATTTTATTGATGCCCGTCAATCACTGCATATGCAGCAAGTATTTATTGTGGCTAAAAAGGCTGGTTTTGTAACCGAGCACATCAGCTTAGAGCATCACTCTTTTGGCACCATGATGGGCAAAGACGGTAAACCGTTTAAAACACGCACCGGCGGCACCGTAAAGCTCGCCTCATTACTCGATGAAGCCTGCGAGCGCGCCTTAACCACCGTGAAAGCCAAAAACCCCGATCTCGATGCGCACACGCTGCAAAACATTGCCAATAAAGTGGGCATAGGCGCCGTCAAGTATGCCGACTTATGTAAAACCCGCACCAACGATTACATCTTCAACTGGGACTCCATGCTCAGCTTTGAAGGCAATACCGGTCCTTATTTACAATATGCCTATACCCGTATTCGCAGCATTTTGCGCAAAGCTAACATACCAGCCAGCCAACTTAATAGCGCCATTCACATTAAAGCCGATCAAGAAAAAGCCCTGGCCCTTAAGCTATTACAATTTAACGATTGCGTAGAGCAAGTAGCCGCCGAGGCACTGCCTCACTTGTTATGTACCTACCTCTACGACTTAGCCAGCTTGTTTATGACCTTTTACGAAGCCTGCCCCATGCTCAAAGAAGGCGTCAGCGAACAAGACAAGCTCAGCCGTTTAAGCTTAAGCGTAAAAGTGAGTGAAGTACTCGAAGCCGGCTTAGGTTTATTAGGTATTGATGTGATGGAGCAAATGTAAGCTGTTGATTATGTGGCTGGCTTTTGCGTTCACCTTAGCTTGCACAGCTTTAAAAACCGCCTTTTAGGCGGTTTTTTATTGCGGGCATTAGCGGGCATTGAACAGTAGGAAAGACTAGGCAGCACAAAGACGTGCACCCAAGAGCTAATACAGCAGCCAAATTGGGCTGTGAGTAGCTAAAAATATGGTAACTATTTAGAGGTCCAAACTGGCGCTAATGAATCATTTGCTGGGCCGCTCAGCCATCTGCAACTTTGTGCTTCTCGACTTTATGACCGGCAAGGCCCGGCGCTTACACGCCCAGAAAATAATTCATCAGCACCCTATCAGCTGCTGTTTTTTAGCTTGGTTAAATAGTTACAAAACTATCAACATCGCTGCCTTTTATTCTAGGCAGTCTTATAGATACACAATTTATACCTAAATAATACCGCTAGAGGCAATAGATTTTTCAGCAATAGTTGGGAGCAATAAAAATTTCAACCTGTCACTTCAATGCGTCGAATAACCATATGATTACCAAAACAACTTGAATTATACACCTGAATACCAATTTTCTTTTGAGCAGCATGAGCATAAAGTAAAAGTGAGAGTACGTGATCTATATTACCTCGCTCAGGGTCGACGCCAATAATTTTACCTCCACCAGCAATACAATTATTAGGGTTTTCAATTTTTTTATCCACTTCAAAAAATAAATTACCTTCTTTATAACCAGCAAGTACAGCAACAACCTTAAGATCTTTAATATATGTGTACTGCTCCGAGTAACAAAAACCAGAAAAAAACACAGCAATAGATAATACTATAGCCTTAAACATAAAAATTCTCCTTTAAATATTATATCAGATGAGCATGTAACAGCGCGTCAATAGTCTTCCACTCGGCGGCTGCTTTTTCAATATTAAACTAAAATTAAATAGGTGATATTTCTTATATCGACAAAATACCATCTATCAACTTATGTAACTACTCAGCCATTATGCGCAGTCACTTGGCATAAATGGCTTATTGTTAAAGAGGTCGGTTAGCGTCTGAATG
>CANLTI010000067.1 GCA_947494095.1 uncultured Pseudomonadales bacterium
GCGCCCCTTCGAGCGCCTTGCCGAGAAAACAGAACTCTACGTCTAATTGGACAAACTATTATTGCCTCGCCCCTAAGTGGTTAGTGCGCGCATGAGCTTTTGTACTTTAAATAACGACTCTTGATACTCCTCTTGTGCCACCGAGTCGAGTACAACACCGCCGCCGCCCCAGCAATGTAATTGCTGAGTATCGGCTTGTAAGGTGCGTATAGTAATGCTGCTATCGGCATTACCGTTATTACTAAAGTAAGCAATACTACCGCAGTAAATGCCGCGGCTGTGTTTTTCGAGTTCGGCAATAATCTGCATGGCCCGTTTTTTGGGCGCCCCTGTAATCGAGCCGCCCGGAAAGCACTGGGTAAATAGCGCAACGGCATGGGTATCATCATTGAGTGTGCCCACAACCGTGCTGATTAAGTGATGTACATTCGCAAAGCTGTGTAGCTCACACAGGCTGGGTACTTTTACACTAAAAGGCTTGCAGCCTTGGCTTAAGTCGTTGCGCAATAAATCAACAATCATAATGTTTTCGGCGCGATTTTTATCGCTGTTTTGCAGTTCCTTGGCAAGTTGCTCATCGTGTGCGGCGGTTGCACCGCGTGGGGCGCTACCTTTGATGGGCTGGGTGAGTACTTGCCTGTCGTTGATTTGCAAAAACCGCTCGGGTGACAGGCTGAGAATAGGGTTGCGCACATTTTTTAAATACGCCGAAAAAGGGCTGGGTGTCGCGTGACGTAATTTTAAATAAGCGGTATCTAGGCTGCCGGTATAGTTAGCACTAAAGCGTTGGCTAAAGTTTACTTGGTAGCAATCACCGGCCAAAATATAATCGTGTATACGCGCTAAGGCCTGTAAATATTCTGGTTGCGTAGTTGCGGCTTTAAAGGGGCCGCATTCAAATGGCTCGTGCTGGGCTTGGGCTTGTTCGTGGGCTAAGGGGGTTGCGGGTAGCGAGGGTGTTACGGGTGCTGAGGGTGTTATGGAGAGTAAGGGCAGTGCTTGCAGTAAAGGCAATACTTGGGTGGCCACTTGGCTGTTGGGTAAAAAAAACACTTGGCATTGTTGCTTTTTATGATCGACGATTAAGGCCCAGTCATAAGCGGCAAGTTGCGCGTGAGGGGTATTGGTAGAGTACGACTGCTCGGCGAGTTGAAAGTGTTCATCTTGCCAGTGATAGCCAAAATAGCCCAATACGCCGCCGGTAAACGGTAATTGGCGCGGCGCTGCTGCGTTTATGGCGCTGTACTTATCAAGCCATGCATCTAGCGTGCTGGTGTGTGAGTCGCTGCAGCTAAAATGGTGGGTGTGATCAACCGTTGCGTGGCTAATGGCGCAGGCGGTAAAAATATCGTACCGGCCTTGTGTGCTGGCGGGCCGGCCGCTATCTAGCCAGCTAAAGTCGGGCAAATGCCTAAGCTGGTTGAAATAAATTTCTGGGTTATGATGGTAAGGTAATACGGTACTGCGGGTCATGTTAGAGGGCGGCTTATTCGTTATAGGGCAATTGGGGGGTGTGTTGAGTGCTAGGCTGAGCCGTAGCGAGTCATCCAGCGATAGATTTTACCCTAGTTACGCAACCGCACCGTTATTATATGACAATAAACTGTAGAGATGTTTGAGAGACAGTAATGCCTTTTTATACTTTAGCCAAAACAAATGAATTAGAAGACGGATTTAAGCGTGTGGTGAAGCTGCCCAACCTTAATGTGTTAGTGTTTTATCATCAAGGTGAAGTGCACGTAATTGAAGACCGTTGCCCTCATATGGATGTACCCTTAGCAACAGGCACTGTAGAGGCGAACACTATTCGCTGCCGCGCGCACGGTATTGGGTTTGACTTAACCACCGGTCAAGCCGACGGCATATGGGGTGATACCTTGGCGTGTCTTAGGCGCTTTGACGTCGTGTATCGCGACTATATGGTGGGCATAACCCTTGATGATGACTTTTTACATGAGCACTAATATGCACCCTTATAGGCAAACGACTACAGCTAGCAGCAGGCACCGCAGTGTACGTGTATGTATGTTGCTGCTAATCACGGTGACTTTATTTGCCTGTCAATCGTTTAACCCGCCGCTTAATGAACCGACGAGCCCAGCCGTTCAAAGTATGGCGATTAGCCCAAGTCATTTTGATCGCCTACCTCATTGGGCGCAAGGCAATCATCTACACGCCTGGCAGGCTTTTATGAAGTCGTGCCCCAAAATTATGAAGCAAAGTGCGCAGCGGCCTTTACTTTTAAGTGGGAGCACTCAAGTGTTTGGCGACTTACAAAAAGTGTGTCAAGCCAATGTGAATGTCGCAACTCACGAGCAGGCAAAAGCTTTTTTTGAAACCTATTTTACGGTATATACGGTAAGCAATAACGGTAACACTCAGGCCTTTTTTACCGGGTACTATGAGCCTCAAATATTAGCGGCTAGGCAAAAGCAAGCGGGTTTTACCGTACCTTTAAGGGCGCCGCCAAGCGATATTGTCACGGTTAATTTAGCCGCCTTCGATAACACTTTAACGGGTAAAAAATTGTATGGCCGCCTTGATGGTAACCAGCTTAAACCGTATTGGGAAAGAGCCGAAATTGAAAGCGGGGCGCTCAGTACACAGCAAGACAAACCGATTGCTTGGCTGGCGAGTGAGATTGATAAGTTTTTTTTGCATATTCAGGGCTCTGGGGTTTTGTTGCTACCCGATGGTAGTGCTATGCGTGTAGGTTTTGCAGGGCGCAATGGCCAGCCATACACGGCCATTGGCAAGCCTTTAATTGAGCGTGGCGAGTTAGATCGTAAAACGATTTCGATGCAAACTATTCGTGCGTGGCTATTGGCTCACCCTGATGAGGCGCAAGACGTCATGAACCTCAATGCGTCGTATATTTTTTTTCGTGAAAGTACAGCGGCTGCGCCAGTGGGTGCGCAAGGTGTCGCGTTAACGCCCGAGCACTCCATAGCCGTTGACCCGCAATATTGGAGCTATGGTTTACCTTTATATATGACGGCCAGCGCGCCACAAGCTCAGGCGTTAAACTCTGACGGGCCAGCACTATCATCAACACCAGCACCAACATCAACACTAGCACCAACACCAACACCAACACCAACACCAACACTAGCACGTTTGGTTATTACTCAAGATACCGGCAGTGCGATAAAAGGTGCCTTGCGCGGTGATTTTTTTTGGGGCAGCGGCACTCACGCTGCTGCTATGGCAGGTCAAATGAAGGCAAGCGGTACGCTATGGGTTTTGCTGCCTAACCCTTGCTTTCCCTGCAAGGCCCAGCGCTTAAGTGCCAGTAAATAACCCATTAGCATCCTGCCAATAGGGCTTTTTAGTTTTGGCAGGGCTGATGGATCGTTAGTTTAGCAGCGGCTGCAGCCATTTTTCGGCTGTTTTTAGGTCCCATTTTTTACGGGCTGCTATGGTATTGAGTTGGTCGCGGTCTATTTTACCAATGCCAAAATACTTGGCTTCTGGATGTGCAAAGTACCAGCCACTTACCGCTGCCGCGGGGAACATAGCAAAGTGCTCAGTCAGGCTAACGCCTGTTTCGGCGGTGGCGTTTAACAGCTCAAATAATTGGGTTTTTTCGGTATGATCGGGGCAGGCGGGGTAGCCCGGCGCGGGGCGAATACCTTTGTATTGCTCTTTGATCAAGTGATCGTGAGCCAAAGCCTCGTCGCTGGCATAGCCCCAAAACTCTTTGCGCACACGCTCGTGTAAGCGCTCAGCAAAGGCTTCGGCTAAACGGTCGGCCAAGGCTTTAACCATAATAGCGCTGTAGTCATCCCCTTTTGCCTCATAGGCTTTAGCGAGCTCTTCTGCGCCCATGCCTGCGGTCACCACAAAGCCACCAATGTAATCTTGTAAGCCGGTTTCTTTGGGGGCTATAAAATCAGCCAATGAATACAGTGTGTTGGTTTGTGCGTTTTTATCTTGTTGTTGGCGAAGGTGGTGCAAACGCGATATTTCGGTACCTGTCTCATCGCTAACCGAGAGTACATCGTGATCGATACTATTGGTTGGCCAAAACCCTAGCACGCCATTGGCTTGCAATTGTTTTTGCTCGACAAGCTGCTTGAGCATGGCTTGTGCGTCGTCAAATAAATTAGTGGCGGCCTCACCGACGACTGTGTCGGTTAATATTTTGGGGTATTTGCCGGCTAAATCCCAGCTAATAAAAAAGGGTGTCCAATCAATATAAGGGATGAGCTCTTCTAATGGATAGTTAAGTAGTGTTTTGGTGCCGATAAAAGCAGGCTTAGGCGGTGTGTAATCTTGCCATTGTGGCTTAAAGCGCCGTGCACAAGCGTCTAAATAGGGAATCATTGGGCGTGCGCGACGGTTGGCGGTGCGCTCGCGTACTTTTACGTACTCGTCTTTGATGTCTTGAATAAACTGAGGGCGTTGCTCGTCAGATAATAAAGCGGTTGCCACCCCTACAGCGCGCGAAGCATCGGCGACATAAACGGCTTGGTTAATATTAAAGCCTGGGTCTATTTTAACGGCGGTATGGGCCTTAGAGGTAGTGGCGCCGCCAATCATTAAGGGTAAATTAATACCGCGTGCTTCCATTTCTTTGCCGACATATACCATTTCGTCGAGCGAGGGTGTGATTAAGCCCGATAAGCCAATAATATCGCAGCCTTCTTTAATGGCGGTATCGAGTATTTTTTCGCAAGGGACCATGACACCCAAATCGACAATTTCATAGTTATTACACTGTAAAACAACGCCCACAATATTTTTGCCAATATCGTGCACATCGCCTTTAACGGTGGCCATTAATATTTTACCGTTTGCTTTGGCGCCTTCGCTTTTTTCGGCTTCAATAAACGGGTTAAGGTACGCTACGGCTTGCTTCATTACCCGTGCCGATTTAACCACCTGAGGCAAAAACATTTTACCCTCGCCAAATAAGTCGCCAACCACATTCATGCCATCCATGAGCGGGCCTTCGATAACATCGAGTGGACGGGCGCACTCTTGACGCGCCAGCTCGGTGTCTTCGATGATAAAAGCGGTAATGCCTTTAACCAGCGCGTATTCGAGGCGTTTTTTAACGGGTTTTTCGCGCCAGGCGAGATCTTCTTTTTTGCTTTGTGCTTTGCCGTCGCCGCGATATTTTTCGGCGAGCTCGAGCATGTTTTCGGTAGCGGCATCGGTGCGGTTACTCACGACATCTTCTACTGCCTCGCGTAGCTCTTCGGGTAGGTCATCATAAATGGCGAGCTGGCCGGCATTGACGATACCCATATTCATACCCGCTTTAATCGCGTGATACAAAAAGACCGAGTGAATGGCCTCGCGCACAGGGTTGTTGCCACGGAACGAGAAGGACACATTGCTCACGCCACCCGAAATACCCGCGTGGGGCAAGTTGGCGCGTATCCACTTAGAGGCTTCAATAAAGTCGACGGCGTAGTTGTTGTGTTCTTCAATACCTGTTGCGACTGCAAAAATATTGGGGTCAAAAATAATATCTTCGGCGGGGAAGCCGCTACCCACTAATAGATCATAGCTGCGTTTACAGATTTCGATTTTGCGCGCGGCGGTATCGGCTTGGCCGTCTTCATCAAAGGCCATCACAATAATGGCCGCGCCATAACGACGGCACAGTTTAGCTTTGGCTAAAAATTCGGCTTCGCCTTCTTTCATGCTAATAGAGTTAACAACGGGCTTGCCCTGAATACACTTGAGGCCTGCTTCAATGACATCCCATTTTGACGAGTCGACCATGATTGGCACGCGTGAAATATCGGGCTCGCCGGCAATCAAATTTAAAAAGCGCTCAATGGCGGCATGGGCATCGAGCATGCCTTCATCCATATTGATGTCAATAATTTGCGCGCCATCTTCAACTTGGGCTAGGGCAACTTCGAGTGCGGTGGTGTAATCTTCGTCGATAATTAAGCGCTTAAAGCGTGCGGAACCGGTGACATTACAGCGCTCACCTACGTTAACAAAGAGCGAGTCTTGGGTAATATTAAAAGGCTCTAGCCCCGATAAGCGGCAAGCGGGCTCTATATTGGGGATTGTGCGTGGCGCAATATGTGTAACGGCTTTGGCGATAGCGTTGATATGCGCCGGCGAGCTACCGCAGCAGCCCCCAATAATATTAATAAAACCACTGTTGGCAAACTCGGCCACAATGTTGGCCATTTCGTTGGGGCTTTGATCGTATTCGCCAAATTCGTTAGGTAAGCCGGCATTGGGGTGTGCCGATACTAAGCAATTGGCCACGCGTGAAAGCTCTTGTATGTACGGGCGTAGCTCTGCAGCACCCAGCGCGCAGTTAAGGCCAATAGATAAAGGGTTGGCATGTGCCAGCGAGTTATAAAAAGCCTCGGTAGTTTGGCCAGATAAAGTACGGCCAGAGGCATCGGTAATGGTGCCCGAAATCATAATGGGCACTTCAAAGCCCAACTCATCAAACACGCCTTGCACAGCAAAAATAGCCGCTTTGGCATTGAGCGTATCAAAAATGGTTTCGATAAGAAGAATATCGGCGCCACCTTCTATTAGGCCTTTGGTGGCCTCGGTGTAATTAGTCACCAATAGGTCAAAGGTGACATTGCGCGCGCTGGGGTCGTTAACATCAGGCGAGATAGAGCATGTACGGCTAGTGGGGCCTAAAACACCAGCCACAAAGCGTGGCTTTGCGGGGTTTTGTGCGGTCAGCTCATCGGCAACTTCACGAGCAATGCGCGCACTTTGCACGTTAAGCTCGTAAGCAAGAGCTTCCATGTCGTAATCCGCTTGCGATACTTGGGTAGAGTTAAAGGTATTGGTCTCTACAATATCAACGCCCACATCAAAGTAGGCGCGGTGAATATCTTTGATAATTTGCGGTTGGGTGATGCTTAGCAGGTCATTGTTGCCCGCTATATCTTGGTGGTAGTTAGCAAAGCGGTCACCGCGATAGTCGGCCTCTTGCAGCTTGTAGCCTTGAATCATTGTACCCATAGCGCCATCGAGGATTAAGATGCGGTCTTTGAGTGCTTGTTGCAAAAGGGCTGAGCGGGCAGAGTGTGCAGACATGGAGTACCTATAATTAAGTGCTAGTTGCTAGTGATCTAGTGGCTAATAGTTTAGTGGTTAATCGCTTAGCGGCTAATATCCGAGCAGTGAATCCGCTGTTGGTTATTCAAAGCGCAGCTTATTAAGTCATCTATGCGGATATTTTTAAGCCAAAAAAGTCGCTTTTTATGCGATTATAAAAACCTATATTGAAAAATATTGATATAGGTTGTTACTTTCTTCGATTGTATCAGGTTTGATCGCTGGCCGCTCTGGAACTTTGCGCCCATCAAGCATTTGAATTTAGGGGTATCTGTTTTATTGTCGTCATTTATATGTTGATGCCTGCACGGCAATCTATTTTTGCTGTAACTATTCAGTCAAGCTAACAAACCCCTCTTGGGAGGGTGCTGATGGGTTATTTTTTGGGCATTTAAGCGCCGGGCCTTGCAGGGAAAGCAAGGGGTAGACAGTGCAGGAGCAAACTGTCGAGAGCGCTTATATAGCGACCAGCCCCAGCATGGATGCGTGGAGGTAGACTTTGCACCTGCACTAGGGATATGCAAGATTAGACTTTGCAGGAGCACAAAGTCGAGGAGCACAAAGTCGCAGATGGCTTGAGCGGCCCAGAAAATGATTCATTAGCGCCCAATTTCAGCACCTCTGAATAGTTACTTTTTGCTTTTCATAAAATAATGTAACGGGTTGAGCTTTATGCATTACGTTTGTGGCCATTACGTTTTTGCGCTGCAAAACACATAGTATTGGTGTTTTACGCTATGTATTTTGCACGTATGCAAGTAAGCGTGTATGCGTGCGGTTTTTGCTGTGCTTATAGCCTATTTGGGTTTGCTAGCGCCCAATAGCTTTTTTGATTTTACAGTGCAGCGTGCGGGCCAAAAACTTCGTAGTGAATATGATTGTCGGGTACGCCAAGGGTGAGCAATTGCGCTTTAGCAAATTGCATAAAGCCCACAGGGCCACATAAGTAAAAATCACCTTCGCTAATAGGTAACGCAACAGCGCTTAAATCCATGGCTCCTGTTTGCGCAGATGATGATGGGGCTGGCTCGGTTTTGTACCAAGTGTGCTGCTGCCATTGGTTGGCTTCAATTAACTGCTGGGTGCGGTGGGCAAAAGTGTGCTGCGTGGCATTTTCGCAAGCATGTAAAAAATAGACGGGCTGCACATATTGGTTGTGCGCCAGCTGCTCAAGCATCGCCTGCATTGGGGTAATACCCACACCCGCCGATACCAAAACAACGGGGCGCTGACGATCAACAAAAACAAAATCACCAGCAGGGGCGTGTAGCGCTACGGTATCGCCAATATGAATATTATTGTGTAAATGGTTAGACATTAGGCCGGCTACACCACCGCTTTCTTGTTTCACCGAGATGCGATAGCTTTGGCCATTAGGCCTATCTGAAAGCGAGTATTGCCTGATCTCTACATAATCACTGCCTTTAGGGGTCAGCTCGACACCTAAATACTGCCCAGGCGTGTAAGCAATAACCGCTTGCTGGTCGATGGGGGTAAAAACAAAGCTAGTCACTAAAGCCGATTCAACAATTTTGTCACTGACCACAAAGTCACGGCAACCGGTCCAACCACCTTTTGTAGCCGCACATTGCGCGTAAAGCTGCGCTTCGCGATCAATAAATATTTGCGCTAAAAACCGATAAGCCGCCGCCCAGGCCTCTTCTACCTCTGGGGTAAAAGCATCGGGGGCAAGCTCGCGGAGGGTTTCTAATAAATTGTGGCCCACAATCGCGTAATGCTCAGCCTGAATATTAAAGCTGGTGTGTTTGTGTGCAATGCGCTCTACGGCACTTGAAAGCGCGGCAAGGTTCTCAATGTTTTTAGCGTAAGCGGCAATCGCTTCAAACAGGGCGGTTTGCTGCCGGCCTGTTTTTTGGTTGGCCATATTAAAAATATGTTTAAGCTCGGGGTTATGCAAAAACATGCGCTGGTAAAAGTGCGCCGTTAAGGCGGTGCCGGCGTTTTCGAGCAGGGGAATCGTACTTTTGATAATCGCAATATGGTGATCGGTAAGCATTGTGCGGCCTTATGTAAATCGTTAAAAAGTGAGTGTCAAAATTAAGAGAGCTGACATATCAGTGAATACGCCTTGCTGGTCATTGCATAGCAAGCTAAGTGCCACCTTTTAAAATCCTTATTTATCAATGAGTTACCAAAAAAACAGTATCAAATGTAGTTAATAAGACACACTTATTGTGTAGTCTATTTGACTCGTGTGTGCTATTTTTATTATAAAAGTAAGGCTTGTGATCAAGGTTGTGGGAATTAAGGTTGCTCTAGCAAAGATTACTGCAATACCGATTGCTGTAATCACGAGGACTACCATTAAAGGTAAATACATGAGAGAAATATCAGCCGGTGCCATTATTGAACTGGCCTTAGATTTAACCAGCACCCTCGATAGTCAAGATCGCTACAACAGGCTGCTCGATACCGTGCGCAAAACCATTACCTGCGATGCAGTGGCGTTGCTGTCTTATCATGGCGACAGGCTAAAACCCATCGCACTGCAAGGGCTCAGTCGCGATACGCTGGGGCGGCGCTTTTATATTAACGAGCACCCGCGTTTTGCTGCGATATGCCAGTCTAAGCAACCCGTTCGTTTTGCGGCCGATTGCCCCTTACCCGACCCCTACGATGGTTTGCTTAATGACCGCGCCGGCGATGTACCCGTGCACTCGTGTATGGGGTTGCCGCTGTATCACGATCATCATTTACTTGGGTTATTAACATTAGACAGTTTGGCCCCTCATGTTTTTGATGACCTACCAGAGCGCATGTTAACGATTATTGCCGCCATGGCCTCGGCCACGTTAAAGGTGGCACTGTTAATTGAGCAACTCGAAAAAAAGGCCAGTCATTCACAGCAAGTGGTAGCCGAGTTAACCGAGCAAGCATGGCGTCGAGACGGCGGCGAGCTGATTGGCCATAGCCCTGTGATGCAGCAACTTAAAGCTGAATTAGATATTGTGGCGGGCTCTGATTTTACGGTGTTAATTGAAGGGCCAACAGGCGTCGGCAAAGAGCTAGTTGCGCGCACCTTGCACCACAAATCATCGCGTCAGCAGGGGCCTTTGGTGTATGTCAATTGCGCCGCCTTGCCCGAAAACCTTATCGAAAGCGAATTGTTTGGTCATGTTAAAGGGGCTTTTACCGGCGCCGATAAAGACCGTGCCGGCAAGTTTGCGCTTGCCGATACTGGCACGTTATTTTTAGATGAAATTGGCGAGCTACCAAAAGCGGCACAAAGCAAAATATTGCGTGCATTGCAAAATAACGAAATACAACCGGTCGGGCAAGACACTGTAGCAGAGGTGAGTGTCCGTATTCTCGCGGCCACCAACCGCGATTTAAAGCAAGCTGTGCAAGCGGGTACCTTTAGAGCCGATTTATACCATCGCCTGAGTGTCTACCCCATTACGGTGCCCAGTTTATATGAGCGCACCGGCGATATTGCCGTGCTCAGCGGCTATTTTGTAGAACAGGCGCGCTGTCAATTAGGTGTCGGGCAGTTAACCATCAGCGCCGAGGCCATGGCCTATTTAGAGCAATATCATTGGCCGGGTAACGTGCGCGAGTTAGAGCACGTCGTCAGCCGCGCAGCCTTAAAAGCCCGCGCTCGCCAGCGCGATAAAAGCATTGTGGTTATTGCCGTGGTTGATTGCGGCTTATTAGATGCCCCCCATAGCGAGCCTTTAAGTCATTCGTCTTCACCCGACTCACTGCTAAACAACACCCTACAAACCCAAGCTGCGCCATCGGCCTGTGCGCCTGCAATAAATTTGCGCCAAGCAACCGAGCAATTTCAACGGCAATTAATTACCCAGGCATTAGCCCAAGCCAAAGGCAACTGGGCCGCCGCCGCACGGCAACTCGGCACCGACCGCGCCAATGTTATGCGCATGGCAAAGCGCTTGGGTATTCAGGTGGTTAAAACGGTAGTTTAAAGGTGTTTTTAATAATGAGTGGCGTGTAAAACTGTTGTATTTTTTGTGGGGCGCGCTCTATGTGGCGGGCCACTTTTAGAGGCGCCGCCCACACAACCTTTAGCGGTACTTAGTCTACCGAGTACGTTTCTTGAATTCAACTTCAAGGTGTATGGTTAATCGTGGAGGCGCTTAAAATGTCCGGCAAATAATCCATCAGTCCCTGTCATATTAATCTAGCTAAATAGTTGCGTTATCCATTACGAGTGTACTTTAGCTTGGTGGCTATCACGGCCGGTTTCCTTTAGTATGCCGCTTTTATTTGTGTGCGCCTATTATGTTTTAGTGTTAAAGCTATGTAATGCATAATAGCTGTAGGGTTATCAGAGTATTTAATCAAGTGATTGGGGTGGGTTAGAATGTTGGAATGGAGTTGTAAGAAGGGATTTTGTCGAAGGATCGCTTGGCCAAAAATCATGTTTTTATTACTGTTGCTAGCGGCAATTTATAGTGAACGTGGATATGCTGATTGCGGTGATGTACTTGCTGTGTCTCAGTGCGCCACTAATGGTGAAATCGATGATATTGGGAATGAGCGCGCCGAAATGCAGATGAGTGCCGCTTGTGGTTCTTGTGGTGTTGTGATTCAGGTTAGCGGTAGCTGTAAGGTGTACAGGTGCGGCACACCTCGCCCTCCAGCACCACCTAAGCCTCCAGCACCACCTAAGCCCCCTATAGGAATACCAACAACGCCTATTGACGCATCATTAATTACTCTTAGCGCTAAACTAGTAGGGGATAATAAAGTACGCCTTAATTGGGATATCAAAAATAAAGCTGACTTTGCTTTTGCACATTTAACCGGATTACCTAAAGGTATATCGCCTTCTCAAAAAACTATTGCAGCGTACGGAAATACAATGAGAGTGACTCCCGGTTTGGGGGAGCTTACTTTCAGCACATCACAGTGGCCCTCGTTAAACATTACGCTTGAGTCTTGTACTGTAAGGCGAGGGAGGTGCCCAACATCAGGCATAGAATCAAGGGTATGCGCAAATGCAAATCACCCTGACCATAAGACTTATTCATGGCCCTTAGAGCGAGATTGCGCAACTCAAGTCGAATCTACTCGGGTAACCTCTGATTTCCCATTTACAAACTTTCCGCCAGTAATAACATGGTTGGCACCTTCAGCAACGAAGTTCACCCAGGGCGCTAGAGTTGATGTACGCATTAAAGCAGAAGACTCTACAGCATTCCCTATCCCTAACAGTGTCAAGGAGGTTGATCGAGTTGAGTTTTTTATTACGACAAACCCAAGCCAAAGCGCTGCCCTTGGTAAAGCATCGGCTGTTGTAAGGGCCCCAACCAACGGTGAGTATAAATACAGCTTTACCGCTAATACATTAGGGCAAGTGTACATTGTTGTGGTGGCTTATGATAAAGCCGGTGCCGCTACGCATCATGTGAATGCCATTAATGTTGTCAAGCCAGTAATAACACACTCACCTATCACCGGAAATACAGTAGCAGTTAATTTTAATCAATTTGATACTTACTTTATTCAAAATAAAGAAGGTAGTCGATCGCTATACTTTCACGGTACAGAGACGTTCATTTTATTGCATGGCGAGATTAGCATACCCATTGTATTGCCAGCGCCACAGGGTTTTCTGTACTCAATCGATAAAAACGGTAATTACAGTGCCGCCGAAGGTATTGAGTATGATATTAGCTATCTACAAGACTGCTTAGCCGATAAAAGTTGCAGTAAAATTACAGGTGATGCGCGAGTAGTGGGTGATTTAAATGGCGACGGTCATGATGATATTTTGATTAAAAGTGCTAACAATCATGACTCGAGTGTTATTATTAGCGGTACGCGGGGCACCACCGACCCTGTTATTTTGATCGAAATATCTGCCACAGGCCAAGTGCGTGAACAAGGCAAATCGTATACAGAAACACCCTTATTTCAAGATAATCTTTCAAAAACGAGTGTAACGATAAGTGGTGGTGCACTCCGTTTACCGGGCCAAATATTAAGCTATGATGCCATCCGCGACCCTGCTAATTTTTTAGATGGCGATAGCGGGCAAGATATCCCAGCCCCTATACCTGCCTCACGACCAAACCCCACATTATCGGCTTTACAACAAGCCCAAACAGATGCACTAGCAAGCTTTGGCGGCCAGTTTCGTGTTAATGAAATGGGTGGTGCAAGCTACAGCGTCCCTCTCGATTTACCGCAAGGCACGGCGGGCGTAGCGCCCTCCGTATCACTAGAGTACTCCAGTCAAAACGGTATAGGGGTCGCGGGTTTAGGCTGGCAATTATCGGCCGGCGGTGCAATATCGCGTTGCCGCCCAACATTGCAAATCGATAAAGTCGTTAAACCCATTACCTTTACCTCATCCGATCGCTTTTGTTTTAATGGCCAGCGGCTACTAAAACAAACAAGCAACATTGATAAGAATGCGCACGCAACCTATAAGGCCGAAATTTTTGATGGTAATGTCATTACCTCGCATGGCGGTACCCTAGGGACTCCCAGTTATTTTACGGTGTATGGTAAAGATGGCAGTAAGAGCACTTACGGTGATAGTGATAAGGCGCAACAAAAAGGTTATAGTAAAAGTGGTACTTCCTCACCCACTATGTCTTGGCATATAAGCACTTTTTCAGACAGCGTGAATAATACTATTCTCTACAATTACGAACGTACCAAAAACCATTTTCGGTTACAAAAAATCACCTATGGTACGGCTAAAAATATTGTAGTGGCTTTTGATTATCAACCTAAAAAGCACAGTAGGCCCAGCTGGGTAGCGGGTTATCAATTTGAGGATGACTCATTATTAAAAAGCGTAAAAATCACGGATAATGACCGCGATTATCGCAGTTATCACTTAGAGTATAACCGCAATATTTATGACGACGGAGAAGACCTTGCCGATCGCCTTGTCGAGATTAAACCGTGTGTAGGCACCTATTGTACTACCCCCTTGGCTGTCTCATGGGGTACCGTATTACAAGGTACGGGCTCAACTTCGGTGGCATCGGGTCGAGTCACAAAGCATCATTCGTCATTAGGCAGTACATTTAGTCATACCGGCACTGTCATTCAAGACAGTATATCAACGAGCACGCAGTCATATGTATCACATGTTGAAATGGATATTAACGGTGATGGCAAGCCAGACATCGTGACGCTCCGTACCCGAGATAACAATGCAGGTTGGGAAATCGGCCAAAAAATAGCGGGCCAACACAGCACGGTGGCGCTTGTCAGGCAGGACTTAAATGGCGATATTAATGCGCGCCTAGGGCACAAGACGCCGCAGCTATACCCTGTTGATTTAAATAGAGATAGCCGCATGGATTTAGTTGTGTACGAGCCTGCCTATAAATCCTGGAGCCAATACCTATCCACATATAACAATGGCTGGAAGCTGGAGTACCACAATAGTCCTTCGCTTGTTAGCACTGCAATCGGTAGCGGGGCCGCCGATAACATACGTTTTGCTGATATTAATGCCGATGGCTTACCCGATTTGCTATACAGCACATCAACGCAACTTGTTGTGCATAAAATGCGCAAAAAAATCGCCACTAATATAGATGCCGTAAACAAAAGCAATATGGCCTACGAGTTTAGCCCCACGGCGCAAAAGTTCGCCGCACCTAACTTTGATATGGCTAAATTTGCAGGCGCCGTTGACCTTAATGCCGATGGCAATGTCGATCTTATAGCGGCCAGTATTAAATTTACTGCTGATCTAGAGTCTTGGGGTACAATCGGACGATATGGCCGTGGTGGTAGAGAGGAGCGCACTAATAGCTGTACTTATACTTTGAAAGCGCAAGTGGCTTTTATGCAGGATACTAATAACCCCACAGTAAAAACCTACGATTTAACGGATTCTTCTTGGTCAGAAACTGAAATAAAGAACAAGGACTACTACTTACCGCAGTGTACTCAAGAGGAGTTTAGGCGGCGCCTTATAGGGCCGATGTTGGCCGATATTAATGGCGATGGCCTAAGTGATTTATTGTGGGCTTTTGCTAAGCCTAAAACCACACGAAGTAAAGACAGCAATGCCAACCCTGATTATTATATTGATAAGGTTAATTATCGCTTAGGTCAGCCCAACCTTGCTTTTGGCAGCAATAATACTGTGAGTGTAGGCGGTAATAACACTACAAATAAAGTGGTGAGCTTTCAACCGTTGGATACTAACTTCGATGGTGTTCAAGAGCTTGTCTTAACCTATCAAAACGGTGCAATGAATACGATTCACTGGCAAAGTGATAAGTTAAGTGGCGTTGAAAAAGAGCTATATAGTAGCGGCCTCGCCGATAGGCAAACGCGCTTTTCAGATATCAACGGCGATGGTTTACTCGATCGTGTGGTGTACGAAAATAAAGACCTTAAAGCGTATTATGGTCAGCCTAATAATAATAATTTAGTTACTCGCTTTACCACAGGCTTAGGGGTCGAAACCTTTATTCGTTACAGCCCACTCAATGCCTCCAACGCCTATACACGCCTCGGTGGTGTTAAAAATAGAGACGAAACCTATACCAAAAAACACAATTGCCGCCCAAACCAAAGTGGCGAAAGAGATAACCTTGAGGAGTATCTTAGGTGCTTGGATGCCGACTATACCTTCACACGCACAGTGGGTAACCCCAGTGAGTTTTATTGGGAGGTTAATGACCCCTTCAGAAAAGAAGACCCACTCTCGCGTTTAGGGGCCGATAAAAACATTCCCGCGCAAGAGTTTATATCGTCATTGCCGGTTGTAACGACTGTAGGCAGTAGTGCGCCAACGCTCAGTAGCCCTAATGCGCTCGCGGTGGTTAAATACGGCTATGAAGATTTGCGTATACAAGCCGGTGGCCGAGGTATGCTGGGCTTTAAAAAGCTCCACACCACCGATTACCAAACAGGCGTAACCACCACCACGCAATACCGTCAAGACTGGCCCTTTATTGGGACCCCTAAAGAGACTGTCGTGCGGTCATATACAGGGCAAATACTGAGCCGTCATGTCTCTACAATGGGAGTTTTGGGTGCTGATAGCCTTGCAAGTATCACCGCTATGCAAGAAAGCGTGGCCCAATATGGTACCCAAAAATTAGGCTCGCTTGTGCTGTTTACCAAAGAGTCTCGTGATACCACCTACAAAGCGGCACCGGCGCATTTAGTAATGCCCAGCCCAGACGTAAAACCGCCGGCGCCAACAGAGCAAGAACTGAGCGAGGTAGTCACTGCCACTCATAAAGTTGATGCCTACAACAATATTTTGGACATGAGTGTGGAAACTTATGAGTGGAAGTCGAGCAGTAATACAAAAACGCAACTGCAAAAGCAAACCACAACAAATACATATTATCCCGGTGTGGCGCATACGCTCACCAATGCAGGGCAACGCCTTGGACGCTTACGCACAGCGACCGTCAAAACCGAGCGGCGCGCTCAATCGTTAACACGTACAGCCGATTTCACCTATTACGGTGGCTATTCATCGGCGTGTACAGGGAGTGGCTTAGAGGGGTTGTTGTGCTCCGAAAAAGTGACAGTATCCGATACTACAAACTCACAGGCGCCCGTAGCCTCATTGCATTACTACGATGCCTTTGGTAATAAAACGTTTGTCAAAACAGGCAGCCGTTATTCGGTTTATACCCAATACGATGTGCAGGGGCGCTACCCTGTTGCTACTTACCAAATGGCAAGTGCAGCATCGGGCGAATCAAGCCCTTCACCACATGCTAACTATACCGCACCTACAGGCGCTGTCGTGGTTAAAACAAATGAAATCGGCGTGCGCAGTGTGCACGGTACGCCGTTAGTAAGCAGTAGTTACCTGGGTGATGGGGGTTATGTCACAAGTGTGCAAGCGGTAACGCCAGCAGGTACAGTGTATTTTAAAGGTGATAGCACCGGTGCATGGGAGCAAACAGCCTTAAAAGAAGAAGGCATTGACAGTGTGTGCCCAGCGCTCACGGCATTTACGACTACAAAAACCCAAGCCGGCGGTGCGCGCGCAATAACCTGCCACGACAAAACTGGTAAAACGCTTAGCTCGGCTAAGCGCTTACTCGCAGGGGAGTATTCCCGTGTGACGACACAGTACGATGTGCTGGGCCGCACCACTAAAACCAGTGAGCCGTTTACGCATAAGGCCAAGTATTTTACCGAGACAACCTACGATATATTAGGCCGCCCACTTACTGTAACGCACCCCTTTAAGGTCACCGATGACAGCGGCCTCGTGAATAATAAGCAGGCCCAAACCCATTTTGAATACAATAACCTAGTAACTACGGTGCGCTCAAGTGGGATAAAAGACCAAAATGAGCGTGTTAAAACGGAAGTAAAAAATGCCCTCGGTGAGCTTTATTTTCTCAGTGAGCAACCCAACACGAGTTCAGGCAGGCGTGCCATTGTTTATGAATATAACGTGCAGGGTAAGTTGGTAAAAACAACCCCTTTATCATCCGGTCAGGCTATTAGCATTCAATACAACGGCTTAGGCCAAAAGTATAAAATGATCGACCCCGATAAAGGCACCTGGACGTACGAATACAACAGCTACGGCGACCTCGTTAAACAAACCGACGCCAACAAGCAAGTGACGACTATTAAATATGACTTTGCCGGCCGCAAAACAGCCAGTATAACCACCGCGGCACTTGGGCAAAGCCGCGATGTTCACCTGACCTGGACTTACGATATTGCAAAATACGGCCTAGGCAAATTAGCCAAAGCGCAAAATCTGACTGAGCAGTTTAGCCAGCAAATGACTTACGACGTCCTAGGCCGCGTGAGCACCACCGTCACCACCATGCCTGGTAAAAGCAATGCGCTAGAGAGCTTCTACCAAAAGCAAACCTACGATCAGTACAATCGCCCGTACCAAACCTTTGATGCTGCCCGCGTAGGCCCGCAGTTTAGTTACAACGGTGTGCAAAACCATTACAACAGCAATGGTTATTTATACAAAGTCGCCACCGCAGGTAAAAATGCTAAAACACTGTATAAGGTCACCAATATGGATGCGCGCGGTAACGTAACGCGTATGGAATACGGTGACGGTAATACCGTGGTGCACAGCTACAATGCTACCACCGGTCATTTAGAAACGATCAATCGCTTTGATGTATTTGGTGATGGCAATGAAACCTACACTGCTAAATGGGACCATCTAGGCAATTTGCGTAGCCGCCAAGACAGCGCCCAAGGTAATCTTGTCGAAACCTTCCAGTACGATGATTACAACCGGTTAGTGTCTAATAATATTGGCTCCCAAGCGGTTACCGTCAGTTATTTTGACAACGACAATATTAAAACCAAAACCAAGCCAGATCTGAAAGGTGATAGCCAATACAGCTACACCAAAGCGGGCCCGCATGCGGTTACGCAAATAGGTAGCCGCACGTTTGCTTATGATGCCAATGGTAATGCCACAGAAGATAAGCAGGGCACCAAAGTTAAGCACTTTGTGTATACGGCCAAAGACCAGGTACAAAAAATTGATGTCACCGTGAGTGGCACACGCCAGCATACTTCGGCGTTTTATTACGGAGTGGGTGGCCGCTTTAAGCGGGTCGATACTGATCAAAGCAATAAAGTGACCACCACGCTCTACATTGGCAATGTCGAAAAAATCACACACCACGATGGCGCCGTGCAATACAAGCGCACGCTCGCGGGTGTGTCGCAAGTGCTATACAGTGCAGCGGCCAATGGCGCGTTAGGCAAAGCCACCTATAAGTTTTTACATAAAGACCATTTAGGCTCTATTACGGCTATTACCAATAACGTCGGTGTTATCGAACAACGGATGGCCTTTGACCCTTGGGGTGCACGCCGCAAGCTCAACAACCCAACCAGCAATAGTGCTAGTTGGACGCTTAGCGCGATGCAGCCGAGCAGTGTATTAGCGGCGTTTGCTAAAACCAATAAAAATGTCGCCACAAACCGCGGCTTTACCGGCCACGAAATGCTCGATGAAGTGGGCATTATTCATATGAATGGGCGCATTTATGATGCCGGTATTGGGCGGTTTTTGCAGGCTGATCCGCATATTGATGGGGCTGGCAGTGTTGGGGGGTTTAATCGGTATGCTTATCTTAAAAATAACCCACTGAATGGGACTGATCCTACGGGGTATTTTAGCCTCAAAAAGGAGCTGAAAAATGGGTGGAATAAGGTTAGGCCGTTGGTAGGGGCAATCGTTGGGATTACCCTCGCTATTTGGATGCCTTGGGATGGTGGCTTTGGGGCAATGGTTGCCTATGGTGCTATTGCAGGCGGAGCCGGAGCGGCGGCTAATGGAGGAAATTTAAGTGATGTCATTCGGGGTGCTGCGATTGGTGGTGCTTCTGCCGCTGCTTTTTTTGGTGTAGCAAAAGCTATTCCTAGTGCAGCAAGTGCAGCAGAAGCTGGTAAAAACGCATTTCGAATAGGCAAAAACGCGTGGATGACCGCTGGAAATTTTGCCAATCTTGTTGTTGCACAAGGCATGGTCGGAGGAGTGATGTCAGTTCTTCAAGGTGGCAAGTTTGGGCATGGTTTTGCGAGCGCCGGAATTTCGAAACTAGCGACCCCTGGTATCTTAGCGATGGATAATGTGGTTGCAGAAAGCCTTGCCAGTGGTATTGTTGGTGGTACGGTATCTGAGGCGACTGGCGGGAAGTTTGCAAATGGTGCAACCACATCTGCGTTTTTGTATGCGTTTAATGCTGGTAGTACGGCTATAAAAGATGCACAAAAGGGAGGGTTGGGTGCACGCTTAAAGGCTGCGGCAAAAAATTTATTACTTTGGAATGCTCATGAGTCAGGTCTGATGAAAGGACGTGTGCTGAGTCTAGATAAGTTCGGTATTGCGAGTCAGTTTGAGGCCAGTCAGCAAGTGGACGATGTTCGGTCGAATGTTCGCTGGAAGTTAACGCAAGCTCTCTCATCGGATGGCAGTGCTGAGGTGAGCGGGAGAGGATTTTTGATGCTTGTTGGAGATAATGACTTAACTAATCCATTATTTACATTGGGTAGTGGATGGTTGGATTACTCTGGAAGCTGTTCTGGGGGTAGTTGCAGTATTAACTATAGTTACCAAGATTGGTTTAGAGATCCTTATTCAAATGGTTTTCAGACGTGGAGTAGTGAGGATTTTCGAATGGAGCACAAATGGAGTGAGGGCTTTACCGTTGAAAATTAATTTATGCTTAATTCTTCTTGTTTTGATATCGGCCTGCTCCAAGAGATCTGAAAAACCGACTCCCATTGTGGGCGAATACGTGTATGTTTTCAGTGATCCCGATAATGCTTGGATTGTTAATGGTGTAGATATCATTGTTGATAGTCATGTTGTTTCTTTTGATGTTAAGGAGGGATTTATTATTGGGGAGCGTGTTGAGCCTGCCTTAAGGTATAAACCGACCGGCATATCTTCTAGCTACGGAACGTTTGCTGTAAATGCGTGTACCGGTGTTTTACATGAGGATATTAGTGATGCCGAGCTGGCGGGAATTCTATCTTCGAAGCCGGATGAGGAGTGTCTGAAGTAACCCCTAGGGCTTTTTAGTTTTTACCGTTCGCTAGTCAACACCAAGCACCCCTCCATAACCCTGACCTTCACAGGCGAATTGCAATACTTGCAGGGACACTCACTCAAAAGTTTGCATAATAATTAACCACCTTCTACGCTTAAGTTAACAATTCAATCGATAGCGATAAGGTGGTTATTATGACTAAAGCGAGAAGCCAACAGATTTCATTAGATACTACGCCCAGCCCTTTCAAGGTGACGTAATAATCATCTTGAGCATATTTAAGTCAAAAAGAGCGCTTAGAGCCTAATTTAAGCTCTTTTCTTGCCGTTAGGTAATATTCGGTGCAGAATTCTACCTTTTGAGACCGCAATGTCATTCAGTATTATCCTTGAGCGTTTTATAGAGCAAAGTCCAATTCCTGTCATGGCTCGCAGCTTAATCGAGCGCACTTTTAATGCCGATCGTAT
>CANLTI010000068.1 GCA_947494095.1 uncultured Pseudomonadales bacterium
TTGCAGGAGCATAATGTCGAGGAGAGGAAGCAGAAAACAAGTATTATTGGATAATGTATTTTTTCCTCGTCCCTTAGTACTCCATTTTAGCATCTCTGGATAGTGACAATTAATAGTGACAACTAATCGTGACAATGAGCAGCTACAATCCATCGATCAATTTAACCTTTATGTTAGGCATAAAAAATGCCGCGAGTGGGCGGCACTTTTTTATTTTTTTATTTTTATACTGGTGCTTTTTGTAGCAGCATAATTAAATTCGAAGCGTGTTGTTCCACATTATAGATAGCGTGACCAAAGTACCGATGTGCTGGCACGTTGATTTTTACAGTCTTGTGGGTTGCCGCCACTAGTAATAACATGTTTGTCGTTTACTTTTATTGTGCCTTGTAAAAAGTTTTGGGTGACTAATGTTGTTTCACGTCGCGCCTCCGAAGAAATATTGCCAAGCAATTGAAAATTAGCCCCCCGGATAACCTTGACGGCATTGCCCGCTACAATACGACCAAATACCTTAAGCGAGCTTTGCACATAAAAATCACCACCTTGATACGTGGGTTTGGGCGTATCGGCATCATTTTGTTGACCGACCATAAAGGCAAAGTGCGCAGGGAAGGGCAGGTCTTCTTTAGGTGTTGCGGTGGCTTGGGTGGCTGACAGGCAATATTGTGTGGGGTAAGGGTATTGAGTGCTGGCTGTGGTTTTAAAACGAGTCCCCCCAGTAGTACTTATTGTTCTATCAATTTTATCGCCAGTTTCAATAAAATTTAGCGTGTAGTTTTCGTTGCCGCACAGCGCCTCTACCGGTGCGTGGACGGGAGCCATTAATGTCATATCTCCAAATACTTGCGCATCGCCAGCGACTAAAAAACTATTGATAAAGCGTGAGTCGGCGCCTGCAAGCACGCGTAAATCGCGATCAAAATACATCACGCCAGGCGGCAGCCTGGTGGCGTTGGTCGTAATAACCCAAATGCCATCGGGGGCGTCTTTGGCTAAAACGGTGCGTTGATCGTCGGGCACTTGGTTGGGGTCTGCTGTTAGCTCGGTATTATTGGCTAATGTAGGTTTGAGATTTTGGTTGGGGTCAGTAGTGATGCGTAAGTTCGGTAAAAACTGAATGCATGCACTATTGGCATCGCGGCCGAAGCTGTTACAAAGCGTCGGGTCATTTTTTGAGGGTGCGGCGCCTTCAATGTGCAATGTGTTAAGGTTAATCTCATTACCATCGCTAGGCTTGCCGGTAAATAAAATATAATCGCCATCGGCGATACCGTGAACTTTTTTGACTTTCACTTTGATTTGTTGGCTGGTTGCATCGTAAGTAAAAGCGTAGTTGGCATCTTGTAGGTATTGATCGGCATCGGCAATCAGGCTCGGCGGCACATCAACGGGCGTATAGGTATCAATAGCCGATAATGAGGCTCTGACCGCTGGGCCGTTACCAATATTTTGAGCATTGTTGGCGGCATTGCAGTTATCGATTTGTTCGCCTGCAATCAATAGTGAAAAGGTTCTACCGTTTTGACCGCACTTAATCGCATTTACCGCAGTTGCGTTATCTGATTTAAGATCACGCTCAAACTCGATATCGTTATAGCTGTAAATAGTATTCACAAAAGCATTGTATTGTGTGATTAGGGTATTGTTGCCTGAAATAATTTCTTCTACGTTGCCGTTATTAATGGTGACATCGTTATGGGCTTGCAGCTTTTTAGCGGTTGCTGACGAGCCATAGCGAATATCGCCCATGGCTAAAATGTAGTCAATGCGTGGGTTGGTGAAGTCTTTAATAGTCACATCCTTGCCCGCTTGAATAGTAATGATTCTGGCAGAAGCCTCGATTCGAACATCACCGTTAGCTTTTATAATATCGATAGTGTCATTATTACCTGTGCCTTGTAAGTAAATATCGCCGGTGGCTTTAATGCTGCTCACTCCATGAATTGAGCTGCCAGCGGTCGGGTTGCCAATCGAGCCATCGACAGTAATAGAGGTATTAGTACCTGATAGGTATAAATCAATACTATCATCCGTGAGGTCCCCTTTTAAATGTAGAGTATCGGAATTTGGGCAAGACCTGGGAACAGGTGGGCGGGAATTGTAGGTGAGATCAAGAATACTGGTCGCTTGAGAGGTGGTATCGATAGCCACAATAGAGACGTCAATATCAATACCGATACCGGTGCTTGAGGGGTCATTGATGTGGTTAATGGTGATGCTTGAGCTGCGCAGGTGCGCATATTCATTGTGTAGTGTATAGGGCAGTGGTTGCGCTATTTTGTTCGATAGCGTGGTGGCGTCTTTATTAGAAAGGTAGAGCCTTGTGGCCTCGGCGAGCATCCATGCGGCGCCTTGGGCGTTGGTGGCGGCATGCGAACTGACTTGCTTTTGTTGGGTGGCTTTTACCGAATGCACAATACCTAAGGTGGATGCCGTTAAGGCTACGCCGACTAATAAAACAATGAGTACGGTGGCTATCCCTTGTTGTTTTTTAAGTGTCTTTTTCATGTGAAACCCTTACGAGGTGATTAGCTAGGAAGTGATTAGCTAACGGGGTTTGCGATACACAGTTCATAAGCGACAAGCCTTTGTGTATTGCTGCTGCCTGCTGTGGCGTTTAGCTTATCGTTATTAAGACTTGCAGCGCTGGCATAACTCACGCGTACGGTGGTGAGTGTTTGGGCGGGCATCATGCCAAAGGGGGAGCAGTCTTTGGACAGTAGCTGGAAGTCAAAAATATGAGTTAGTGCCGCGCTGCGGCTATACGCTGTATCAATACGGTTGATAACAGAGACACCGAGTAACTCGCTGTTGGTGCTTGGGCTATCCCAGTTGGCCGTTGTAATATTGCTTAAGTTGCCTGTCGCTGTGCAGTTGGCTGTACGAGTACTATCGGTTTTTTGCAGGACGAGTTCTTTGCCTACGAGTGCGCCGCCCCCGGCATTATTGTTGGGTAGGTAGCTGTTGGTGGCTGTCCTTTCGATGATTCTTGTGCACTGAACAACCGCATTGCTTGGGTTGGGTTTTGTTCTCCAGCGCAGCTCTTGTGAAATGGATGGGTCTGTCGGGTTGGGTATTGTTGCGATATGTGGAAATTGTACAGGCGATGCGGCCGCGTCGGGTTGATTTAACCCGTAACCTGCCGCTTGGATTTCCATTTGAATGCGTAGCATGCTGGTTGCCGTATTGCCGTTGTGTTGCGCATCAAAAACAGTATCGATAGAGACTTGCGTTAACGTTTTATACAGTGAGAGACTGCCTAATATGGCCACCATTGATATAAGTAGGCCTATCATTAAACCTATTAGGCTGACCCCTCTTTGGCGTTGTATATATTGCGTGTGCCCTATAGGCACAGCGAAAGAACATGAACTTGTCATCGTGACCCTCCAAACATTTATTTTAAGGTGTGCCGAGCTGGCCCATGCGTAATTCGATCGACTGTGTTGCCCCATTATTGTGTGACGTTATAGGTACCGTGGCAGATACAACAACAGGTGCAGGTGCGGGTACTGCCTCGCCATCGATAGTCATACCTACAATGGTTTTGTACTGTGTTAAGTTTTGTTGGCAGGCTTGAGTGCTGTCAAATTGAATATTGGCAGCCCCTTGTGGGTTGTAGGTGGCTGGCGCAAAGGTATTGCTGCAAATAAGATTGGGGTCGCCATTAATAACCAAGCTTTTGAGCTGCGCTAAAATTAAATCCTGTTGTTCTAGGTCGGCTTGGCTGTGTGTAATTTTGCTGGCTGTTTGTGTAATGCCAACACCAATAATCCCTATTAATAAAACGCCAATGAGCGATTCAATTAAAAAATCACCGCGTTGTTTTTGAGTATTAATAACCTGTATGTTTTTATTGCAAGTGATGGCTGTGTGCATGACGGCGGCTCTGTGTAAAAATAAAAAATTTAAATGTTAAGTAAAAGTCAGTCGGTCTTTTTGTGTGGCTATAGCCAATTAGCGCCGTATTTACAGCTGGCGCCCATTGTTTTGCCTCCGTTATTGTTGAGTTGTATGACGCAGTCACTAATCGTGGCTTTTTGTGGTGTGGCGGTAATGGTGTAGCCCGCGTTGCTTGAGGTGAGCGTAAACAGTATATCTGTACGCTCTGAGGCGGCTCGCCAGCTGGTAAAGGCGGTTTCAATGGCATCTTGGTTTATGTTGGTATGGACGGGGTAGCTAAGTGTGCGCTGGTAAGTGTTTTCAAGAACAAGGCTGAGCGCTACCGTGTCGGCTTGTGCGGTTCTTAATTGACCCTTTTCGATATAACTACTGTAAGACGGTATGGCAATACTGGCTAAAATTCCGACAATGGCAATGGTGATTAAAAGCTCGATAAGAGTAAAGCCGTCACGGCTTTTAAGGTTGAACATCATAAAAGATAGCCTTGTTTAAATGCTTAAGAAATCGTGTATGTAATCAAATCGTTGGTTATTGAGTTTTTTTAGAGCGCAAAGTTAACACGAGCAGAATCATCAAGAAGGTGCTTGGTGATAAAAGGCTGAAATGTTTGGCTGAGGGACATTTTTTTGGCGGGTAAAGAGCTTTAAGCTTACGGCGGCGGGGCTTTGTCAGTTTTATGTCACTTGTAGCGATTCAGAGTGACCGAAATTGGGCGCTAATGAATCGTTGACTGGTAGCTCGATCGCCGTTGCTCTACTGCCTGTATAGGGGGGGCAAAAAAAGGGGGGGTCAAAAAAGCCCCGCTCATGAATATCATGGCGGGGCTTTTATTGTAGGCTCTGCTTGTAGGCTCTGTTAGCCCTCTGTAGCGTGTTGAGTCAGCATTAAAGCAATATTAAGATGCCTTAAAAGAGACGTCTTCTTTACTTTTACGCGGCTTATCACTTTGTACGCGTTTGGCGCGCGGCTTTTTAGGGGCCTCGCTGTTGCGTTCGGCGCTACCGCCGTTTTCTTTGATTTGTGAAATTTGCAATTGCTTTTGACAAACCCAAACTCCGCGCAATTTATTAAGCAAGCCTGTTGGCATGCCAGCAGGGAGTTCAACAGTCGTAAAGCTATCGTTAATGCGAATGTTGTGAATGTGTTGGCTGCTGATATCGGCTTCGTTGGCGATGGCGCCAACAATGTTGCCCGGACGAACACCATCACTGCGGCCCACTTCTAAGCGGTAGCTTTCCATAGGCACCTGAGGTACCTCGCGGCGCTTGCTGCGCTCGCCTCTGTCACCACGCTCACCTCTATCGCGATCGCGACCATTGCGGTCACGGCCTCGATCATTGCGATCATCGCGGTCGTTAAATTCACGAGGTGCGCGCTCTGGGCGGTCTTCTAAAAAGAGTGGGTTTTCGCCATGCGCCATTTTGGCTAATGCAGCGGCCATGGCGAGTGGATCGGCTTCGCTTTCGGCTTGTAGCTCTTTGAGGATATTGGTGTAAATATCGAGGTTCTCACCACTAATAGTCTCAAGAATTTGCTGCTTAAAGCGCTCTTGGCGCTGCGCATTAATATCGGTCACCGAAGGCAACTTCATTTGCTCAATGTCTTTGCCTGTGGCACGCTCGATGGTGCGTAGCATGCGCATTTCACGACGAGCAACAAACAATATGGCATCGCCAGAGCGGCCAGCGCGACCGGTGCGGCCGATGCGATGCACGTAAGCTTCACTATCGTAAGGGATGTCGTAGTTAATGACATGGCTAATTCGATCGACATCAAGGCCGCGCGCGGCAACATCGGTGGCGATAAGAATATCGACTTTACCATTTTTTAAGCGCTCTACGGTGCGCTCGCGAATGTTTTGCGAGATGTCACCGTTGAGTGCAGCTGCGCTATAACCGCGGGCTTCGAGCTTTTCGGCAAGTTCAACCGTCGCTGTTTTGGTGCGCACAAACATAATGACGGCATCAAAAGTTTCGGCTTCTAAAATGCGCGTTAAGGCATCAACTTTACTCACGCCGCCTACAGGCCAGTAACGTTGGCGAATGTTAACGCCAGTAGTGGTTTTAGACTCTACTTTTACATGTGCAGGGTTTTGCAGGTAAGTGTTGGCTACGCGGGCAATTTCTTTTGGCATTGTTGCCGAAAATAATGCGATTTGGCGTTTTTTAGGGGTGCGCTCTAGTACCCACTCAACATCATCAATAAAGCCCATGCGAAGCATCTCATCGGCTTCATCTAAAACTAAATGGGTTAAGGCGTCAAGGTTGAGAGTGCCTTTGCGCATGTGGTCCATAACGCGACCGGGGGTGCCAACAATAACTTGTGCGCCACGCTTAAGGGCGCGAATTTGTTGCTCGTAGCCTTGGCCGCCGTAAACGGGAAGTACGTGAAAGCCTTTGGTGTCTTTAGCAAAGCTTTGGAAGGCTTCGGCGACTTGAATCGCTAGCTCGCGTGTTGGTGCTAATACCAATACTTGTGGTTTTTTGCTGTTGGCATCGACCATTTGTAAAATAGGTAATGCGAAGGCGGCGGTTTTACCCGTCCCTGTTTGTGCTTGGCCAAGAATATCACGACCTTCAAGGACAACAGGGATGGCCTGCTCTTGAATAGGTGATGGTGTTTCATAGCCAATTTTTTTAATGGCAGAAAGAATGAAAGAATTGAGGCCCAGTTGCTCAAAGGTTTGGCTAGGTTGGGTCATGCAAGGTTCCTGTGGTATTGCGGCTAAGTGCCAATTACCATAGCGAAGACTGCGTTGTAAGGCGTTTTAAAAAATCAGCACAAAACCGTATAAGCAAAGCTGCCCCGTACAATAATGTACAGTTTTTTTGCGCATAAAAACCCCGCATAAAAATGCGTGTTATTAGCGAGCAGAAACAAGCTTGAATGATAAAAGCTGCAGGCTTAGTATGTACGCATAAGCGCAATCGTTAAGCCGGTAAAAAGCCCTACACCTGCAGCCCATGCGCGATGGCAGTGGGGTACTTGGTGCCTAGTAAATAAACAATGCCATATGTAGCAAAGTTGGGCTAAGGTGCTGTGAGGTTACTTGGTAGCAGCGCTATCCAAAGATTTTGTGAGGAGGGTTGCTAATGCTTACAGCAACCCTTATGCGCTTCTACGCAAAACAAAACCGGTAACTTCACCCTCTACCCGCGCATGGCATCTGCCAGAGTGCGCTTTACTGTAATGGCATCAAGTCGAAAGAGGCGCAACTATACAGGCTTTGACGCACCCTGTCTAATATTTGTTCGGCTATACGCTTTAGGGGCTAGGCAATAATAGCTTGTCCAATTAGACGTAGGGTTTTGTTTTCTCGGCAAGGTGCTCGAAGGGGCGCATGCCAGGGCATGTAACACTTTGAGCAACGCAGAAGAGGAAGCACAAAACGTAACTATTCAGTAGAGCGAAAAAAAACTCTTAACAAGGTGCTGATGGGTTATTTTCTGGGCATTTAAGCGCCGGGGGCGCTTATATAGCGACCGCCCCAGCATGGATGCGTGGGGGTAGACTTTGCAGGAGCACAAAGTCGCAGATGGCTTGAGTGGCCCAGTAAATGATTCATTAGCGCCCAATTTACTCACTTCTGAATAGTTACCACAAAACAAGCATTATTGGATAATGTGTTTTTTCCTCGCCCCTTAGGCTGGGCTAAGCGCGCGCTCGATATCTTGTGCTATATCGTTAGGTTTAGTGGCTGAGCCGTAGCGTTTTAACACGGTGCCACTGCGATTGATTAAAAATTTGGTAAAGTTCCATTTAATGTTTTTGCTGCCGAGCAAGCCAGGCTTGGCGGTTTTTAAGTACTGGTAAACCGGTGAAGCTTTGGCGCCGTTAACGTCGACCTTTTCGCACATGGTAAAGCTTACGCCATAATTTTTTTGGCAAAAGGCGCCAATTTCAGTCGTTGAGCCGGGTTCTTGTTTGCCAAATTGATTGCAGGGAAAACCTAAAATCTCTAAGCCTTTTTCGTGATATTGCTGGTGTAATGACTCTAAACCTTCGTATTGAGGGGTAAAGCCACATTTGCTGGCGGTATTAACAACAAGAATCACTTTGTCTTTAAGGTTGGCCAGCGGCAATGGCGAGCCGTCTAGTTGGTTGACGGTATAATCGTAGATGCTTTGTGTCATGTCATGGGTCCTTTACTGGATTTTTTGATAATTTTTTTGATAAACAGTTGCTAGCAATATACGTGGTAGCGCCTATGTCGATTGCGGTTGCAGGGGCTGTTGCAGTCGTACGCATAAAAAAACCCACATACGCCTTATGTGTATGTGGGTTTTGGGTAGGTCCGGTGGACACTATTTGGGTGTTTTTGGGGCCTCGGTCTCTTCGAAATGCATTTTGTTATATTGCTTGCGAGTATCAAAGCCAATAGTTTGCTGTTTATTAAACAGCCCTAACGTTAAGTAGCTCACCCAATTTCTGCGATCTAAATTGCCCGCGTAGCTGTAGTTGAATGTTCCGTCGGCATTGAGTGCGGGGTAATCGGGGTAGTTTTCTTTTAAAACCTTGATGGCATTTTGGCCTAAATCATCTTGGTTCATCATGTGATAACCCTGAATCATCACCGCTAAACCGTCGGGTACGGCGGGCGAGCCTTGGTAGTTTTCGACAACTGCTCGGCCCCGTGCGCCAGCGGCTAAATAGGCTTTACGGCTAAAGTAGTAATTAGCGGTGCCAATTTCACCGCGCGCTAGCAAGTTGCGCAGGTATACCATGCGCAGTTGAGCATCTGTGGCGTACTCTGACGATGGAAAGCGGTTGGTAAACTCTGCGAGCATGTTAAAGGCGTTAATGGCAGCGCCTGGGTCACGGCTCGTATTGTCGGTCCCAAAAATAGAGCTCACTAATGAGCTTTCTTTGTTGAAACTGGCCAGTCCACGCATGTAATAAGCGTAATCGGCATTGCGATGTTGCGGATGCAGGCGAATAAAGCGGTCGGCCGTGGCGATCGATAAGTCGTAATCACCGGATTGGTAGTGCGCGTAAATGAGCTCTAATTGCGCTTGCTCGCCAAATGTCCCAAACGGGAAGTTCTCTTCGAGTAGCTCTAAGGAGCCTACGGCAGACTGCCAGTTTTTACTGTTTAAGGCGCTCTGAGCGCGCTCATAGAGCTGCTGTTCGGTGCTTTTTTCTTTTTCGGTGTTGCTGGCGCAACCGGTTAAAGTGCTGCCTAGAAAAAGGGTGCTGATCAGTATAAAATTAAGGTGTGCTCGCATTAAGTCGTGCTCTGTATCATTATGTGCGTTTTTTTGCGCCCAGCGGACGGCGAAGGCGCAGTTTAGCCAGTCATAGGTAATAACTCAATGATACAAGAAATTTCCGAGCAGGCGCGTGTTCCTGTAAATGCTAAAGGTCAACGGTTAGATGCAGTTGCAGCCAACTTGTTCCCTGATTATTCGCGTGGGCAATTACAAGGTTGGATCAAAAGTGGTGAGCTTACAGTAAACAGTTTAACTAAAAAACCCAATGCTAAGCTTACGGGTGGTGAGCTGCTCGAGTTGAACGCCGAGCTACAAGATGTCAATGATTGGCAAGCTGAAGACATTGCTATTGATGTGGTCTATGAAGATGAGCATATCTTGGTGGTCAATAAGCCGGCGGGCATGGTGGTGCACCCTGCGGCAGGTAATTATACGGGCACGCTACTTAATGGCTTGTTGTATCGATACCCTACGGCTAAACATGTGCCGCGCGCGGGCATTGTGCATCGGCTCGACAAAGATACAACCGGTTTAATGGTTGTCGCTAAAACCTTGCAGGCGCAAAATCATTTAGTGCAACAGCTGCAAGAGCGCACGGTATCACGTCGCTATGCGGCGGTGGTTACCGGGACATTATTGGCCGGCGGTACGGTTGATGCACCGATAGGCCGCGATCCAAAGCACCGCACTAAAATGGCGGTGGTCGATAGCGAAAGCGATCACGGCAAAGAGGCGATTACCCATTACGAGGTGGCCAAGCGCTTTAAGCACTTTACGTGGGTAAAACTAAAATTAGAAACCGGTCGCACGCATCAAATTCGTGTGCATATGGCACACATGGGCTTGGGTTTGGTGGGTGACCCGGCTTATCGTGGGCGTGGCTTAAAGACCTCAGAGTTGCACCCTGATGTGCTGGAGTGCGTACAAGGTTTTAATCGTCAGGCATTGCATGCCCAGTCGTTGGGGCTTATTCACCCTGTTACCTTAGAGGCATGCCAGTGGGAGGTGCCGCTACCCGATGACTTTACGCATCTAACGGCAGTTTTAAAAGAATATGATCGCTAGTGCTGCCCTAATACCAACACTTCCCCTTGCTTGGCCTGCGCCTCAAGGGGTGTGCTCGGTGATCACGTGTGCGCAAGAGGTGCCGAGCGCTCAGACTGGTATTATGAGCGAGGCTTTGCTGGCCACCACGCATGCGCAGACGGCGTATGGCCCCTTTAACTTGGCGCTGCATGTAGGCGATAGCCGCGCTAAAGTAAACGCGTGCAGGCAAGCGCTGGCACACCAGACGGGTGTGCCAGCTTGGCAATGGCTCAATCAAGTGCATGGTGTTGAGGTGGTTGAGTCGAGTGCATTGGCCCAAGTGCCCGACGCCGATGCTTGCTTTACGACTCAAAAAAACCTTGTTTGTGCTGTGCTAACCGCCGATTGCTTGCCGGTGCTTTTGTGTAATGCTCAGGGGACGCAAGTCGCAGCCGTGCATGCGGGTTGGCGTGGCTTGGCTGCAGGTATACTTGAGGCTACGTGTCGGCAATTTGCGCGCAGTGATAGACTTATGGTTTACTTGGGGCCGGCTATTGGGCCCAGTGCGTTTGAGGTGGGTACAGAGGTCAAGGCTATTTTTGAGCAGGCCATTGGTGCCGAGGCCAGCTTGTGTTTTAAGGAAAGTCAGCAAAAAAAAGGTCATTTCTTTGCTGACTTGTATGCTTTAGTGCGGCTTAAGCTTGAGCGCTTGGGTATTAAGGCTATCTATGGTGGCACGGATTGCACTTTTAATGATCATCGCTTTTATTCGTACCGCAGGCAGGGTGTGACAGGACGGTTTGCGAGCGCTATTTGGCTGACAGGTTAGGTTCTGTCATCATTCGACAAGTTGTGCCGGGACTCTTACAAGGCTTATCAGTGCATCGCACCCACTACAGGGCTTGCATTTGTCGCCTTCGTCGCCATAATTCGCGACATTATTGATTTTATTCCTTTCCTTTTTTATTTAAAGCGTATGCCTTTAACGTTTACTGCGAGACTTTTATGAATTTAGAAACCGGCCCATTCACGATTGACCTGCTGCACCTTGTGTTAATTGCCTCGGTGATTTTTTTAGTTATCACGGTGCTGCGTACTCATGCTGCGACCAAAGCCACCACTGAAGTCGATAGCCCTAAAGAGGTGGGTGGCCCTCAAGAGGCAGATGCCGATACAACTGTAGAGCCTGAACTTGAACCTGAACCTGAACCTGAACCTGAACTTGAACCCGAACCCGAACCCGAACCCGAACCCGAACCCGAACCCGAACCCGAACTTGAGCCCATTGAACAAGTGTCTAGTGCTCCGGTTGTTGAGGTGGTGAATACTGATTCGGCGCTACAAATTTTAAGTTTATTGCAAAAAGAGGCGCGCTTTATTGATTTTACGCAAGAGGATTTAACCGACTTGAGTGATGCCGAAATAGGCGCTGTTGCTCGTTTGATACAAGCCGGTAGTCAAAAGGCTTTAGCGCATTACCTAACCTTGGCGCCCATTGCGACTGAAGTAGAAGAAAGTGCCATTGAAATCCCCGTGGGCTTTGACCCGGCCCATTACCGCTTAAATGGTAATGTTGTTGGCGAGGCGCCATTTAATGGCACCTTGATTCACCGTGGGTGGCGTGTTACCCGGTGCGAACTGCCTAAAATCACACAAGGGCACGACACCACTATTTTGGCGCCAGCGGAGGTTGAGCTGTGACTGAGCAAAACCCTGACAATACCCGTTACAGCATAGGGATTGACCTTGGAACAACGCACTGCGTTTTGTCTTACGTACCTTTAGATGATGTGAATGCAACACCCACAGTATTTCCTATTAGCCAGCTTGTGAGCCCAGGAGCGATTGACGCGCTCGATCAATTGCCTTCTTTTAGCTACCAGTCCCATAGCGCTGAGCTAAACCCCGGTGATTGTGCCTTACCTTGGCAAGAGCAAAACACCGCGCTGGTTGGTACAATAGCGCGTACTTTGGGCAGCAAAACCCCGATACGGTTAGTGGCCAGCGCTAAAAGCTGGTTGTGCCATGGCGGTATTGATCGTCGCGCTAAAACACTGCCATTTGGTAGTGATGACGAAGTGGCAAAAATTTCACCCCTGGAGGCGAGTGCTCAGTACCTTGACCACCTGCGTGCTGCTTGGGACGATCAATTTCCTTTGTCACCACTCAAAGATCAAGATGTCACCGTGACCATCCCGGCATCATTTGACCCTGTAGCACGTGAATTAACCGCTGAGGCAGCCAAGCAAATAGGCTGTGAGCATTTAACCTTACTCGAAGAGCCCATGTCTGCCGTTTATAACTGGGTGAATGCCTGTGGCGATGATTGGCGCTCGCAGGTCAGTGTGGGCGATATTATTTTAGTGGTTGATATTGGTGGCGGCACGACCGATTTATCGTTAGTCGCAGTGGGTGAAGAAGAGGGCAAACTAAGCCTTACCCGAATCGCCGTAGGCGAGCATATTTTGCTCGGCGGCGACAACATGGACTTGGCGTTGGCTTACCGTGTAAAGGCCAAGCTGACCGAGCAAGGTAAAACACTTGAACCTTGGCAAATTCAAGCGATAGGGCAAGCTTGCCGCGACGCCAAAGAGGCATTGCTCGGCGATAGTGATCTTCAAGTAGTGCCCATTACTGTGCCTAGCCGAGGCTCTAAATTATTTGGCGGTACTTTACGGTGTGAGTTAACGCGCGATGAGGTCACTCAAGTACTCACCGAGGGGTTTTTTCCTTTGGTGGATATCGGCGAGACCCCACGACAAAGCCCGCGTAGTGCGTTAACGCAGCGCGGCTTACCGTACGCACAAGATCCGGCGATCAGCCGGCACTTGGCGGCCTTTTTGACGCGCCAAAAAAATGCACTAGACAGTGTGGCTGCGTACGAAGAAGATCCCTTTGCGATCTTTGCCGAGCCTCTTGGTAGCCAAGCCATTGCACCACCGCCAAGTGCTGGGTTTATCCAGCCTAGCGCCATATTACTCAACGGTGGTGTATTAAAGGCGCCGCGTATTAAGACGCGCGTGGTGCAATTAATCAATCAATGGTTAAGTGATGCCGATGTCCCAGCGGCACGCGTACTCGAGGGCACTGATTTAGATTTGGGTGTCGCTAAAGGCGCCAGTTATTACGGTCAGGTGCGGCAAGGAAAAGGCGTGCGTATTCGCGGTGGCTTAGCGAACGCTTATTACGTAGGCATTGAAAGTGCGATGCCGGCTATTCCTGGCATGGAGCCGCCTTTAGAGGCGCTGTGTATTGCACCTTTTGGTTTGGAAGAAGGCTCAGTCGTAGAGGCCGGGCAGCAAACATTTGGTTTAGTCATTGGCGAGCCTGTCTATTTCCGCTTTTTTGGCTCAAGCTCACGGCATTATGATACAGCGGGTTCGCTTTTACCTAGCTGGGATGAAGGTGAGCTCAATGAGCTGCCTGCATTAAAAATAGAGCTACCGCTTGCAGGCGGCAAAGCCGGTGATGTTTTGCCGGTACGCTTATCGTCTTATTTTACCGAAATAGGCACGCTTGAATTAGAGGTTGTAGGGGTAAACGCCGATGGTAGCGTAGACCCTGAACAGCGCTGGCATGTTGAGCTTGATGTGCGCGATTAAAGCGTCAATACCGTGAGTATGAGTAAGCAGTAACATGAGTGAGCAAAAGCAATTTTTTGTGGGCATTGATTTAGGCACAACCAACACGGTTGTGGCGTATGCGGCCTTGAGTGATAAGCACAACGCTCACGCGCGTAAGATTTTTGCCATTGAGCAACTAGTAGCGCCTGGTGAAGTCGCTAAACGACCGATGCTACCTTCTTTTAGGTATCATCCGGTACAAGGTGAAATTGCCGCTGTTGACTGTTTACTACCTTGGTCGCACATCGGCGAGCCACCGACAAGTGATGTCTTAGCGGGCGATTTTAGCGGTGTTATTGTGGGCGAATGGGCGCGTGAACTGGGCGCTAAAGCCGCTGGCAGACAAGTGCATAGCGCTAAAAGCTGGCTGTCGCACAACAAAGTAGACAGGCAAGCCGATATACTCCCCTGGGGTGCGCAGGGGGTGAGGCAGGTTTCCCCTGTTGTTGCCAGTGCAAGCTATTTACACCATGTGCGCCAAGCGTGGAATTTTGCACACCCTAATGCACCTTTAGAATTGCAAGAGCTGGTCATTACTGTGCCGGCTTCTTTTGATGCCGATGCTCGGGCATTGACCTTAGAGGCGGCTGCGCTGGCTGGGCTTCATGATATTCGTTTACTCGAAGAGCCGCAGGCCGTGTGTTACCACTGGTATGCCAATAATAAGGCGCAAGTTGGCGAGCTATTAAACGCTAAAAAGCTATTAATGGTGTGTGATGTTGGCGGCGGCACAACCGATTTAAGCTTAATTAGTATTTCACAAAACCTAAAAGGTGAAATTGATTTAGCCCGTGTTGGCGTGGGCGAGCATTTAATGCTGGGCGGGGATAATCTCGATTTAGCCTTAGCGCATAGAGTCGAGCAGCGATTAAATTTACCAAAGGCGCTCACTGCCGCGCAGCTATCACAGATCATTGCACAAACCCGCAGCGCAAAAGAGCATTTATTAGATAATCAACAGGTAACCACAGCGACCATAACGTTGGTTGGTAGCGGGTCTAAATTAATTGGCGCGGCTAAGCGCTGCGAAATCACCCGCGACGAAATTACACAATTAGCACTAGAAGGCTTTTTCCCTTTAGTCGATTTACAGTGTGCGCCACAAAAGCGCCGCAGCGCCGTGATGGAGTTTGGTTTGCCCTATGCGGCAGATCCTGCGATCACTAAGCACTTTGCACATTTTGTTAACCAGCACCAGCAGACGTGTCGTAAAGCGAATGCGCAGTTGGCAAGTGATCAGCCGGCGGTGCCCGATTGTTTGCTCTTAAACGGAGGGTTGTTTAATAGTGAGACAATCCGCTGGCGTACGCTTGAGCAGTTTGCACAATGGCGCGGTGGTGACATGACCCAGCTCGATAATGCCGAGCCGCATTTGGCCGTTGCCTATGGCGCCGTGAGTTATTTAATGGCCCGTGCAGGCGGGCAAAAAACCATTGCTAGTGGCTCCTCAAGAGCCTTTTTTTTGGTGATAGAGCAAGCGGGCGTAGATGCTGGCAAATCATCAACCGGGGTGTGCCTATTACCTAAAGGGTGCAGCGAAGGGGTTGAATATATATTGACTGCACAGCGTTTTAGTTTGCGTTTAGATCAGCCTGTTAATTTTACGCTAGCCTCTACGCGCTTAGAGCAGCCTTTTGAGGTGGGCGCGGTTGTTGATTTAACAGATGATTTTTTTATATTACCCCCTTTGGTCACGCAAATTAATGCTCGTGAGATCAGCGACACCCAATCTATTGTAACTAGCAAAGGGGGTCAATATTTACCCGTAACCCTTAAAGCACAGCTGACGGAGTTGGGTGTATTGCAGCTCGAGTGCGTAGGATTGAGCCGCTGTGTTGATGGCACAAAGGCGGCTGTACCAGGCAGTAATGCACCGAGTTGGGCGCTGGAGTTTCAGGCGCGTGCACATCAACATAAAGCTTCTTTTAAGCGTTCAAGCCTTCCTTCTAACTTTGCCTTGGCATGCCAAAAAATTGAAGGTGTGTTTGGTAATAAAAAAACCAAAGCGCACACGCAGAGTAAGCCCCTAGACAATCATCAAAAAAAGCATCCAAAAAAGAATCAAAACACACATCAAAATAAGCCACCTGAAAGTACGACACCTAAAGCGTTGCGCAAAAGCTTAGAGGTGCTATTAGGTAAGCGCGAAAGCTGGGATGCACAGTGTTTACGAGCACTGTTTGACTTATTAATTGAGCATAAAGATAAGCGTCGTCGCTCGGTAGTACACGAGCGGTTATGGTTTAATTTGGCGGGCTTTTGTGTGCGCCCAGGCTGTGGCGACGCTGCAGATGTTTGGCGCATAGAAAACATATGGCCACTGTATGAAGATTTTTTAAGTTTTGAAAAAGAAACTCAAAGCTGGATTGAGTTTTGGACGTTTTGGCGCCGCGCGGCAGGGGGCTTAAATGCACAACAGCAAATACATATTTTTGAAGGGTTAGCGCCTTATACCGACCCGCAGTACATTGAGTCGCGCAAGGTAAATACAGAGGCGAAACTCATTAGCTATGATGATGTATTACGGTTGTTAGCCTCTTTAGAGCGGGTACCCATAAGCTATAAGGTACAACTGGTTGAAAACCTATTAACTCGCTTAACACTCAAAAACCCATCGGTTATCAGTTATTGGGCGATTGGCCGAATCGCTGCGCGCATTCCTTTTTATAGTGGTTATGATTGCGTAGTGCCGGTTAAAAATATAGAAAAATGGCTAGAGGCTTTGTGGCCTCTTGATTGGGCTGCCGCCGACAAAGCCATTGCCTTTTGTATTACGCTAATAACACGCATGAGTGGTGATAGATCGCGAGATATTGACGATGCCTTGCGCAAAAAAATTATTACACGCTTAGAGCAGGCTAAAGCCCCAGCGCTGTGGGTGAATATGGTGGCCAGTCACGTCGTTCTAGAGGCTGCCCAAAATGAGCAAATACTCGGCGAGTCATTACCTGCTGGGTTGAGCTTTTTAGAAGATAGCCATCGTATCTAGGCCGCGCTACAGTTTTTAGTTGGCTTTTACTGGCAGTGCATGATTCATACGTTGCCAGTAACAGCAGATCATTATATGTTGGCCTTTTAAGTGGTCAGTGGTGAGCTGTATGAGCGAAATTATTGGTGGTGGTGTTAAAAAGGTTTTATATACGTTAAGCACATTAAAGCGTATAGGGCTTAAAAGTTCGGCTAAAGCTTTGCGAGCCAATAATACATGCAAGGCCTGTGGGCTTGGTATGGGCGGGCAGCGTGGCGGTATGACCAATGAACTTGGGGAGTTTCCCTCGGTATGCAACAAGAGCGTGCAAGCGCAGTCCACCGATATACAACCAGCTATACCCGAAGAAATTTTTAAGCACACACTGGATGATTTGCGAGCGTTAAGCGCGCACGAGCTCGAACATATTGGCCGCCTGAACACGCCTATTTACAAAGCAGCTGACAGCCAGCAATTTACGCCAGTGACTTGGGCGTGGGCGTTAGATTATGCCGCGCAACAATTTGCGCAAACTCAGCCGGCGCAATCATTTTTTTATGCCTCTGGGCGCTCCTCCAATGAGGCCGGTTTTGTACTGCAATTGCTGGCGCGTGCCTACGGCACCAATAACGTCAATAACTGCTCTTATTATTGCCATCAAGCCACAGGCGTTGGCTTGGGTAATACCATTGGTAGTGGTACGGCTACGGTTGAGTTGGACGACCTTGCAGGGTGCGACCTGATTTTTATTATCGGCGCAAACCCCGCATCCAATCACCCTAGACTTATTCATAAGCTAAAAGATTTACGCGATCGCGGCGGCCAAGTGGTGGTGATTAACCCCGCAAAAGAGCCCGGCTTAGTGAAGTTTGCGGTACCTAAAAGCCCTGCATCAATGATTGCGGGCGGCACCGAAATAGCCTCGCATTATTTACAGCCTAATATTGGAAGCGACTGTGCGTTGTTGCAGGGTATTGCTAAAGCGGTGCTGGCACGCAATGGCCAAGACGACCACTTTTTACAAAAGTACTGCGACAATAACCAAGAGTATATTCAGAGCGTCAAACAAAACACTTGGTCCGAGCTAACAAAAGCTTGTGGTATTTCGCAAACCGCGATAGAAGCCATTGCCGATGTTTATTGCGCCGCCAAAAATGTTATTTTTGCTTGGGGTATGGGCATTACTCATCACCAAAATGGTTGTGATAATGTTGAAGCCATTGCTAATTTAGCGCTGTTGCGTGGGATGGTAGGTGGCAAAAATAAAGGTTTATTGCCTTTGCGCGGGCACAGTAATGTTCAGGGTATTGGCACTATTGGCGTAAAGCCTATTTTAGCGAATGATGTTATTCAAAAAATGCAGCATTATTTTAATTTGCCTCATTTAAATAATGACACAGGCCTTGATACCTTTGCCGCATTAGAGCAAGCCCATAAAGGCGAGATAAGCGCGGCATTAATGATGGGCGGAAATTTATACGGTGCCTCGCCTGATACCAAATGGGCTGCTGCTGCGCTAGACAGCATATCTTTTAAAGTAATGCTCACAACAACCCTTAATCAAGGCCATATTTATGGCCACGATAAAAGTGAGTGTCTTATTTTACCCGTATGCGCGCGTGATGAAGAGCCGCAAAGTACAACGCAAGAGTCTATGTTTAATTATGTACGCTTAAGTGATGGTGGGATTAGCCGGTTAAATAATGTGAAATCAGAGGTTGAGGTGTTGGCTGAATTAGCCAGCCGCATATTACCCGACGGCCCCGTCGATTTTTTAGCTTTTAAAAACCACAATACCGTGCGCCAAGCCATTGCCAATATATTGCCCGAGCTGGCCGACTTAAAAGATATTAGCGTTGCTAAGCGTGAGTTTCATGTACGCGGTCGGCTTAAGCATACGCCAGCATTTAACCGCCCTAATGGGCGTGCTTATATGGCGGCGAGCCCGGTTACGCTACCAGCAGCTACGGATGAGTATCCTTTTTTATTGGCGACTATTCGCAGTGAAGGCCAGTTTAATACCATTATTTACGAAGAGACCGACAGCTATCGTTACCATGCCACACGCGATAGCGTATTAATGAGCCCTGATGATGTGACTAAAATGGCACTAAAAGAATTTGATCGAGTAACGTTAGTGTCATCTCATGGCCGCATGAATAATGTGATTGTTAGGTTATTTGATTTACCCCCTGGCAATCTTTTAGCTTACTTTCCTGAAGCCAATGTATTAACCGAGCATAAGCTAGACCCGCGCAGCCGCACGCCTAATTTTAAGTCAGTGGCTGTTAAAATACTCAAAAATTAATATTGCATGACGGTTTTTTTTAATGGTTATGTAGAGTGAGTGTGTGTTTTTGTGGTTTATGGGTTGGGTTCGATTGGGTTTAGTTGGATTTGATCGGGGCGCCACCCGCGTCACCCATTCAAGGCACGCGGCAAGTACTTCCCTGTAGCTCTAGTCGGCATCCTGCCTTC
>CANLTI010000069.1 GCA_947494095.1 uncultured Pseudomonadales bacterium
TTGTGTGAGAGCCTTATATTTCAACGTATTTGATGGGTTTTAGCATCTCCTTTACCTCACTAAAGCGGAGAAGAGCCAAAAAAACCTTATTAGCATATTTCAGCCAATAAGGTTTTAAGGGGTGCGTCAGGGTGGGCTGACTATGATTTAATCGTTACTCTGCTACGCCAGCTTTAATGTAGCGAATATTATCGAGTTGAAATTTACTCCCTTTTTGGGTGTCGCCCCACGTTGGTAAAATAACCAGAGGAGAGCTAACCTTTGTAATATCTAAATTTCTAGCATTTGCTGTGCCGTTAGCAACCTCAGAGTTTTCATGTGCAATTAAGTCGTCAACATTAAAGGTGTAAGACTGCCATTGATCGAGCTCTGGAATGGTCATATCAACATTATCTTGCAGTTTAATATCGCCTGTTGTGCAGGGCCATCCACAATCTACTTTGATAAACCAATTATCCGCAAGCCCGGCAGGCGCATCGATAATTTTTAGATCAAATTTCAATTGGCCGCCAATGTAGGCGCTTAGGTCGATGTTGCTAGTGCCTAATAGCTCACTGGTCGTTTGGTTTTCGATGTATTCATGTTGCAGTACATTACCGCGGTCGGCATCGTTCTCTACGGTTTCTACAATATTATTGTTATCGGCTTTTAGCTGCCAGCGCTTAATGGCATCATCAAAAACAAAAAAGACATCATCACCGAGTTCACCGGTGCTTGGTGATGGTGTGCTAGGCTTGTCAGTGCCGGGCACATACTTAACGTTGTCTAGCCTAAATTCGGCACCAACTTGGTTAGGGCCGTAAGCCGGGAAAATAACTAATGGGCTATTCACTTTTGTAATATCTAAAGAGTCATTGCCATTATCTCTAGCGATTAGGTCTTTCACATTAAATTTGTAGGTTTGCCATTCGCCAACTGTAGGGGTTATGCCGTCAATGTTATCTGTTATAGGAACATCACCAGTACCGCAAGGATAGCCACAGTCTACTTTAATTGACCAGTTGCCGTTAATTGCATCCGGTTCGTTAATGATTTTGAGGTCAAATTCTAAAGTACCCGTAGAGTAACCGGATAAATCAACAGAAGAGCCTTCTGTGATTAATTCAACAGTTGCTTCGGCGCCGGTATATTTATAGTTAAGCGCTTTACCTTTTGTTGTGTCTTCATCATCCACAATGGTTTCTGTGATTTTTGATATAGTACCGGCTTTGAGCCTAAATTCCGTGAAGTCATCCTCAAAGACAATAAAGGGTTTGGTGGGTAAGGTGGGCTCGGGCTCAGTACCTGGGCCGCCACCGGGGATTTCAAGGATGAGCTGATCGTCGCCGTCATAGTTAGACCACGGTGCTTTCTCGTCGAGTGTCACAACGCGCGGGCTGTTATAAAGTGCAATAATTTCAGCATCAGTATTTTTTTCGAAGGTTTCTTCTGCCCAGGTCATAATAAAAGTCCAGAGCGGTTGTTGCTCTAGGAGTTCTGCTGTGGGGAGCTTGTTAACCTCACCTAAGGCAATCGGTTTGCCGTTAGCTTTAGCAACCATAAGGTCGTATTTTTCTTGAGAGAACCCTGTGCCATCAGTGTTGTAGTTATCGAGCGTTAAAATGTCATAATACTCGGGGCCTGGGTCGTAGGCGTCTAAGTCGTCAGCAAGTGTAGCGAAGTCTTGTAGGTTCCATACAAACGTGAGATTGGTTAACTTTTGCTCGTTCACTAGGTAGTCGTGTGTCAGTCTGTAAAGGCTGGCGGTATATTCAGGTGAGTCTTTTTTTGACCACCAAAAAACGGGCTGATTCATTTCGTGGAATGGGCGGAAAAGTACACGTACACCGTCATCGCTGATCATTTTTAAAAGAAAGGCCATGTTATCAAGCCGCTCTTTCCATTCTAGGTTTAAAGGCTCGCCATCGGTGAGCAAGCTAGACCACTCTGCTTCACTAAGATCACCTTGTATAGAGGCGATATTCTCTGTTTGTCCGCTCTGGTTTTCCCAGGCGCAAGACTCGCCGGTTGTGGGCGGGCACACGTGCGCCATTACCTGCACAAGCATGCCTTGGCGCCAGCGTTTTTGGGCTTCAAAAATCATGTTCAGGCGATTGTCGACATCCTTGCTGCTAAATAAAAAGTCACCGCTCCAAAGGCTAGGCCATTTACCGACCAGTTTTGCCATTTTATCTGTTTGCAGGCCAGGTTCGCTGTTGGGTTCGCGATTGTGTATACCAATCACGGTTTTTTCACCTTGAATGCTGTTTAAGTAATTGAGCATTTCAGGAACCAGAAGCGGCTCAGTACTGGGCCCAGCACTACTGGAGCTATTAGAATCACCGTTGGTGGTTGTACTAACTGTGACATCCTCACTGCCACAGGCCACCAATGCCAAGCTGGTAGCGATGGCAATGGCTAGCGGTTTAATATTTATCATGATGTGTTACCTTTATTATTGTTTTGAGCAGCCGTTTTTTGGGCGATAACTATTGAGTGTGTCAATAGAGGGCATCTCAGCGGCGGTTTATGCGATAATAAAAACTAAAGTAATTATATTTAGTTACTTGCTTGATGAGTTAGGCGACAACGGTCCTATGGTAGACAAGAAAAAAAATAATAGCAATTGCCGATTGGTACTTTAATGACAACATATTTATCTTTTTACAAGCAATTGATTATTATTAAGTATTGCTGGCTCTTAGTCGGATTTTACTTGTTTTAACGGTCATTTAAGCGCTAAAGTTGCGATCGGGGTGGGGAAAATGTAAACTTATGTTGACTTTATAAATTAAGTTTAATTAGTATGTCGGTATATTCTATTGTGAGCTTTAGGCGGCGCGCTGTTGAATGGAGGCATGTGTCAATGTGCTCATACCTTCCCAATCCAATAATGAATAATAAAAGAGTTGTGGGATATGATGTTTAAACGGTCTAAATTAGCAGCCAGTATATCGGTCTGTTTGGTCACCTTAACAACCCCTTACATGGCATCGGAGGCTCTTGCGCAAGAGTCTGCGGTTGAAGAGGTCCTTGTGCTGGGTATTCGCGGTGCGGCAAAAAAGTCGATTGATCAAAAATGGGAGGCCAATTCGGTTATTGAATCAATTACCGCAGAAGACATTGGCAAGCTCCCTGATGCCACCATTGCTGACTCTTTACAGCGTGTGACAGGTGTCCAAATTAAGCGTACCGCGGGCGAAGGCTCTAATGTTAACATTCGCGGTTTGTCGCAAGTGACTAGCCTAATCAACGGCGAGCAATTTATTAGCGCCGCATCGATTACCGGCCTACAGGCTAACTTTAGTGATATTCCTGCCGAGTTATTGAGCGGTGTAGATGTGTATAAATCGACCGATGCAGGGCTTATTGCCGGTGGTATATCGGGTACGGTTAACCTAAAAACACGGCAGCCTTTAGACCTTGATGAAGGGGCGACCGGTGTTGCCAGAGTTGAAGCTGCCAATGGTACCTATACCGATCAGTCGGGTGAAAAACTCACAGGTTTCTTTGGTTATAACGCAGGTGATATGGGTGTTGTTGTTACTGTTTCTGCCTCGGATGCAACGCTAGCTAACTATCGCTACGGTATGTATGGCGACTTTATTTACCAAGGTTTTGCCGATGATATTTTAACGTCGACTTTTGAGACTGATGCCGACGGCAATAAAGTCATTGTGGGCCAAGAGCCTGGCCAAGATGGCATTGATGAAATTGTGTTTGGTAATATTGATTACGGTGTTACTAACAAAATTGCAAACCGTGAGCGCTTAGGTGTATCGAGTAGCTTTCAGTACCGACCTAGCAGTAGCATTGAATTTTTGGCTGATGTGTTTTACACCAAAATGGATAACGAAGACCTTGCCAGTGGTATTGTGAGTGATAGCGCTTGGACTAAAACGCGAGGTTATGTGGTACCGCAAGCCGGTCATCTGATTAATCGCGGTGAAGGCAAGTCCGATGAGGGCTTTTCGTTATATACAACAGATAATTTCACGTTAAGTGCCCCGCGCGTATTATCTAAATCTGCTGCTACGGCAACGGATACGGAATCACTCAATATTAACTTACAGGCTAACCTTGTTTTTAATGAGTCTTTTGAGGGGACTGTGCGCTATGTACACGGTGGTGCCGAAAGTCGCGTGACCAATAATGTCGTTGATGCGCATTTAACTAACGGCGGCCAACATGGTTTGTATCGTCGTATTGATGGCGTACGCGAGGCGGCTAACCCAAATGGTTATGAGGGTGCTGTTTCTGTTGGCGTTGACTACCGCGGCAAATACCCAACCTTTACATTACCGGCAGGTTTCGGAACTAATATTTCAGAGTATGCACTGACATCGACCTTCTCAGAAGGCAATACCATCGATGAAGCAACATTAGATGCTGTGCGTTTTGATGGTACTTACCTCCCAAGTAATACATGGATTTTTGATGAAGCTTCTATCGATTTTGGCGTACGTGTCGCCAAGCGCAAAGTGGAGTCGATGAACTATGATTTAGTGGCACCTTTTACGCGGTTTTTAAATGATGGTGAAGGTGGTATCGAAACCTCCTACGCGAAATGGAAAGACAGTGGTATTCCGGTCGCTGGTGAAGGTAGCGATACTATTGGGCGTTTGATTACGTTTGAAGAATTACAAGAAAGAGGTTTTATCTCGCAAGTGTCTGACTTTGGCCCTGCCAGTGATGGTAACGGTTATTTCTTCATTGACCCTAAAACTATGGTTGATGCTGAAGGGTTTCAAAATGCAATTTACCCAGGTAATGTCCGCGCGCCTAATTGGTTTAACTCGTATAAAGTTGAAGAAGATAACGTCAATCTTTATGTGCAGGCTAATTTTGATGGTCAGCTAGGTATATTCCCTTATAGCGGTAACGTGGGTGTACAAGGGGTTGGCAGCGAAATTGCTGTGACCGGATATGGTAGTGGCTTAACCTCGACGCTGGATATTGCGGGGCAAGATATTAAAGCAATCAGTGGTGCGCCAGGGCCTTTAATTTCAACAACAGTCACCACTAAAAAAACCTATGACTATTTACCACGATTAAATTTCTCGATTGATTTACTCGATAGCTTAAAGGCGCGAGTCTCTTATGCTAAAAACCTAACACAGCTTGATGCTAGATTGTTGGGTGCGGGTGCTCAATTAACGCAAATTGCTTATACGCAGCCAGAGCTGGCCGGTGTTTTTGGGGTAAGACAAGTTACGGAAAATGGCAGTCCTTTGCTTGATCCTTGGAGCTCTACCAACTTAGATATTAGCCTTGAGTGGTATTTTAATGATAATGGATTGTTAAACTTAGGTTTGTATCAAATTGATATTGATAGCTTCCCGACGACAGTTAATCGTATTGTAAAAGGTGTTGCCGATACTGATGGCGTTGTGCGCAATAACGGGATTCCTTCTATTACCCAAGAAAACGGTAGCGGCGGTAAGTTAAAGGGTATTGAAATTGGCTATCAGCAAGCCTATGACTTTTTGCCAGGGTTGTTAAGTGGTTTAGGCTCTAACATTAACGTCACTCTTGCTGATGGTGATGGCGGCAGTCCCGATTTCTACGGCAACGAAAATATATTGCCTGATAACTCTAAAGAGCAATTTAACTTTATTTTGTGGTATCAAAAAGGGCCTATTCAGGCGCGTATTGCTTACAACTATCGAAGTGATATTTATAACGGTAATGCCGGTGTAACCGGTGATCATCAATTGGCCAGCTTTAATGCACCAACTGAGTATGTTGATGCTTCTTTTAACTACACCATTAATGATAATTTTGAGGTGTATGTACAAGGGCAAAACATTACTGAAGAGTATGAAGAGTCGTATCTACAGTGGGAAGGTAACCGTGCTAGCCAAAATATTTTTGAAGCACGTTATACCGTAGGTGTTATTGGCCGCTTCTGATATGACTAAAATGTAAAAAATGTCATGATAGTCGCTAGCCTCATCGCGTATTTTTTGTGGGGCTAGCTTTCTCTATCGATACAGATTAAAGCGCTGCTTTTAGCAGAGTACTTTTATTTTTAAATGGTTTTTTATAATGCTGAATATTAAGTGGCTGATCGCGACAGTGATAGCTTTAAGTCTTTGCGCTTGCGCAACTCAAGGCTCTAAACATAAATATGCTGAGCGTGATGCAAAAATAGTGTCATTAAGCTCGTTAGCCTTTGAAGAAAGTACGCATCAGTTTGATGTGGTCGATATTGATGTTCATTTAATTGCGCAATGGCAAGACCCTTATGTGTCGAGTGATGTTGCATTAGATTTAGAAATTACTACACCCTCGGGTGAGCAAAAACTATTACCGGGTTATTACCTTAACGGTAAGAGCCAAGCGCCTTCACACTGGAAGGTTAAAGTCGCCCCCTATGAGGCAGGCCTTTATAAAGTACGCGCAAAACTTACAGACAATAATGTTGTTGTATACGGCGAGTACAAAAAATTCACTGTTTCCCCGTCACCTAAACAAGGCTTTATTCGAAACCATGATGGCTGGTCATTCGTTTATGATAATGGCGATTTATTTCGTAGCATAGGCCAAAATTTTGGCTGGGAAGCGCGGCACAATGATGACTCTAAGTATTTTAAAGCGCTGCATGAAGATAAACGCTTTAGTTATGATGAGATGATTCCAAAATTGCGCGCCAGTGGCGCTAACACCATTCGCACATGGATGATTTACTGGAATTTACCGGTAGACTGGAAAAACACTGCTAATTCTGAGCGATATACCAATACTACCGACCGCTTTAATCAAAGCGGCATTGCCCGCTTAGATCAAATGCTTGAAATTGCACAAGCACAAAATATGAAAGTGATTTTATCACTGGATAGTCACGCTGGGTTTATTGGCGAAGGTTGGGCACTCAATAATTACAATGCAGCCAATGGCGGCCCCGTGAGTGACCCTGCAGCGTTTTTTACCGATGCCAATGCTAAGCAATTTTACAAAGATAAATTGCGTTATGTCGTGGCACGCTGGAGCCACTCTTCGGCGATATTGGCTTGGGAATTCTTTAATGAAGTGGATAATATTATTTATTCTGGCCCAGAGCATACCGCCATAGTGAGTGATGAAGCGGTTGTACAATGGCAACATGAAGTGGGTGAGTACCTAAAAAGCATCGACTTCCATGAACATATTACAACAACCAGTATTTCACACCGCGATGTGAAAGGGTTATTCGAACTGCCTTCAATCGATGTAGCTCAAACACATCTTTATAAAGTGACTGACCGCATCCCAGAGATAATCGACGAAAAAAATGCCGCTTATGCACAACCTTATTTTGTGGGTGAGTACAGTGCCGAGTGGGATTGGTCAGTTAATTTTGATGCTATTAGCGATACAATGATTACAGACTTTAAGCGAGGCTTATGGTACGGCTTGTTTTCTGAGACACCGGTTTTACCGTTAACCTGGTGGTGGGAGTATTTTGATAAGCATGATGTGTCTCGGTATATGAGCCATGTTGAATCTATCAATCGTCTTATGCTCGCTGGTGGTGACTTGGAGCGTTACCCTGCGCCGGTGGTGAGCGAGGGAATCTATACGGCAGCGGTTGCAAATACAGATAAGGCCTTTATTTACTTGCTGAATCAAACGGATCAAGCGGTGAACGTGAAGATTAGCCACTTAGTCCCTGCACAGCGAAAGTACCAAATTTTTGATGGTGATAATGGCGTTTATTTAAGCGGTCATGATGCTCAAAACCTCACGCTCAATGCACAAGGCAATTATATTGTGATGTTTAGTAAAGATTAGTCTTCCCTTAGGTTAGTACGCTTAACCTTTACCCCTAGCAATAGGGGTTTTTTTTGCCTGCTATTTGGTGATTTTAACGCGATAGGCGTCACTCGATACTCACTTGAGAGCCTAGCGGAGTCTTTCAAGCTAGTCGGTCATTCATGAGTACCCAATTTCGGGTCTTTGATGAGTGAGCATTTTTGAATATTCAAGACACAATATAGCGCTGCCGGCCCTTGGGTGTATGTTTTTAATCGCGAGTTTACCTTAATACCTAGCGCGACCTGCCGATAACCTATGGAACTGTTCGGAAATAGGTTAACTATGCAGCGCTTTTGTTTTGTGAATCAACATCGTCAAGCTTTTAGCCTGTTGTGGTTAGGGCTGTTGATAGCTGCGACTCCGGTGTATACGGCATATGCTAATGGGTTTAACTACACCCAAGGAATAGAGGTCAGTAGTTGGCGCTTTGACGGTTCGGTTTTTGAATGCAGTATTGTGCATAGTATGCCCTTTTACGGTGATGCGGTATTTACAATGCGTGCAGGTGAAACAGCTACTTTTGCGCTGCAAGCGAAGGCTTCACGACTCAAAACAGGTAAAGCGTTATTGCGAATGGAGCCCCCTAAGTGGCGGCATAATTTGCAGCGTATCGACTTAGGTTACGTAGGCGTTAAACAAGGGCTGGAGCCGATACACTTGGGCGCGCGTTATGCTGAGCGGATCTTGACTGAGCTGAACACCGGTTATGAAATGCAGTTAACGCGAATGCCTTGGTATGGTGCAGAAAATTCCAGTCACATCCAAGTTAGTCCTATTGGCTTCAAAGAGGTCTATCAGCGTTATTTAGGATGCTTGAGTGACTTATTGCCCGTTAATTTTGACCAAATACGTCGAACGGCAATCTATTTTGGTACGGGAGTCTTTGAGCCGCTACCCAAAGGGCAAAAAATGAAACTTGATCATATTGTGAGGTACTGCAAAGCCGATCCATCGGTCACAGAGTTTTACATTGATGGCCATACCGACAGTGTCGATACCCGAGCGAATAATTTCACATTAGCTGAAAACCGCGCAAAAGAGGTGACCGCGTATTTGGTGAGCCAAGGCTTACCAGAGGATCAAATTGTTGTACGTTGGCATGGTGAGCGCTATCCCGCTGCGAGTAATCATACTAAGCAAGGCAGGGCAAAAAACCGCCGGGTTACTATTCGACTGGAGAGAGCACCTAAATCGAGTGGCGAAGCTGCGGCCAAATAGGTGTATTACTTTTGCAAGCCAAATAGGGCCACAATAGCGTAATAGGTAAAAGCATTTAAGGCTAATAAAGCGGCCAGTGCGCATGCGCGGTTGCGAACCAAACGCTGTTGGCTGGCAGGGGGGTTGAGCCCCGAGATTTTGACGTGGTGCTGTTTTTGCTCTTGTAGCCCCTGAATACCTGAGCGTTGTTGTGCGGCTACACGCTGAATGAGCTCTATATTGTCTAAGTTACAATGTCCGTCGTATACCAACATAGCGGTTCCTTATTTGCTTAGCTATAACAAAGGCGAGGCTATTGCTCACAAGATGTGGTCATGTTAAGTATTGGTGTGGATATTGGCTAGATGAATTTGCCGGATGAGCGTGTAGGACATTGACCATACACAACATGGCAATAGTGGTGAGGTAGAGTCAGGGTGTCTGTATTTTATTCCAAGCATGCAACATTTGTACAAGTTGTATGTTTTGTATCGTAAGCTAGGATTTGATGTATTAAAGCGTGGCCACTGTTGCGACAGGTCGATATATCATATTGGGTGAGTGCTGATGAATTATATTTTGGGCCCTAACTGCGACTTTGTGCTCCTCGACTTTGTGCTCCTGCAAAGTCTAATCTCGCATATCCCTATGCAGGTGCAAAGTCTAATCTTGCATATCCCTATGCAGGTGCAAAGTCTACCCCTTGCTTTCCCTGCAAGGCCCGGCGCTTAAATGCCCAGGCTGGCTACGCCCCTTCGAGCGCCTTGCCGAGAAAACAGAAACCTATGCTCATTGGACAAACTATTATTACCTCGCCCCTAAGGAGACGTATTGAAAAACTTGAAGGCACGACTCATCAGTGATGCACTTTTGGGGAATACAGTTTTGTAATGTCTTACTTGGTGCTGTTTGGGGCTGACATGGCAATGTATTTTGGCTTCTTCATACTCATTGAGCGTGCCGATATGCGCGACTAAAAATATTTTATACATACCTGTACGAGCCTCAAAACGACTCGAGTGGCTATCGAGGTAGCTCATAATTAATTGGCTGCCATGTACATTTTTGGTTTGTAATTGGCAAATTTTTTGTGCGTCAATTTCATCAAAGGGCGTTTGTGTATAGTTACGTGATTGGTTAAATTCAGTAATTGCGCTGTTGCCTTGAGTGGTGTAAAGCTTATTAAAGGTCAGCGCGAGGATACCCAGAGTTAAGCACAGCGCCAAGGCAAGTAATATGGGCTTTAGCAAAGCTTTTTTGGTGTGCTCTGGCTCACTATTTGGCGCATTCACGTCGTCTGTATTAGTGTGTACCGGTATTGCTAATGACGGAAAGTGAGGTTCATTGGTTGTGGCCATACCGCTGCCTATGATGGGTCGTGATTAGCTGTGACTCGTATCAATACCAAGCCCTGTACCGGTTGCTAACAGTAGTAACCGGTACAGGGCTTGGTGCGGAGATTAACGGGCTTGCATGTGTATTGCCGTAAAATCTTTAGTTATAGTAAGTAAAATATAGTGCCCGCGCCACTGAGTCTTTATACCGTTTTATGCACATGATCTGGCTTGCTAGATGCTCTTTTAAATGTATAAAGTACAGCTCACAAGTTTGGTGCTTACTAGGTGGCTATTCGGTCCTCGGTCCTTGGTACAGCTGCCTCTGGTGCTGTTTGTGATGCTCACTGCCCATGATTGTTAGGCATTAGCGTAATTTGAACGCCATAAGACCGCCTTTAGCCAGTAGCCCGGCAATGATTAAGCAGCCTATTGTGTTTAAAGCAATGTGCGCAGGGGCAATAGCGATACCACTGAGCGCATCAGTAATTAAAGCCTGATTGCCGAGCAGAGGAATGCTGGCGGTGAGTAGTGTGGTTTTTTTGCTGGCCAGTAAAACATAAAGCCCAGTGGCTGTTGGTAGCAGTGTGACGAGCTGTGTGTAGGTTTGCGAATCTTTTAACGAGCGCGCGCTAAGAGAGATAAACAAAAGTAGCGAGTTAGCCATTATGACCAAAGGCAATAGCAAAATAAAAACAACCATGTAATCGCCGACGCTAAGGTCAAGCCGAAGCCCCAGTGCCGAGGTGGGCGCCAGAGCTATAGCGAGTGCTTGGCCGGCCAAAGCCAGCAGCATAACAATCACCGATAAACTGCAAGCCATGAGCCATTTGCCTGCAAATAAAATGGGCTTGGCAACGGGCGTGAGTAGCAGGGTCTCGAGGGTTCTGCCTTCGCGCTCGCCTGCAGCCATTTCGGTGGCAATACCCGCGCAGGCAATAAAAGCAACTAACACTAAAAATAACGGTACCGATCCTAAAACCCGCATGGCCATTTGTTGCGCTTGTGCGGTATTCACATCTATCACTTGGCCTACGTGTACCGCTTGTGGGCTAACGCCGCGCAATATTAAACGCTGCGCACCGAGTGTTCTAAACCAGTGGTTAGCAATGTGTTTAACGCGGCTTGCAGTAGCGTGTTGCTCGCTGCGCGAGAGGTCCCAAATGAGCTCGATATTAGCGGTGCGTTGCGCGCTAAAGTGTGCGCTAAAGTGCTCGGGTATATGCAATACCATAGGGGCTTTGCCGGTGCGTACTTGTTGGTGAGCATCGCCGGTAAACACTTGCGTTTGAATGCCGTTGGCATGCAGCTGCGCGATGAGCGGGGCTGCATACTGGGGGTTAATCACAGGTAGCGTAAATTCGGTAGGTTTTTGCTGCAAAATAACAACAAAATTTAATACGCCATAGCTCGTCAGCGCAAATAAGAGCGGCATAATTAAAATAGGTAGCACGCCTTTAATATCTCGGCGGGTATCTAGCCATTCTTTTTTAAAAACAATCCAAAGTTCACGCATGATCAGCTCCTTGCGTGTTATGAGCCGATGATGCATGAGCGGCGCCTTGGCAGTAATGGGCGAAGGCGCCTTCTAGGTCGTCGCTGGGCGTGCTGGCGATAATGGCCTGTGGGGAGCCGTTAATGGCCACGCGCCCGTGGGTAATAATGGTGATTTTTTGGCATAAGTGATTAACTTCATGCATTAGATGACTCGAAAAAATAAGCCCGGTCCCTTTGTTAAGTTGCTGTTGTAATAAGTGGCGAACGGCACGTGTTGTGAGTACATCGAGACCGTTAGTGGGTTCATCCAGTATTAAATAAGGGGGTTCGTGAACCAATGCGCGGGCAAGTGCCACTTTCATACGCTCGCCCTGCGAAAACCCTAAGGTTTTACGGTGCAAAATGTCGCCCATATCCAGCTGTGCCGCTAGCACCGAGATACGATGTTGGGTATCTGCCTTTTTAAGGCCGTACAGCTGGGCAAAATACTGGATGTTTTCAGCGGCAGTGAGGCGGGTATATAAACCGCAGTTATCGGGCAGTACGCCCAGTTTTTTTTGTGCCGCGACAGGGTCCTTGAGTACATTAATACCATCGATGCTCAGGTGGCCGGCATCGGGCCTGATGAGCCCGCAGAGCATGCGTAAACTGCTGGTTTTGCCTGCGCCATTGGGGCCCAGTAAGCCGAGGCTTGTGCCTGGCTGCACGCTAAAGCTTACCTCTTTGACAGCATGTGTTGTGCCAAAACTTTTTTGTAGGCCTTGTACTTCAATCATGGTTTGGCCTCTTGATGACTTGAACTTGAACTTGAACTTGAACGTAGGGCTGGCCCTGCGGCATTGATAAAAAAGTGTGTGGGTTTGATTGTACTTACACAGCTGGCATCGAGTGCTGTGTGTGAGCCTTGGTCAATAAAGCTTGCCATTAGCTCGGGTATGCAACCTAAGCCCGATACGCCATGGTGACCGCCTTCAACAATAATATGTCGGCTATTGGCCATATTTTGGCTGGCCCATTCACCCCAAAATGCGGGGGTGATGGGGTCAAATTGGCCCGATAAAACAAGGGTGGGTGTGGTGCTGTTAATTGGCTCAAAAATATCGGGTGCGGGTGCGGCTGTTTTTAGCGTTTGGCATACAGGGCTTAAATCATTAAGCCTTGCAAAAGGCATGCTTGGGAGTAATGACACGGCCTTTCTGGCGACAGTGGGCGCATGCTGATCTTCGGCGCATAAAATGGCGGCATGCATACCGTAGTGCATGCCGTTTTGTACGCTATCACTGGCTGCTTGCGCCAAATTAGCCAAATAGGTAAAACGGCCTTCATTTGCGTGCTGTATAGCTAAGGGCAGTAGTGCGGCCAGTTCTCGGCTATACAGCGCAAAGCGTACCCAATTAGCCGCCAGTGCAGGGGTGACGGTTACTGAAGCTGTTTTTGTGGTACGTGGATGAGTCAATGATGCTTGAATAGGCTGCACTGTGAGACCTGCCAGCAGTTGCTGCCACACAGAGGTTAAGTCACCAAACGTGCGCTTACAGTGAGCTTGCTTAGCGCATGCCTCAAAAAGCTGTTTTAAGGCAGCCCCGGCATCGTGCTCGGCATAGCGGGGCAGTGCAATAGCCGCAGGGGCTGCGCCATCTAAAATCACTGCGCGCGCGGTGGCGGGGTATTGATGCTGATAAGCCATGGCCACACGCGTACCGTAAGAGCTGCCCCAAAGGTTGAGGCTGTTATAGCCTAGGGCTTGGCGTACGGCTTCTATATCGCTAGCCGCTTGCGCCGTGTTGATGTGTATTAAGGCTTGGGCTGAATATTCTTTCGCGCACTGCTCGAGTGCGCTATGCATGTGGTCTATTTGTTGTTGTTGGGGCAGTTGCGGGTTGATATCGCCCGCAGCGGCACAGGTAAAAGGCTCGGTTTTGCCTGTGCCGCGCTGGTCAATAAAAATAATGTCACGCTCTTTTTGTATGTCACTAAAAAACCCTAAATATTGCCAGGCTAGGCTGACGGCTGAAGTACCTGGGCCGCCGGTGATGACAACCAGCGGGTTGTTTTTAGGTGTGCTTAATGCGCGGGCTCTTAAAACATTTAATGTCGTTGAGCCTAAAGCGGATTGTGTGGTTATTTGCGTGCATTGCGCCCCGTAAAATGCCGTACCGTGAATGTCGCTGTGACAGCGGGTGAACTGCGGTAAGGAGGCAGGCTCTTTTAAAGAGATGGCGGTAGCCTGTGATGTGTGAGCGGCTATGCAGGCAAAGATCCATAGCGCGCTTTTTATTACTGTAGTTTTTGTTACTGTAGTTTTTATCATTAAGTTTTAACACTTGAAGAGCGGTTATGTTTTAGCTTGCGACGGGGTTTGGCCCAATGGGCAAAGGTCTAACGGCGGCAGCTGCTTGATGTGTTTTTGCTTACACCCTCGAGTATGAAGTATACACTCGATTCCGACGTTTTTACTTGTTGACAGGCAAAGCTCACGCATAACCTAAGCGGCCATTTGATATTTTAATGACTCGGTTGGCTCTTGCCGGCCTAAGTCGTAGCCTGCTATATGTTTGCTGGATGGCCTATGTGTCCGCTTTACCTTGCGCGCCATCATCACCATTACCACAAGCGCTAAACCCGTGTGTGCAGGCTAGTGGTTGAGTAAGGTAAAGGGCTGAATGTTTTTTGGTATGGTATTTGTTTATGGGTAGATTGCGGGCTGAATTAATGAGATTATGTGAATCATTTGCGCCATATTGATGTTTTATGTGTCGATGTGGCTATTGATTTTGACATGGAATTGTATATGCCTAGCACTACGCCCTCTTCAACCCTCGCACAAAACCCCACAGGTTCACAGCCTAAAACCCTTGGTAGCATGATTGGCGAACTGGTGTGGCTGATGACCCAATCGCCCATCCATCGCGAGCTGGCACTTAAAGAACTTGAGTGGCTATTAATGCCTGCTGTGGTATTAGGCCAGTATAAAATTTTTAAAAACGAGCAAGGCAGCCCCATCGGTGCAGCCTTATGGGCGTATTTAACGCCCGATGCCGAAGCTAAATTTAAGGCCAAAGGCAAGCTTGAGCCCGAGGATTGGGGCAATAATGCCACCCTCGACCCAGCCAAAGGCCTGATCAAACAACCCGGCGGCACGTTGTGGTTAATTGAGCTAATAGCGCCTTTTCACCAGCCAAGCAATAGCCACCGCGAATTGATGATTCAGGATTTACTCACGACCGCCTTAAAAGGCGAGAAGCTAAAAATGGTGCATATTAATCCTGAGACTCAACAGAAAGAAGAAATTGAGTTGGGGTAATCATTGTTAACTGTCAAATTGTTGTGACAGAAAATACTTATTCGCGAGTGAGTTGATTTAATTATGCGTTTTTTTTCGGTACTGTTATTTGTAAGCTTTTTAAGTGGTTGTGATTTATTAGGCCCCAAAATCATTAAAACGGATTTTATTGGGGATGATTCGCAAAGGGCCTTTTGGCTTGATGATCGTCGTTTTTTGTATGCCAGATGGGAGGATCGCTCGGGGCAAATAAATTATAGATATCACCCGATAACACTTGTTCTTTATGATATTTATACACAAAAAGAAACAGTTTTAAAAACGGGTATTAGCGTTTTTTGCGTTGTGGAAGACAAGATTCTTTATTACCGAGAATCTAAAAAAAAGTTTTATGCGGATATTAAAAATGTTGGTGGCGCCATAAAATTACAGGCGGTAGAGGAGGGTAGCTATAACCTTGAGTGTGACGCGGAGTTTAATGGGTTTTATCGAGAGGGTGATGATGTTTTTTCCTATTACTTGCCCGCTTTTGACGCAACTATATCCCCCGCTGTATCCCCCGCTGTGAGTCGCAAAGCGGGGCCTCCGTCTGTAATGCTTTATGTTAAAGGTGATGAAAAAAAACACTTGCCCTTTTATTACGGCGAAGCTTTAGATGTTGTGTTTGATCATATGAATGATCGGTATTTTATTAATTTGAATTATATGCCGAATAAATCAAGTCGTTATACGGCATTCCCTTGGCCTGAGGAGGTTGAACGTACCGCGTGGTGGCTGTACCGGGATGGGCAAACGGAGCTATTTGTTTGGCCAAAAGCACAAAAGAGATACGGTTCTGTCAAGTGGATGCGTGGCGGTATGCTGGCCACTGATAACCATCAAATGTCGTTATGGCATGGCAGGCATGAGCGGGTATTGTGGTACGGGCGTGCGTACAACACTTCGGTATCCCCCAATGGTTGTTTGGTGGCCTTTGTGCACAAACAAAAAATCGGAAAAGAAAATGGTTTAAGTATTGTTAATGCATGTAAAGGAGAAGACTAATGTTGAGTGATCAAAATATTATCGATGCGATGAATGCGGCTTACAAGTACGGCAATATAGTGCCCGAGTCATTGGCGGTTGCCGGTTTTGTGCGCGTTAGGGAAATCACTGAGAATGAGTCGGGGTTTCATTTGCAGGTATGGCACAACGCGAAATCTAATGAGTATGTTTTGGGTTTTACCGGTACGGAAATGACAACCATTAATGCCGGTGTTGACTTAAATGCTGACCTTAACTCTTATGGTATTGCGCAATTCAGCTCAGAGTTGGGCGGGCAGAGGGCGCAGCAATATTTACGTGGGATTGGTAAAGATTCCAGCGCAACCTTGCATTTTGTGGGGCATAGTTTAGGCGGCGCTTTGGCGCAATACTTTGCTTACGATACAGCTTCCCAAAAGGATTTCAGCGCGAATATAACGCTCTCTACGTTTAATGGGCTGGGGGGTGAGGCTGGGATGCGAAAGTATCTTGAGGGTATAAATAAGACTTTTAACCCGAACTTACTGGATGGTTTTGATGTAAAGCATTACCGCTATGGTGATGATTTTATTTCGTTGTTGGGTGATGCGCATATTGGTGGGCAACTGTATGGGATTAGTGATACTCGGGGTCGCTCCAATATCGAAGATCATTTCGGCGAAAACTTCACAGATTTATCTATAGCGACGCCTGCTAACTTCCCATATTTAACTATTGGTGACGGCATTGCTATCGCGCAGATTTTTGCTTTTATGGATCAGGATAGCCGCTGGGGCAATAAATATTCTGAGATTAATATAGTTGAGAAGAGTGCGCGCCTTTTGGCTTTGGCGGGTAATGTTGGGGCATTCGGTTCTGATGAAGATATTCGCGAATTGCTTGAGGCAGCAGTAGGCAAAGGGGAGGGTTATGATAAGTATGTACAGTATAGAGAGATTATCGATAATGCGCTCAGCATAGTGACTCCTCGCGGGGAGCAGCTGCGAGAGCTGTCCTCAGTTGGTTTGTTTAGTGGTTTGACTGTGTCGGGGCTTGTTGTTGCTGAGGTGGCAGAGTCGATAGGCGACACGCTGCAAGCGATTGAGACTGTTACCGACGACGTTGTGAGTGCTTATAATGAGGCGCGTGATTTACTAGCAATAGGGCAGTCGTGGGTTGATAGTACTTTAGATAGTGTGAGTGATTCTGCTGGAAGTTTTATTAATGATCATGTAAGTAGTATTGCTGAATTTTTAAGTGGACTAGGAGAAAGTCTGGCTATTTTGCCGTTCGAGGCTGACCCACTTAATATTATTCTAGAAGTGAATATAGATGGGACTTTTCGGACGGATACATTAGAAAACTTGGCCACAGATCATAATCTGAATTATACGGCGACGGTCACACACGACGCTGCGGGTAATCAACAGGTTAGGGTTGAGGTGATTGATGCGAATACTGGACAAGCGCTACCGGGTGTTGTGGTGGCCTATAACAGCTTTGGCGGGGGGCAGTATGGCAGTTCAAATTCTCTCGGTGATTTGCAATTATCAGTTGAATCTTTAGCGCCATCATGGGCATTGCCTTCTGATGTTTCACCACCGGATTTTAATGCGCTTAATACAGATGATTTTCAAGCAGAGGTTTATTGGCCTTTTGACAGTTCGCCATTGGAGTTGGAGTTTGAGTCTAATGGTGAGTTGCCACCTGCCAAAATTTTCATGCGTATCGAGCAAATTAATTCTCCTCTAACGGGAGGCGCTTGGCAGGCGGATGTAAATGTTACTGTAGAATATTTAGGCGGCGGTAGAGTCAGGCAAACCGAGGTGAAGCGTAATAGCGCAACGGGTGAGCTCATTAGCGAACAGACTGTCACCGCATTTGTTGGTTATAGTCTGGAATCGTCCCTCTCTGGGATTGGTATAACTAAATTGCTAGGGCACAATCAACTTAGACAGGCATGCCAAAAAGAAAATGACACCAAGCTTTATCGACTATCGTATCGCCACGCCAAAATAATCGCT
>CANLTI010000070.1 GCA_947494095.1 uncultured Pseudomonadales bacterium
ATCATAGCCACACAAAAAACTACGCCTCACGCAGCGCGTTGTGATGTTGTAAAAAGCGGTATCGTCTATCGAAACCAATTGCTTGCGCGGCTGTGCCATGTCTGCTTATCCAGTGTTTTATGATTTAACGTTAGATAAGGCTGGCTGATGAGTCAAATAGCTGTTTGTTCTAGGTTTTGGGTTCTTTATACTCGAAAGGTGTTTTTGGTGCGCCTGTCCTTGCGCTTGTGAGTTGCGCACAATAATGCGAGTGCCTGTCCCTGCAAGTGTTAACTAAAGCGAGAGGCCAACAGGTTTCATTAGATGCTGCGCCTTACTATCATTGTGTAACACGTTGTATGCGTCGTGCTTTCTTGGATTTTTTTGGTGTGTCTGTTCCTGCTTTTGACCCGTATTTGAGTGAGTGTGGTGGTTACTCTTAAAGTTAGTAATACAGTTTCTTAGGTTTCTCGGCACTTCTATTTATTGCAGAATAAATGTCAAAATCAAATTCAGTGCACTGAGATATATCGGCATACCTGATCGTAAGGCTCAACTCTTCCTCTATAGAGTTGTAATCTGTAGTAAAGTCTACACATAAAGTATCCTTGTCCCTATACCCACTCATAGCCGGGAGTATTTCAACTGTTTCACTCATTCCTGTTGTCTCAGTTGGCTCCCCTAAAGACAGCACACTGGCAACGTAAACTTTTCGGTCGGATAAGGTAAGCATCAACAGAGACTCATTAATGTAGGACTCTAACAGCATTTTATCTAGTGGGTTGTCTTTTAATACACTAGACATCAAGTAGATCCTCCCCGCTCCCTCAGGCATCCACCTAAACCTAAGCCTTGCTACACTACACCAGGCAATCGAATACAAAATGGTGGTTACAGTCAGTAGCACTATCCATGAGAGCGTAGTATTACCTTCTGCGGAAGGGGATAACTCTTCTGATACAAGCCATCCAATATTTTTAACTATATTCAAGGGCATGCAGAGTATGGTTTCTGGGAGTGCCTTGTTTAACAAAAAGCACAGAGTTGACGAATAAGCAAAGCACCTGAAACCTAGAGTTGCAACCTTCAAGTAAAGATACTGTCCTTCGTACCTGTGCAGCTTATAGAAGTGTTTAGGGTGTGTGTTACAGAGGTAGAATCCGGAGAAGAGTATGGGTAATATTAGCAAGGCAAACAATTTACTTTATCTTCCTCTTACCAGCCCTAACCACCTCTGCACCTCTCTTTCTGTAGGCTTGAAACTTGGCCGTTTTAAGAAGCTCAGCACCATCCATAGTTAAGCCCCCTCTGCCAACAACTCTCCTAGACTTAACTTCACTGTTTTTCAGTGCTTCAGCCACCTTCTTCTGGTCGTCGTCGAGCTTATATGCAAAAAAACTCTTAAAACTGTCAGTCATAGATATTGTAGTCATAACGCACCTGATCCGAGTGAATACTTTCAAAGTCAAATATCATACTATACCTCCTTATGTCAATCAATAATCAATACATAACAATGTGAATCACAGGGCCTCCTAGTAATAATCAGGCGGATAGTATAATTTTTGCTCTATACTCGATTCCGAAGTTTTTACTTATTGACAGGAAACGCTAGAGCATGACCTAAGCTGCCATTTTATATTTTAATGATTCGGTTGGCTCTTGCCGGCCTAAATCGCAGCCTGCCATATGTTTGCTGGATGAAAATCTAACTTAGACAGGCGTGGCTAAAAGAAAGAGACACTGAGTTTTATCGACTATCGTATCGCCACGCCAAAATAATCGCTAATAGCGTATTAATTTAATAAAAAGCATCAATAACCCCAAGTTAATAACTTGGGGTTATTTAGTTAGGCATGAGTGATGTTGGGTAATGCTGGAAGATTTTGTTTAGGGCGGGTATTAGGCGGCGCGCTTGGGCCTTTGTCTGTGCTTGGCAAACAAGGCTTGATACTCACGCTCAAAATACTGCGTTTGCAATAGCCAGGCATCGATATCGATATTTAAGCGTTCTAATATGGGGGGGCAATCTAACTTAGACAGGCATGCCAAAAAGAAAACGACACTAAGTTTTATCGACTATCATGGCGCCACGCCAAAATAATCGCTAATAGCGCATTAATTTAATAAAAAGCATCAATAACCCCAAGTTAATAACGTGGGGTTATTTGGTTGGGTAGGAGTGATTTTGGGTAGTGCTGGAAGGTTTTGTTTAGGGCGGGTATTAGGCAGCGCGCTTGGGCCTTTGTCTATGTTTGGCGAATAAGGCCTGATACTCACGCTCAAAGTGCTGTGTTTGTAATAGCCAGGCGTCAATATCGATATTTAAGCGGTCTAATATGGGCGGTAAGTGCGTGGTTATAGCGCCTCGCTGACTACAGGATGTACCAATCCAGCGATTACATGGATGCAAGAGAGCTGTAAAAAAGCTTGCGGTGTTTTTCAAGATACTTGGTGTCAGCTACCTACGGGAGCATTAAGTGCTTGCAATAAAGTACAAAAAAAGCCAAAATCAACAAAATATTGTTGATTTGGTGTTTGTATGATTAAAAAATTAGTATTTAGTAATTTTTACAGTTTTGCAGACCAAGCTATTATCGATTTCAGCCTCGGGAAAAAACCAACACCATCAGGTTATGATATTGATTGCAATGGTGTGCGCTATAACAAGGCCGTGGCTGTTATGGGTGCAAATGGTTCGGGAAAAACCCAGCTATTAAAGCCTTTGGCGTTTTTAAGCTGGTTTGTGACGCAATCTTTTTTAGGTAAAGATCCAGATAAAGAAATTCCATTTGAGCAGCACAAGCTGCATAGCGATAAACCAGCTAAGTTTGAGTTGGAGTTTGTACATGATGGCACTGAGTACCGCTACCAGTTAGAGTTAACCCCTAAAGCAGTGTTGCTCGAAGCGTTGTTCGAAAAAACCAGCACACAATACAGCTACCTATTTAAGCGCGAAAAAACAGATAGCGGATATAGCTTTAAGCAAAGGGGGTTTCCGTTCCCCAAGGCACAGGCCGAAAAAGTGCGTGCAAATGCCTCTTTAATTAGTGCCGCTTATAGCTATGATATTGAGGAGTCGCGTCCGTATTTTGCGTTTTTTGATAGCATAGAGACCAATATTACTCGCTCTGGTCGCCGCCATTTTCAGCATCGTGCCGTTATTCAGGCGGCAGCGCTTTTTCAAAAAGCCCCTGAATTGCTAGATTTAATGTCTCAGGCTATGAGCCAGTTTGATCTTGGTCTCGATAGCGTTGAGATTCGTAAGCAAATACGCAGCGATAAAAATGGTCAAGATGAGCCCTTTTTTTTACCGTTCGGGCTGCATCACACTGAAGATGGTGAAGGTTTTGAATTACCATTTTTTGATGAATCTAGCGGTACACAATCTGCGTTTGTGTTATTGGAACCTATCTTAAAAACCCTGCATCAAGGGGGTATTGCTGTCATAGATGAGCTTGATAACGATCTGCATCCACATCTGGTACCGGAGTTGATGGACTGGTTTAGGTTTGAGCACACCAACCCGCATCAGGCTCAGCTTATTTTTACCTGCCATGCACCGCAAGTACTCGATCGCTTACAAAAACATCAAATTTATTTAGTCGAAAAGCAAAATCAAAAGAGCGAAGCTTGGCGCCTTGATGAGGTGGCAGGATTGCGTGCCGATGATAATATTTATGCTAAATATATGGCTGGAGCACTGGGCGCAGTCCCGGACTTATAAGGTAGTAGGAGGCGGTTATGGCTCAGCGAAAGCGAAAGGTAGTTGTTGTTACTTTGCTCGTGGTAGGAGAAGGTGCAGATGACAAAGCGTTTATCAAACATATTAAAAGCCTGTTTCACAGCCGTTCACGCGATAGCAAAGGTCCTAAAATTGAGGCGGGTGATGGAGGCTCTGCCGATGTCATTATTACTAATACATTACGAACGTTCAAAGATACAGCTTACAATACTAAGCTTTTAGTATTGGATGCGGATTTACCACCATCGCCCGCCAAGATAAGGGCAGCTAAAGAGAATGGCTTCCATATTATTTTATGGGCGCCTCAATGTCTTGAAGGCGCACTATTAGATGTCTTGGGTGAGCCTGTGAATACCCACGAAACCAGTCAAAATCTAAAGAAGCGGTTGCATCCGCAGCTGCCAAGGCACCATACTCAACCCGAGGCCTATGCCACACTCTTTACCAAGCCGGTATTGGAGACAACAAGTAATCAGTCGGTTATTGAGGTGCGCAATATCATTGCTCAGTCCTAAATATCGTACAACTTCCGCTTTTTTAGTACTTATTACTTTGGTGTCTTTGTCAAATAAGAGAATCGCTCGGGTACTCTATAGTCTTCCAATTTTAAGCGCCGGGCCTTGCAGGGAAAGCAAGGGTGAGACAGTGCACCTGCATAGGGATATGCAAGAGTAGACTTTGCAGGAGCACAAAGTCGAGGGGCACAACAAGGAGCACAAAGTCGCAGATGGCTTGAGCGGCCCAGTCAATGATTCATTAGCGCCCAGTTTTCGCACCTCTAAATAGCTACGCGCATAGTCACTAACGTCGATAAAAATCACCCAACGCCGCACATCTCCAGCCACTGCTTTATCCCCATACTTTGGTATTTTTGTTTATGCACCACCACATATAATCTGCGTGAAAAGTTGCGGTGTTTTACTTTGAGCGGTACGAGGGTTTTATGATGGAATGCTTCTTCTAATGAAATTTTAGATAAGCAGGCAATGCCTAAATCCCCTTTTACAGCACGTTTAATGGCTTCGGTATGTTGCAGTTCTAGCAAAATATTCAGTTCGGGCAAGAGGCCTTGCATAGCGCGTTCGAAGGTTTGACGGGTGCCCGAGCCGCTTTCGCGGAGTATCCATTGTGCATTAATTAGGTCGTTATCGGTGATGTTTTTTTTGTGTGCTAAAGGGTGGTTGGGGCTGCTAAAGCAATACAGCTCATCGTGTTGCCACGGAATAATGTGTAAATCGGGGTGGTTTATTTCACCCTCTATCAAACCAATATCAAGCTCAAAGCTTAATAGCTGACCGGCAATATGCTGAGTGTTGGCGACTTGTAATGTGGCGCTGCCTTGGTATTGCGCCATAAATTGTTGAATTAACGGCACGGCCAAGTAGTTGCCAATAGTGAGGGTGGCGCCAAGCTTTACATGGGCAGTCTCTTTGTGGCTAATGAATTCACGCTCTAGCTCTGTTGCGCGATCTAGCAACGCCTCGGCTTGTGGGCGCAGGCGCGCACCTAGGCTGTTGAGTGATAATTTTTTACCTATGCGCTCAAATAGCTGGGCATCATATTGCCGCTCTAAATCTTTAAGCGCGCCACTGCATGCCGATTGCGACATCGCCAAGGCCTCTGCTGCGCGGCTTACGTTTTGGTGCTTGGCAATGGTGGTAAAGACTTGTAGTTGGCGTAGGGTGAAGTGCATTGGAGTTACTCTTATCGGTTTTACCAATAACTATAACCGGAATAGCCCGCTTTACCACTAACAAAAATACCTTTAATCTAACACCATTGAATACCTTTATTAGCGAAGGCCGAGGCCTATTATGACTAAATTATTGACTGAAACTGTGACCGAAGTGCACCACTGGAATGATACGCTATTTAGCTTTAGCACTACGCGCCAGCAAGATTTTCGCTTTAGGAATGGCCATTTTACAATGATTGGTTTGCCGCAAGAAAACGGCCGGCCATTGCTGCGCGCCTACTCTATTGCCAGTGCTAACTATGAAGATAAGCTTGAGTTTTTTAGTATTAAAGTACCCGATGGCCCGCTAACCTCGCAGTTGCAAAAAATTAAACCCGGCGATGAGGTATTTGTTAACAGCAAATCGACAGGGACTTTGGTGACTGATCATTTATTGCCCGGTAAGCATTTATATTTATTGGCCACAGGTACAGGCTTGGCGCCGTTTTTGAGTATCATTAAAGACCCTGAGGTTTATGAGCAATACGATAAAATTATACTCACCCATGGTGTACGCTATGTTGATGAGCTGGCTTATGCCCAGTTTATTACCGAGGAGCTGCCCAATAATGAGTTTTTTGGCGACGAAGTAAAACAAAAATTATTATATTACCCAACTGTTACCCGTGAGCATTACAAAAATCAAGGCCGCTTAACCGACTTATTAAAAACAGGGGCCTTAGAGAAAAACTTAGGCTTGCCACCCATTAATACCGAGCACGATCGCTTTATGCTGTGCGGTAGCCCAAGCATGCTAAAAGACTTTTGCGGTATTTTGGATGAGCGTGGCTTTAAAGAGGTGCGCCACGGCGATGCAGGGCACTATGTGATTGAGCGCGCTTTTGTTGAGTAAGTATTAAGCCAATTGTAATGAGTTGCAGCACGCGCAATGCACGTAAGCGTGCTGGCTCTGGTAAAATTACTCTTTAATGAGGAGTAAGCTATGACGCAGATGACGCACGTAACCTGTGCAAAATGTAACGGTAAAAACAGAATACCCAGCGATCGTTTGGGCGATAAGCCCAAATGTGGTAAATGTAAGGCACCGGTTTTTAATGGCAGGCCTATTGAGCTTTCATCGGCGAATGTAGCGGCAGTCCTTAATCATAATGAAGTACCGGTGTTGGTCGATTGCTGGGCTCCTTGGTGCGGGCCGTGTAAAACCTTTGCCCCTACCTTTGCGCAAGCCGCCGCCGAGCTGGAGCCCGCACTGCGTTTGGCCAAGCTTAATACCGAGCAAGAGCAAAGCATTGCTGGGCGCTGGAATATTCGCTCTATCCCTACGTTAATTTTGTTTGTGGGTGGTAAAGAGAAGGCTAGATTGGCGGGTGCAGTGCCTTTGGCACAGCTTAAGCAATGGCTGGCACAGCAGGGCGTTTAAGCCGAAGCTCAGCATAATGAGCAGCCCACCCAAGCGGGCTCTCATTATTACGCACTTACCGATTATTGTGGCTTGTGAATGCTGGGGGCTACGTCTTCTTTAGCGTGTATTTCATGACGGCCAAGTTTATCGAGGTAGCCCATTAAAAAGGCAGAAACCACAAACGTCAGATGAATAATGACGTACCACTTGAGTTTTTCGCTGTCTATGCTTTCGGATGCCATAAAAATTTTGAGTAAGTGAATGGATGAGATAGCAACAATACTCGCGGCGATTTTGGCTTTTAATGAGGATGAATCCATTTTGCCTAACCAGCTGAGCTTTTCTTCGTCGTCGTTAATATCGATTCGGCTGACAAAGTTTTCATAGCCACTCATCATTACCATAATGAGTAACCCGCCGACCATTGCTATATCAATTAACGATAGAATAACCAAAATCATGTCGGCTTCTTTCATCGTTAATATATGCAATAGCAGATGAAATACCTCTTGGAAAAATTTAATACCCAAGGCAATAACGGCCAGTGTTAAGCCAAAGTAAATAGGCGCTAAAAACCAGCGAGAGCGGTATAGCAAAGTTTCAAAAATTCGTTCCATAGTACATCTCAAATTTAAACGGGTTTTACGTGTTAGGTTGATAGGGGTTGGGTAAATCGTGTAAGCGTTTTCTGAAGCGCTTGTACTCCCACTGATATTGTGCAGGAATAGCGCGCACGCATTGCTCGATACCCTCACTTAAGGCATTGACAGCTTCTTGTTCGTCGCTGCTGGTGATATTACTGGGTGCTGGGCGAATCACAATGTTAAAGCCCCCTTTTACGCGCTCGGCATAAACAAATAGTGGTAAACAGCCACTTTTTTGAATCAACTTATGGGCAAGAGTCATTGTGAAGGCGTGCTGAGCCATAAACGGCGCAAATATACCTGAGTTATCTTCTTTAGGGGTTTGGTCGGGTAAAATACCCGAAATACCCCCTGTTTTTAATACCTTTAAGATAGTCATTAAACCTTTACGGTCGGTGGGGACTAAAGTGGCGCCGCAGCGGGTGCGGTAGTCTTGTAGTATTTCATTCATGCCTGCCGTTTTGGGCTCTTGGTACATATTAGTCACGTCGCCACAGCTGGCAAGAAAGTAGTTAACCACCTCCCAGTTGCCAATATGCGGAGCCAGTACCAGCACACCTTGCTTGCGCTCGATGGCCGCTGTTAAGTACTCGCGGCCGTCCACTTTCAATATATGGTTGCACACCCAAGCATTGCCGCGGGCCCACACTACGGCGGTTTCAAGGGCTAGTTTACCGGTTTCTTGTAGGCTGGCAGCCACCAAGGCTTGCTGCTCTTGCGGGTTAAGCTCAGGCAAGCAATAAGCAATGTTTTGCTGGGTGGCTACGGCCATTCGGCTATTGAGCAATAGCGACATTCGACCAAATGTGGCCCCTAAGCCGCGTACCCAGCTTAAAGGTAGGTGTCCTACTAGGGTAATGGCTACGCGAACAATGAGTGCGGCCGCTTTGGCTTTGAGTGGTATGGCTTTTGAGGGAGAATTTGAAGACATGGAGTATGGCGCCCAGTGGTGTAAAACACCTTATGAATATAGCGGTCATTTTGCCAAAAAAAAGCGCCCAACTTAAGGATTGTTTAGTTTGTGGGGCAATGACCAGCCAAAACACTCATTTTACGGGTGTTTTCTCTTGTGTATAGGGCTGAGCTTAATATGAATAGTCACTATAATAGTCACTATGAATTAAGGCTCACCATTTACGGGTGAGCCTTAAGTGTTGAGCTGTATCGCTTAAAGAACGGCTTTTGCTGCTGCGTAATTGGGCTCTTCAGCAATTTCTGATACTAGCTCGGCGTGCAATACAGTGCCTTTTTCATCTAACACAATAACCGCACGGGCCGTGAGGCCAGCCAGCTTGCTCTCTAGGAGTTTTAAGCCAAAGTCTTCGGCAAAGCTAGAGCGGAAGGCAGAGGCCGATACAACGTTGTCTAAACCTTCGGCGCCGCAAAAGCGTGCTAGCGCAAAGGGCAGGTCTTGTGATACACACAAAACAACAGTGTTGGCTAAATGGCTGGCTTCTTCATTAAAGGTGCGTACCGATTGGGCGCAGGTGGGTGTATCAACACTGGGGAATACGTTAAGCACAACGCGCTTACCCTGAAGTTCACTGCTACTAAGCTCACTCAAGTCGACTTTGGTGAGCGTAAATATAGGGGCTTGTGCACCCACAGAGGGGAGGTCACTATTAGTGTTTACGGGGTTACCTTTAAGGGCTGTTTTCGCCATGATCATTCACCTTTTAAATAAAGAAAAGCCAGCGTGCACTGTGCTGGCTGAGTTAAGTGGTTCCAGAGTATCGCAGGTTTTTAGCCCCGTAAATACTAAGGAAAGGTAAGGGACGAGGAAAAAATACATCCTCCAATAATACGTGTTTTCTATTTCCTCTGCTCGACATTATGCTCCTCGACTTTGTGCTCCTGCAAAGTCTAATCTTGCAGATCCTTATGCAGGTGCAATGCCTAATAAGGAGTCCTGCCCCGATGCGTTGCCCGAAGAGTTACAGGCCCCGGCATGCGCCTCTTCGAGCGCCTTGCTGAGAAAACAGGGCCCTGCGCCTAATTGGACAAACTCTTATTGCCTCGCCCCTAAGGGGCTAGCTTGGCGCCATACGACTGTGATGAGTTAGTAATACTGGTGCTGAACTGGCTGCATTCAAGTGCGACGCTGCACAATGGCGCAATGTTAATGACTGTGACTGCCGTTTTGGCTGTAGAGCTTGGCATGTTATGGCCATATTGTACTTATCTCACTCGCACCCAGTGCCTATGAGGTTATAGGCGAAGGGCAGGGCAAGTATTGGTGAATGAAGAGTATAGACGAAGAATAAAAGCTGACTCAGCCGCTGTGATAATCAGGTGCCCTAGGGGCGGCCCTTTTGCCAATCGCCTTGCGTCTTCTGGTATGCGCTGCTTGTTGTACCCGCAGCCATGTGCTCTTGGCGGGGTATGCTAGCAGGTTAAGGTAATGTATTTAAAATGCCTGTACACTTGCCCATGTATTTTATGGCTACCTAGAGGTAATAATGGCCAATTTCAAAACGCATATTCAGTTTGCCACTATAGGCAGCGGTTTAGCCTGTACCGCTTTGCTGGCGACCCAAACACTCAGCTTTAAAGAGGCTTTTATGTGCTGGCTGGCAGGCACTATTGGCGGGATCTTACCAGATATAGACTCAGATAATTCTTATAGCCTAGGCATATTATTCGGGATTTTAACGCTACTCGCCTGTGCCGGCACTATTGCTTATAGTGTTTATAAAATTCCGATTGTATGGGTGTGGGGGTTGTGTTTTTTGGTGTATTGCGCGATGCAATTTGTTGTGCGCAGCCTATTTAAACACTTTACAATACACCGCGGGGTTTGCCATTCATTATTGGCCGGCGCTGCTGCAGGCCTGCTATTGACCTGGGCAAGCTATAAGCTGGGTTACGCTGCTACAACCAGCTGGTTTTTAGGTGCTTTTTTAAGCTTTGGCTTTTTATTACATTTGCTATTAGATGAAATATATTCGGTAGATTTCATGAATGTGTCAGTTAAGCGCTCGTTTGGTACGGCGATTAAACTGTTTGATTATAAAAACCTGAAAACGGCATTGGCCTTGGTGATAGTTATTGTGGTATTAGGCATGGATGCGCCGCCTTACAATACCTTTATCGCTAAAATATTTAACCCACAAATTTATGCCCAGTTAATTAGTATGTATTAGCCACTATTGGCATAAAATCATAATGATAGGTGTCACGATAAAAGGCTCAGGTCGTTTTTTGCATGACGGGCTGGGCCTACACTCAATAACATTCGAGAAATTAGTATGATCATTATTGGCCAACACCACACACTCAGTGTGACCAAAATAACACCGTTCGGCGCCTTTTTTGATGCCGACGACTTAGGTGAAGTGCTTATGCCTAATAAGCATGGCGCTAAAGGGTTAGAGGTTGGCGATAGGCAAGAGGTCTTTATTTATTTAGACTCCGACGATCGGCCCATTTGCACACTGCAAAAGCCCAAAATACGTGTGGGTGAATTTGCATTTTTAGAGGTTATTGATACCAATAGCGTGGGTGCTTTTTTAGATTGGGGCTTAGATAAAGATTTATTGGTCCCTTTTGCCGAGCAGCATAGGCCGATGGAAGTGGGCCGCTCGTACTTGGTGCGAGCTTATGTTGATAACGCCGACGGCCGTATTGTGGCCTCTTCTAAAATTGACAAATTTGTTGAAGAAGACAAGCCCCATGGCTATAGCGTTAAGCAGCCAGTCAATTTGATTGTGGCCAACACCACTGATTTAGGCTTTAAAGCCATTATTAATCACCATCACTGGGGGGTGTTGTATAAAGAAGAGGTTTTTCAGCGGTTAAGTTTTGGTGAAACTCTTAAGGGATACATTAAATTTATTCGCCCTGATGGCAAAATAGATTTAACGCTCCAAGGTGGCCAAGAAACACGCGACAAATACGCTCACACTATTATCAATTATTTAAAGCGTAATAATGGCTATGCGTCGGTGCATGATAAGTCAGACCCTGAGCAAATTAGCGCAATATTTAAAATGAGCAAAAAAGCGTTTAAAAAGACGATTGGGGGTTTGTACAAACAAAAAATTATTCGCATTGAAAACGACGGCATTTATTTGCTCGATCGTATCGAATAATCAAGCTTAGGTCTTTGGTTTATTACAAAAAAGGGAGCTTTTAGCTTCCTTTTTTGAGTTTATAAGGGAGTATATTTTTGGCGCTAAAGTGTTTATTATGGCGAAGATGTAGTGGCGATAGCCGAGTGTATTGGGTATAACACCTGCCAGCGCTTGTCATACATATATTCAAACATAGCTGGTTAATAAACAGGTGCATACCTTGCCTTAACTTTAATCAAAGGGCCGCTATTCATTTAATACTCTAAAAAGGATGTACGTTTCCATGAAATTTCTTTTAAAAATCATGACGATAGGTTTGCTGTCTTGTAATGCTTTTTCGGCCGATATGTCTACACCTGAGGCACTGTTTGAGCGCTTTGTAGCGCTAGGAGACAACTTTGATACTAGAGTTGCCAACCTTTATACCGATGATGCAAAAATAGTCTTTTTTAAGCATTATCCGCATGGTTTAGAGCGCCAAATGGCACTTTCTGGATATGAGTGGAAGAGTTTGATTTCAAAAATAATGCCCGTCGCAAAGCTTACTCATGATGTAAGCCGGTATAAAGATGTCGAAATTATAGCGCTAGGTGATGCGTTTAAGATTAAAGCTAACCGTTATTCAGAGCGTAAATGCTACCTAGATACTGGCTATTATATGGTGGTTAAGCAATCGGTTGCTGGTCAGTGGCTAATTACCGAAGAATACACACAAACGCAGCCCGACGCGAGCTGCTGATATACCCTAACTGGCTATCTTCACCACGCCATTTGTCCTTAGGGCGCCCTGTTGTGCGCCTCGTTATAATCAATAAACGGCCCTTCAGGTATGATTTGTGTTGGGTTTATCATGGCATGGCTAAAGTAATAGTGCGTTTTGATGTGGTCAAAATTGACCGTATCGGCCACGCCTGGATATTGATAAAGCTCACGCACATAATGAGCAAGGTTGGGGTAGCTTTCTATTGAGCGTTTATTGGTTTTAAAGTGCCCAAAATAAACGCTATCAAAACGAATAAGCGTGGTAAATAGTCGCCAGTCGGCTTCGGTAATTTGCTGGCCAGCTAAATAACGCTGGCTGGCTAAAATAGCCTCCACTTGATCAAGCGCATCAAATACTTGGTGGTAAGCTTGGCTGTAGGCGGCCTGGGTGGTGGCAAAGCCAGTACGGTAAACGCCATTGTTAATGTTGTCGTACACTAGCGCATTGATGGTATCAATGCGTGTTTGCAGGGCTTTAGGGTAATAATCATCGTGGTTGCCTGTAATGTGATTAAACGCCGTGTTAAACATTCGAATAATCTCGGATGACTCATTACTAACAATTGTGCTTTGCTGCTTATCCCATAAAATTGGGACAGTTACGCGGCCGGTATAATCGGCTTTGGCAGCAGTATATACCTGATGGCAATACTGCAGGTTGGGTATGGGATTGTCTTTAGATACCTCAGAAAAAACCCAACCATGTTCAAGCATTTTAGGGTCGACTACGGTTACGCCGATGTGGTTCTGCAGTTGCTTAAGTTCGCGGAAAATAAGCGTGCGATGTGCCCAAGGGCAGGCGAGCGATACAAACAGATGATAGCGACCTGACTCAGCCTTAAAGCTTGTAGTGCCAGCTTCACCCGTGGCGCTCACCCAATGCCGAAATATGGCATCTTCTCGCTCAAAAGCGCCGTGCTTGCTTTTGTACCACTTATCTTGCCATTGCCCGTTAACCAGTAAACCCATGGTGCACCTGTAACTTATTGATGAATGTATGGCCGTTATTATAAGAAGCTTGGTGGGGCTAAAAGGTTTAAAATTTTGATGCGTTAGCGCAAAAATATTGACCCTTTAGATGAATCTTTAGGTGCATAATGCTGTCAACAACACGCATACAATTATTGCGCTCTAAATAATGATCATCCTGTGCCATTGCCATAACAAGGTCTATTATGAAAATCATCGCATTCGCTGCCAGCTCTAGCCAGCAGTCCATCAACAAGCAGTTAGCTGTTTACGCTGCCGGCTTAGTCGCTAATGCTGAAGTAGAAGTACTGGATTTAAACGATTATGAGCTACCTTTATTTAGTGTGGAGCGCGAAGCGGCGTTAGGCCAGCCAGCATTAGCCAAGGCTTTTTCGCAAAAGTTAGCAAGTGCTGACGCTATTGTAGTGTCTTATGCTGAGCATAATGGCACTTATACAGCCGCGTATAAAAACTTATTTGACTGGGTGTCGCGTATTGATCGAGCGGTATTTCACAACAAGCCGATGGTGGTATTAGCGGCATCGCCAGGCCCTGGTGGCGCCAAAAATGTATTGGCTCAAGCGTTGGCATCAGCCTCGTATTTTGCGGCTGATGTTAAAGCCAGTGTGAGTGTGGCGTCATTTTTTGATCACTTTGATACTCAAGCTCAAGCTATCACCAATGAAGAAATAGCTGCGCAAATTAAGCAAGCTGTTAGCCATTTGTAATCAGTGCGTTATAGTCTATCTATTAGTAACTATTCAGCTCAGCTGACAAACCGCACCTGATAGGTGCTGATGGATTATTTTCTGGGCATTTAAGCGCTGGGCCTTGCAGGGAAAGCAAGGGGTAGACTTTGCACCTGCATAGGGATATGTAAGATTAGACTTTGCAGGAGCACAAAGTCGAGGAGCACAAAGTCGCAGATGGCTTGAGCGGCCCAGTCAATGATTCATTAGTACCCAGTTGCGGTACTAATGAATAGTTACATTTATTATTTTTTAATATTGGAGCGGTGCGGTGCTAAGTGATCAACCCAAGCTCAAAAACAGTACTACCCACTATGGTTGGTTGAGTCGCGTTATTCATTGGCTGAGCGCGTTAACTGTTATTGGGCTATTTGCCGTGGGCCTATGGATGGTAGAGTTAGACTACTATCATGAGTGGTATAAAACAGCGCCAGACTTGCATCGTAGTTTTGGTGTCGTGCTAATGTTGCTAACGTTAACCCGTATTATTTGGTATAAAGTATCGGCTAGGCCTTTGGCAATAGCGCAGCACTCAACCCAAGAAAAGATTATGGCCAAGGCGGCGCATCACGCCATGTTACTTGTATTATTTGTGATGTTTATTAGTGGTTATCTTATTACTACTGCGCAGGGTGATCCGCTATACTTTTTTAATGTGTTGGCTATTCCTGCTACAGTCAGTGGTATTACCAACCTTGAAGATTATGCAGGTGAAGTGCATGCGATTGCGGGCTTTAGTCTTATTGGTTTGGCAAGTTTACATGCACTAGGCGCTCTTAAGCATCACTTTTACGATAAAGACGATACACTAAAGCGTATGTTGGGTGCTAACCGATAGAGCGTGAATTTTTAATAGGTAAAACTTTTTAATTATACTGAGGAGATTTTATGTTTAATTTGTTAAATAGCAATCAGGTATCGATGTTGGCTAAAAAAGGCAACAGCAAAGTAAAAGCTATAGCCGCTTCACTGGCGCTGGCTGTTGCGGCAAGTGCAGCTATGCCTAGTGCGCTCGCTGACGATTATGTTATTGATACAAAAGGTGCGCATGCCTTTGTACAATTTAGAATTAAGCATTTAGGTTATAGCTGGTTATATGGCCGCTTTAATGAGTTTGGCGGTGAATTTACTTTTGATGCTAAAGATCCCAGTAAAAACAAAGTGACCGTAGATATTAATGTGGCTAGCATCGATAGTATGCATGCCGAACGCGATAAGCATTTACGCGGCAAAAAGTTTTTAGATACCGGTACATTTCCTAGCGCTAAATTTGTTAGCACCGGCTATAAAGCGACAGGCGAAAAAACAGCAGACTTAAGTGGTAATTTAACCTTACACGGCGTCACTAAGCCAATTACTATTGCGGTTGAGCATATTGGCGGTGGCAATGACCCTTGGGGTGGGTACCGTCATGGGTTTGAAGGTAATATTACTATTAAGCCACAAGACTTTGGTATGGACTTAACCAAAAGTTTAGGCGCTTCGGCTTCTGAGGTGGAGTTGTTTTTGTCGGTAGAAGGTATTCGAAAATAATACGTAACTATTCAGTAGTACTGGAATTGGGTGCTAATGGATCATTTGCTGGGGCGGTCGCTATATAAGCGCTCTCGACAGTTTGCTCCTCGACTTTGTGCTCCTGCAAAGTCTAATCTTACATATCCCTATGCAGGTGCATTGCCTACCCCTTGCTTTCCCTGCAAGGCCCGGCGCTTAAATGCCCAGAAATAACCCATCAGTACCCTATTAGATGAGGATTATCGGCTGACCTGAATAGTTACAATAATACTTAACTCACGTTATTTGTTGATATAAAAACCCCCGAGTACTCAATGTTGCTCGGGGGTTTTTTATGGTGACTACGATAGGCGTAGCCGTTAAATTTTTGGGGTATGATACTTAACTAAATAAGCCATTAGCGATGTGGTTAGGACGAGGAAAAAATACATGATCCAATAATGCTTGTCTTGTCTTGTCTTGTCTTGTCTTGTCTTGTCTTGTCTTGTCTTTGCTCTTCTGCGCGGCTCAAAGCGTTATATGCCCTCCAGCCAGCATGCGTCCCTTCGAGTGCCTTGCCGAGAAAACAGTAATTGCAACTATTATTGTCTCGCGCCTATCGTGTTAGCACGTGATTAGTCGTCACATCTGCAATAACATTTTGCTCATCATCGGTGACGAGTGTGCGTACAACGCTAACGGTACGGCCTTTTTTAATGTAATTAGAGGTTGCAAAAAAGTTACCGTTTTTGGCATTACCCATAAGATTAGCGTTAATGTTAATCGCCAGCGGGAAGCCTTTCATGCCCTCTTGGGGGTTGCTGCTCTCAAGTAGTAGAACCGAGGCCGTCACATCGGCAAACCAGATGATAGCGCCTGCGTTAGCAATGCCAAAAGGGTTGAGAATGCCTTTTTCGACGGGCATTTTTGAGGTAACTTCGTCGCTACTTTGACTGAGAAGCGTGAAGCGGATAGTGCCTTGATAGTCCATGAGGGCGCCTTAAACAGTGATAAGCTAATGTTAATATGCCACTTAACTGGCATTGAGTAACCAGTATATTATTATTTGTGATACGCATACATATAAAGTCGATAAAAACAGTTGCAATTAAAGACGACCGGTCATATTATTGATGGCATATAACAGCCAGCGCTGCCACTAAGATAGTCAGCAAAGGTTCAGCGCGATAGCAGAGGGCTATACGATGAATAAGCGTGAAGATAAAAAAGAAGCCATATTATTGGCCGGCATGGAAGTTATGAAGGCAACAGGCTATAACGGCACAAGCGTAAAGCATATTGTTGATGCCGCAGGCGTGCCTAAAGGCTCTTTTTATAACTATTTTGATAGCAAAGAGCAATTTGCCATAGAGGCGATTGAGTATGCCAGCATTGAAGGGCGTGAGCATGCGGCCATTATTTTAGAAGATGCCAGCATTTTGCCGGCAGAGCGCCTAACGCGCTTTTTTAACGGCAGTCTAGATTGCGCGACCGATAATGAATTTAAGCAGGGTTGTTTTTTGGGTAACATGTGCCAAGAAATGGCTGATGCCTCTGACGATATTAGAATAGCGCTAGACTTAGCACTTAACCGCTTAACCGCTATGCTGGCCGATACCATTAAGGTGGGTCAGCAAGACGGTACAATCAATGCACTGCATGATGCTGGCACCATGGCTGAGTTTTTGTTTAATGGCTGGGAAGGGGCGTTAATGCGGGCAAAGGCTGCTCAATCATGTAAATCTTTACAGGCATTTTTGGTGATGCAAGCTGCGGTACTGGCTTGCCCATAATGCGGTAGAGTATTATGGGGACGAGGAAAAAATACATTATCCAATAATACTTGTTTTCTGCTTCCTCTCCTCGACATTATGCTCCTGCAATGT
>CANLTI010000071.1 GCA_947494095.1 uncultured Pseudomonadales bacterium
GTCACTTAATTATCACTCAGGGCTATAACGGCGGGCGAATATTAAACAAATTGGCTAACTATTACTAGGAGGCCCTGCAAAGACCCAAGCGCGCAGCCTAATACCTGCCCCAAACAAAACCTTCCAGCATTACCCAAAATCACTCCTGCCTAACTAAATAACCCCAAGTTATTCACTTGGGGTTATTGATGCTTTTTATTAGATTAATGCGCTATTAGCGATTATTTTAGCGTGGCGATACAATAGTCGATAAAACTTAGTGTCATTTTCTTTTTAGCATGCCTGTCTAAGTGATTTCATATCGATTAATCGTTTCTTTGTACTCCTTTTTTACTATCTCTTCTAACTTAGATGGAAATGGTGCACCTACATCAATTGGGTTACACTCCTCATCTGAGGTTCTAATGGATTCATACACTGAAACATGACGGATAAACTCTATTAAAACTCGATATAAATCACTGTCCATGTGCACGTAGTGAAGGTTTCCTCTAACCAAATCTCTAGCCGTAATCAAATTGGAAAGAAGATGGCTCTTTTCTACCTCAGTCGAGAGATTTTCACTAAATACATCTTCTGAGTCAGATAGCATCGACAAGCTCTTCCAGATAGCGTTATCAAATTCAATGCATGCTATAAGCGGATTAAAAAAATATATCAGCTTGTTTTTATAGTATTCGACCTCTGCTTTATAGTGCTCTGCTTTAAGGCCAACTTCAAAATCCGTATTGGTTTTTAGGGAGGCTAACCGCCTATTCAAGATAAACCCCAGAGACGCAACCAAAAAAGGAGTTAAAACTATCGCTATATCTTTGAATAATTCCATCAATTGCTCCTATTCCTAACAGTTTATTAGCTGGAACTTAGGCCACGCTACCCCCCGTTCTGTCCAGCCTAATTTTAAAGGCGTAAACACCACGCCTCTCACCGCTAGAGCACAAGAGCGCCGCATCAATCTTTCTTGTTATACATTTTCACAAAGCCGGCCTTAATACTCTTATAACACAACCGGTTTGCATCTTGATAAGCTTAGTCCTTAGGATATCCTCGTTGTTCTTTTTAATATGCGTTATAAAAATATCAGACTAATAACCAGAATGACTTAAAACGAGTGCCTGTCCCAGTAAAACGCGCTATTAGCGATTATTTTGGCGTGGCGATACAATAGTCGATAAAACTTAGTGTCATTTTCTTTTTGGCATGCCTGTCTTAGTAGATTCTTTTCTCAAATAAATTTAATAGATCGCAGCTTTTTTGTTGCAATTTATCCATGATATTTTCATTGTCTACTTCAAGGCTAGCTATAGACTGCTGGTCAGCATCTTTGGCGGCGGTATCGAGGCAATCTTTCCAGACTAACCACTGCGATGAATCCGACTCAACATCAGCAAGATACTCTTTTACTGTTTCTGGAAATACAAAGTCTGCCTCAGCAGATGCCTGCTTAAATTCCTCAAACAACTCCGGATCTACCTCTCTATTGTAATCAATATAATTAAGATGCGACTTCACTCTTTTATAGATTGAAACCTGAATCGCCCTTTGCTCTCTGTTTTCTCTACGTTGGTTAGTCTTCCACTGTTGGTAGGCAATATAAGCCACCGTTATCGCTAGAAATGGACTAACCAACCCGTTTAAAAGGTCCAATAGCGGCTTTATTTTATCGATCCATTCCATATGCTGAGCATGATTCCTATTGAGGCCTAACGCCTCATTAAGAGGCAAAAAATAGTTGGTTAAAATAAGCGACGAAGGAGCAAAAGCCAACTGTTATTTGTCCTGCTTTAATGACTTGTTATGTGTTTTTATGGGATTCATCCATGGCGATACTAACCAGCTTTGGAAGGTTTTCATCTATGATTCCCCTTACATGGTTCGCAAGAACAAAACGTCATTCAGCAACACCTTGCTCAGTATATGAATCAGGCGCACTTTCTTCGTTTATTTGAAACAAAGTCTTAGATAATTTCGTATTAGACTCTTCTACAATCAATAAGCTGGGACAGGCACTCGTTTAGATAACCAAATGATAGCTTAATCAAAAACAACCAATGATTACGATATTAAAACGAGTGCATGTCCCAGCAAAGCGCCACAGCTAGGGCCAAGAGCGCCGCACTAACCTATCTTGTTACACGTTTTTCACAAAGCTGGCCTCAATGCCCTTATAGCACAACCGGTTTGCGTCTTGATAAGCTTAGTCCTTAGGATGCCCTCGTTGTTCTTTTTAATATACGTTATAAAAATATCAGGTTAATAACCAGAATGACTTAAAACGAGTGTCTGTCCCAGCAAAGCGGCTTTTCAAAAGACATAGAGAATATAGAGGCGGTAATAATATTTTTCTTAAGCGTATCAGGATGAAGGACTTTCTCCCATGATAATTTAATTTTTTCATTCATGCTCGATCTCGATAAAAAATTTAACGCCGCCATAAAGCTACCGTTAGGGCTAAGGCCCCCGCACTAATCTATCTTGCTAAACGTTTTATTATGTAGCTATTGCACCACAAGTACTTGCAGGGACAGGCACTCGTTTTAATATGCGTTATAAAAATATCGGACTAATAACCAGAATGACTTAAAACGAGTGCCTGTTCCAGCAAAGCGCGCACCAGCAAAACCTCGAAACGCCTTAGGGTTGTTCTTGCTCATTGGTAAAGTCACTATAAGGAAAAAAATCGATTACTTTGAAAGGCAAGTATGACTCCTGCGGATTATGAAAAATGTCTTTGGTAAGCTCTGATTCCACACCAAATCTAAACTCTTCGCCATTATCTAGGTGTATTTTATAAGGCTGCCTTTTCAAACTTTCAGATAGTACTGAAGCTTGGGCCTCTGGAATAATTTTGAGTAATTTAGAAAACTCTTTTTCACCGAAATCTATTGACATTAAATAGTCTTCTTCAGCGGAAATTATAGTGGCAGTGGTGTATAGGCCATCTTCAACTTTTATCATATGATTTGTATTTACTGCAAAAGCCATATGGGAAAAACCTTCTTTTGCGCCAAGCATTCTTAAATGAAGACCATAATCAGGATTGAAATTAATGAGATCTGGATGCCCTTTGATTTTGGGGTTGAGAATTCGATTTATGGATTCCCAATAAGTGTCGATTGCATCAAGTTTGAAGCTGAGGATTGGGTCAAAATGTTTCACGCTATAAAGAGTGAATTCTTTGCCGTTACATAGTGCATATAATTCGGCTCGTACTTCAGGGTGTATCGCATAGCTATAAGCTTGCTCTACATGCTTACTCTTAGTGATTTCCTCCGAAGGTGACTTTGCATCTAACACCCAATAAGGCTTGCCATCAGAAAGAAATAGATAATCTGGAACAATAGACACTTTACGTTTCTGTGACCCAAGTGCCACATAAGGGTGGACGAGACTCCTACTCCTAACCACTCGCGAATCACCTGAAACTTGATAACCCAAAGCTTTAATGATCGGCAGCACGAGTTCCTCTCGCACAGAGTCCTCTTTAAATTCTGGATCTTCTAAGGCATAAAAATCAAAATTTTCGAATATCATGAAAGAACCCTAACAGTTCATTAGCTAGAACTCAGGCCACACTAACGCCTGTTCTGTCCAGCCTAATTTTAAAGCAGTAAACACTACACCTCCCAACGCTAGAGCACAAAGGCGCCACACCAACCTATCTTGTTACACATTTTCCACAAAGCTAGCCTTAATGCCCTTACAGCACAACCGGTTTGCGTTTTGATAAATTGAGTGTTTGGGGTCTCCTTGTTGTTCTTTTGAATATGCGTTATAAAAATATCAGACTAATAACCAGAATGAATTAAAACGAGTGCCTGTCCCAGCAAAACGGTTAGGCATGCTCATCTCCAACGCCCAGTCCCCTTAAGATTTCCCAAACAGGTAAAAAACGCCTCAAAGTATCATAGGAATACTTTGGCAAATCGTCAGAATAATATAATTCATCCATATTTACGCTATAAATGTATTCAATATAACTTGAATAAATTTTTCTAAGTAACCCTGTTTGGTAAATATCAAGGTTGTGGGTAAAAACAGAGTTAATCATACTTGTTTTCACGCCATACCAATCTGGAAGTGAAATTTCACTTCCAACAATCGATTTGTCAGTGTGTAAAAAACATCGATCAAATTCTTCCTTTACGATCCTGATGGCGAGCCCATGAAAATTAGACTCTAAACTTTCAAGCCAAAACTCTCTTTCAGATTCATCTATTTGATTATAAACCGATTGAATCTCTGAAACCCTTCCTTCTGGTGTCGCTCCATAGATCTCCCCATCATGACATGAGGCTCTGAATGATGCGAAGGGATTTATAGAAACGGCATATATAACATTCGGGTAAGGGAAACTCTGGCCTATTTCTCCCCATTGCTGAGCTGCATATACAATCGAATGAAACCCTTCCGCCTCCAACCGATGGGATACTGTATTTGATATGGTATTTAAAGCATCTTTAGAGCAATCAGGTATTTTCTGGTCATTGTCTTTATCAGTATCTATCCAGCCTCGCAGCTCTTCAAAAGCAATAGCTACCGTGTACATTGACCTGTCATCTAAGAGGTTATTTTCAAACCATTGATAGTAAGACTTATCAGGGTAGTATATTGTTAACTTAATTTTTCCGTTTTCTTCCGAGGGAATAAGAGCCGCTGAAGATTTATTATTCCCCAAAACCTCCTGCACAAACGCATCCCTAACCGTTCTCGTTTCCATTGGGGCAATCAAAATAGTGTTTATTGCGTGCTCAGTTAGCCCTGGGAAGATAGAGCAAAAGTGGTTGGCATAGGCCAATAACTCAGTAAAAGCTTGTCGCTCAGTTTGCTTTGACTTCTTGAGTTCAATAATAGCCAGCCCGATACGCTCTGAATTTCCAAACAAATCGATACGCGTTGTACTATCACCAGACTTCTCTAGCCGTAATTCTCTTGCAGATAACACTAATGATTCTAAACCATCGATTATTTCATTGATCTTTGTTTCAACTATCTGCTGCAACAAAACGCTTATGGGTGGAAAGTTATTGCCTTTCCATTCGATTGGTTCACGCCTCCCACAGACCAAACTTGATATTGAGTCTTGATGATTTTCAAATAAATAATCTCTAAATTCGTTTTCAGTTAAATTCATATGGTTTCCGCTATTGTCATAGATCCAAACGACCTAACAGTTCATTAACTAGAACTCAGACCACACTAACCCTCGTCCAAACCAGCCTAATTGTAAAGACGTAAACACCACACCTCACAACGCCAGAGCGCTAGAGCACAAGGTCGCCACATCAACCTATCTTTTAACAGTCAATAAAACCCCTAAGCACCAACATTACCACGCTAACAATATTCCCAATGAAATAATTAACGCCAAAAAACAATAAACAATGAAAATATAATTAACACACAAACAAAAGAAATAAAAAAACCGTAGTAGGCTATAGATAGGAAATAAGAGAGCACAAAGGAAGGCGGGAATACTGACAGCAGGCCGATGCCTACAAGGTGATGAGAAGAGACACAGCGAAGCCTGTAAGACTCGCTGTGTCTATTAAAAACTTATTTGTAACTATTCGGCTCAGCTGACAAACCTCACCTGATAGGGTGCTGATGGATTATTTTCTGGGCATTTAAGCGCCGGGAGCGCTTGTATAGCGGCTATGGATGGCTTGAGCGGCCCAGTAAATGATTCATTAGCGCCCAATTTCGGTACCCCTGAATAGTTACACTTATTAAAAACTAAGAGCCTAAAAAACCACTACACCAACCAACCATTAAGCCAGCACACGATCACACGCAACACTCAACGACCCTCCATTTTGCTTAATCGAAACATCCGCAGAATCGATACGCCACAAGCCATTAATCACAGCGTCAAAACCAGAGACCTCCACGCGCCCTTCAGCGGCAGCATTAAGCAGGTCGGGCGAGAGAGGCGCTGTTGCTGTGAATGACTCTTTGCCCCCCTCAGAAGACCGCAGATGAGCCGTTGCGGCCGCTTCAGCCTCTTGCTTTGTTGTGTAGGTATAAGCCATGGTGAATGCAGGCTCACCCGCACCCACTTCAACACTGCCGGCTACGCCTTTCGCCTCATCACTATAGCTAGCGCGTACACGCTTAACCCCCTTAGCCGAAGCGCTCTTATAGCTGTATACCGAGCACTGCGAGGCGCTCAATGAAACAACGGGTAAATCAACACCGCTTGCGCTCTTGGCTACGCCCTCTGCCACAAACAACAAAAAACCCGAGGCGGGCTTCATCATCGCACCGCGCTCAATGGCCAAACGCCGTAAAAAATTCAAATCGCTCTCAGCGGTTTGATCAAGGTGATCAAACCGAACCGCCGCGAACTCAGCAGATACCTTAGGGGCGAGGAAGAAATACTTTATCCAATAATACTTGCTCTCTGTCTCCTCTGCTGCGTTGCCCGAAGAGTTACAGGCCCCGGCATGCGCCTCTTCGAGCGCCTTGCTGAGAAAACAGGGCCCTGCGCCTAATTGGACAAACTCTTATTGCCTCGCCCCTTAGGCTTTAAGCCATGCTCAGCCGCGATTTTTTGAACAATATCGGGCAGCGACACATCATCCCATGCACGCGTTTTTTGACTTTGCATAACCGCTTCGCCGCGATCACTATTCAATGATGCGGCACTTGCGTTAATCATTATTTTGCGCGGCCAGCCACTTTCGCCTATACCGCCCACTAACAAGACAGGACATCCAAATCAAGCTTCCCAAAAGAATATGGCCGGCGACACTTTCCATCACCCACTTAGGGCAAGTGCGTGTTGCACGCTTCAAGGCGTCCTGCCTTGCGCAGCATTAGCGAACCCCTTCACGTCGCCGCGCTATTCGTTATGACACCCAGCTCTCTTGCATCCATGCAACCGCTGGTTTAGTACATCCTATACGTCAGCGAGGCGCTATAGCCACACACCTGCCACCTATATTAGAGCGCTTAAATATCGACATTGATGCTTGGCTATTACAAACGCAGCACTTTGAGCGTGAGTATCCGTCGCGCTTACGCTCCCTGCGTTTGCGACATTAGCGAATCCCTTCACGTCAGCCTTGTTTGCCAAACATCAGCAAAGGCCCAAGCGCGCTGCCTAAATAACCACCCGCAATAAGCCCTTCCAGTATCACCCACCATCACCCCTGCCCAACCAAATAACCCCAAGTTATTAACTTGGGGTTATTTATGCTTTTATTAAATTAATGCGCTATTAGCGATTATTTTGGCGTGGCGATACAATAGTCGATAAATCTTAGTGTCGCTTTCTTTTCATCACGCCTGTCCTAGTTTTTCGTTTTTTGCGCGCTATCAACAACGATGCCTTCCAACGCATGAATATTGACGGCGGCAAGCATAGCAGCGGCTGCCACTGTATGTGTTTCATGGGTAACTCCAGTGATCAACTTTCTTTATAACTTTTCATAAATTATAAAATCGGGCGGCAATAAATTATGGGCCGGGTTGCTAAAAACATCGGCGACTTTGTGCTTCTGGACTTTTGACTCTTGCAAAGTTTAATTTTGCATATCGCTATGCAGCTACGCTGTCTAAACCTTGCTCTCCCTGCAGGGCTCGGCACTTAAATGGCAGCTTTTTTTAACTTTTTTGATGCGTTGTAAGCGGGGCCTATAGACGCAATACTGCTGTACAATGACCTTAGGCAAAGTCGAGCGTTAATACTAAGCGTGGGGTATTGGGTGTGGCGGCGGGTGAGCGATGCACAAGCCCGCGCCCTTCGTTACCTTCCCAGGCTTCGCCTTTTAATAAGGCAATATCACCAGGGCTCAGGTTTTGGGCCAAAACATTGGACTGTGGATTAATAGCCCCGCTTGTTGAGCGGTCGACATGCTCTGTGGGGTGCCATTGGGTACCAGCCCCGGCATAGGTGCAAATTAAACGGCACGGTACGCGATCGACATGATATTTAGGGCACATGGCTTTACTTAATACCGCCATGCGCAAGCCCACATGCTCAAGCTCAAATAAGCAGCTGAACATATCAACTGCCTGCACAACATCGTTGATGAATATTGCTCGATGATCAGATAATGGCAGTTCGCGCTCTAATTGCTGGGCAATGTTTTGCGGCTGCTGAATAAAACGCGTTTGCCAGTGCGCAGAAGTTGCCATCACGTGGCTGGCATACTGGCTCACGTCCGCACTCAACTGCCGCTGCCAAATGGCCATGGTAACCTCTGGCCGATAGATATCGGCTAAAGCACCGGGGTCATAATCAACGGCCATAGAAGGTTTTTGTGTTAGGGGCATTGCGTTCATAATGCAGCACTCATCAAGGCGTTAAGCGGTCGATTCTTCAGTGGATGATTCCTCTTTCCATTCGGGAAAAGGATCCTCTAGGCTGTGCCAATAGGTTTTACCTTTTAGAAGCTCTTCATCTGTTAATAAGCAATGATCAAGCGCCTGCACCACTTGAGCCTCATCTAAACCTTGACCAATAAAGACTAATTCTTGGCGCATATCGCCAAAGGGCTCAATCCAGTTTTTTTGAATAGAGGCAATATACTCAGGGTCTTCTGGCCAATGCTCTTTAGGAATGGCATGCCAAAACATGCCAGCAAAACCATAACGCGCAATACCGCCGGCCTGGTTCCATTGACCCGCAAACTCGGGCCGTGTCGCCAACCAAAAGTACCCTTTAGAGCGAATGAGCTTGCCGGCCAGGTTTTTACTGTGTAAAAAGTCGTGGAATTTTTGCGGGTGAAAAGGCTTGCGAGCACGATAAACAAAACTGGCAATGCCATATTCTTCAGTTTCTGGTACATGCTCACCACGCATTTCTTTTAACCAGCCAGCGGCTTGTTGCGCTTTTTCAAAACTGAATTTACCGGTACCAAGGACATCATCTAGATCAATATTACCATGCTCAATAGCCACTATATTGGCCACTGGGTTGAGCGTTTGAATGACAGCTTTGGTCTGGTTTAGTTGATCGTCATCGACTAGGTCGGTTTTGCTGATCACAATCACATCAGCAAATTCAATTTGATCAACCAGTAGATCAGCGACTGTACGCTCATCGTCTTCGCCGAGGTGCTCGCCTGTTTCTTGCAAGTATTGCGCTTCGCGGTAGTCGCGTAAAAAGTTAGCGCCATCCACCACGGTAACCATGGTATTAAGCTCAGCAACATCCGCTAAGCTTTGGCCGCTTTCATCGGTAAACGTAAATGTTTCGGCCACCGGTAATGGCTCTGAAATACCCGTAGATTCAATCACTAAATAATCAAAGCGCCCTTCTTCAGCCAGCTTGCGTACCTCGATCAGCAAATCTTCACGCAAGGTGCAGCAAATGCAACCATTACTCATTTCAATGAGTTTTTCTTCACTACGGCTCAGGCTAATTTCATTTTTTATCATCGCAGCATCAATGTTAACTTCGCTCATATCATTAACAATTACCGCAACACGGCGATTTTCACGGTGATTTAAAATATGATTGAGCACTGTGGTTTTACCGGCCCCTAAAAAGCCCGATAACACCGTAACCGGTAAATGCGCTGGTAATTTAGTGACACCGTTAATGTCAGTAGCATTATTAATATTCAGTAATGTCATGCAATATTCCTTGCGGTTAATAAGTGACTATTCATTCAAAGCTCAAAAGTGAGTGTTATATCCGAGGCAACGGCTCCGTAAAACGCGATAGCTTTAACCACGATTAAAGCCGAGAGAAATTAACATTAAGCCATTAACGATACGATACATCATATCATTATGAAATTAAAGGCAGGCGCATGTCAATACTTTAAACCCTCAACGCTTTAAGCCTCAGGCCAATCTATTGAACATTGCATTGTTTATAAACTCATCACAGCAGCATTCACCCGCCCAGCGAGCTCAGTCATATTGGCAAAGCCTGATTAGGCGTAGTAGGTTAGTATTTGACTGTCTTGCAGTTGTGAGTTGTAGGGCTGTAGCGCATACCCGACTACACGCACCCAACTGAAACGCCCTACCTAATAGGGCGCTCGCCCGGCAAGGCGAAAATAGATAAACGTGCAACCAAGACTCTAACCGGGAGGCTATAATTCATGCGCACGCCTTAAACCGTCATATACAGCGCACTATGAAACCGGCCAAGGAGCCTCGACCGGTTTCATAGTGGTTTGATAGCGGCTTAGTCGTAACTTAGTAGTGACTTAAGGGAATTGGTAACCACTCCAACCCGGCATTTCATCAAGAACCAACACACGCTCCGAAAAGTATGTGTGTTGAATTTTTTCATTTGAGTTGGTTTCAAAGGTCAACTCTGACCACGGCATCACAAAGGTCCACAAAGGCTGGCTGGCCAATAAATTAGGTGACGGTAAATCTTCACACTCGCTAATGGCAATAGGCTTGCCTGCCGCTTTTTTGACAATCGCATTATACTTTTTTTGTGTATAGCCTGTACCATCACTCCAATACATATCCATTGTGAGCATATCCCAGTATTTAGCGCCTGGGTCGTAGCTTTGCAAATCGGCCTCAAGGGTTTCAAAATCTTGTAAATTCCACAGCCAAATAATATTGGTTAAGCCTTTTTCTTGGGTAAGATAATCATGAGTAATTTGGTACAATCTGGCCGTCCCTTTGGCTCCTGGGCGACCGCCCCACCAAAAAATATCTTGATTCATTTCATGCAGTGGCCTAAATAAAACCTCTACGCCGGCATTTTTCATTTGCTGGAGATATACCGCAATATCATCCATCATCGACTTCCACTTTTTGTTGATTGACGTACCGTTGGTAATCAATTGATTCCACTGTGCATCCGTCATACTGCTGAGCACGCCTTGATTATTCCATTGGCAAGGTGTGCTTTTTGCGGGGTTACACGCATGCCACATAAGGTGAATCATAGCGCCATTATTCCACTCGTTAATCACCTGATCGGTCATTCGCTGGCGCTGAGCAATCTCTTGAGGCTCAAATTGAAAGTCACTGCTGTACATGCCTGGCCACTGCCCCGTCACCCGATTAAACCAACGACTGTAATAATTGGGGTCAGCATTGGGCTGGCGATTGTGCATAGCACCAATAGTGTGCTTACCTTCAATTGACTTTAAAAAGTCAAGTGTTTCATAAGACAGTGCCGCATGGCTAACAGGCAAAAGTAACAGTAAAACCCATGCGAATAGTCTTTTTTTGATGCAAGTAAATTGCTTGTAATGACTCATTAAATATACCTCATTTAATTATTTTTATAGTACTCACCATAGGCGTACAACTGAGTGCGCGCTCGATTGCATCACTCATCACTCAAAGTAAGATTACTTACCTGTAATCGTATTTTAGATAGCGGTTAGACGCTATGGCCAGCCAGAGCCTCAAACTACCGATTTTTAAATATGAAAAGAACTTATTTTTACCCTCTTTTTTCTATTTTTATGATGGACATTCAAAAAACAACATAAAATACACAAAGCCAGAGTTGTTAATCGAATATGCTATTACATTGTTGTCCTATAACCTCTAGATACAACCTCTAGATACAACCTCTTGCTCTAAACACAGTATCTAGACAGCCGTTAAGTGCAAAGCTTGAGTACGCATTAATGTACGCATTAAAAGCCACTGTGCTATGTACTGAATTACTCACCTTGTTTTTAGGCATAAAAAACAACCGGTGTTGGCTTAGCCTGCTTATAGCGATAGATTATTAGCTGGTCTTTAATGTCGGCATAGGAATACTCTTGATAATAATTTTTCGCCGTGAAATGACTACCAAAATCACCTGTCGATTGGTGATAACCTAAATAATAAGACTGTCCCGCAACAACAGATAACGCCAAAACCTGGCCATCGGCACGAAAGGTATAATCGCCTTCATCTAAATACGTCCAAGAGTAACCTTTATCGCGTAACTTAACGATAGGGAGATCATTAATGTAGTAGGCCGTAGCATAGCCACCGCCTAATGCACCTTATCGCGAAAAAATATTAGCTCGATACAAGCATGCATCGCCGCCCAGCACACCTACTAACACACCTAGGCCCTTGCAAGCGCTGCTGTGCTTTAGGCCGAAATTAAGGTAGCATGCGCCTGTTTTTTTGCGTGTAACGCGCATTTTTATTTAGCCCTCACCGATAAGTAAATTTTTTATGCAAAGCTTAACCATTACCGCACCCGATGACTGGCACATTCACCTTCGCGATGGCGATGCCCTAGCCCGTACCGTTGGCGATGCCGCCAGCCAATTTAAGCGCGCCATTGTAATGCCCAACCTAGTGCCGCCAGTAATGAACGCCGAGCAAGCTTTAGGCTACAAACAGCGCATTCAAGCGCACGTTCCTGAAGGCGTAACTTTTGAGCCATTAATGGTCTTGTATTTAACCGATAACACCACGGTACACGATATTGCAGCCGCCAAAGCGGCAGGCGTGGTTGCCTGCAAGCTTTACCCCGCTGGCGCAACCACCAACTCAGACTCTGGCGTAACGAACATTACACGGCTTTACCCTGTTCTAGAGGCCATGGCCGAGCACGATATTAAGCTGCTCATTCATGGTGAAGTCACCGATAACCACATCGATATTTTTGATCGAGAAGCCTTATTTTTAGAGCGCACACTCGCGCCGCTCATTAAAAGTATTAGTGGCTTAAAGGTCGTGTTAGAGCACATTACAACGGCTAACGCTGTTGATTTTGTTAATGCTGCCGATAGCCACTTAGCCGCAACCATTACCGCACACCACTTGCTGTTTAACCGCAACCATATGTTGGCCGGCGGTATTCGCCCGCATTTTTACTGCCTGCCTATTCTTAAGCGTGGTGAGCACCAAAATGCTCTCATTAACGCCGCTACCAGTGGCAGCGCTAAGTTCTTTTTAGGCACCGACTCGGCGCCCCATACAACAGACAAAAAAGAAGCCGCTTGTGGCTGTGCCGGCGCCTACACCGCAAACGCTGCCTTAGCCCTGTATGCTCAAGCCTATGAAGAGGCCAACGCCCTCGATAAACTCGAAGGCTTTGCCAGTCATTTTGGTCCTGACTACTACGGTTTAGCCCGCAATAACAGCACTATTACATTAATCAAGCAGCCCTGGCAAAACCCCAAGACACTCAGTTTAGGTAAAAGCAGCCTAACGCCACTTTTAGCAGGCGAGACCCTTAGCTGGGCAGTAAAAGCTTAAGCAACATTATTGTGACATTTACGATACTATAGCCACTCCCACATAATATTAAGGAACCCCCGTGAGCGACGATACAGAAGCGAACGAAACCACTGTTTTTGCCTCCCGCTTCCGCGGTTATATGCCCGTCATTATTGATGTAGAAACCGGCGGCTTTAATTGTGCCACCGACGCCCTACTCGAGGTTGCTGCGGTAACCCTTGATATGGACGATGATGGCATTTTACGTCCCGATGCCACCATCGAGTTTAACGTTGCGCCGTTTGAAGGCGCCAACCTTGAGCAGTCGGCCCTTGACTTTACCGGCATTAAACCTGACTGCGCATTGCGCAACGCCGTCGATGAACGCCAAGCCTTAACCGATGTGTTTTCGGCTATCCGCAAAAAAGTTAAGCAATATGATTGTAAGCGCGCCATCATGGTCGGCCACAATGCGCATTTTGACTTAGGCTTTGTCAATGCTGCAGCGGCGCGTTGCGATATTAAGCGCAACCCATTTCACCCGTTTTCGTGCTTTGATACCGCCACACTGTCTGGCCTGGCCTTTGGTCATACCGTGCTTGCCAAAACCTGCCAAATTGCCGGTATTGACTTTTCCAATCGCGAAGCCCATAGCGCCGCATACGACGCGCAAAAAACAGCCGAGCTTTTTTGTTTGATTGTCAATAAGTTTCAGGCACTCGGTGGCTGGCCTATTATTCGCGAAGACTTTAACCCCTTCAATATGGATTAAACCTCAACAATTCAAAAATACACCTTGCCAGTACGCCTGCAACTCTTGTTATTAAGATGTAAACATATGACCGCAAACGACTCCACACAACACGCACAAGCCACCGATCAAACAACCGCAGAACCCGTCGCTTTTGACTATGCAAACGCGAGCTACAATGCACAGCTTGAGCAAAAAAAAACCACAACAACCCAGCAGTTTGCCGATTTTGACGCGCCCGAGCTTGTTGTGTTTGAGTCGCCCGCCAAGCATTACCGCATGCGAGCCGAATTTAAAATATGGCATCAAGGCGATCGCTGTGATTACGCCATGTTTAAGCCTGGCACCCCAAAGCAAACCTATACCCTAGAGCAATTCCCTGCTGCATCGGCCACTATCAACCAGCTAATGCCTGTGTTACTCGCCAAAATAAACGCTAACGAACTGCTAAAGCGCAAATTGTTTCAATGTGAATTTTTATCATCAACAAAAGGCGAGTGTCTTATTACACTTATTTATCACAAGCCTTTAAGTGATGAATGGCAAACCCTCGCCGAGACCATCGCCTCACAATTAGGCTGTCATATTATTGGCCGTGCTCGCAAACAAAAGCGCGTATTAAGCCGCAACTGGGTCTTAGAAGAACTCACGATTAACAAGCAGGTTTACGCCTACGAGCATGTTGAGGCTAGCTTTACGCAGCCTAATGCTAAAATTTGCACTGACATGCTTACTTGGTCGCAAGCCTACACACAACACAACGGTGGCGACCTACTGGAGCTATATTGTGGCAACGGTAACTTCACTCTTCCTTTAGCCAAAAATTTTGACCGCGTGCTCGCCACTGAAATTTCAAAAAGCAGTGTCGATTCGGCCAAGCGCAACATGGCGCGCAACGCGATTACCAATATCGAATTTGCCCGCCTATCCAGCGAAGAATTTACCCAAGCCCTAGAAGGCCTACGTGAATTTAGACGCCTCAAGCATCTCGCGTTAGAGAGCTACAATTTTAGTACTGTATTGGTCGACCCACCACGCGCGGGCCTAGACGAAGGCACGCTCGATTTAATCAACCGCTTTGAGCATATTGTGTACGTATCATGCAACCCCGATACCTTACACCGCGATTTATTAGTTTTACGTAATACGCACACCATTGAGCAATTTGCCTTATTTGATCAATTCCCATTCACCCATCATCGTGAATGTGGCGTAATATTAAAAAGACAATAATCAACGGAGCACACTTATGCGCTACACACACATAATAAGCAACACCCTAAAATATGCCATGGCAGCTATTTTGTTGCTGAGTATTAATATCCTTCATGCGGCCGATCTCGACCAAGAGAGTACGCAAGTATTTGGCGACTACACCGTACATTACACCGCCTTTAACAGCACCTTTATTCAACCCGATATTGCTGCGCACTACGGCATTACCCGAGGCAAAAACCAAACGCTTATTAATATTAGCGTGCACGATAAAACAGGCAAAGCCGTTGATGCCAAACTTGACGCTTACGCACAAAACCTCATGCAACAAAAAAAGCCACTCACCTTTAAAACAATTACCGAGCAAGCGGCTATTTACAGCATCGCCCCACTGCGCATCACCAACGAAGAAGTATTCAATTTTCACATTACCGTTACCCCGCCTCAGGCAACCCCTTTTACACTCAAGTTTACCCGCAAGCTTTACGCCGAGCCATAAAGCTCACACCAGCGGTAGAGCAGCGATACCGCGACCAAACATAAAAGCCAAAGCGACCGAATATAGGACTACCATGAACACAACACAAACCATTGTTTTGGCCAGCGGTAATGCCGGTAAATTGCGTGAATTTAACGACTTACTCGGCGGCCTAGGCTTTAATGTAAAGCCACAAAGCGAATACCAAGTACCCGAAGCCATAGAAGATGGCCTGACTTTTGTCGAAAACGCCATCATTAAAGCCCGTAACGCTTGCAAGCACAGTGGCCTACCCTCTATTAGTGATGACTCGGGTATTGAGGTGGATGCTCTCCAAGGCGCGCCCGGTATTTACTCGGCCCGTTACAGTGGCGCAAACGCCACCGACCAAAACAATAATGCAGCACTGCTTCAAGCCTTAAAAGAAACGCCCACTCACAAACGCACTGCACGCTATCAATGCGTATTAGTATTTATGCAGCACGCACTCGACCCAACCCCAATTATTTGCCAAGGCAGCTGGGAGGGCACCATTCTCACTCAACCTCAAGGTGATGGCGGCTTTGGCTACGACCCTATTTTTTGGGTTCCCAGTCATAATGTAGCCTCTGCACAACTCAACAAAGCTGAAAAAAGTAAAATCAGCCATCGCGGTAAAGCATTGGCCAAGCTCGTACAAAAATTAAAAGCGCTGTAATCATAGGCTGGGGCAATAGCCACCTAGCCTAGCTCCTACCTTAAACACCCGGCCTAAACACCTAACGCGCAACAAACAACAAACGTAACTATTCAAAGGTGCGGAAACCGGGCGCTAATGGATCATTTGCTGGGCCGCTCAAGCCATCTGCGATTTTGTGCTCCTCGACTTTATGCTCCTGCAAAGTCTAATCTTGCATATCCCTATGCAGCAGCCCTTTCAAGGTGATGTAATAATCATCTTGAGCATATTTAAGTCAAAAAGAGCGCTTAGAGCCTAATTTAAGCTCTTTTCTTGCCGTTAGGT